>CAILLA010000267.1 GCA_903834925.1 uncultured Schlesneria sp.
CTTGCTTGTGAAAAAATGGTGCTGCAGCCCGGCCTCGATCGATTCGCGGAATACCTGCCGGTTCTGTTCCATTCGCCGCTGGTGAAAAAAGCCGCTTTCGCCCGTGATCCTGCGGTGTTCCATGATAAGTTCCCATACCTGGCCGATCCGAATGATCTCGGTGTAGGCAACGCTGTGCGCCGCCGCCAGAACTTCTTGACTGGCAAGTTCGACATCGTCCTTAATTTGGAGTCGTTTGCGAGCCTGGCGATGCGCGTGGATCGTCCACGTCGAAAACGCCAGCAGTTCTCGTTCTTGATCTTTGGTTGCAACGGTGATGGCTTGTTGGAACCACTTTTCGATGGACGGATCGGCCGAGTAAATGACTTTTCTCTCCGCAAAAAAATTGCACGAGAACGCCGTCCGCGACGAGCCTTCGACCATCTGTTTAAAGCGACTGCGCGGGATCACTTCGGCGTGAATATTGATCCCCTCTTCCACCAGAATGCGAAAGATGCGTTCTTCATTTCCATCGCTACGAAGTCGGCGAGTGACACCGTCCGCCTCAATGATCCAGAGCCTTAGCGACTCCCGCCTCCAGATTGTCGCATCCGACAAACTTCCGACGGTGACAACCGCAAGTACGTACCGATCCTCGGAGACCCGAGCGACCAACTGGTCCAGAGCCTTCTGAAACCTGACAAGCTTTTGCACATCGGATTCATTATCCATCGTTTAACCTGCGCAGTCTGTTTCGTCAACTGGTCGTCATGCAACAGCCGAATTGTGCTATTTGACTTTAGATTATCGGGAAAAATCAACACATTGTAACCATCGGGATCTGCAGCAGATGGCACAATCAAAGCTTCGACGTTGATTTCATATGCGGCTCGCCCCAGCCGCTGAGTTACCGGTTCGTTTCCGGCACTAACCTCTTTTCGCCAGTCTACCGTGAGAATCCGATTCAGCGAAATGCCAATCCGCTGGCGGACAATACCCTGCCGACGATCAATGACTTCATTGAGGTGTGTTTCGATCGCAACAAATGTTCGATGCATGGCATCCTCAATCGGCATCGCATAGTAGCGATAGTGTGCCAGCGTTTCGGCCATCGCAGTTTCAGGTGTCAGGGAAGCGTAAATGGCGGCGATTCCTTTGGGATTCCAACGCCCTCCATTTTGTCGACTTCCTTCCCCCGTTAACAGATCGGATTGACTGGCGTATTTGGGTGTGCATGAGCGAAATACCGTTTCTGAAAATGGCATCGCCATTTTTTGCAGCTTCGTTAGCCGAGACTTCAACTGTTCAAGTGTTGGAATTGCCGTCGTCATCCGTGTCCCCAAAATACGAAATGATTCTTGTGATAGCTCTCGAACCGGTTCGACGTAGTTCGCGTTGTTACGTTGACGAGTGTGAAAATATCGATGAATTCAGAACGGTCTAGACTCAGATAGACCGCGTTTGGCCCATGATTTCCCCTCGCATTCGCGCACGATTTCAAAGAAAATAAAGTTCTAATCTTGCGGGAGAACCGCGACCACGGGGAGACTGCTTTTTTCTCGAAAAAGCAGTCTCCCCGTGGTTTCAACACACCAGTTCTATGATAAACTGTTGTTGATGAGTCGTCGAAC
This sequence comes from uncultured Schlesneria sp., assembly GCA_903834925.1. GTDB lineage: Bacteria > Planctomycetota > Planctomycetia > Planctomycetales > Planctomycetaceae > Schlesneria. Next base: position 1,611 of record CAILLA010000267.1, read on the forward strand.
TCGGGCGAGGAGCGTCGAATGTTGACCGTGCTTGGTGGATCTGCGGAATTGTGCGACGGGATTACTCGCCGTGAACTCATGCGAGTTGGCGGGTTATCGCTGTTTGCTGGCGCCAGCGTTCCGCGATTGTTGCAGGCAAAGGAGACGACGACATCCGGGCGTACTGCTCGTGCGAAGTCGGTGATCCTGTTCAATCTGCTCGGTGGTCCGAGTCAGATGGACATGTTCGATCTGAAACCGAATGCGCCGGTTGAAGTGCGCGGCGAGTTTCAGCCGATTGATTCATCGGTCCCCGGTTTGCAGGTCTGCGAACATCTGCCGAACACCGCCAGACTGATGCACAAGACCTGTCTGATTCGCACGGTCACGCATGGCTACAATGCGCACAATCCTCTGCCGATCATGACGGGTTTTGCCGGCGGAAGCTTTGCCCAGATCAAGGCCGAGCCGACAGATCCCCCCGATATTGGTGCGATCTGTCAGTATCTTGGAATGGGGCCAGGCGGAATGCCTGGAGCGGTCTGTTTGCCGTGCTATCCCGGTTGGGGCGAAAGCTCGATGTATCCGGGTATTCGCCGACCGGGACCGTACGGAGGGTTCCTCGGCAGCCAATACGATCCCCTGTTCGCCGTCTGCGAACCCAAATTCAATCGCGAACCCAACGTCGCCTACTACGACCCGGTGTTCCCGATCGGCGATCCAAGGCTCCCCTCGCTGGAGGAACTGCCGGACATCACCGTCAATAGACTCAGTCGACGCCGATCGATGCTTGATCAACTGGACACTCAATTCGCCACAACACGCAGTTCAGGCGTCGTTGATCGTCTGAGTCACTTTCAGCAGCACGCGTTCGATATGCTCACGTCGAGTAAGACGCGCGACGCATTTGATCTGACTCAGGAAACAGATTCGTTGCGAGATCGGTACGGCCGGAATTTGAGTGGATCGAGCTTACTGGTGGCTCGACGGATGGTTGAATCGGGGGTTCCGTTCATCAGTGTGCATGCAGAAATCTTCGGTCGATACGGTCATTCGTACGACATGCATGAGAATAATTTCGGCATGCTGAAGGAACACAATCTGCCAATACTCGATCAGTGTTTCCCTGCGTTGATTGATGATCTCGATTCGCGCGGGTTGCTCGATTCGACGCTCGTGATCGTGATGGGCGAAATGGGTCGGTCGCCAAAAATCAACGCCAAGGCGGGCCGCGATCATTGGCCGCAATGCGGTTTCTGTCTTTTGGCAGGCGGCGGTGTCAAATCGGGATTCGTTTTCGGCGAGACGGACAATCAGGCGGCCTATCCGATCAGCCATCCGGTCTCGCCCGGCGATCTTGTCGCGACGATTTATCATCTGCTGGGAATTGATCCACACATGACCGTTCCCGACCGCCTTGGACGTCCCGTAGCCATCGCACACGGCGGCAATCCGATTGATGAGATCTTAACCTAAATGCTGAGAATATCTGGCTCACACCGACGACTTTGCGACGGCGTCTCCCGACGTGACGTCCTGCGGGCGTGCGGCCTGGGAGCTTTGGGTGCTGGTGCTGCCGAATGGAACGCGTTGAGAGCGTCTCCTTCTGTTGAGGCGGCGAGCATCCCGGGATTCGGCAAAGCCAAATCGGTCATCATGCTGTTCCTGTATGGAGGAGCCAGTCAGTTAGAGACGTTCGATCCCAAGCCCGAAGCACCAATCGAAGTTCGTGGGAAGCTCGGGTCGATCGAATCGAGCCTTCCAGGTTGCCGCGTCTGCGAAGGGTTGCCGAATCTGGCTCGTGTGATGGACCGAACGACCGTGGTCCGTTCGATGACTCACCCGTTTCCGATTCATGGCACCGCGTTTTCCGTGACTGCGACTCCGTTTCTTGATACGCCCATGCAGGATAATCCACGTGACGCCCGGCATTCGCCGTTCATCGGATCGATCGTTGATTACCTCGACGAGCAGCAAGGCCGTGCTGCGGCGGATGTCCCCCGTAACGTCGGAATGCCGTTCCTGCATAGTTCCCGGCGAAAGCACCCGATTCACAACGCCGGTCCGTATGCTGCGTTCCTCGGGCAAGCCTACGATCCGGTCTGGACGGATTTCGAGGGTGATGCGCTGCACAGCCAGAAATATCACTTTGCCTCGACCATCACGACGGCCATCGATCCCTACGGCGGCGTCAAACCCGATTGCCAGTTTCAATGGGCGAAGGGGGAGACGACTCCGGCAGAGCTAACGCTCGATCGATTGTCACTTCGACGGTCGTTGCTCGAACAGTTCGATTTCGCACGACGCGACCTTGATGCGCAATCGCGGATTCGTGAGTTCAGCCGAACCCAAAATCGCGCCTTTGCCTATTTGACGAATCCGCGCCTGCGTGAGGCACTCGACCTGCAGCGTGAATCGATCTCGCTTCGCGAACAATATGGTATGACACTGTTTGGGCAGTCTTCGCTCGTCGCCCGCCGGTTGGTCGAAGCAGGAAGTCGGTTTGTCACCGTGTTCTGGGACGAGTACGGTTCGGTGAACTCGGCCTGGGATACACACTATTGGCACTATCCCCGTTTGACTGAGCAACTGCTACCGGGCTTGGACCGAGCCTATTCGGCATTGATTCTCGACCTCGAACAACGAGGCATGCTTGATGAAACGCTGGTCCTCTGCATCACAGAACATGGTCGCACGCCAAAACTCGATCAGCACGGTGACCACCCTTCCGGTACTGATCAGGGTGGCCGCAATCATTGGTCGCGAGCATACTCGTCAGTCCTGGCCGGAGCGGGAATCTGTCGAGGCAAGGTCGTGGGACGGACCGATCGAATCGCGGGTGAGGTCGAAGAAACGCCCGTTTCTCCGCAAGACATCCTTGCGACGACATACCATCTGCTGGGAATTGATCCGCATACGCTGATCCAGGATCGGACCGGTCGACCGTACGCGGTCGGCGGCAACGGACGAATTCTGCATGAAGTCCTGGCTCACGGATAAATCGGCGATCGGAAAACAATGAGTGAGAATTAGCGGAGATCCGCGTCCCCTACCCTACCCTCGTTTGACATTTCCTTCACGGAATTGCCCGGTGGAAATAAGCTTATTGGCGCGACTGGGCTTTTGCGGCTTCGTCGGCGATCACTCTTAGTCCTTCGCGGACGACCTCGGCCGGTTGCGAGAAGTTCAGGCGAAGGCATTCCTGCCGATGTGACCATTCGTCGTCCAATCCGAAAAAGAAATATTCACCGGGGACGATCAAGACATTGCGAGCCTTCAGTCTGGCGTATAGTTCTTTGGTTGTGATCCCAAGATTTCGCAGCCACAGCCAATGAAAAAATGCCCCTTCACTGGCATGCAGCGCCCAATCCAATCCTGCCGCGGTAAAGAATTCGTGGATCCAACCTTGAGCCATACGACTCTTTTCCGCGTAGAACGGAACCAGATGTCGAGGACCAAGCTCAAGGATTTCGCCAGACTCGACCAATGGAAGGACAAGCTGTTGTCCGATCGTTCCGTTCGCCAGCCCGGCAATCGCAGTCATTGCTGCAATGGCCGAAGCAATCTGCTCAGGCCCAATCACGATGGCAGTTCGTGTACCCGGCAAACCCAGCTTGGAAAGACTGAGAGTCATGATGACATTCGGTGCCCAGAACGGTTTCGCCTGGGTGAAGATCACTCCAGGAAACGGGGCTCCATAGGCATTATCAATGATCAATGGGATTCCCCGACCCGCAGCAAGCTCCGCAAGTCGTTGGATCTCTTCGTCGGTCAGCACGTTCCCGGTTGGATTTGTCGGGCGAGAGACTGCAATCGCAGCAATATCGTGATGCGACAGAGCGGCCTCGACGGCAGCGAAATCAATACGGTATTTAAAAATCCGACGTTCTGGCCCATTCGGCCATGTAATTTCTGGTCGGCAAGCGACAAACATCGCTTCGTCGATCCCCTGGTCGGCGTAGCCAATATATTCCGGGGTCAACGGAAGCAGGATCTTTCGGGTGCGCTGACCCTCAAATCGTCCGGCGAGCAAATTAAACAGAAAGAAGAAGGCACTTTGTCCTCCGTTCGTGACGGCAAGATTTTCGGGATGCACGTCCCAGCCGAAAGTCCGTCGCAGCAGATCCGCCAACGAACGGATAAATCGCGGGTTTCCTTGAGGCGGGTCATAGTTTCCCAACATCCGGTCGAAGGAGTGTCCTTCGTGTACCAGTTCCTGCATCCTGCCGCGCCACAGGGATTGAATTGCGGGAACAGCAGCAGGGTTGCCTCCACCCAGCATCAGCATGTCGGGCTTTTCGGTCATTGCCCGACCGAGATCATCCATCAACTCCAGGATGCCGCTTCGTCCCGTGAGTTTATGTCCGGTCAGTGAGAATTCGAATTCCATCGAGTTTCCTTCCGATCCTATTTACAACATTTCTCTGCGTCGGATCGGATTAGCCGATCGCTCATCATCTTTGAAATCGCCTGAGAATTTTCATCACCGCGACTGCTGAGTGCCTCGACAACCTTTTCCTGACGTTCGACCGGATGGTTCTGGCTCAATTTCCACTTCCCTTCCAGCTTTTCGATGACAATACGAAAACCGACAATCTGAGTTATCAGCCTTTCGGCAAACGTTGTCGTTTCATCGAAGGACCAGGGTTTCGGCATTGTCTTTTCATAGAAATCGGTGATCGTCCGCACGATTTTCGAAAGGTCTGATTGATCCTCAACGAGCTCAAGCTTTCCGATGGCGTGTACGGCAATGTAGTTCCACGTCGGCACAACGTTTTCGGCTTCATACCAGCTTGGTGAAATATAGGAATGAGGCCCTGAAAAAACGGCGAGAACCGTTTGATCTTTTGCCGCAGCACACTGTGGGTTGGCCCGTGCCGTATGCCCTACCAGCGTGCCATGCTCGCCAGATTCGCGTTCAAGTAGGAATGGCAAGTGAGTCGCGAACGGCAACCCATCCAACTGGGAGACAAGCAATCCGAAACTGTTTCGCTGAATGAAATCATGCAGCGTTTTCAAGTCCGGCTGATGGTAGTGGGACGGGACATACATCATTCAATTTCCCGAGAGTGTGTAAGATTCTCGTCCTGGCCAAAGAAGACTGTCACGGTGAAAAGGACTGCGACCGGTGCGATCTGCATTAAAAACCGATGGCTTGAACCCCCGATGTGTTCGTCGAGTTGAGCCGGTGCCAGCATCCCTGCAACAATGAGGGCTGCGAGCGATCCAACGACATCCAGCACGCACAGAAGTTGCGGTTTTTGGAACGATCGACGGGGGCAACTGATCATCGCGCCAAGCATCAGCCACCATTGCAATCCCCACTCTCTCCATTCGCGAAACATTCGACCGACTACGTGAGGAACAGACCAGCGGAGTGTGTCGAGACGACTAACAAACAACTCGACACTCATTCGACCGAAATAGTTCATTTCGGTCGTAATCGGCAGGCTTCGTCGGTGAATGAACCATGGCAACAGGATTGTGCTGGCGGCAGCGACGAAGATTCCGACTCCAAATGACGAACGGTGAAACTGGCCAGGATTTCGGATCGAGGCCAGCCAGAACAGACCTAAAATTGACGCGTCGATCATCAGGAACGCGGTCCCTTCATCCTTCGTGAAGGCGGCCAATCCACCACAAATTCCGGCCATCAGCATTGAGCGACGACTTGATTGCCCGTTTCGCTCCCGCGTGAGTCCCTCCCAGAGATACAACACACTCAGGCCATGAAAGCATGCAACCGGTGCATCCGCTTGGCCGCAAAGGAAGCCATATTCGTATGGCATCAGGACTGGCACGGTCGCCAGAAGAAGCCCCCCCATCCAAGCCTGCCCACGAGAAAGATGACGCTGGAGCACTCCGGCTGTCGTCAGAACCAACCCGCAGTAGAGCATCGTAAACACAATCTTGGACAGTCGATCATCGACCCTTCCGAGTAGCGCATAAATGTTTTGTTCGGCGAGCGGCAACAACAACGGATAGCGCGGATGATATTGGACGAAATCGGCGTGCAATAACGAGGGACTGTGGATCGAACGACCTTCAAAGAGGACGACTCCCTTGAGCGCGAAAATCGCTCGTTCATCCCACAATTTCTGCGGCGTCTGCAATGTTTGAAACAGCGCCGCAATAAAAATCATTGAAATCGCGACCTGGCAACAAAGGCATGCAGACCGTTCTTGTCGCTCGGTTGACGCGATCAATGATCGCGGCGAATGCTGCCTCCAATGCTGACGTAACCGAGAAATGAACAGCGGCCCCCCGGTGACAAGACCAATCGCAGCCAATAACCCACTCGGAAGGATTCCCAGCATCCCGCCGAAGCACGACCAGAGAAACAGACACCACGTAGTAATACCGACTCCAAACACACAGCCAAGCCCAGCCAGTTCGGCCATAGAACTTGAGATTCCGATAGTCATGTTCGACTGGCGGGATTGTTTAAGTGAACCCGTTTCCAACTTGTGTTGACGAGACCCGGAAAACCTGTCGTCAAGAACAATTGCCGCAACGAACAGACCGAGCAGCCATTGTCCAATCAATCCAACCACCAGAATGATCAGCCCCATGATCATCGATTCTCCCCGGACTTCCGCAGTCGGACCAGATAGGAAGGAACCAGCGATGGATTCCGATCGTGTTGGCGGAGAAATGTCACCCAGGCCGTGTCATCTTGGACATGCGATCGATCGACCAATTCCGGGTGTTCGAAGTATTCGAGCGTGTAATCATGCGGCATCTGAGCAAGATCTTCGGCGGTCAGTTCATCAAGTTGATAGGCATCCAGCCTTCGCAGCTGGTCCTTGAGCGGAATGACATGTTCGCTGCCAGGATGCATTCGGTGCAGCAGCATTCGAGGTCTGAGATAATACGACAGAAAGAATAACTTCTGGTCACTGGCAATCAGGATTCGAGCATCTGGCGGCGTGGCTTTCTGAAGATAACGGATCACCGCCCGATTTGATTCGCTGATATTCGGCAGGATCTCTTCACCTGACTTGAATCGAAAATAGGGCCAGTCGTGTGCCCGCAAGCCGATACCGTGAATGCTATGCGAGACAAACACGACCGCCCAGCCGATTAACAATCCACGGCAACCGAATGTTCTGATTTGATCAGCAATCGATGCCTCCCGATTTGAACCGTGCGGCGGCGTGACCCTGGTGATCTCTGCAAACCCGGAACAGGCTGCAAAAGAAAACGCTTGACAGCGAGCCAAATCCCACCAGATCCGCAAAACCACAATTGCCATGATCGGTGCGACAATACGCCAAAGCCAGACGTAGAAATCGGCTTTGCCAACGGATTCGAATTTATCGAATGAGTTTTCGGCTGCACGGTCAAACGCCCACTGTTCGATCACTTCGATGGGGACTAACCAGTAGTACCCGCACACAATCAACAGGATGATGAAACCAAGTCCGATGATGATGTGAGCCACCCAACCCGCAGCGGAGGGTTTTTCATGACGTGTTGCGGGCGGGGATTTGGTCATACCGAATGTCTTTAACGAGATCGCCCTACCGGGAAAGTGTGTCCGTTTTTTGTCGTGAAGGCTTCCAGCCTCTATAATCTGCAGAGGCTCACGGGCTAAAGCCCATGCTACGGTTCATACAAGCCCTCGTTTCTTCCTCAAGAACCATTCGAGGCTCATGACACTCACGAACGCGACGAGCAGCCACCAGTTATCCCACAGATTAATGACTTGAATCCGCGTGAGAGCGTTGAACTTGGTTTGCTTAAGCCGTTCCAGCAGACTTCCCAGATCTTCGGGCTTCAGTGACGTGCCGCCTGTGATCGAGGCAAGTTCTTTCAAAAAGTCATGGTCGGCACTGGGATAGTCGAGTTCCAGGTCACGTGCGTCGACAATAAACCGGGTATACGCGGTCTCACGCATTAATTCCCCATTGTGCCGGGCCGTGACACGGACCCAATAGTCACCGGCGTCGGCGGTCTTCGCAAAATCGGTCGAGAATTCATTGTTCAACTGGCGAGGGGTCGGTCTCTCAACCTGGCCATCGGGCTTTGTCACGTCGACCTGGAATTCGGTATTACTGAGCGGCTTGCCGTCGGCCGCACGAGCGCCGAACAAGAGTGAGGCGCTGGCACCAGGCGTGACGTTACGCGGTTCGACCCGGACCCACACCGGTTGATCGGTGTCCGCTTCTTTCTTCGCCAGCCACAGAATCATTTGCCGCCAGAATCGCTGATGCAGTTCCGTCTTACCATCCATACACCACAGCCACGTTGTGTCGACACCGAATGCCGCCACGCGAGCCTTTCCGACTTCATTGACGAGCAGCAGCGGTTGCTTATCCGGTGTCTCGGCCCAGATCCGAACGCGATCGAGCGAGGGTCGCAGTCGACTTGCTCCCTCCAACGACGGAAGCTCAAGCCACAGTGACCGGTTTTTGTCACTGCTACCGAGTTGCATCACATACTCTTTTAACCCTTGATCCGTCGGAATCAGCTTCAAATCACCGAGTAGCTGAGCGTTTTCATTGAACTTGCCGTTCGGGCGAAAGTCCGCAGCATCGAGTTTGACTGGCAACCAATCGGCCAACGGAGTTGTAGCGTATCCGCCGGGTGCAAAATTCTGCATTCCACCAATCATCAATAAACCAGTTCCGTCTTCGAGCCGGTCGGTGAGCATCTTGAGAATTTCTGCTCCAAACCAGTCGGCGCGCACGTCTCCGATGATATAGACGTCGTATCGGCCGGGTAGAAACCATGTCCGGTCGAGCTTGGTTTGACCAGCAAAACGACCTGTGCGAACTTCCTGGAAGTCGAGCTGAATCTTGTCTGCCCCGTTCACCATCCGAATTCGATTTTGCTCGGGCCTTGCCTGATCGAAATACGCAACGTTCAATCCACCCTTCTTCACAGAAACAATGGTCTCACGACGGTTATTGCGAGTAAGTAATTCGTTATCGATCGGCTCGACTTGAATGGCAATCTTCAGCTCGCCCGATGCGGCAGGCACAAAGGAAAGATCAACGGGGATCGTTTCGGAATCGTTTTTGATCTCATATTCACGTACAGTCTGTGCCTGCTGAGTCGACGGAGCGGGTTTGAATACGCCAGACTCGCTGATCCCCTTGCCCGACCGATCTTCGATCAAAACTCGCACACGGACCTTTTTCCCCTTGGCTCCGAGAGCTCGAAGTTTGCATCCGATCGGAACAAGCTTTTTCTCGAAAACGATTGGATCAACTCGCAGATCTTCGACGGCTAAGTCGAGTGACGCCGTCGACAGTGACGAGGCTCCGTAGACCACGGCGTAGATCGGTATCTGGCTGTCACCCAGCTTCCGCGCGGCAGTGAATGGATCGGCATCGAACGGCGGAACGGCACGATGTGCCCCATCCGTCAGTAACAAGACTCCAAGCGACCGATGATCGCGTGTTTCCCGCAGGACATCCTCCAGCACCTTTCCGAACGCCGTCTGATCGCCGGTTCCTTCCGCGAGATCCGGATTGTGCGGCGCTAATTCGCGATCAAAATCAAATTGACGGACTTCGACCTTCTTGCCTAATTCTTTCCATTTCGGCCCATATTTCGTCAGATCAGCTTTAACTGCAGTAAATCGAGAGATTCCGCCGGGCATGTCGGCTGTATTCATGCTGCGACTTGTATCTGCCAAAATGAGCAACTGGACGGGATTTTCATCGGTATCCGACTTCTGGATCGCGGGCCGAAACATAGCAAACGTCAGCAAGAGCACTGCGAGCAACCGAAGCGTCAGCAGCAATCGACCTTGACCTTTCGTCAATCGCCGTAGTTGAGCTCGATAGGTGACGACGACGAGCACGACGAGTCCCAGACTGGTGAATAACACCAGCGGCCACGACCAGATCGGCTCAACAAAGAATTGCATAGGTGATCAACAGGCTCAAAGCCAGCGGTCTTGGAATGTTCGTCACGCAGGCACTGCACCTGCGATATCAACAATCACGTAAGGAACATACGGGTCTAGACGACTGATCAATCTACCCGAATACCCGTGTGACTTCGATTCCACCGACCACTTCGTCTGAAAACAAGACATTTACTGTGAAGGTAGGGTCATTTTTTTGTCACAAAAATTGATGAATTCAGTTAATAGTTCCTCATTCGAATTGTGGTTGTTTCAAGACCAGCATATGATGATCGATTGGTTGTGGCGCAGTTGCCGCAACTTTACCCGTCACTTTCTAGTGATGGGTTGGCTGCATCCGTTGATGCAGTGCCAGAGGTTTTTTCAGGAGGCCCCTTCATGGGCAAGAAACTGTACGTCGGGAATTTGGCCTACGGAGTTACCGACAGCCAGTTGGAACAGCTGTTCGCAGCGC
>CAILLA010000268.1 GCA_903834925.1 uncultured Schlesneria sp.
AGCAGTGCTCCTGGTTCGTCCTGATCGGTCGCAATACCGTCGTCACTTTTTGGGAACAATATCCATGATCGGCGAAGCGTCGGGTTCGGACTTATCATCGAACGGACGAACTTGTGTCGTAGCTTTTATTTGTGTTGCCGCCAATGACGAGACGTCGGAGTGTTGCATCAGCCGCATGCTCAGCAAACACCCGATACCGGCTAAAAAAAGGAGAAGGGACATCATCCCGGCGACATATGGCAATGACGAGCGATTCATTTTGGAAACGACGTTTCCCTCAAGATCCACATCGCATCCGCATTTTCTGCATGTGTATCCTCCAAACAACCACTGCCGCTTGCTTTTTTTGAAAGGATTTTGCAAAGGCGATAATCGCTCACCACATTCGGGGCAATTGCACGGTCGCCGAAAGACGCCAAAGATCACCATAAAGAAGAAAAAGAACGGAACAAAAACAATCCACAGGATGTCCACGATATTCTCCTATTTCAGTTTCTAAGACTTGCGTCCCTTGAGGACAGATCGGACAACGGCCAGCGCCTGGTCATCGGTCAATTTGAGCTGCCATGCCCGCGTAGCGAGCTCTTCGGCGAAAGGCCGCAACTCTTGCTGCCTCTCGGCGACGGGCACCATTGTTGTGGCCGCCCCCTCATGTGATGCACCCACCGGAACACGCATCCCTAAACCACGTTCCCGTTCCAGTACACCGTCAGACTCAAGTTTTGCATAAGCCTTCGACACGGTCATCATGTTGACCTGCAAATCGGACGCCATCTGGCGGACGCTCGGCAGTCGGTCACCCGGCTTCAGCCGTCCGCTCGCCGCCAGCGCCCGGATCTGGTCCATCAGCTGCCGGTAGATGGGTACCCCGGAAGTCGGCTGCACGGCGAATTCAAGCGATGTTGGTTGCATATGTGTATTACGATAGTAATGCACTGCCAGGAAGTCAATGGGCAATCGAAAGATTGTTTGTTCTCGCTGGGGGGGTCCGCAAAAAACGAAGCCTGAACGGGCAGTGTTGTCAAGGACTTTTCGAAACGACACCGACCTGATGTGCCACTGCATCGGAGTCTTCTCCGACGCAGTGGCTTCGGATTGCAAACTTGTCGTCGAAGAGCACTGCGTGACCGAGTACGGTCATGCAGTGGCACAGATCTCATCAAGAATTTTTCGAAACGACACCGGGTCTCATACCCGCAATTAGACTTTTCGCCCACCACGTACTGATGCCGCCACGTCAGCCAGCGCCGCATCAGGAACCACGAACGAGTTCTGCAACAACGTGTCATCCTCATTGATCAGGTCCGGATACTTTCGGCCATGCAGCACCGTCACTGCAAAAATCTCTTGGACCGAGGTTTCGAACCGCATCAATGCCACAAGCTGACCGGTCAACAGATTGATCACGCTGACGCCACATCGTCGCTCGTCTTCCGTCAACCGCTGAGTGATCGGGATTCCACTGAAAACAGCGCTTTCACGAACTTGCGACAGCCCGACGAACGCAAAGTTTCCGACGAAATCGATCCCTCGCGTAAACCCGGGCAACTCCACGATCGGCTCGTACTTGCCCGTCTTCAGATCAACCAAACCAAGCGTCCCCGCTCCTGATTCGCAAACCCACAGCCGACCACCATGCCAGCGAGGCGAATGTGGCATCGACAGCCCGCGAGTGATCACCTCGTTCGAATCGATGTCGATGAGCAGCCCCCCCTTCGCTTTGTTTTCACGCCAGCCACCCGGAGTGTTCGTCTCACCCAGCGCCGTAACGTAACGAGGACGACCATCAACCATCGCCATTCCGTTCAAGTGACACCGGTCGGTCGGTTCGAGTTCGGTGATAAAGGAAGGACGCCACCTTGGAGTAAAACTGGCCGTCCCGTCGATCGTGCAGAGGCACGAAAATCGCGTATTCACGACCCAGAGCTCACCGTCGTCGGCAAAAGCCATTTCATGAATCTGGATATTACCGGTGACATGGCTTGATCGAGGCAGGTAACAGGCGTCGTGCCGGCCTGGCGGGTCCAGTCTCGCAGCCACGTCGGGAACATTCACATAGTCCCAGATCTGAATGGTCGTACCGATCGCCAAACGATCACCTCGAAGCGCCATCCCCATCGGGGCCTGGAACACGCGAAAATGGGCGTTCAGGTGATCCCCTTCGTCGCGCAGCATCACCAGTTTGCCTGCCTGGTAAGTCGTGACCAGCAGCGACGAATTCAGCTGACGCAGCAGCCCCGGGAAGTTCGGCGTGTGAACCGCATGCAATGGGCGGGTATCCACGGCAGGTGCGCCAGCCGCTTTTTCTTCAGCCATGGTTTCAGCCGGCTCGAGTCTGTCGTTTTTGGCCATGTCGCAGGAACTCGCATCTGTTGATCGCGTGAACAATGAACGTGTCGCTGAGCTTGTCTGATGAAAAAACCAAACTGGCTTGGACAAAGATTGTGTCGTGTTATCAGCGGAATTGCGATGGACATCGGGGTGCCACGGTTTTGGACTTCTTCCAAAGTAGCCATCATCGCTCCGCGTGATGAGCATATCCTGGAAACGATTCAAGCGTTGGCGACGCATCGGAACAGATACTTCTTTGAATTCCTGATTTGAAAAACATGCTGATTGGTATTCACCTGGTATTCGAACGATGCTCATCACGCGGAGCGATGATGGCTAC
>CAILLA010000269.1 GCA_903834925.1 uncultured Schlesneria sp.
ACCAGATTTACAGTCTGGCCCCTTTGGCCACTCGGGTATCCCGCCGAAATATCACTTATCCGAAGAACGACACCCTCAACTACGCTATCGGAATCAAAAACGCCGCTGAATTTCGCAAAAAATCGCAGAAAACTGAACCACCCGATGCCTCAAGATCGCCATTGACCGATGAGCCATCAAAGCTAGCGGTGGGATTTGAACCCACAACCACCGGTTTACAAAACCGGTACTCTGCCGTTGAGCTACGCTAGCGGCGCAGCGGACGGCCTAACCGCGAGGGAGAGAATGATAACGATTTGTTTTCAATTCGCAAGCGCCGTGTCGCAAAAATGATTCCGATTCTGGTTGGATAATTGCCGATGGAGATACTTGCCTCGGGCGACATGAATCCGTATCCTTGTCGTCCCCCGCAGCCCAGGTGGCGGAACTGGCAGACGCGCTAGGTTCAGGACCTAGTGGGAGAAATCTCGTGCAGGTTCGATTCCTGTCCTGGGCAACTTTTGGCGAGACAAGGACTTGTGGAAATAATCCACAAGTCCTGTCTCTGCCAGAAATCTTAAGTTTGGTAACAAATTGGTAACACTGTTGCGGTGATATTGGAGCCGCACATGGCCGGTCTTCAGCAGCGAAACGGCAGCTATCGGATTCTTTTCCGTTACCAGGGCAAGCAGCAAACGCTGACACTCGGAACAGTTTCCAAGGAAGAAGCCGAAACCAAATCCGCCCAGATTGACTACCTCTTAATGCGTTTGAAGCAGAAACTGGCAGTGCTTCCGCCGGGTGTCGATATCGTTGAATTCGTTCAAATGGACGGTCGAGCCCTTTCGCCAGCGTCCCCAGAAATTCAAAAGATCACACTTTCGGCTATTCGCGACGCATATGTCGCCGCCCATGAAGCCTCCCTCGAAGTCAACACGTTCAAATGCATCCGTATCCACTTCCGGCATCTGGAAAAGCACTTCGGAGCCGAGTTTTGCATTTCGGATTTGCAGCTCTCCGACTTGCAGGGATACGTCAGCAAGCGGGCAAAAGCCGCTGGCCGGAATGGACGAAAACTGTCCACTGTTACCATTCAGAAGGAATTGGTAACGCTTTGCACGGCCTGGAACTGGGCGGTGAAAATGAAACTCCTGACCGGGCCGTTTCCTAATGACGGTCTTCGGTATCCCAAAACGACCGAAAAACCGTCGTTCCAGACCCGAGAGGAAATCCAGCGTCGCATCAAAGCGGGCGGGATGAGCGATGCCGAAAAGGCCGAAATGTGGGAGGCCCTGTATCTCACGACAACGGAGATCGAGAAACTCCTCAAACACGTTAAGAAAAACGCGACCCAGCCGTTCGTCTATCCCATGCTGTGCTTCGCAGCCCATACCGGAGCACGTCGGTCAGAGATTATTCGCACGCAGATTTCTGACATCGACTTTGCGGGAAAGACGGTCGTCATCCACGAGAAGAAGCGGGTTCGCTCACAAATAACGACGAGGCGCGTTCCATTGTCGGGTTTCCTGATAGGCGTCCTAAAAAACTGGCTGAAATCCCACCCCGGTGGTTGGCATTTGTTTTGCCAGGAAAGCACGGTCGTGCATAGCAAAAAACGGAGTACGACCACCGGCCACAAAGGAAACAAATCGCGCGAAACGACGAATGAAAAGCGAACTGCTGGCGTTCACCCGAGGGCGATAGCTGAAGTTGGGCCGCTGACGCCCGATGAAGCTCACGATCATTTGCAGCGATCGCTCGCAGACAGTGAATGGAAAGAGATCAAAGGTTGGCATTGCTTTCGGCATAGTTTCGTTTCGGCGTGTGCCAGTCGAGGCGTCGATCAACGGCTGGTTGAAGCGTGGGCAGGGCACATGTCGCCGGAAATGAGCAAGCGATACGCCCATCTCTACCCAAGCACGCAGCAGGAAGCTATCGCCAAGGTCTTCGGTTGACGGTTACCATTCCCTACTGATTCCGGCCACTGGGCAAAGGCAGCAAGCCCTCTCGTTGATAACGCATCAACTCATCATGACTGATGACCCAACTCGCGTACGCACCTCGACCGGATTTTCTCTTCTTGGCATGGATTCGACCGAGTCTTGCCCATTCCCGGACAGTGAACTCCGATTTCCCGACGATCTCCGCAAATTGATCGACGGAATACCATTCACGAACAGTCTGCTGATCAACCAGTCGAACCAACATCGTTTCGATGCGTTCCAAACGTTCCTCAACCGTAGACATGACAACAACTCCAATTCATTAACCAGGGCGGTTAGCGGGTGCTGATCCTCGCTGTGCCCAAATCAATTCAATTCAATTTTCTAAAACCGAATTCGCAACACCTTGTAAGTCACTTTTGCTCGCTTGCTACATCTCCCGACCACCGAGATCCCGTTCTTGTTGAGGCTCCATTTCCTGGGCTGCTTGTTCCTTGCCGCCATTGACCAATTCCACTTTCGGCGGGTACTGACCAGGACCGTAGGGAGTAAACGCTGACCCATTAAATAGTGCATGCGCTAATTCCATTGCACCCTGTGTGCGAAGCCTTGACAGCTCTTTCTTGATATCTGGCGCAAAGTTTTTTAGACCGGGGGCCATCGCGTTTACCGTTTGTTTCATAACGTCGAAGAAGTCGCCTTCGGCCATGATTTGCCTGTCTTTCTATGTTGAAGAATTCGTTGTTGGTAACGGGTCGGAAGTTGTTCGAAACGAATCTCGTTATGATCTCTTTTTGAAAATAGCGATCCCAGCGACACGGCACAAAACAGCAGCGACACCGACGTGAGTACGACATGAGTCATCGACTTAAACCGGTCCCACCTTCCCGGCTGGCGTAGCAACTGGGACACTTCGTAATATCGGATCAGTCGGGTAAAGATTGGGGGAACCCCCGGTGTGAACGTGATGGCGGACCGCTCCGATAACGCCAGAATTTCTTCTGGGCGCAGCAGTTTTCTGCCATGCTGTCCCCAGTTGTCATTCTCGTTCGACGACGAGCTGTAGCTGCTATCTCCCTTAACGGAGTTTTGGTGCGAAGTACCGGTACCCGTTCCGCCACTGCGGATTACGATCGTTCGTTCGCCTAGCCGATTGCTCACGTATTCCGCTGTTTGCAGGTCGTTGACGCCAAAAAACACCTGGCTCACATTACTCAAGAACGTGATGTCCCCACCGTCCGGAAAGCATTTCTTGAGTTGACCCAACGACTGAAAATAAAAATGCAACCGAACCGAATAGGCTCTGTATTTATCGATTGCGTCATCCAAGCTTTCGAGATGGCCAATCGTGGAACTTTCATCAAGTACGAAGTTGACAAGTGATCTTTCCTGCAAACCACCACGAACTACGGCCCGGAGTAGTGAGCCAATCCACACTCTTAGTAATGGCGAAGCAGCACGCGTGTGTTCTGGTGGCAGGATCAGATAGACGGTCAACTTGCCGCCGAGTAGATCGGCTGGGTTAAAGCTGCTGCTTTCAGTGCTCTCCGCGACCGCGAGCGTATCCAGAAAGCGCAGGAATCGGTTTGTCGTTGTGAGAGTTGAGCCAAGCTCCTTGTCTTTGAATTGAGTGAGCTGATTTCCCATGCGTGCAAGCATTCCGCCCCAGGCGTCGGAAGCGCACATCAGCCTAATCGCCAGTTCAAGTTTCGCAGGATTTGTCAGAAGCGTCCGCACGGTTTGCAGTGACCTGTCATCTGGTTCGGCGTACCGAACGACGAGCGCAATCAAAGCGGAAATCCACAATTCTGCTGAGTCACCCCAATGGCGTTCCTGTTCGTGCCCTGTGCGAATCACTAACGCTTCGGCAAGGTCGAGACACTCATCAATCGCCGTCGGCGAATCTCTAATCTCTTCCAGGGGATTAAACGTATCGGGAGTCTGCGTAACCATTCTGAACGGATCGATCGCGACAATTTGGTGTCCGAATTTCCGCCGCCGATGCTCGGCCGTTAGTCGATAGTTTTCGCCCTTAAAATCCACGACAACTGCCGATTCGTCGGATGCCAGAAGGAACGGGACGACACACGACACTCCCTTTCCAACGCCAGTCGGCGCGAACACGGCAAAATGTACGGCTTTTGGCAACCTTACGAGCGCGGGGTTCAGTTTCGGTTTCTGACCGAATCGGATGGATGCTACGAATTGCTCGCAGGCGTCTTTCGACGGCACATTAAAGTTGAAAAGTTCCCGCGATCCCTTAAGCAGCGGTGGCTTCCCTTCGTCCAACACGCGACCGATGATCGGACCACGGCTGGAACCGAGCATCCCGGCTGCCCTCAAGTCGTTAGCGTCGGCCCAGCGTGAGGTTCCGAATGCCGTGAGCAAGCCATACCTATGCTTTTTCAAGGATGCAAACAGAACGACGATGATGCCGATGTAGACCAACCCACCGAGCCAGAGCACGAATGCCACCAGACAGTAGAAAGAGGCAATCACGGCCAGAATAAACATGAATCGAGCGATCTTGAACATGAGGTGTCTCCTATTTACGTCCAGCGTGGAAAACGCCGACTTGTCCACGCTGCCGCGTCCTAGTTTCTATTTGGTTTCGTCATGGCCATCCGCACCGAAGCGATTCCGGTTACAAGCGCCCCGAGATCGTCGATCAGCCCCACTGGGCCCAATATGCACTCAGGAAGAAAATCGAACGGTGAGATGCAATAAAATGCACAGAAGACGGCGACGCACCAACCTATGATCGGCAACAGAAATTCACGCAGTTTGCTCTGTGGAAGTGAGAGCAAGATCGCAATAGTCACTGCAAGGAAAGTTCCACACCAGAACATCGTTTGAATTATTCCGAATACGGTTTGCATGATTGGTTCCTTAGTACACAAAGACTGTCACAGTTATCATCGAAGGTCATCTGACAAGTTCTGGTCGCGAACCGGCCCGGTTGCCACCACCAGAGAGGGAGGCGAAATCCACTCATTCGCCTCCCAGTTCGTGCCTCAAAACCCGAAGTTGTGAAGAGGTGTGTCGAGACGCCTGAGACCGATTCACACCAACGGGTTCAAGAGGCCAATTTGTTTTTCCATTCAGGATTGAAATGGCAGCGGTCACTAATTCTCCGGCTTGTATCGATCTCGCATTGAAGCTTCGAAGGTTTTGGCGTGGAGACCCTGATCTCTGGCTTTTCGCGTTTCTTTGGTTGCTTCAACTAACGAGTCGATCATCTCGTCGAGAGTCATCTCGTTTCCGCTGACAGTGACACTGACGCCACTCGCGAGTTGACACTTGATCTTGCTGGCACGAACTACAGGGACGTTTCCGCTGCGTACCTTCCTGACTTGCCGTTCAAGGTCGTCCCGGCTGACACCGGATAATTTCATTGCTAATAGTGCGTCTTGATCTACCGCCGCTAACGTTGAAGCGAGGTAACAATCCCTCAGCACGACCGTCCCGTCCTTGAAGGCTTGCTGCCATTCCCCAGATAATTTTGAAGGAGAAAGAAGCTTGACGATCGTGCCCTCCGACAAGTTGAGGTGCTCGGCCAGTGACTTTTGGTTCCAAGTTGGATTCTCGACCATCAACTCAACAGCGAGTTGCGATTTCTGGGGGGCCGTAAGCTCATTGCGGTGTATGTTTTCTGCTGCCCCGATCAGCCTGAACTCGGTCTCCGATAGCGACTTTGGGAAGAGCTTAACTTCCAGCATTTTGATTCCGACCTCCATCGCCGACAGCCAGCGACCGTGACCGAAAATTAAGCGACCGTCTTCCGTTGCCCCGACCGACTGAAGCTGCCCATTGATAAGCATGTCATTGCCACGTTGGCGGATCTTCTCCAAGTCGTTGTGACGGGCGAGTTCCCGTTTATCCGTTTTGAACCAGTCGAGCGGCCGTCTTTCGATGGCTAATGTTGTGATCTGTTGCGACATTCGGATTCTCCACATGAGTTAAAAAAGTCGGGCTGAATTCGGCACCCTTGAGATGCTTTCGCTCCCGATACGTCCTCTTTTAGCGAGTTAACATTTTTGACAATCCAATGCGCACGAAGCGTGCGCAGTACACTGAAAACGCATGTTTTCTTGAAGACATTCGCCGTCTTATCGTCCCGTGCCAAGTTGCTGCTTGGCTTGTCGAACGGCAGCTTGCTCGATATTGCGGATGAATTGCGTGCTCTGATGCGGTCCGCTACTGATGCCATCCTCTTTCCACTGTTCGTGCAGCAACCGGACGACTTCGGCACGGGGAACGAATGGCCACGGATCGGCAAGGCCCAGAGAAATGGCGTAAGCCTTTTCGGCAAGTCTCATTTCGTTGAAAATCGGAATGATGCTGTAAATGTCGGTGGCGCGCGCATCGCTCAACTTATCTGAGCTTGAAAACACGTCCGCACCGTTTACGGAATGGTCGAGTTCCCGTACCTGGCCCAATGTCAACTTGTCGCTGGGAAATTGAATTACCGACAAGTCAAGAGGTGGGAACGATCGTTTTTCCGACATGAATAAACCGTGAAATCGCGTTGCAGGCCATGACGTTGGCCACCTCAAGTTTAAATCACGGTTCAGAAGTGTTGTCAACGACTTTGTTTTGCATAACGTCTTCGTTCATGCGACTTCTTCCTCAGGTATTCTCTCGCTTCGTTCAGAAGATCGTGGCCTTCAGGTGTCAAATCCCCTTTTTGATTATCGCCATGAGTGGTCAGACGAGGTCCGACGAGTTTTTCAAGCTCTTGCACACGCATGGCGATGTAACGTTGCGATACGCCATCGTACCCCGGCGTTAATAGACCTTGAGATTTTTTCCCACGGAGCACTTCCTCCATTGTTCGCCAGGACGTTGGCCCTTGTTGCTCAAGCACAGTTCCAATGTCGATAAACAACGCAAATAGATCGTCTTTGTCATAATGCAACAGCCGCCCCAGATCACTTCCGAACGAAACATCCATACCTGCAAGCGCCCGCTCCAGATTTGTGCGATGTTTTCCTGATGTTTCCTTTATGGCGTTTTCAAGTTCCGGAATCGCCGTCTCTCGCATGGCCCACAGCGCCCGCTCGGCCCACATTCCGACTGGATCGTCACAACCTCGAATTGCGACGCAGCGGAGCAGTGCATCGATCGCAGTTACTGCCGATGGACCGCACACCCATATCCCCATAGCAGCAAAGGTCGCCAACTCATCGCTGTCTGTTTCATCCAGAATCTCCGCCATTACGGGGATGGCTGGCATTGCACTCCGTCCCATGCCTACCATCGTTCCAAGAACCATCTTTCGAACACGCTGGCTATCGGTTTTGCGAAGGATCTCAGCGAGAGTTCGGGCGGCATCGCTGCCAATCCCGATCAACGCCTGCATCGCGTATTCGCATCTCGCTCCATCTCCCTCCAAAATAACGACGGTCAGACTCGGCACAGCCGCCTCCCCAATGGCTGACAACGCCTGAATCATTTTGCCAGCGATGTCAATCTTCTGCTCCTCCCCCAATCTCCTAACAAGTGATGGAATTGCCGCTGCCGCCCGTTTACACATCAGTGCCAGCCCCATCGCTGCCGTTGCTCGCATAGATTCGTCATCATGATTGAGCAACTCGATCAGTCTGTTCACCGTTTCATCGTGCAAACATCCAACCGCATCCAGGCCACGCAACGCCCCGTTCACCACTTCCCAATCGCAAGAACTTAGAGCGTTTTTAAGGAACGGCGTCGCCTTATCCGATCCAATGGAAATGGTCGCCAATGCCAATGCCGCTGCTTGCCTGACAGCTGGATGTTTCTTCGTATCTGCAAGGATTTCCGCCGTGACATCAAATAGCAGCTTCGCTTCGAAACCGCTCATTCGGATGCTTTGAAGCATCCCAAATAGAAGTTCATCTGATGCTCTGACCATCATTTCTTGCACACATTGCGCTGACTCTTGATGTCGCATTCCACGTCGAATCAGGGCACTGCCAGCAACACAGGCAAAGACCTGATCACCACTCCTGAGTGCTCTCCCGAGCACCCTGAATGCGAGCCCGATGTCGGGATCGATGTCGCCACCCAATTCCGACTGGATAATTGCCGCTGCTGAAGCAACGATTATTCGAGCGTCGTCATGACGTAATAGCCTGCGTAAAGAAGATAAAGTACAGTGGGGGACCGGGCCATTCGATAACACAACGCATGCCAACAATTGACTATTCTCGTCGTTCAGTGAATTCACCAAAGCGGACTCACATTTCTTGATTGCATCCGGCGGGACCAGTTCCGGCGATCCCTGTTGTGTGTATAAAAGTATCCACGCCGCCATCACCCGCTCTTCCGGCTTCCCATCGACAATCACCTCCATAAATGCCGGGATTGACTCCTTGCTAATCCGATCCAAATGCTCTGTCGCCGTTGACACGTAACTGAGAATGTTTTCGCAAGACTCTGTCAGAGCCAAAAACTCGCGCACGAACCGTCGTCCACGAGCGGTCGCAACGTCTCTCAATCCCAGAGAATCATTGCTTCGTTTTTCGTTGCTCACCGGTCACCACCTCGTATTTTTCTGAAAAACAGTCAGGATCTCCCGAACTATGCAATGCACTCCGAGCAAGTTAACCCACAATCGAGAGGTTCGAGCGGACGGCTTTCGGAAAAATCTGTCCAAGCTGTTCTTCCAGGAGGATCGTGGTCCGAGAACGATCATCATCACCCTGAACTATTCTTCAATTTGCATTTCGATTTCGGCTTCGACCTCTAATTGAAGTTGAAGCACGGCCGTTCGAAGTGGTTCGTAGATCGGAATTTCCTGTCCGACGATTTCGAAGGTCACGACCAAAGTGTACGTAGCGACGGAATCGGGATCTCGGCTCCACCCCTGATGGCCACGAACAGCGACACACAGATCGTCTGGCAATGCATTCGATTTGACGATTGCCCAATCCTTTTGAACGGTGCCAACACTGCGTTTGACTCCGGGCAGGCCCCATTGCGATTGCGAATGGACCGTCCAACCAAGCGAGCCTGCTCCCTCTTGCGTAACGCCATCTTCAGATTTCAATGCGCGTGTCAGGAAGGCTTCAAGCGACTCGCCTTTGCGGTTGCTCATCCAATCGAGCCAGTTTGCAAGATAGCCCTTCGGTGACCGTCGTGTCCGACGGGGGGCCGCTACATACGAGAGTGTCACATCGAGCCGAATATCGTATTCGTCGCCGGGACGTCTAATGGCGTCTGGAATGGGAACCTGATAGATGTGGCAATCGCCAGCACCAATTGAGCGCCCCTTTCGAGTGATGAATGTCGTGCGGTGCTCCGTGTTCGTCGTCGCCCTGCCGATGTCGGGGATTCCGTATCCGAGCCTACGTAAAACGTGTGCTTGCTCCGCCTTTGATAGCGATTCCGCCCAATGAGGCCACTTTGCTGATTGCACAATCAACGCGCGATAAAGTAAACAAGATTCATCGGGCAAAAGAGATTGAAGTCGAGCTGCAATACGCGTGACCTTGGGAGCCGCAAACGATGTCCCAACTTCGTCTCTCTCGAACGGTGGTCCGCCGTGCATTGTTGAGCGAACAAGCTCAGGGTAGCAATCATGTCCAACCGTCGGTGTTGAAACGATCGGCGGATTGGTTCCGCTGACAAGGCAGTCCCCGCCATACTCAACGACATCCGGTTTGATACTGCCCCAGATACCGAGCCCCGCACGACTGAACGCGGAAGGATGACCATCCTCGAACGCGAGACTTCGCCAGCCTTCCTCTTCAAAAGCTCCATAAGCCACAGAGCCGACGGTCAATGCTTGCAAACTTTGCGACGGGTTAGCGACACGGCAATTATTCTCAGCAAGGTACGTCGGGTAGGGTCGTCCCGCCGCCAGATGCTCCTCAATCCCAGGAATTGGAGCACTCCCAGAAAACGGAAGGTTTCCTGCGCTTTGAATAATCAGGACATCATAGTCATTACAGAGTAAGTCGATTTCCGTCGCCCACGTGGACATGTGCTGCGTTCGGCAAGCGGCACGGGCATTGATCGAGTGGTTGAAAATGCGAGTCTTCCGTTCCCCCTCGTGGTAGTGCCTCACGACATCGCGCAGCACGGCGGGAGGAATCAACTGCTGAGGCATGCCGCAATTGTCATCGAGTACTCGGGCATTCTGGACCCACGTTTCTAGGTTTACAACGCCGGATTTTGGAACTTCTTCACCATGCAGAACCGCTCCGGCAACACGGGTTCCGTGTCCCCCTGGACGCACATAGTCCGCAATGTCTGTGGATGCTCTGCCTGGCAGGAAACAATGGGAGGTTTCTTTATCGATTCCAGGTTCAACGAGGAAATGTTCTTCCTGGATGCCACTGTCGATGACGCATACTGTCACCGCGTTTTGTGGAGGTGAGTTGACTTGCAACGAGGCTTGAACGGCCTTCAGCTCACGAGCGAGTTGTTGAGGTGTCTCGATATCGTCTGGTTCGGCAACTTCGAAAACATAGGGATAACTCAACACCAGATCACGCAGCCCTTTTCCTGAAATCTTAAGGCGCAGCGTGAAACTGTCAGGGAGTGTTAGGGCGTCGGCATCAACGTTGTCGACATTTTTAAGAATCGCCGCACCGTAATGTCCGATGATGTTTCGGACAACGCCAAGTCGGTGTTCCTTGATCTCATCCCATTTTTCGTAGGCTTCTAACCGCTGATTTGACCATTCATTTTCTTTGCGTGCCCATGTTTCGTCCTTCCAGCGCGGATTGCGCGATGGCTTGTTGGGAATCTCCCAATTCCCAATGCAAGTCACACTGACATCACAAACGTAGTTCGCGTCGTCGGCGATTGTCGGCCATTCGCTCAATAGTGAATCGGTCAGAATGAGGCTGAGCCGTTCTTCCTGTGTAAGGTCTTCGCGCAGCTCATGGATTTTGGCGATATTGCTCGAACCAGTGATCGCCGCGAACTCGTTGATTTTTTGTTGAAAACCTGTGAGGTCGAGGTCTTCGGATGCAACAATTACGAAGCCATCTTCTTGTTCGGAGACGATCTCAAAACTGAATTGCCGTCGCAAATCATCCAAATCTAGGGATGTGTCGATTTTCAGAATGAGTGGGATTCCCGCTTCGGTCTGCGGCAAACCGTTTTGGAGACGCGTTTGTTGTTTGGACCGCCAGTTCGTCGACACGCTCGTCGTGTTCGTGCTCAATGTGCCAGAATGTCCTGCACGATTCCCTTTGTTTCCAGCAGTGGTTGAATTCTCTGGTATCGGGGCGGCTGGAAAACGAGCAGGGCCGTGTTCGCGCAGAACAAGCGGCAGGTGCTCAAACTGGTGACTTGGTGGCATCAATTAATCCTACATTGCGTCGCGGTCCGTGCGTTTCAACTCCGTGATTGCTTTGGTAAGGAGCTTCTCGGTTACGATTTTTTCGCCGACGAGGACCGCTGATTTTGCTGCATCTTGAGCCGCTTTGACCGTCATTGCTGCGGATGCTCCTTGAAGCTGGCCAACAATCTTCTGCCAGTCCAGATCGTCAGCACACTTTACGGTTGAGAGCGTTGTTTTCAGGAGTTTGTCGAGTTCCCCTGGTCCTGGTGGGGGAACTTGGAAAACATCGTCAAATCTTCGGAATAACGCGCTGTCGAGAGATTCTTCGACATTCGTGGTGGCAACAAGAAGTCCAGGGGCGTCATATTCCTCCATCAATTGCAACAACGAATTCACGATTCGCGACGCCTCGCCGATATCTCGGCTATTCGTGCGAGAGCGAGCGATAAAGTCGCACTCGTCGAGCAAGAGTACGCACGGCCTTTCTTTAGCTGCTTCAAACACAGTTCGTAGGTTCGTTGCCGACTCGCCGAAGTAGGACGAGAGAAGGGCGTCGAATCGAACCTTGAGCAGCGGCAAGCCAGTATTCCATGCCAGTCGCTTTGCTCCGAGCGATTTGCCGCAGCCAGGCGGACCGTAAAGTAGAATCGTTTTGCGATTTTTCAGTCCGTAGGCACCCAGTCGCTCACGAGCTGCGAATTCGCGTTCGATTCTAACGAATCGCTCCTCAATTTCCGGAGGCAACACCATGTGATGCTCCAGTGAGTCACGAGATTCTAACGTCGCGAGCTGTTCACCATGCCGACGACTGAGTGGTAGTTCGGAGAGCGAGCGTTCGGAATCGATGGTCCCTGCCGAGCCATTTTTCTTGGGGCGAGGTTTGCTGAGGATATTCTCTAGTTGACTCGCGAGTTTGTCGTGACCGCTCTTTCGCTCGTTTTCGACAACGCGACGCGCAAGCCGTTCCAAGTCGCTCTGCGACCCGTCGGCGATTGCTCGCACCATGCGTTTGAGAATGTCTGCGTTCATGGCTTACCTGCTTGATTCTTGATTGCGGTGTCTTGCTCGATCTCAACCCGGCTCACTCCGGATTGGTTGCGGCGAATTCTGCCGAAGCTGACGCCAAAGCTTTACCTAATGCGGCGTTACGTTTCAGAACGTAACGCCATGTTCCGTTGGGGTTTTCGGCGATAATTTTGTGCCCACGCTCCCGCAGAGCTTCGACACAACGGGAAATCGTAGGGATCGAGACACCGATTTCATCGGCTAAACGAGACGCTGAGTAGTGTCCAATCCGAATTAGTCGGAGAACCGCTTCCAGCCTCTGTTCGAGAGCAAGTGATCGCTGGTAATACATGGATTCTATTCCTTTCGACGCGCACTCAGAAGTTTATCGAATTGTGATAGACAAGTCAATCCGATGTATTTTCTTAAGTCATTTCATTGAAATGACCTACGACAACAGAATAGATGCAGAGCTTCGCTAAATTGCAGAACGGACTCGGCATATTGACGCATGACTTCGTGAAGCGACAGACTGCGGCATATCGCAGAATGGCGTCTGAGCCGAATCCGGGTTACTCGCCCTTTGAAGTGAAACATCCGTCGCCAGATGACGAGACGTGAAGAGATTGACCACATCCAATTGATCCAGTCGTTTTCATCGGTTCATCTGCTTCACAAACGTGCTTGGCAGCACATGGTCGGTTTGCATATTGGACTGGACGATATCGACTCGGAGATCGTAGTCACCCGCCGGACTCCGAATCTCTACTGGACGCGACGCTTCCGGATGGGGCAGTCAACCCGAGTTGATCGTGCGTTCCTCGTGGCCATTTCGAGTGAAAGAGCACCGGTCATTTGTCGAAGCGAATCCGACTGCGGGCAAAAAACGCCTTCGTGAACCTCCGTTGCATTTCGGAGAACGAATGCAACGGATAAAATCCGCGCCCATCGAATTCAACTTGACACCGAGTAGGTCCGGGTCAGAACGAAATTCGTGCGGCATTTGCGGTAGTTGGAGTTTTTCCTTGATTCAATCGCGAAGCTCCGCTTTCTCTAGCAAGTAGACTTTGAAGCTGAGTTCAACGGAGACAACCATGCCCGGCCAATCGAAGGTCAGAAATCAACGACGAAGGATGGAATACCGTGAACCATAATTTTCCCAACAATCAAGTGATGTTGATCGATGCGTTCGTTCAGACGGTCGTCAAGATTGCTCCTGAACTGCTCAGCACATTAAAGGAGGTCATCTCCTCAAATCGCGATATTGAGTCACGGTTGCTCGCTCTAGATATGAAGCTTGATCAACTCATAGTGCGTGAAATCAACGGTGCTCTACAATTGATCGACAGTATCGCCACAGTGGCGAGCGCGAATATGAAGGAACGACATCTTTTGGAAGCCGAGTCCAATCTACTGAAGAACATCGGCCTTGACCCTGCGCTTTCAACAGCCGGACTACCGAATGCGATTTGGATTGGCCGTGCATTTTTCGGACTTTCGAACATCGCCTTGTTGCGTTCTGAAAACAAGGACGCGAGCCGATTTATGCTGAAATTATTTGCTATCTCGCCAAGAGACGCCCGTCGGAATTTGGCCAAGGGAATTTTCTCTCGTTTGATTGAACCCAACTGTAAAGACGTAGCCGCCGAGTACGAACGCAAGAAGAAACTTCTTCCTCAATACGAATCTCAAGCCAATAAACTCCGTTCTCAGATGTTCTGGAAGCGCGGTATGGGTGGGCTGGGCGTGGCAGCGGTCTTATTCCTCCCTCAAACTAATTATGCAGCAATCGGAGGAACATTCTCGGCGTACAAAAGAGAGATTGCTCAGATTCAGGCGAAACTGGCCGCCGTTCCGACTGCCGAGAGCATGCAATTGGAGATGGAGACGGCTTTGGACGGGGTTTGCAGTGCATTCGCTAATCGATTATTAACCGAATCCGGCCAATCCCTGTTTTGACGCGAGCGCAGCGATCCCCAGAATCAGAAGCGTAGCAATTCAATCACAATCGTTATTCGCCTCGCCATCTTTGCGGATGATTGGTTTAGAGACACAGCGGACTGACGTCGCGGTGGTGGGGCGACAATGGCGGCCCGCACGAAGGTAGGAGTATCGGGGACGCGACCGGTCAGAGATTGTTTTTGCAGGCAAGACTGACAGTGAATTTTCTTGGACTTGAAATATTGTGTGCCATCAAGCGACAGCAAATAGCAGTTGTTCCAGTACATGTAAGCCGTAGATTCGTGACCGAATGTCAAGCAGAAATATGGAGGGGACGCGACGAGGGGAGTCGTAACGGACTTCTCAGATACGGACGTTGCGATTATTGATTCTTCACAAACGCGGGGGCCTTTTTGATGACCCATTCCTTGAGGGCGGCGGGTGAGTCGAACTCCGCGACCTCGATACTGTCAATGGTTGGTCCTGTTTCCCCCACTCGCTTGATGTCCTCGTCGGTCATCTCACGGAGCCAGAGCACCCGATGCCGTTGCAGTCCGCCCCGAATGAGGTCGATCGCGCCTTCCTTCAATCGCTGGCCGAGGTTACTTCCACGGATGAGAACTAGATATACGAGGTCACCAGAGAATTTCAGCAAAAGCCCCTCCGAAGGATTGTGTTTCCATGATCCCATTATGGAGTAGGGGAAAAAAACGCTGTTACCATCCCTGAAGCGGAACTCGACTGCATTGGCCTGCTCGCGAATGCCACGCAGATATCCGAACGCGACACACGATGCTTCTGCTTCCTCACCGTCAGATTCCGGATTGAGAGAGTATGCCGCAGGCACATCGCGATGAAGAATCCCCTGCAATCGTTCTTGAAATTTCGGCTTATCATCGGCCATTCTCAATCTCCCTTTGCGTCGATATTTCTCTGGTGACGACCATCTGCTGTGTATCGTTCCGTCCCCCAAATCCGCCCAGTCCACGGACGAAAGCCAATTTATTCACGAACCGATCCCGCAAGGTTGGCTCCTGTGGTGTCACTTGAGACAACTCCGTGGCCGACAGGGGATCATCCGGTCTACTCACGGCCTTGAGCATTGCGTTCCTGTCATCCGTGAAAATCAGAGCTTGTTCCCTCCCGCGTGTCACGGCGACATAGGCTGTCCGTTCATAAGTCGCAGGGAAGGATTCACTCGATACGCCGACGAACACCTTGTCCACCGTGACACCCTGGCTGGCGTGACTCGTGACGACATACCCATGTGTTAAATGGCCGAAGTCCCGATCAATGACCCAGCCATGATCGACGACGATGTCACCTCGCTTAGTGAACCCTTCGACCGTCAGTAGGGAGCTATTGTTGAAAACGTGCGAGCCGTCTTTTGATTTGCCCTTCGCGGTAATGCGCACGCGGTCTCCAACCGCCAGA
The DNA here is from genome assembly GCA_903834925.1 of uncultured Schlesneria sp. GTDB lineage: Bacteria > Planctomycetota > Planctomycetia > Planctomycetales > Planctomycetaceae > Schlesneria. Next base: position 15,580 of record CAILLA010000269.1, read on the forward strand.
GCGAGTTGTGTGGGCCGATACACTTCAAACCGATTGGCAAGTTCCGATGGTGCTTTGTTCGCTTCGTCCAGAATCAGCCGCGATCCCTTCTTGTACCCCGGTGCGTTTTGGTGAAATTGCAACAGGTCGCCCAGTTGATATTCGGTCGCGTCTGTTTTCTGCGCGTCCGTCAGGTGAGTTGCAATCCATCCATTGAAGGTTTGTTCCTTGCCCAACTTGCCCTGAGTTTTCAATTCCTGACGAATCGCGTCCGTGATTCGATGCCCTTCGGCGTGGGTCATCGAAACGACGAGTGCCGACTTCGACTCGCCGTTTCCCTTCTTTTCGGATACTGCTGACAGATAGGCGTCGGCCAGTTGCTTGTCACGGTTAGCGTCATCAACCTGCTTGATCCAGCCGAGTTTGTCGAGTTCCTTGAAACCATCCTCTGTTCGCCCTTCGCTCAGTGCCTTCGCGACTTCCTTGTAATTGCCCTGTTGACGAAGTATTTCCGTCACTTCAACGACCGGCAGACCTGCCGTCTGTTCCAATAACTTGAGTGGTTCACCAGCAGTCACACTTCGATTCTGTTTTCGGTCGCCGACGAGCAGCACCCGTGCTCCAATATCTTCTGCGACATCGAAGACGCGAAGCATATCTCTGGTGCCAAGTTGACTGGCCTCATCCACGAGTAGGACGCCACCTCGGGCGGATTCCTGCATTTCCTTGTCTTTCAGGAATCTGGCGACAGTATCGGCGTTGGAAAAGCCCGCTTCACTTCGAAGCACTCCCCGGCTGGCATCGGCGGACTGGGCCAAGGCGACCACCGGTCGACCCGTTTCGGCCAATGCTTCGCCGATTTCCTGTTCGAGGGTCGTTTTTCCCGTTCCAGCAACACCCCGGATAATCATCACTCGATCACGGGAACCGAGGACATGCTGGACGGCCGCTTTCTGACCATCATTGAACCAATCACGGGAACATGGCCGATCAGGATCTCCCAATGGTCGGAATCGACCCCGTCCTTGACGTGCGAAGTCGACCATGCGAGTTTCCAGGGCCAGCATCTCCTTGGTCGTTGCCAGATTTCGACCACCAACTTCACTTCTGATGAGCGGTCGTTCTTTCACCTCTCGCTTCACATCTTCGACGGTCACTGCACCCAGTCCTCGCTTGAGCGCTTCGGTGACAATTTTACGTTCAGGTACGACTGCGTCACGCACGTAACAGTGCTCGATCGCACGATCGACCGCAACTCTTTCATCGCGTTCAGGCCGAGCGTACTTCGTTGCTTGACAATACGTCCCTTCGAGGGCGTGACGTTCCTGCACCGTCATTCGATCTTCCCAGACATGACGAAGTTCTTTCCAACTCATCTTATTATTCTTTCGTTCACGAGTTTCCGCCCCCAACTCAGCCTTCCGATCTGGATCAGAGATTCCCTTTTCCTTGGCCACCTTCTCGATCAAGGAAGTCCGCCGTGAAAACCGCTTCAGCACATCGGCAGGTATTCCAGCAATCTCAAAATCGTCCCGTTTGCGTTCAACTCCGTAGCCTATGTCCTGAAGTTTGTTGGCCAATCTCACCCGAAACGCCGCTTGGAAATACGGAGCATCCCGCTTAAGTTCCCGGAACTGGCCCGCTTTCCATCGCTGTTCGTCTTCGTCAAAGGTCGTGTTGAAAACGAAGCAATGTGCGTGCAACTGCGGATCGGGAATGCCATCCACTGGTCGAGACGTAGTGTGAATAAACTCGGCCCAGACCATATTGCCCGTATTTCGATTTTCATCCTGTCCTCCCATTCGGACTCGGGTTTTCATCTCTGCCTCCATCTCACACATCGTTTCATCAACTGAACTGCGGAACGCATCCATGAGGCCCTGGTCATCGCTCATCGCATAAAGCAGAGAAACTGACTTCGGCACCGAGAATGTGAAGTCATACCCGACTGTCCGTTCGGCGCGCGTCCGCACCGTGAGCGATTCACCATCCGTGGGGTCGATATTGTCACAGAGCATCTCAAATGACGATTTATCGACCGAGCCTTCCAGGCCAAGACGAGTTGCAGCAATGCCACCCCAGGCCCCAATCAGTTCCTGCCCTTCGCTGTAATAGTCCGCCGTGGCGTAGTAACGCTTGGCTTCCTTGGCACTGTTTTGTTGCGTGATGCGAATCATGCCTCATTTTAGGCTATCACGAGATAGTTAATGACTGGTTAACAAGCCGTGTCAATCACGTCATCTTCGTTAATTCGAACGCTCGGTCGGATTCCCAATGCGAGCGAGGCGCGTCCACGATGTCACGTCAATCGTTGTCACTCGGCGAGGTCCACTCAATTTCAAATGGCGGATTCTGTTAACCATTTGGTGGACACTTGGGTTGCCCCTTGCCAAAGATTGTCCATTGTTTTTCTGAGTTGATGAATCGGCCACGTCCGGCGGCACCCGGCTGCATTTCGGCCCACAGTCTTTCGTTGGCATGCAACGACTCTTAACGACCCTTTCAGCCCAAACCAACCGACGGAACAACGCTGGACAGGAGCTTTCATCGACGACCGATTCGTCATGCTGTCAGGTACGGCAATCTCCCTCGAACGTTGAGTCCAACCACGAACGCGGCCTTCTTCATGCCACGCTTAAAGCCGCCGCCGGGCCGTTCAAGCAGAAAATTGGTTCCCCCTGAAGGTCTCCCCCAATTTTCCGCTTGACCGGTTGGCGAAGTGCCAGGCTGAAGCCCCCGGACTGAGGCGGCTTTGTTAGCGGTGTCATCAGGCCGCGATGGTCGCGGTCGGAAACTCAAAAAGAAGGAGATCAATCCATGTCTACCAGCAACAACAACGAATCCGTGTCAAAAGCTCCCAGCCATATCGTCTATCAGGTCCGTGATCGAGAAGGACAGAAAGGCTTCTGGACTCGCGTCGGCAGTGCATGGCCACACGCGGACGGCAAGGGCTTCAACGTGCAGCTCGAAGTAGTGCCCTTGGATGGACGCCTCGTTTTCCGAGTCGCCACCGAGAAGAAAGACTAACGGACAATCAACCGGGCGGGCACCGCGTGCCCGCCCACATCACTGAAAGGAATCAGACCATGAATACGTTCAATCACTCAAACTTTGACAACATGTCCGAACTCATCGCTGCACTCGACCAATTCACTGAAGCTGGCATCGACCCAACCTTTGACTCGGAATGCGAAGAACTCGAACTGCAATTTGCCGAATTCCGCTGCAACGTCGTCCAAAACGACCATGCTCAAAGTGACAGGAGGCCGTCATGACCGATAGCAACCAACCTCGGGCAGATCGCTGCCAGCAGGCCATTGCCGCCTACTGCGACGCCGACGACTTCACCAATCTCGTCGATCTTCTGGCCGACGCGATGCACTGGTGTGACTTGACCGGACAGGACTTCCACCTCGCACTGGCCCAAGCGTGCCGACATTACCTTCACGAATTCAACGACCAACAAATCGACGAAAGGAGAATGATCCCATGACCAATACCGCATCCATCAATCCCTTCTACGCAAGCCGCCTCAAACGGGTCGCGACTCGAAACGAGGAGCGTGACCGACCCGTTTACGCCCGACTGCCGTTGGCACCGAAGAACGCAAGTCCCGTTCCGCACTTGACGAGTCTCTATCACTTTCATCGCGCTGGCGAATATGGCAACCGCAGCTACCCCGGAAACTGCGGCGGCAATCTCATCAAAGACTTGCTCGCTTTCTTTAAGCCAGGCTGGGTATTTGACCCAATGAGTGGCTCAGGAACTTGTGCCGATGTTTGCAAGGAAATGGGCATCCCTTGCCTGTCGTTTGACATCCACCAGGGTTTTGATGCCTGCGATCCCCGAGAGTTTCCAGAAGCCGAGACGTTTGATTTTATATGGTCCCACCCTGCCTACTGGCGTCAAAAGTTGTATGCCGACGACGAACGTGACCTCTCCCGTTCGCCGACCCTCGACCACTTCCTCAGCCGATACGGCCAGTTCATTCGCAACAGTGCCCGTGCCCTCAAGCCAGGCGGAAAGCTGGCAGTGCTTATGGGCGATTACTGTGACAAAGAGGCCGGATTTGTACCTCTCACGTACTGGACAAAAAGGCTTGCCTTCGCTGCGGGACTGCGGCAGTGTTGCACCGACATCATTCGCTTCAGCCACGGAGCGAGCAGTTCGCGAAAGGTCTACCGTTCGTCCTTCATTCCCGGCCTGCACGATACCTGCATGGTCTTCGAGCGACCGATGCATTCGCAGAAAGGAGATTGCGTATGAGCGAGACATTCATCGAACTCACCGAAGACGAATTCGACGACCGCTATACGCTGGTCCCCAATCACCTCGACCCGCACGCAAGTTGGGCCTTCGGTGAAGGCCCTGGTTGCCTCTTCAACACGTATGGACTCGAACTGGACTTTGTCACGCAACAAGATCCCCGCAAGATCTGGAGCCTCGTCGATGGCGACGAGGGGAATCAGTACGTCCTCAGCGGATTCCACGTTGTCAACCGCATCGGCTACCTGCTCAGCAAGGAAGTTGTCCCAGAGTCAACCAATATCGAGGTTCTCATCCCAACGGAAACCGATCCTGACCGTGAGGACAGCCCGGACTCGGAAGTCGACAACCGCCGCGAACAATTCGCTAGGATTGCCTTCAATCATCTTGGCATACCGACGTTGGAGACCCGCAAAAGCGATTCAATGGACTTCCACACGGTCGCCGTCTGGGCTGTCGCATCAGCCCTGGAAGCCGCGCACGAGTCGGGTGTCCAGTCGGCCCAAGATTCGGAGTCCGAATTGCTATCGACTCTGGAACATGTCCGAGCCACATTGAAACTACGCCACTTGGACCAAGCAACCGACGTTGAAGTCGAAGAAGCCGTTCGCATGTCCGACGAAGCCATCACTCGAAGTAAAAGAAATGGCTGTCCAGATCTAATAAGCATCGGCGGAACACGTAAGCCATGAAGCCCCAGGACGACAGCATCCTTGACGACTTGTTTCACGGCGCTGCCTTAGCAGCGTTCGTGGATCAGGCCATTGAGCAGGGCGGACCGCCCGATTCCGAGGCGACCCGCTGTCGGGCCTATCGGTACTATGAGGAAGCCTTGGCAGAAAAGAATGCCAAATCCAAGCCTGCTTGCGATTCCGAGTAAACAGCCGCTTGGCGGCACCACAACGACTCGGAACGCCAATGAGGGGGAGAATCCCCCGCAGCGTCAAGGATACCCTTCGGCCAGCGGCACGGCCCCTCCCCGATCTTCCACGCTCGCAAAGCCTCGCTTGTGCAGACCGGGTGCCCCTCCGTACCGCTCGTCCTTGACCCCGCTCCCCCCTTTCCGTTTTGGCTTTCGCCCCCTTCCGCCAAAAAACGCTGCTGCGTTTTTGCGGAAGGGGATTTCAATACATCTCGGACCGAACCATCTGGTCGTCCGCGACTCTCTCCACTACCTCTGACTCCGCGTCCACCCGACCGGATGCGGGGGATTCCCGCAAGGCTTGCTGGCTCACTTGTCACCGTGAAATTCTTCTCCCTCTCCTGGGGTTTTCCAAATGCGGCCCAAAGGCATTTCTGAGAGCCCGAAACAGCAATTTAAATGACAGGCGTCTTCCCTATGCTCTGCTTAGGCAGAGTTTCCCGGGGAAACTCTGGAAAACGCCTGTCGCGTGGCCGTGTTTCCGGCTCGGCGAATGGCCGCAAAAAGACTGTTTGACCACCGCTGAAAATCGTGATAGTCCGAGAATCGCAATTCCGCAAAATCGCATTTCTGGTAGGTATCAATGATCGTCAGTTTCCTCAACCAAAAAGGCGGCGTGGGCAAGACCACACTCGCCATCCATGTTGCCGATGCGCTGTCGCGCCGCAACAAACGAGTGCTCCTCGTCGATGCTGACCCGCAGGGATCGGCTCTCGATTGGGCCGCCGCTCGACAAAAGGCACCACTGTTTCCCGTCGCCGGACTCCCGAGGGCATCGATTCACAAAGAGCTTCCGACTCTCGCTCACGGGTATGACATGGTCATCATCGACGGCCCGCCCCGTGTTTATGATGTGGCCCGCTCTGCCATCATGGCCAGTGACTTGGTTTTGGTGCCCGTGCAACCATCGCCTTATGACGTGTGGGCGGCGAAGGAGATCATCGACCTGATGCAAGAGGCCACCGTTTTCAAGCCGAACCTGAAATCTGCATTTGCGATCAATCGTAAAATCGTGAATACGGCCCTCGGGCGAGATGTGGTCGAGGCGTTGCGAGATTACCCGATCCCGGTCATGAAGACGGCGATTTGCCAGCGGATCGCGTTCGCCGAGTCAGCCGTTCAAGGACAGACCGTGTTCGAGATATCTCCGACCCACCCGGCTTGTGCAGAGTTGCTCACACTGGTCGACGAGATCATGGATTTCACCAAATGAAAAAGGTCAGCATCGGCGGCAAACCGACCGCCAAATCCGTACGGACGTCGCCAGACGATTGGGTCTCCGACCGGTCAAGCATCAACGAACCAGCGAAACGGCTGACAATCGACATTCCATTGTCATTGCACCAACGGGTCAAAAGTCAGTGTGCGTTGAAGGGCGAGAAAATGGCCGATGTCGTGCGGGAACTTCTGGAACAGCGTTTCGAACAAGCAGACAAGCGTCAGACGATTGTCAACGTCCCCGAGGCCAACATGCAGAAACACGATTCTGTAACTTTCAGCAATCACGACAGTGACCAGACAGGAAATTAAAGCAACACTCGACGACCGACACCCGCTCGAACCGATGGTGAACGAGAAGCGAGTCCGGCGTCCCGTGTCTGATCGACTCATTGATACGCACGTCCAAATCCTGAGCGAACCACCCGAACGTTCTGACTTCCTTCACACGGTTATGTGCCAAGTCGGAATGCCGCGACGTGCGACCGAGGCTCGTGTCTTCGAGCGGCACAATGGACCGTTCAGCATCCTGTTGGAAGCGGGTCAACTCTGGAACGGAACCGAATGGAAACCGAAACACTTGCCGTACGGCACGACTCCGCGTCTCGTGATGGTCCATCTGAGTTCCGAAGCGATCCGCACACAAAACCGCCGGGTCGAACTCGGTGACAGTATGCGGCAGTTCTTGCAGGCACTCGGGGTTCAAACCAACGGCGGAGAACGCGGCGGATATACGATGTTGCGAAAACAGATGGAAGCCCTGGCCGCTTGCCGCCTAACCATCGGAATGAAATCCGAGGGACGCGTCGTCACCGTGGACGCCAAACCGATCAAGCGATTCGAGGCGTGGCTGCAACAGGACGGGGAACAGCGGACACTCTGGCCGGGCGTCCTGGAGCTATCGCCCGATTTCTATGAAACGCTGGCCCAACATGCTGTACCACTCGACTACCGTGCAATCTCGGCACTGAGGCATTCCGCACTCGCCTTGGACATTTATACGTGGCTGGCTCATCGACTTTGCCGCATCCGCAAGCCCGATGGGGTCATGCTGAGTTGGGAAAACCTCCGAGACCAGTTCGGCCAGGAATATGCCAATTCCAAGGACTTTAAGCGAGAGTTCCGCGATGTGCTCCGTAAAGTGTTGCTCGTGTATCCTGACGCCCGACTCGAAGATGTTGCCGGTGGGATCGTTCTTCGAGAATCACAGCCCCCAATCCGAAAAGTGACGATCAGCTTGGCCGGAGTGCGAAAGACCGTCGTCCCTGTGGTTAAGTCGGCCAGGTAACGAAGTTATCCACGCTGAATCGCCCCCCGCCGTACGCTGAATCACCCCCCCGAGTCGATTAAAATGTGCGCTGAATCGCCCCCCCGTAAAACCTATAGTAGTATTACCTATAACTCCCTTCCTGTAGTTTCCGCACCGTTTTGTGTGGATAACCGTTTGACATCGCGGCATTTTGCCCGAACGTGCCGATCACAGATCGAGGTTGGAACAATAAAGGGCATTCAGGAATAGCACCGAGATCCACCGAACCGACATTGCCGTACTCGCCCGCAAACAGGGTTCTCAGCAGTGAAGCGGCCCTCCCAGCAACCATCCCACCAAGCGACACGCTTCCGGCACCTCACAGCCTGCTGATGGCCCTTTTGGTTTCCATCGACTCTAAGGCCCTGATCGCCTTGTCGAATTAGTGAGGATTCTTTGGCAATGGACGGACGGCGAGCAACGGTGTAACCGGAACCTGATGCGTCGATCGCCAACAAACAGACTCTTGCGCTACCCACGTTTTTTGTGTTAAGGTCGTTAACACGGGTTAAGGAATAACTCGCATCACAACAGGGAGGATCATCAAATGTCATCGCGAAAACGCACAACCGGTCAAGAACCGACAACGGAATCCGCAACAGCAGTCGCCGAACCGCCAGCAGCCGAAGCCAAGGCAGATGGGCAAACCTTCGTCGAGCGAGTTGGACAGCGAAAGACGGTTCTCGCTCCCGATCCATTCGGCATCGCGTCTGATACTCTGGCTGGGGTGCAACTCTTCGAGAGCAAACGGCACCGGCAGATGGCCATCAGGTTTGGCGAAGGACGTCCCGAGGACAAGCCGAACCAAGCCATCATCGACAAAGTGAAGGAAGCTGGATACCGGTGGAGCCCGGAAGACAGAGTCTGGTCACACCAGGTCAGGCCAGAATCCGCTATGAGCACCCGCATCGAAGCTGAGCGACTCTATCAGGAGGTTCGCCAGATGATTCGCCAGGAAAAGGGAATCGGGGCCGGACAAGAAGTTCCATTCTAATTGAGAGCCAATCATCCCATGACCGTACCACCGCTCTATCACCTGAATGACCTTGGCACTCAGGCCCATCAAATGTCTCGAAATTGCAACAGTCAGCGAGTCGCCATGATTCTGGAGTATGTCTCCCTGGGCTCGATGATTGTAATGACTGGAGTCGCCGCCAGTCAAATTCTTAAAGAGGCGTTCGGGGAACCTGACCGTGACCGTGGCCGGTCGAGGTAACCATGCCAAGCTGTCCTGGCAGTTTTCAGGTTCGAGCGGCGGTTCGGGATGCGCGACAAACAAGGCACACCGATCCAACGACTGAGGACCAACTGCACCCCTCCAGTAACACCAATCGTCGGGAACATCGAACCGTCGCGTGTTCCTGACGATGCCGAAGAAACCGCCGTTCTGGCGACAACGTTCTCTTTTCTCATTTGATTCTGGCAATTCGCCGGAACCGGAAAACCCCGCATCGAATTCAGTCGAAGGAAAGACTCATGCAGTACAAGACCATCGTCCTCGAACTCCTGCAACAACAAATGGGGTTGCACGAACAACTTCGGATCTCACGGAACTTGATGCCAACGCTGGAGACTCTCGCCCTGGAATTGAGAGCCAGCCACCATGCCTGGAAGGAAACGCTCTCTCTGGCGAGGCCGAACAGCGACCCGATCCAAATCGCGAGCGAAGCCCTGGAGATCGCCGTTCAGGAACTGGAGACTTATTTGCTCTCCGCGTCTCCACAGGACGAGAGCGAAGTCTTTTCGCTCGATCAAGCAATGGCATACCTTCAAAGTCATTCGTCGAAAGAGTAACGACCGCTCGGCGACAGAAGGGGTTGTTTGATGTCCTGCCTGAACGTCCGACAGCAGACGAGACGCGACCGTCGCACACGGCAACACCACAGTCAGTTCCGTCCCCGACCGCTCCCCACGAGACGATTACATCTTCTGCATCTTCATTTGTGGAGGTTTCCGGCCCCGAAGCCGCCTTCGCCGTAACGATCGCCAGCGGCGAAAAGGGGAAATCCCGCGACATCCTGGCAGCAATCCGCACGCTCAAAGCCATCGAGCAAGAACAGCGGCTCGCGACTTCTCAAGAAAAACAGGTACTTGCCCGTTTTGGGGGCTTCGGTCCCGTTGCCCTCTCGATCTTTCCTGAACCCGTCAGCGGCAGATTCAAAGATGCAGGCTGGCAGGCACTGGGGGAGGAACTCAAATCACTCCTCACGCCAGACGAATACGACAGCGTCAAGCGAACGACCTTCAACGCTTTTTACACTTCGCCGACCGTCATCTCCGCCATCCATCAAGCCATTCATCAACTGGGGATACCCAGCAATTCCACGATCCTCGAACCGGGTTGTGGTATTGGCAACTTTCTGAGCTATAGCAAGCCAGATCAGCGATTCATTGGCGTGGAACTCGACTCTATCTCCGGGCGCATCGCCCGTGCCATCCACCCCGAACACGATATTCGCATCGAGAATTTTCGCGATTCCAAACTGCCCGAGAACAGCATTGATGCCGTCGTGGGTAATGTACCCTTCGCCGACCTCAAGCTCGACTACCACGGCCAGAAGCTTTCGCTGCACGACTACTTCTTTGCCAAGTCCGTTGACGCCCTGAAGTCGGGTGGTGTCCTGGCACTGGTCACTTCCCATTTCACACTCGATAAGCAGAACGCTGCGATCCGCGAATTTCTCGGCTCCAAAGCCGACTTCGTGGGAGCGATCCGGTTACCCTCCTCCGCCTTCAAGCGAGAAGGAACCGCCGTGGTGACCGACATCGTCTTTCTTCGTAAGCGCGGCAACGGCGAGCCAACACATCATGTCGATCCCGACTGGCTCGGCATCGCCCCGCTGGAGATCGATGGCGCAGAGGTTCCTGTCAATCGCTACTTCTTAAACCATCCTGAAATGGTGCTTGGGCAATGGTCCCGCATGGATACGCTCTATGGCAGCGAGGGATTCAGCGTCGTTAGTAATGGCGACCTGCAAACACAACTCCAGCAAGCCCTTGGCCATCTCCCGAAATTCGAGCCGATTCAGGCATCAAAAAATCAACCGATCCCGGCCCCCGCCTTCGTCCCGCCACCACAGCAACGTCATATCCGCGAGGGAAGCTTCTTCGTCGGTGACAACAACATCATTCATCAACTGCAAGACGGGCAAGGAATTCCTGTTGTTTATGGCGGAGCCACACTGAAGTCGAATGGCACGCTGGTCGGCAAACGCTTAGCCGCCTTGCTCGGCCTGCGTGACCGTGCCCGCCGCGTGCTGCAATCCCAGAACGAAGGCTGGCCCGAGGTGAATCGCGATGAGTCACGTCGGGAACTGGGTCGTGCCTACGATCAGTTTGTGGCCACGTATGGCCCGATCAATAAGACGACGTTGAGCGAGACGTCCGATGGCACCACCATCCGGCGGATGCCCAACATTGTGAAATTCCGCGAAGACCCAGACGCCATGCTGGTCATGTCCCTGGAGAACTACGACGAAGTCACAGGAAAGGCGACGAAAGCCGCCATCATGGTGAAGGACGTGGTTGGCAAAACTCCCCCCGTCACGCATGTCCGTACTGCCGAAGAAGGATTACTTGTGTCTCTGAATCAACGGGGCATCGTGGACCTGTCATACATTGCTACCCTCTATGGTAAACAAGAACAGCAAATCATTGCCGAACTGGGAGATTTGATTTTTCATGATCCCGATTCGAAAACTTGGGAGACCGCTGATGCGTATCTCTCGGGAAATGTCAGGCATAAGCTAACATTCGCTGAGCAGGCTGGCTCCGAATACCGCTGCAATGTGGAAGCATTGCAAGACGTGCAACCGGACGATGTTCTCCCCGGTGATATCGACGCGAATCTCGGCGCACCTTGGATACCCGAGCGGGATATTCAAGCCTTCGCTGCCAATCTGTTTAAGGTCGATCCATCCTCGATACCCGTGGCTCACCTGAAGAAAGATGCCGTCTGGAGCATCGAGCCAAGCTACGCCGCCAAAGCATCGGTAGCTGCAACCTCCGAATTCGGTACACCTCGTGCGAACGGAACTGGGCTTCTCGAACTTGCCTTGAATATGAAGACGCCGACGATTTACGACATCATTGATGACGGCGACCGCGAACAGAGGGTGGTCAACCAGGAAGCCACACTGGCTGCTCGTGAAAAACAAAAGCTCATCAAGGAGCGGTTCCGATCGTGGGTATTTTCCGATCCCGAACGCACCGAGCGGTTAGTGAGGATTTACAACGACACCTACAACAACCTGCGTCCCCGACTCTTCGATGGTTCGCATCTCGATTTTCCCGGCATGAATCAAGCGTTGACACTTCGGCCCCATCAGCACGACGCGGTTTGGCGGGGGATGAGTTCCGGCAACACGTTGCTGGCCCATGTCGTCGGGGCGGGAAAGACGTTCACGATGGCCGCGACCGGCATGAAGATGAAGCAGGCGAGCCTGATCAAGAAACCAATGTACGTGGTCCCCAACCACTTACTTGAACAGTTCTCCCGTGAATTCATGCAGCTTTATCCAAACGCCAAGCTGCTCGTTGCCGCCAAGGAAGACCTCACGAAAGATCGTCGGAAATTCCTCACTGCCAAGATCGCCAGCGGCGAGTGGGATGGAATCATCGTCACACACAGCAGCTTTGAACGGATCGGCATGTCACGAGACTATCAGGAGAAATTCCTTCTGGAGCAGATCAGCGAATACGACGAGTTGCTCCGCGAACATGCTGGCGCGAGGGGAACCAACCGCAACCTCATAAAAACCATCGAGAAACAAAAAGCGGCTCGGGCGGAACGCCTGAAAAACCTGCTGGCCGAGAAAAAGAAGGATGACGGCTTGGTGTTTGATGAACTCGGTGTCGATCACGTTTTCATCGACGAGGCCCACTACTTTAAGAACCTGGAAACGCCCACCAAGATGGAACGCGTCGCTGGCATTCAGACCGGCGGTAGCGAACGGGCATTCGACGTTTACATGAAAGCCCGCTACCTCGACGAGCAACACGCCGGACATGGGGTGACATTCGCGACCGGCACGCCCATCAGCAACACGATGGTCGAAATGTACACGATGCAACGTTTTCTCGACCCCGAGGGATTGCGAAGCCGAGGACTCGAACATTTCGACGCCTGGGCGGCCACCTTCGGTGAAGTCGTGGACACGATGGAGATTTCCCCGGACGGCGCTGGCCTCCGACCGAGAAGTCGGTTTGCTCGCTTTACCAACCTGCCGGAACTTCAACAAATGTTCCGGGCTTTTTCCGATGTGCAGACCGCCGAAATGCTGAACCTGCCACGCCCCACCCTCGAAACCGGTAAACCGATCATCGTGGCCTGCCCGATGTCCGACGAACAACACAGTCTTCAGCAGGAGTTGGTCCGCCGGTACGAGCGAATCCGATCTGAGAAAGTTGACCCAAGAGAAGATAACGCGCTGGCGATCACCACTGACGGACGAAAACTGGCGACCGACGCAAGGATGCTTTCAGCCACAGCACCCGACTTCCCGGAATCGAAAGTGAACCGTCTCGTCGGAAACGTCGTGTCCACCTGGAAACGCACCGCTGCGACACGCGGCACACAGATGATCTTTTGCGACATGGGTGTCAACCCGACACCCTGGGGTTACGCGCCCTACGAGGAGATCATCAAGAAACTGGTCGCCCACGGCATTCCTCGTGAGCAAATCGCCGCCATTGGCGACGCCGAATCCGACGCCAAGAAACAGGCACTCTTCGAGAAAGTTCGGAACGGTTCGGTACGGGTGTTAATCGGTAGTACGCAAAAGATGGGCACAGGCACGAACGTGCAGAAACGCCTCGCGGCCCTGCATCATGCCGACGCTCCCTGGAAACCGGCCGAGGTCGAACAACGCGACGGTCGAATTCTCCGCCAGGGGAACGAAAACGAAGAGGTGGCCATTTATCGCTACGTCACCGAAGGCTCATTCGACGCTTACATGTGGCAGGCACTCGAAACGAAGGCGAGATTTATTTCGCAAGTCATGACCGGCGACAATGCCGCCCGCCGTGCCGAAGACATCGGCAGCCAGGAACTCTCCTACGCCGAAGTTAAAGCGATTGCGTCGGGCAATCCGGCGGTACTGACACTTGCGGAGGCGGACGCCGAACTGCAACGCCTCACCTTGCTTAAGAAGAACCATCTCGACGAACAATACGTCGCCCGTCGCAGCGTGCGAGATTTGCCAGGCACTATCGCAGGCTTGTCCGAACGGCTGTCAAAACTCTCAGCGGACGACGCCACCACAAACACTCATACCACCGACCGTATCACAATCGGCAGTCGAACATACCCACGCGAAGACATCCCCGATATTCTCGGCGGTAAGCTCGACGGCTTGCCAAAGAATGTCCGCGAGACAACCCGAGTTACACTTGGCATTTACCGGGGGCTGCGTTTTGGCCTCGTGCTTCACACGCAATTCCCGCCCGACGTCTACCTCGAAGGCCGCACCACAAGCCATACGTTGCTTTCGAGGGAACACCAAGGACCGCGTGCCGTCCTGAACGCTTTGGAAAGACTGGCCAATACATATGGCTTGGACTGTGATCGAGTCCGACAAGACCTCGCCATCGCGGAATCGCAACTCCGAGACTATCAGGCACGGCTCAGGAATCCGTTCACTCTTGATGCCTACTTGTCCGAACTGACGGCCTTGCGTGACCAACTCAAGGCAGGCTTGTCCGGCCACTCCCAAGAGAATGGTAAAGAAAAGAGTCCAAGCGTTTCTGAATTGGCCGATCGTATCAAAGCACTTAAGGCCGCAAGCAGTACCGAGGCTATGCCGCAGCGAGTGAGGCAGAAGCTTTCGACCGCCGAAGAACCCATCACTGCCCGCATCCGCCGTCGAACGGAACCGCCCCCTCCATCAATTTCACAGAACGTGTCGGATGACCAACAAGAAATGAGGACAGTTTCTCCGAAGCCATCCATTGAGAATTCATCCCCTAACCCGCCATTTACGTTCCAAGAACGAATTGTGATGGAACGACATCGCAAAGACATAGAACCCAGTGTGTTGTGAATCTCGGTTGCGAAATCCTTGGTCGACTGCCATACCCGTCCGTTCAGTTAGGCAGGTGGCCCTTTGCCCAACAGCAATATACTCCAAAACGAATGGTCCGCGCATGCAAAATGCGGAGCGTCTGACAGAATTGGCTAACTACGTCACGAACCAAAGCTTTCCCGACACAACTCACAATAGTGCAAGTCTGCGTAAGGCCACAATTTCCAAAATAACTCTCTATTGGCAGTGATCGTTCATGCACGAACGATCATTCCAAGATCGCTTCGATGTCTTCGATTGTTATTTCAAGAATGGGCGAAGCGAATATCGCATTTCTGAGGCGGAGGCAAAACGCTTGTCAGCGGTCTTTTCCAGGGCGCGATGCACAACTCGCGCGAGTGGTTCCGGGATCGCCGGGTTATGTTGTCGGATCGGCGTTGGTGGGTCTTCAAGGATTGCCAGAAATTTGCAAGGATGCCCCTCAATTGGAATTGGCTCATGACCGGTCAGCATCCAATACAACGTGGCTGCCGCCGAATAAATATCGCATGTTGGTTTCGCTTCGCGTGAGTTCAAGAACTGGTCCGGTGACATAAATGGCAGCGAACCCAATACATCCCCGTCACGCGTCACCTGGCTCATTCCTGCTGTTGTGTACTGTTTTGCCAAGCCAAAATCAGCCAGCTTTGCCAACAGTTTGTTTTCCTTCTTGACGATCAGAATATTCCCCGGCTTCACGTCTCGATGAACGAGCGATCTCGCATGTGCGTACTCAAGAGCGCCCAGAATTTGCGACATCAGCGCGCAGGCGATGCGGATTCGCTTCTCGGAGGTGTATCGAGAAACGAGACGAGGCCAAGAGATGGAGTGAACATACTCAAGAGCCAGGAACACATTTCTTCCAACAGCGCCCATGTCGAGCAAGCGGATAATATGCGGATGCTGCAACTGATTCAGCACCGAGGCTTCGCGCAGGAACGCTTGAATCGCGTTTTCATCGGAATGCGCAGCTGGCGAGAGCATCTTAACAGCACACAACTCTTGATCAGACAACCGGCTTGCACGATAGACGATTCCCAAATCCCCCTCGCCAATTTTCTTGTGAAACTCGTATCCGGGAGGAGCAATCGGTAAACCGGACTCCACCGGAGCCAAGTTCTTTTGAACAGCATTCTGCCTTGATGGAACTGGCAATCCACGTTCAATGTCTGGCGGATTTGGAGCGTCAGTGATTAGAGTCTGATCGGCGAGGTCCGTCGCGGATGCCTTGGGATCGAATATCGAAACCACCATTTTCGTACGTCCACCAGAAATCACGTCACCATCTCGCAAGAATCGCTCCTTGACGCGTTCTCCGTTGATGAATGTTCCGTTGCGACTGTTCAGGTCCATCAAGAAGCATGTCGGCGGATTCACTTCGATGCGAAAATGATGACGCGAAAAATGCAGATCCTTTTCCAGACGAAGCTGCGCTTTTGTCAGTCTTCCCGCGAACAAGGTGTCGTGCTCTTCAAAAGTAAATCCTGTCCCTGCATGCGGACCTTCGATCACACGAAAGGTTACGCGGGCGTTTCTTTCCAGTGACTGCAATTCAACGGGCGTTTTAAATTCATCTTCTGCCGGACGGTCGGTAGACGCTCGATCGTCGATGACACTGACGTTTAATTCCGTGGTCTTTGGGACCGATTGAGGAACAGGAACCTGGCTGCAAATCAGTTCTTGTTGCAAACCTTGGAGCGCATCGAGTAACTGAGCCCGCTCGTCTACTTGGAAGCGGGACAAGTATTCCTCCACTCGTGGGCCAGCCCCCTTGCGCCATGATTCTTCAAATTGATCACACGCCGTATCGATCCGACGAAGAAGGTCAACTGGCAATTTTGGGGGTTGATTTTTCATGGTGGAGTGGATTCGTTATCGCCAGATAGAAATAAACTCTAGTATGGGAACGCTGTCCGAGTTTGCAGATGTTTGTTTTGTCTGCCGTCCGTCTGAGGCTGGTTGGAACGGCAATTCTGGAACGTTCGCTTGGTCATCCCATCCAGTACATGCCGAACGAGTCATGTTCCCCGACAAGAAAATTTCATGCCTTCCAAGATTCTACTTCCTGCTCCCAGACGGCCCTGACCAGTTGTAATTTTCGCTCGACCTTGCGTTCCGTACATTCAAACTGTTCTGCGATTTCGCGGTTTTTATGACCCATCAGACGCAGCAATGCAAACGATCGCAATTCTGGGTCGAGCATTTCCAGAAGTTCTGCACAAACAAGGTCAAGACCTTCTGACGAATTGGGATCTGGAGCGTTTTCCACCGGATGCCCTGTGACAACTTGACCTCCGCCCCGCTTCTTCGCACGTTCTTTTTCCTGCATTTTGATCGCCTTGCGAACCGTGAACAAACCGAGGACGTTCCACAAGTCATCACGATCCATTTCATGCTGGAATCCGCCGTTGTCCACATGTTCCCAAAAGCTAATCATTGCGCTTTGCAAGGCATCCTCGGCATCGGCAACACGTTGAACTCGGCCGCGAAGAGTAGAGTTGGCGAGAGCTAGGAGTCGGGGCCAGAACCGGGAAATCAGTTGATTCAGCGAATCAGAACTCCCCTGCCGCCATTGCTGGTAGAGGATCGTGATCGAACCCGATGCGTCATCAGGCGGCATTTCGGAGTCATCCATTGAAGCACTCGAGTGAATCTTTTTCAATAAAGTATCGTGGTCAACTACGATAGTATACAATTCCTTCACCATGAACAGCCAATTTGAAGAATCTCGGAATTTCCTAAAATGGAGTGTCGGGAGCCAGCTCTAATTTCGCCTTTACAAGCACGAGGCAAGCAGCATGGACGCACTTTTCCGTGATCTTCGGACAAGCGTAAGCAGGGAAAAGTACAAAAAACCAAACGCGAATCGAACCCCCGATCGGACTCCGACCAAATGGCTGAATCCCCCAAACGCCGTGCCGATCTCTCCCAATCCGAAGCATCGCATTCACAAGCAGACAACTCAAAAGTCACGAAACCAGTCCAGCCAGCAAGTCCTCCCACTTCCGAAACGGCTCGGGCTGCCGATTCGGTTCCCGCACCGATTGGACCGTTTGCGACGTTGCCGATGCGGTTCGGGCGGTATGAGATCCGGAAGGAACTTGGGCGCGGCCAGATGGGGGCCGTCTATCTCGCGAAAGATGTCGAACTTGATCGGCTGGTGGCGCTCAAGGTGGCTCGAATTTCGGCGTCTGGGTCGGCCAAGATCCTGAAGCGAATGGAGGTTGAAGCCAAAGCTGCCGCCAAGATCGATCATCCATTGATCTGCAAGGTTTACGACGCAGGGGAAATCGACGGGATTCGGTTCATCGCGTTGCAGTACATAGAAGGCGAAAACCTTAAGCAGTATATGAAACGGGTTGGCAGCAAGCGGCCTGCGGAAGAGGCAGTCAGGCTCGTACTGCAAATTCTTCGAGCACTTGAGGCTGCTCATGCACAGGGTGTGATTCACCGGGATTTGAAGCCTGAAAATGTGATGCTAAACAAGAACCGCGACCCGGTCATCATGGATTTTGGTCTGGCTCGGCGAACGATCGCATCATCGAATGCCGGACTGACTCAAGGGATGATTGTCGGTACGGCGGCCTATATGTCTCCCGAACAGACGACGGGGAAAGCGGAAGAGATCGATCACCGAAGTGACATTTATGCTGTCGGCGTGATGCTTTTCGAGATGCTGACGGGCGAATGGCCATTTACGGGCGGTATGTTTGAAGTGATGGGCAAGAAGTGTGTCCAAGAACCACCATCGCCGCTCAATATTGATTCAACATTGAATCCAAAGTTGGCGGCGGTGTGTCACAAGATGATCGCCAAAAATAAGGTTGATCGATTCGTTGCATGCGCAGAAGTGATTATCGCAATTGAGTCGGTTAATTCGAGTACGGAGTCTCCGATTCAGGCGAAGGATGAATCTGCCAAAACAGAGTCACCTTTTTCATTCGACTTCACGAATGAACCGCAGGCCGCACTTTCGAACCGCAAAGCATCGAAGAGCGTCAGCAAGAAAAATGGTGTTCTTCATAAGCCCACATTCGATGTATTCACATTCGCGACACGTTACTGGACTGGCGCGACACCTGTAGTGCGTCGGGCGGCTCTCGTTGGCGCTGGAGCATGCTTGCTAGTCCTGGCTGTGATCTTGTTTTTCCCGACTCCGCATGGCGTCGTAAAGATCGAAATCGATGACCCGACGCTCAAAGTGAAGTTTCAGGGGTCGACGATCACGGTTGACAACGATAATCAACCGATCCATGTGACGGCGACAGCGCGTCACACTCTGGAAGTTTTGCAGAACAACGTCACGGTTGAATCGGCCACGCGCGAACTGACACTGAAGAAGGGCGAGTCGCGGATTTTGAAGGTGACCCTTCTCGATGGAAAAATTATAGTTGTGGACGGTGACAGCCCCTCGGTCGCCCCGCTTCAAAAAACGCTGGAGCGCATTCTCGACGGTCCTATTGTATTGGAACCCGTTGTACCGCCGGTTGACCGAAGTCAAAACGTTGAATTGTCGCGAGACGCGCCGCTAACCATAGGGTTTGAAACACCGGCTTTCCAGCGATGGACGAATGAGGTTGCAGCGTTGCCCGCTGAAAAACAAGTGGAAGCCGTAAGCAAGAAATTGCAGGAACTCAATCCGGGTTTCGATGGGAAATTGTTTGGAATCGAGATGACGGGCACGCCCAAGATCGAAAATGGCCACGTTAAGACGATGTGCTTTTTCGCGGATGACATCATTGATATTTCACCGGTGCGTGTGTTGAAAGAATTGGACAGTCTATGGTGCAATGGCAGCTCAACAGGTAAAGGCAAAGTCAGCGACCTTTCGCCACTCAAAGGAATGAAATTACGGCAACTAAGATGTATACACACTCAAGTGTCGGACCTTTCGCCGCTCGGTGAGATGACCTCACTGGATTATCTACACGTCTCAGACACAAAGGTTTCCAATCTCTCGCCGCTTGAAGGATTGCGATTGGGTACTTTCCACTGCGGCGGAACGCCGATCAAAGATTTGACGCCGTTGAAGGGAATTCCGTTGCATGCACTAAGTATTGACCGCTCGCAGGTCTCCGATTTATCGCCGCTCAAAGGTTTGAAATTGAGATATATTGACTTCGGAGCAACCCAAGTAGCTGATCTTTCACCTTTAAATGACATGCCTCTTGTGGAGGTGCGTTTCGGCGGCACGCCTGTGTTCAATCTATCGCCGCTACGAGAGATGCGATCACTTAAAGTCATTCGTTGCCCGGCGACAACGGTCGCAGATCTTTCACCACTTAAAGGACTCAATCTGTCGGTCGTGGACATCTGGAAAACCGCCGTCTCTGACCTTTCGCCACTCCGGGAAATGAAACTAACTTATTTGGACATTTATAATACCAAGGTATCAGACCTATCGCCTCTCCAAGGGCAGCCGTTGGCAATCCTGCGTTGTCGCGAAACTGCCGTCTCCGATCTCTCGCCGCTTCGAGGAATGCCACTGACGGAAATAACCCTCGCGTCCAAGAATATCGACATTGGGATGGATGTACTTCGACCGATGGAAACCCTCAAGACAATCAAGGTGAATGATAAACATATGTCGCCCGATGAGTTCTGGAAGCGGTATGACGCTGGCGAGTTTGGCAAACCGGCGGGCGGACATGTACTTAAAATGCGCGAAGCGTCAGCGGTTGAACAACCTCGAGAAAATAGCTGGAAGATTCTGTTCAATTCCAAAAATCTGACCGGATGGACGGTTGATGGTGGGACATCGAGTCAATGGAGTGTCGAGGGAGGCGAGATTGTCGGGCGATCTCAGTCCTATAAAACCCGATGCTATGTTCTTGCGGACGGTCAGTATGCCGATTACGTGATGCGATTTGAGTTCAACCTCGTCGGCGAAAACGCACATGGCGGAGTCGCCATTCGTGGCTTAATTAACGAAACAGTTCCCTACGAAGGCATGAGGATTTTCGACCATCCGATAATAAAGCTCTGGAATCACGCGAAAGGGAATGAAGTCACGGGTACGGCTAATTGGGTCAAAAGCACTGATGTTCCGGTTCGACCGAACGTCGCTCTCGAACTGGGACCGGACATTTGGCACAAGATGGAAGTCTGGGTTCAGGGCGATCACTGTACGGCCAAGGTTGGTGAGACGCAGATTGTTGACCTGACGCTCGACCGGCTAAAAACGAACGCATTTACTCCTGCCCTTGATCGCCCCAACGGTAAAATCGGCTTTCAAATCAATACGGGTACTCTTCGTCTTCGGAAAATCGAGGTCAAGGAGTTGGGATCGAAGTGAGACGATGCGATTCTGCAATTTCAAATCAAATTGCAGAACTTTTTTTGACAAGACGCTGGAATAATCAGGTACTTTGCATTTTCATTGGCAAGATTTCAGAATTCTTGTCGGGTCAGGGATCGCGTTTCGTATTTACCTGTGCCATTCGATGTTTGGTTTATAGTTTCGTAAGTCTTGGAAGTGTTGATGTCAATCAAACTCACTTTTGAACGCCAAACGCTGTCGTTTCATACCGATGCTGTCGGGATCGGTCGCGATCCCGATAATCAGGTGGCGTTTCCAAATGACTCGCGGCTCGCGCTGCAACACGCGATTCTGCGTTGTGTGAATGGTCGGTGGATTGTCGAGTCACGAGATGGCGGACCAATCCGGATCGGTAACGGTCGTCCGTCGAAATTCGCATGGCTCAATCCCGGTGACGTGATCCATCTCACGGAGACCGGGCCGGAACTAATCTTCGAGCCTTGTTCGGATGGCACATCGGTTCCAACATCGCGGGCGGTCCCTGCGAAACCGTCCCAGCCAGCCCCGCCGACTGCTGTTGCTTCCGCAATTGCTCCTTATATTCCGTTTATTCCCGACACTGCGGCGGACGCGGCCATTGAAAAACGGAAACAAGACAATGACAGCATTTCCGCCCATCTTGGTCCGCACGCTCCGCAACCCGTCCCAGCAAAGGTCATTACACAGAATTCCATCGATGATGTTTTGGAATCCAGATCCAACCCGTTGATCCTGTTGGTCGCCTTCGCAATGTTGACGATCGTTGTCGTCGCGGGTTTGGCCATGATCAGTCGTGGAGTTGGAACCGCCAGCTCCGAGACTTCTGGTTCCATCGCTGGTTTGCCAGGCAATAAGGTGACTGATCTTAATCCAGGTACCTCAACGCTCCAACCGCTCCCTGAGAATCCCCGCCCCGATCAGATGACTCCTGGACCCGATCCATCGGATTTTCTCGTTCTGATTGGTTTCGGTGATTTGAAGGCAGGTGATCGACCGGTTGTCTTGGGCGTTGGTTGGCTGTGGGACGACCGAACGGCGGTCACATCACGCGCAATCGGGACCGCGATCGAGATGCTCGCAAAGCCTGAAGGCTCTCCCCGACAAGGATGTGTTATTCACGGCGAGTGGAACGAGGTTGTCGAAGTTCTACATCCTTCGGCATGCAAGGAGATTTCGATTTTGCGAGTGAAAGGATCATTTACTCTGTCCAGAGCGGCCCGCAATCAGTGGCGAAGAGTAAATGCGGCAGAAATTGAACCTCAACGATTGTCGGGAAAGCGATTTCACTATCATTCTTATGATCCGCTTCCTCGTCCGGCGGATACTCCCGAAAGCTACGATTTGCCTTTGTGCGAATACGACCGTAACGTCTGCCACTTGAATCGGGAACAGGTTCGGTTGGAAAATAAATCGCATGAATATTTGCTCGAATCAACCAGTCTCGCCCGAGGAGGATTTGTAGTCGATGAGAACAACAAGGTCGTGGGAATGGTCCCACTTTATTCACCGATTATCTGGACGGAAACATTGGAACGCGTTCTGAGCCCCAATTAGGTTCGGATGGGGGGAACTACTCAATCGCCACGCCGAAATCCGGCAGTGGCTGGTGTTGGATCGTCATTCGCCGGAGTTTTCCACTATGAAATACACATACAGATTGAATCTGCCGCTCTTGTTGCTCGGACTGACCTTCATCTGCCGCTCGGAAGTTTATGCACAATCACAGAACGAAGCCGCCGTGTTAAGGGGCGAAGGGGCATTTCTGCGAGGATTGGGTTCCTACAATTTGAATACTGCCAGAGCGGACAGCATCAATCTAAATACTATGATTCGTTGGAAGCAGGATCTTCGAAATGACCTGAAGCTCTACCGCGAGAAACGCGAACAAGATGAAGCCAAAAAGAAGCAACGACACGCGGACGTGCGGAAACAGCAGGAGTTGCGCGAACGCCAATTGCGCCTGAACCCCTCTGCCTCGGATATACAAAACGGCCAAGCGTTGAACGCGTTGTTTTTCGATCTGGTCGATCCAGACTTCAAATCGGAGCAATGGTCATATCGTCAGATTCTGCTTCCAAAAGGGTTATCCGTCAAAGATCTGATCTTCACTTTTACGCCAATGAGCAACTCATCTCTGGCGTCCAAGGCGTTGAGTCGCGGGGTCGTCGCATTGTCCCGGCTCGAAGTCGAGGGGGATAAATGGTCGACCGTGTTGAAGCAGAATGAATTGGCCCGAGAACGCCGCGAATATGAAATCGCATACACCAGGCTACGAGACAATTTGATCAACAACCAGTCAATCAACACTGAAATTGAAGCTCTCGATGCCGCAATAAAATCTTTAAAACGCAAAGTGGATTCGGTTGTTCCCGAGGCACGAGGATTTCGAAGTCAGGGTCAGAAATACTTGAAGGAACTGTATGAGGCGACGCGGATGTTTGATGCCGAGACCGTTGATTATTCGCGTGACATTCTCGTTGAAACAAAGGACCATGAGACGACAACGGTGTCAGAGTTGATCGGCTTTATGTTGAAATATCGACTTCAATTCGCCAGCGTCGAGAATATTCCGCAGGGCCGAGAGTTGTATCGCGTTGTCTATGATTTACTACATAAACAAATGGAGGCGTTAACGGGGCCCACCCAACCGCGTGAATCGGAAATTGACAAGATCATTCGTGAGCATGGAATCGCGTATTATTCGGCCGCCGACAAGTTGATCAGCGCTTTCGATCGGCAGGCTCGAGAACTGCAGGAATCGCCGACACTGAAACCAGAGGAAAGGGATCTGAACGCCCAGATTTTACAAATGGAGCGAGTTCATTTTGAAGGAACCGGTACAATTCCTTTCTCGCCAATGATGCGTAACGACGTGATCGAGTATTTAGCGGAACTCAAACGCGCGGACGAAGCTTCGTCAAGGGCTATTGCAAGTTTGAAACAGAATGACAAGGTGGCTGACAAGAAAAAGCTGATCGAACCGTCCGTCGTGGGAAAATGGGACTTTGTCAGCCAGGTCGACCGGAATTTTCGATTTACGTGGACGCTCTTCTCTAATGGTTCGATTGATCAAGGGAGTTCCAGGTGGACATTGAATCCGTCGAATCTCGTCCTGACACATCCCAATAACAAGGCACCGGGAGGAGCGTGGGTCGATACCTGCATGATTGAAGACAATGGACAACAGCTTACCGCCAAAAACCAATTGGGACATGCATTCAAGGCCACTCGGGTGGATTGATTGGAAAACCTTGTGGTCATTCCCGAGGATCGAGACACATTAAAGCCCCGAAAGAGACCAGGCGCATGCGATTCCGATGCAAATCACAAATCTTGTTCTCATCAATCGCCTTGTTCATCGCGTCTCAACACGACGCCTTCGCGCAATTGCCGGGGACGACCGGAGTCGCACCGCGTTCAGGAGGAATTCTTCCGGGTGGAGGCGTCATTTTGCAAGGGGAAGGCGCGGTGCTGTATGGCGAGGGGGCATTCCTTCGGGGTATGGGATCTTACAACTTGAATACCGCCGAAGCGAACGCAATCAATCTAGACACCGTGATTCGCTGGAAGCAAGATCTGCGAAATGACCAGAAACTCCAAACCGAGTTGCTCGAACGCAAAGCAACTAACAAAAGGATGAAGATAGCCGACGTCAAGAAACAGCAGCAAATGCGTGAACGACAGCTGCGGCTGACCCCAACGTCCGACGATATTCAGAACGGGTCGGCGCTCAATGCGCTCCTCTATGACTTAGCCGATCCTGATATTTCCCCCAGCGATTGGACATCAAAAGCGGTGCAGTTGCCCAAGGAACTCTCGGTCAAAGATTTTATCTTCCGGTTTACTCCGCTGAGTAATTCCACAAATGTCTCGAAAGCATTAAGCCGGGGAGTGATCGCGCTGTCGCGATTGGATGTCGAAGGAAACAAATGGCCAACCGTCATGAAACAAAAGGAACTCGACAAGGAACGCGTGGGGTATGAGGTCGCTTATGACAAATTGCGAGTCCAGCTCATTCACGACAAATTCGACCTGAATGCGCTGATCAAAGTGGATCTGGCACTGGATAATTTGAAGTCGAAGGTCGACTCGGCCGTCCCCAAGGATCGTGGATTCCGCGAGGAGGCATTGAAATACGTCAGCGACTTGAAGGATGCCACTCGCATGTTTGATGCAGCCACGGTCGATTACTCGAGAGAGATTCTCATAGATACAAACGGCAAAGACGCGAAGTCTGTGGGGGAGTTGATTGGATTCATGTTGAAATACCGGCTTCAGTTTGCCAGCGCCGAACGCAGTGCAACGGGCCGAGTGCTTTATCGGCAACTTTATGAGGTGATGCAGAAGCAAGCGAACCAGCTCGGAATAAAGCCGCCTGATGAGGAACTTGCGAAATAGTTACAAACCGGTACGAAAATCGACAAGGGCGCAAGCTGCTCGCGTGCGTTTGCTTGGGTATACCTTCGTTGATCAAGGTTATCAACTGACCATTCGCGTTAAGAAGGTCAAATATATTCTTGAAGTTGAACGGTTAGCTGATCGGGAATCGTTTGAGAATCAAAAAGAATCGCGTGATTCGTGCGCCCCATAGGCAGTCCTTCCTCTACCGATTGAGTGTTTCTATCCACGCGGAAAAGTTCGTACTGAAAAGTAGCGCGACATGCCGAAACTCACTGCCTCACCGTTGCATTCGGGTAAGCGCACGGTGAACCAAAGGGGCGGTTTATCGCCCTTGGTTTCTGCATTCGGCGCACCCGCGAACAGATGCAGTGGGTGAGCATGTCATATTCTCCCAGAAATCCGTACATTTTTCGTCCGTCGATGAGGTGCCATCCTCTCCCATACCCTGCCCGTCGGATTTCAATCGGACGCCCCAATAATCAGGCAAAAAAGTCAATTTGAACATCGTCAAGAGGAAAGCGTATGGAATCTGTTCTGCGACAGACTTGGCAGGAAGACGTACTTCCGCTGCTCAAAGACCGGTCGATGGTCGCCCGCGTCGGGAGAGCTGGTCTTTTAGCCGCGTTCGGAGCGATTGTCGGTGAAGTCGCTGATCTCGCTTGTCAGTGGTACTTTCGAAAAAAGTTTGGCTTTGGAGCACGATTGGGTGGAGTGATCGGGGCAACCGCTGGAGCATTCTCGCCTGAAATCATAAATTGGGCGGCAGCTTACAATGAACTCGATGAAGGGCAGCGAGAATTCGTCGATGATCGCATTCGGATGCGAGTCGTTGCTCGGGAATTGATCGAACTACTGGGATACTTTGAATTGGCTCCGACTGCCAGTTTGAATGAATTAAAAAGGGCGTACAAACAGAAGGTCTTGGCGTTTCACCCGGACAGAAACAAGAGTTCAGATGCACACGTAAAGATGGTGGCAATCAACGCAGCACGAGAGCGTCTTTTGGCCGCGTATGCCAGTGGACTACTGCCTTTGGCCGCGTGAAACCATCTACTTGATTGATTGTCGACAAGACGTGACGGGGTCAAATGACGTTGACGGTGTCGGCTGAGTTTTGGACGCAATTCAAAAGCCAAGGAGGAACGTTGGTCACTTGAACGGCCAATTTCGGGACGATAGGATCGCCAAACCCGTTCCAAAACAACAATTCCGAACAGGAGCTGAGATGCATCAGATCTTCACCGTAATTGGTCAGATTATCCAGTGGTCAATGGCTACTCCAGCCCACCAACAAATAACACGTAGTTTGATTTTTGGGGTGAATAATGCTTACCGGAATCTGTCACCCGAAACAAAGTCAAAAGTCGATTCGCTCGTCCTTCAAGGCTGCGGAATGCTCACGAAATTGGTGTTAGGTGACGCCGTCGATTGGGCTGGTACTCAAGCAATCAGCCAAGGGCTAAATTCTCAAGCCGTTTCAATGGTTCAGGCTGGCGTGAAAAGAGCCTCTGAAATTGGCGTTGACGCGGCCATGAAAGAAATCCACAACTCCTGATTGTCGGTTGCCCTTTTGTGGCGAAAGTTCCTTGCAGAAAGCCATTTGACAGGCGGGCACGTCGCGTCCATAACACCTCCACATTTAATAAAGTGGTGGCAAAATGGACGACATCTTGAATCTCACCCCGGTGAACCGAGCGAAGACATGCTTTTGGCAACGAGGGGGAATGCTCCGCATGTCGGAGGCCGTTCGGGCGGGCATTCATCGTGAAACGCTACGCCACATGGTGGAGCAAGGGCAACTGGAAATGATCAGTCGAGGACTGTACCGACTTGTCGAAGCACCACCCTCTTCGAATCCAGATCTGGTAATTGTAGCGGCGAGGGTTCCACAGGGGGTTATCTGTCTCATTTCGGCTCTCGCTTTTCACGAACTCACGACACAGATTCCACACGAGGTCTATCTGGCGATAACTCGCAATTCAGAGCCACGTCGGCTGGAATATCCGCCAATTAGCACCTTTCGATTCAGCGACCAGTCTTTCTCTGCTGGTATTGAGACAACACATTCCGGTTCGGTAAGGCTACGAGTGTATGCTCGCGAGAAAACGCTCGCTGATTGCTTCAAGTTCCGGAATAAGATCGGACTCGACACCTGCCTGGAGGCAATCCGCACTTACCGACAGCAACGTGGGTTTGACGCTGACGCCCTTCTACGATATGCCGCCGTCTGCCGTGTCACACGAGTCATGCGTCCTTACATCGAGGCTGTCCTGTGAAGAAACGTGTGATTAAGGATCTGGCAGCATCGATCCGGCAAAGGCTGCTCCAGGTGGCACAAATTTCCCAACGACCGTTTCAGGAAGTTCTCCAGTACTACGCGATGGAACGCTTCCTGTATCGGCTGAGCGTTTCTGTTCATGCGGAAAAGTTGGTACTAAAGGAGCGCTGATGATGACCGTCTGGGGCGCATCCTCGAAACGCCAGACGAGGGACATTGATTTGCTCGGTCGGCTACCTAACCGTGTCGAAGACCTCGTCGGCGTCTTCCGTGACGTGTGCGGTCAGGTGGTCGAACCGGATGCGCTCGCCTTCGATCCCTCCAGCATCATCGGCATCGCAATCAAGGAAGATGCCGATTACGCAGGAGTTCGAGTCACGTTCCGTGGATCGCTGCAAAACATCCGACTTCCGATGCAAATCGACGTGGGCTTTGGTGACATTATCATTCCCAGTGCGTCCTTGGCAGAGTATCCGACGATTTTGGCTTAGCCCGCTCCCAAACTGCAAGGCTATAGCCGGGAAACGACCATTGCTGAAAAGTTTGAAGTGACGGTCAAACTTGGGCTCCTGAACAGTCGCTTGAAGGACTACTACGACATCTGGCTGTTGTCACGTCAATTCGATTTCGATGGGGCAATTCTGGCTTCGGCGATCGAAAAGACATTTTCAACTCGCGGAACCACCGTGACACCAGATCCCATAGGCTTGTCACCAGCCTTCGCGACTGACGCTGCGAAAGTCGCTCAGTGGAAAGGATTTCTCCGTAAATCACGGATCGAGGGTGCGCCACTCGAACTCATCACTGTGTGCGAAGCGATCACAACATTTTTGTCCGAACCCGCAGCGGCAGTTCGCGACGGACACCTTTTCACGAGGAAGTGGCGGGCGGGCAGTTCTTGGATTTAACGGCCATCTGAGAATTGGTAACACTTTGGTAACATGACTGGCAATATCAGCCCCATGCCAGTACAATGCCAACGTCGTCAGGAAATTGCGTAAAAGCCTAAAAAAAAGCACAAATAAACGTCATTGCATCGTGTTTCCAATATCACCCCAAAGAGGAAAAAAGTAGGTTCAGGACCTAGTGGGAGTAATCTCGTGCAGGTTCGATTCCTGTCCTGGGCATCAAGTGGCATAAGGACTTGGAGCAAATGGCTTCAAGTCCTTTTTTCTTTCCCAACGTCCGTTGGGGGCAAATTGGGGGCAGCCATCGAGGTTGCGTGGCTTCTGCATCGCTTGCCATTCAGGCGACACTTTATGCAGGAGAAACAGAATCATGGCATGGCTCGAACAACGCGGAAACAATTTTCATTTGGTTCATCGTCTCGGAAACCAAAAGCTAAAACGCTCGCTTCAGACCAACCAAGCGACGGAAGCAGAGACGATTTTGGAACGAGTCGAACGACGTTTGCAATTGATCGAACACGGAGATTTGTCCGTTCCGACGGACGCAGACCTGATGACTTTTCTGCTGTCAGACGGGAAACTCGCTCAACCGGTCGTTCTGTCCGCCGGAATTGCGCTTGCTGACCTTTGTCAGCACTATCTCGACGGACTGCTCGAAAGCTCTCTCGAATCCAACACTGTTTACACTCTTAAAATTCACCTCAAACACATCCGTGGATTTCTTGGTGACAATTTTCGAGCGGATCGACTGGCGTTTGCCGATCTTCAAAAATACGTCGACGCACGTTCACGCGTATCCGGTCGAGGCGGGAAAACGATCAGCACGGTCACGATTAAGAAGGAATTGACCAGCTTCAGCGGCCTTTGGACCTGGGGCTTACGAATGGGCCTCGTCAAGAATGTATTTCCGAATCACGGCCTACGGTTTCCGAAGATTTCGGACAAAACACCGTTTCAGACGTGGGCCGAGATCGAAAGTCAAATTGCCAAGACCAAACTTTCTGAAGCAGAACAGTCTGAATTGTGGCAAGGGCTTTATCTCACGGGGTCAGAGATTGAAGAAGTTCTCGACTTCGCTGAGGCAAACGCCCGTCATCCCTCGCTTTATCCGATGTTGATCCTCGCCGCCCACACAGGAGCCAGGCGAAGTGAGATTCTGCGGGCCGAAGTGTCGGACTTTGATTTCAAATCAAACTCAGTTCGATTGAGGGAACTAAAACGTTCTCGCAGCAAACGAACGATGCGAACTGTCCCACTGTCGGGACGATTGCAACGAGTCATGAGCGATTATTTAAAGGGGGCGATCGGACGCTATGCATTCAGTGTCGACGAACGCCAACTAACGGTCGACGAGGCTTCGCACCAGTTCAACCACACGCTTTCAGGCAGCAAATGGGACAAGATTCGTGGCTGGCACGTCTTTCGACATTCGTTCATCTCAAATTGTGCAAGCCACGGTGTCGACCAGAGGATGATCGACGCCTGGACTGGACACCAGACGGAAGAGATGCGACAACGATATCGACATCTCTTCCCCACAGTTCAGCGAGCTGCACTGCTTTCAGTTTTTTCCTCGTAAGCGACCGTTAATTCAACATTCCACACAAAAGGAAGCCGCTGTGAGCAGAGTTATGAACTGATCAAAGCAGATGAAACAGAAAAAGCCTGTGAGAATCCTTACAGGCTTTTCGATTTGAAACTGGATCGCAACAAAAGTTGCCGCATTCACGATTTCGACGACTCTTTTGGAGGATAATACGTGCATGTGTCGCCATCCCAACGAAATCGAGTCTGGCAACTCTTGCAGATCTCAGGTTTCCCATTGATCTTATCGCCACAGAACGGACACGGGATCCTACCGTCAGAGAACAATGTAATTACCAATCCAAGTGGACCGAGAAGGAGGCCAAGCCAGAAGCCAAGCACCTGGGCATTCTTCGATTGGCCGATGCTTCTGCCAAGTAACGCGAATGGCACGGCACCAACAACGAGGACCGCAATTACGCAGATCACCACGGTAGTAATTTGATCGCTCGTCGTCATTCTCGCTCTTTTCCTCGTTTGAAATGAGTTTTCTTAGGTACTATGAAAGCAAAAAAACCGGACCTGTACCCAGTTATACCTAGCGCAACTAAAAGGATTGCGCCCATCTCCACCACGCCGAGTCCAAACATGAACACTATCCTCTATTTTAAGCCAGATGAAGCGTGGATTTTCGAGTTAGAATTTGCATTCGCCCAAGAAAGTTTCACCCAAATCACCGGCTCATGTTCCCGATTCGGTTTTGAATATTCAACCCTTGAATACAAGAATTCTTCACACTGCTTAAGAGAAAAAGCCGTTTTTTTATTGCCCTTCGCACGAATTGCCCCTTAGATGCGCACTTCAGACAATGAACGCTCTATGTTGTTGAACCCACTCGCATGCTCCTGACTGAAAATCCAGTATCCTAATCGCTGATTCAAACGAACATCGTCCAAGAAATTCTGCTTGCTTCCGTTCAACAGCATTTTTAAAGCCCGATTTCCCTACCAAGCAATCCTTCAGATTGTACCCGTTCCAATTCTTCATGAGCGATCATCCACTCTTTTGAATTGCCTCGGCCACAAGGTCGTTTCTCGGCACGGATGCGGTGAAGCCGACACCATTCTCGAACGGTAAATTCCGCCTTGCCGAGAATCTTCGCCGCATCGGACGTCGAGTAAAACTTTTGAACGACTTTCTGTTGCAACAGCATCCGCAATGCATCTTCAATCCAGCTAAGTCGGACGCTTAATGATTGATCGTCGGTCATTTCCTCGCCTTTCTCCCGAGAAGCCCTTCACACAGTTCATCGAGACTCCTATACGTTGGCTGATCGTTGAGTTTGTCAAACCGGAAACTCAGTTTTCGCCCGTCTCCTGACGGATGCGGGCCTAAATCTACGATCGCTCCCCGCTCGACCAGCTCACGAACGAACTGCTCCCGTTCAGATTCGGACTCAATCGTCCTTCCCTCCGCCGCTGCTGCACTTCCTAAAAGCCCATCGACGTTCAAGAACTGTTCTCGTTCATCTCTTCTTTTTCGCCGTTCTTTACTCACGCCGCATCCTCCATGACTTGACCATCTGAAACACGATCCTCCGAACTTCCGGCGAATCCCAATTGAATCGATTTGACTGCGTATCGGTCCCCAAAATCATTCCGGGACCAATACAGTCGCATTCGATTCACCAACTCCTCAGCCGCACCCTCGAAATTGCCCACACGCAACCTCGCCGCGAAGCTCGCAAGGCATCCGCTGCAATGAGCGATATACCATTCGACATCGGCGGGACGCTCATCGGCCTCGCCGCTGAATACTCTGGGAACACCGAAGAGCTGGTCACACATCTGCACCCCCAACCACCAGGGATGCACCGTTCTTCGGGTTGCATTTGGGTCATCCCGAAATCTCAATGAAAACCAATCTTCCGTCAGGTATTTCCAGAGACTTCCAAGATCGTCAATCAACTCGGAAACCGTGTTGATTCTCCGTGCCTTGAGGAATGGTCTACGCAACTGGAACTCGACGCGCCAAACATCCTCGCACTCGGGGATCTTCCACACATCTAGAAACCAAAGCTTTGTGCCACCCTTCAGAACTTCAAGAGCCTTGTCGTAAATCCGAATTTGAACCGGTGACTTTTTAGACCCTTGATAAAGCGTTTCGAGCCGGTTCGCCGTCATGTTGTGGGAGTGCTGTCCATCCGATGGAACTCGATGAGAAAGGATGAAATCCAACGAAAGCGGATTCGGCAAATAGAAATCTGCCGCCAGATCACACCGACTCGGCTTCACATTCAATACCGTTCCGCCAAACGCCTCGATTTCTTGAAGCACGATTGCGACACTCGCTTCAATTGACGTTTGCCAGAGTGTCTTCGCGTTTATTTCAGCGTACGCGTTCGGCGTGCCTCCCTTTGGTTCTTGACTGTCACTCAAGAACAAATGGAACTCGGGCCATTGAAGATGGAAACAGAAATTCTGTTTCCCACCTGGAAGAATTAGGAATTTACCATCATTCATCGGAACGCCTTGGGTTCCTGACGCCTCTTCTTTCCACTCAGCCAATTCCTCTATCTGATCCTTCCATGATTCGCCCCACTGGACATAGATCCCTAGATAAAGTGAATCCACCCCACAGGCCAGACTCCTCCATCCCACTAGGTTTGAATTTTGAGCCTGGGGTGTTACAGACAACCCCAGGCTTTGTGGTGGCGTAGTCCACGGAGTTTCGCCAAAAGACGCTCGAACGGTGGGCGCTTTCGGTTGCTCTTGGTCAATCTCCGCCTCTTGATTACCATCGACTTGTCGTTGCATGTTTTGGAATCCTTTCCAAACGCGAAACGGGGGCACTGCCCCGTCCCGCAGGTTTTTTGACAAACATCCTGTTGGATACACACACGCCCCTGGCCGTCGCTCGTCGCCAAACATTCGACGGTTCGGGGTTCTTTATTTTTAAATCTCTTCGACATCCGGTTCGTTCCTTCGTTCGCTCGTGTGGCAGAGTTGTGAGACCCGCTATGCGGTCTCCCAACTCTGCCACAACCGCACCTGTCAAAACGGGGCTGCGGTTGATTCAGCCGATTGTTCATTCGTGTCGTCGAACTTCGTTAGATCTCCTGGTCCGTACAAGAACTTGTTAATCGCCTTTACCGCCTTCGTTTTCCTGAGCTTAAACGTCAGTGCATACTCGTCGATCCCAAACTGAATCATGAGGCCGGCGAGTTTTGCGGGCGACTGATTCATTACCCCGGCGATCGAATCCAACTCGTCCGCGACTGCTTTCTCAATTCGGAGTTGCAACCGCTGTTCGTTGAGTGTTCCGGCTGGCCCGGACCAGCTTGCGAAGTCTTTTGGAGATTGAATTCGCTTCGAGACCCACTTCGTAAACCCCGCTTTGTCCTTGAGGGCCAGGCCAATACTAAACCCGGCCACCCAACATAGACTGTGTTGAAGCTCTTCGGCTTGTTGCTCGACCTTCGATGCCAATGATTCACACAACACAACTTGCAATCGAACTCGCTCACCCTCGCCACTATCGGATTCCGAAGCCCGCATTTTTGATACTCCATGTAACGTCAATCCAATCCCACTAAACTTATCGGCGTCCTCTTTTGGGAAGCTTTACGTTTCCGCGATCAATTTCTCTTCGTGACTCTGATTGTGTCACTTGACTATTTTCTAGTCAATTCGAGTTTCTTGCCGTTCTGGGATGGCTAACGAGTTTGGGCGTGCCCCTGACGGGTCGGGCTCTCCGCTGCGATGAAGACATCTCCGCTGCGATCCCTCACGCAAATGCGCCTGGTATGACGCCGATTGCCTGACCGTCTTCGTCCGTCGCGTCCAGAGAAACCCCACACGAGCCCTAACCGCGACGGACGAAGACGGCAGATCGAAACCGGCGGACATCGACGCCAACGCAACTCGAATATCGATGGCTTCGCCGCTGTATTCTTTTAGCGGAACCCTTCCACTCGGGAACAAATCCGGCAAATATTGCTTGTGATCGCCATGCGTATTTGAATCCGCTTCTCACATTCGAAGAATCATCACATACCAAGAGCAGACTCGATGGCCCGCTAATAATCACAACTTTTACCGCTTCGTCCGTCAAATTAATCAACTCCACGTGCGTGACTGGCGTTATTGAAAGCTGCAAATGGCCAAAAAAAAGTCGACAAAAAAAAGCGAACTCAACAAACACCGAAAACTCGGCCAGATAGCGATGTCCGTTTCGCCGAAGGATCGGCTTTTGGAATACCTTCGACGGCTTCACGAAGTCACACTCCAAGAGGAAGTGCTCTTTCCGTTGCTTCGGGCCATGAACTTTCGAAACGTCGAGCACGTTCATGGTCCGTTGGAGCGGGGAAAAGACCTGAAGTTCAATTTTACCGACTCATTTGGCGGTTCTTTACTCGGGGTTTGCCAAGTTAAAAACGAACCATTTACCGGTAATGCCCAAGGAACGCCCAACGTGACTGGGTTAGCGGTTCAGCTCAAACAATGTAAGATGACGCAATTACTAAACCCGGACAATGGTCGCCTTCAGACACCTGATTCAGTTTGGTTAGTCACGACGTATCCGCTTCCAGACAAGGATACGATTGGGATGCCGGCGCTGTTCGACGAACTCGCTGCACATTCGGTGCGAGTTGTTTGGCCTGACGACCTTGTCAACCTAATATCGTCTAAGCTCCCGCTACTTTACGACAGGCATGCGGCACACGGGCAATTCATCGGTCACAGATTGCTGGAATACCTTGACCAACACCACGAAGCCCGCGCGTTTGAGTCGTCTCTCACGCGACGTATGACTCAGTTTTTTGTGAATATCGTTGCAATTCCACGTGGATCGCTTCTCAAAAAACTGAAACGCAAAAAGCTTGCAATACTCGACCCTCCAAATCAGCAAACGATTTCTCGAGATGAATTTCACGAAATCATTGAATCTACAAAAATCCTAGGCCCCAACGTCGCGTCCGACGGGCTACTCACTTACATTGATCCGAAGTGTGACACAGACGACGCCCCACAGACGGAGGGTACGCCGAAAGCGAAGACAAGCCACGTTACTGTAACCAACGTCAATTTGTTGGCCCTTCTGAAATCCGTCGCCGTTCGCATAGCCGAAATTGAAGGAGTTGAGGACGCGTCGTCAAAAGTTGCAGCGCAGATGGATGCGACCAGGCTTCTTTGTAGCCCGCTTCGCTGATAAAACTATTAGCTCGCGTATTTCGTCGATCATTGTTCCTACCAACTTCCAATAATTATAATATACAAGACGCTGAAGAAACCCCTGTTGCATATTTCACAGATTCGTTAATGCTGAAG
The DNA here is from genome assembly GCA_903834925.1 of uncultured Schlesneria sp. GTDB lineage: Bacteria > Planctomycetota > Planctomycetia > Planctomycetales > Planctomycetaceae > Schlesneria. Next base: position 51,074 of record CAILLA010000269.1, read on the forward strand.
TCAATGGACCCGGCAGCGTTTTTAGACTCGCCAGAATCGTTAACGGTTCTCGCGGGCGCGGGTGCCGGCAAGACCTCCTTGGCAAGGATGGTGGCAATTAATGGCCTGCGAACCGGCCGGCAGATATGTTACTTCCCATGTTTTACGTACAATGACACACACGAATCCTTAGAGGAAGCGATCATTCAATTCTTGTTGGGGATGTCACCTGGCGTCTGCCGCGAGGATGCGTGCAATTACTTAAATAGCTGTGAATTATTGCTTTTGGATGGATGCGACGAAGCAAAGAAATTTGGTTCTTCACTTGCGGATGAAATTGTCGAACTTGCGTGGAAAACGTCATCGGGGCCGCTATATATAAACGGCGTTGTTGCGCCGTGCGCGATACCGACACTCCTTCGAAATAAAGTCACGTTCGATAAAAAAGCAAATCAACTTATAATAGAAGAGTATTTACTTGCTCGTGAACGTAAACTGCTTTGCGACGAGATAAAGTCGCTTAACCCAATTTCCGCTAACATTGTTGAGGCGGCGCTGACCGCTTCAGTTAGGCGAGTTATTGCCTTCAGTCGTCCTTCGCATGTTTTCGATTTGTCACGTATTTCTGATCGCTTGACGTTACGGCGGTTTACAGATGTTCAACTCAATGAGTTTTTCACTAAGTGGTTTTCTCACGAGAAAACCGATTGGTGCGAGCTTTGGGCATTTCTACTTGCAAATGACCACATCCGGCAAGTTTGCCGGACGCCACTCGTTGCCACTATCGTAGCGTCGTTGTTCGAGAAAAATCGTGAATTACCCAGATCCCGCACCGAGGTTTATACTCACAGGTTTGATATGCTTTTGAGCAGTTGGGATGCGGCCCGTAATGTGCGGAGGGCGTCGCAAGTTACTGCGACTGGAAACGGCAATCGAAAAGGGAACCACTTCGGCAGTCGGAAGGGGGCCGGATCGGCAATCGAAAAGGGAACCACTTGTCTGACGCGTTATTGATCGTTTCTTGGAATAAAGATCTTTAGCGTGGGTTCAAACCCTTGTTCAAACTTTTTTCGGAGCGTTTTTTGCTTCAAGGCTTTGACGGAGTCGATAACTTTCACCTTCAATGGCCAGGATTTCGACTCGATGCGTCAAGCGATCGAGCAAAGCGCCGGTCATTCGTTCGTCACCGGCGAGGGTTTGTGGCCATTGAGCGAACGGTAGATTTGTCGTCACAATGAGACTCACTTGTTCATAGCAAAGTGAAAAGAATCCGAATAAATGTTCGGCTCCTCGACGATCTAATGGTAGATACCCGAGTTCATCAACGACGATGAGCTGGAGCCGTTTCAAGCTGGCCTCCAGGCGGAGGATGGTGCGTTCCTCCCGCGCTTCCAGGTAGGTGTTGACGAGTTCTGAAGCGGTGAAGAAGCGAACCCGAGATCCGGCCCGACAGGCATTCATGGCAATGGCAATTGCCAGATGAGTTTTTCCAATTCCGGGCGCACCAACCATAACCACATTGGTTTGATTTTTGAGAAAATCTCCTTTCGAAAGTTCGATCACTTTCGACTTGTTGAGCTTGGGAATTTCAGTGAATCGGAAGTCGGCCAATTCCTTCAATGAAGGGAATCTCGCGTCAGAGATTCGTCGTCGGACGGCGTTGCTTTCACGCGCGAGAAGTTCGCACTGGCATAGCTGATCGAGATACCCTTCGTAAGTTGCGTTGTCTTTGGAACACTCTTCGCCGATCTTCGAATAGTCTCGAAGGATCGTTGGCAATTTCAAATTCCGCAATCGTTCCGGAAGCAGCGGTGAGCTGGCAGGTGTCATTGATGTGGTGGTGTTTTTAACAGGCATGATGAGTGACCTTTTCCAGGTAATGGACTTCCTTCTCGCTCGATGAACTATCGAACGAGTCAACGTTCGGCTCTCCTCCCATTGATTCCGCCAACGAGGATTTCTCATCGGATAACAGCGCGTCGTAGATCGACAAGTTCCGGAGTCCATGACCGCACTGCGAGAGTTCAGGCCGATCCGCGAGGTCGAGTTCGGAGCATGGTTGTGCGGTGTTCTCAATTGGCTTGCCCTGTGTTTGCAGTTCAAGCCGGACTGCTTGTTCGTGAAAGACACGTCTCTGGACACAGCGTTCAATGGCGGCGAGTAACGCTTCCCACGTGTAGTTCTCGATCATTTGCAGGATCGTGATGAACTGGCGCATTCCACATTCACCGTGACGATACTCCAGTTCGCGACGTAACGACGAAAGCGTCGGGTTTTCACGGACTTTTTGGAAAGGCAAGGCGCTTTCCAACCAACCTGGCTTTCGGTCGAGCAGCGGAATGTAGTGTTCAAACTCGAGCTTCCATTGCCCAGGGTCTCCGCGTTCATGAGAGACCACGATGTCATCGCCGATCAGAATTTCGACGCGCTCGGCATAGATTCGAAGTCGGGAATGTTGACGGGCATAGCGCACTGGTACGCTGTATCGGCAGTGATTGTGAACGACGGTGGATTGCTTATCGATTCGCGCCGGTTCAACGACACACGCCAAGAACGGATCGACGGGCAAGCCACGAAATTGCACAGTCTCCTGGCCGAGTAACTCGCCGTATGTCTTGCCGGTCTGTTTGCAAACGCGCTGGAGATCCTTGACACAATTGGCCATGAGAAACACGTTGAGTTCCACAAGGCTGGTCACTTGTGGGATGGGTGTTAAGTACGTTCGCTCCGTCCGTTTGACGGAGTTTTCAACATGCCCTTTTTCATTTCCGCTGGCCACGTTGCAGAAGCGAGTCTGAAACAGGTAATGGCTTTTGAGTTCTATCAATCGGCGATTGAGTATTCGTTTTCGACCCGTCAATACCTTGATCACGGCACTTTTCAAATTGTCGTAGGCCAACTGCCCCGGGACTCCGCGCAGGTATTGGAAGAGGTGGTTGTGGGCATCCAGAAAGCTTGACATGTCGTCTTTGGTGTAAGCGCGCACGAACGTCGCTTTGCTGAAAGGAAGCCGCGCGCAGAAGAAAAAGAGTAACGTGGAATTCCCATTGAGAATGACCGTTCCCTCGCCCCAGTCGATTTGGATTTCAAAGCCAGGTGGGTAGTCCATCGGTGCAAATACGGGCGACGGACTCGCCGCTTTTTTACGGCCGGAAACGTAACTGCTCACGCTACGAAGCGATCCCTGAAAACTGTGTTCAGCGACCAGCCGTTCGTGAACTCGAGCACCAGAATGGCGCTGCTTCCTGGGGGCCTTTCGGTCTTGTTCGAGCCACGCATCAATGATTGGCTTGAACGAATCAAGTATAGGGCAGGCCCGGGGAGCCTTGAGAGTGTATTCAAACGGATCGGCGCGTTGAACGGCCTTGCGGACCGACTTTCGCGCGATACCCAATTGCTTGGCAACTTCCCTTTGAGAAAATCCTTCGACAAGAACCAGTCTGCGAATACGTTCGATATCGTCCATTGGAAGCACCTGTTGAACCCTCCTGGCGAGTTGACTGAAGAAATAAATCTTTAGTCAACCAACCAGCAGAGTATTTTGCATCAGGTGGTTCCCTTTTCGATTGCCGACTGGTTCCCTTTTCGGCTGCCGAAGTGGTTCCCTTTTCAATTGCCGTTTCCA
>CAILLA010000270.1 GCA_903834925.1 uncultured Schlesneria sp.
GCAACTTCCACTGGCTGAGTCGCCAGTTTTGGTTTCAGTTCCATCGTCTGGTCAGCTTCGGGGACCAGCAGTTCAAAGTCGGTGATTCCGACTGTGGGGACGTCCAGCTCAAGACTTTTCCCCTCAGGAGCTGTTCGAACGCGCGCGGTCAGTTCGAGCGAAATCTTGTGCTCGCCCGCCGTTGGCAAAAGTAAGGAATACGTTCCGTTACCCGTACCGCGAAGCAAGACTTTTCCCGTATCGGATGTCAGCTTGCCGATGGCCGCTTCGCCGAATTTGACCGGAATCTCGGCCCATCCCTTTTCCAGAACCTGAACGACAAGCGTCGCCGAAATCTGAGCGACGTCTTTTTCGACTTTCGCTGAATAGCTGGCCGAGGAAATCACACCGGATACCGGTGGGTGATCTGGCTTGCGCATTCCGTCGCCGAACGCCTTTTCCCAAAGCTTGATGTAATCAGCATAAGGAACAAGAACAGAACCATCTGGTTTCTCGAAGACCGCCTTTAAGTTCTTAAATGGCATATAGATCAACCGCTCAGGCGGTTTTTCTTTTTCCGCGTTTCCCGCGTTTTGGGACCAGGCGGGACTGATCAGAAGGCAGAATGTGACACACAGATTTGCCGCAAGTCTAAAATAGCGTGTTGTTTGCATAGGCCAGTCCTACTTTTCCTGGTGCTGCGAGTCGCAAAGCAGCGCCATAATTCGGGAGGTTACCGGTTAATAGGGTAACTTCAGCAGATAGGGAAGTTGGTGTCGAGTCTGACGATTCGGAAAACCGGTCAAAATCGGTGAGAGAACGGGATCATGCGCATCAGCTAAACTGAGTATACGATTCGACGCACGAAGTGTCGGGAAAACTCCCGATTTTGTCTGAATTGTCAGAAAATTTCAGGTTGAGAGTCAAGTCGGGCGCAGAAACGGATACGATTTGTGGCTTCTAGCAAAGCAATTGGGATTTCATCGAGCGACTTCGTCACCCGGTTGAACGCCTTGGTAACCAACCTGAGCGCCTTCGATATCCGGTTGAATGCCTTGGTCGCCAATTTGAGTGCCTTGGCAAGATTTGAATGCTTTGGGGGTGAATAAGGTTTTTCCCCGAGGCAGGCGACTTTATCATTGAGTGCCTTCGTCACCGGTTTGAGCGCCTTCGGTGAATGAGCATCATCATCCATAAGCCTGAGTCTCCTACCGAAAACTCTCTCAAATTCATTCTGAATTTCAATTCATAGGTTGAACTGAGTTTTCGAGGACCGCCAAAACCTCAATCAACCGACTCATCGTAATCCTCGAAGCATGTTGGCCAAGTTGGCAAAGTTCCCTTTTTATAGGCATTTTCAGGATTTGAAGTTGGCCAACTTGACCAATTTCATTGCGATTGATTGGCTTGTTAAATTACTGAAAAGTCATCGAAGTCCAACAGGCGAAGCTTCAAATGACTTTCTGCTGTTTCGATTCGGTTCGTTGTCAATTTATTCCACGTCGCAAGAAATCAAATGCAGTCTTCCGGCATTGGTTTCCAGGATTCCATGCGAGCGACAATCCGTAGACGGCGGCTTGACGTGCATTAAAAAGCTACGCATGTTAGTGGTGTGTTCATGCGATAAAAGGAGACAACGTCTGAGCGATGATGTCCGCTACGGTTTCATCGCAGATTACTGTTTTCTTCGCAAAAAAAACTACAGAAAAATACATATAAATAAATCGCAAGTCAATTGCAAAGCCGAAATACTTTTCTTCACGTTTGGAAGGTACTCATGAAATGAGTCCACAAACATTTCCCGTCAACTTTTCCATAAGTTGCGTCCTAAAAAGGATCGCTCGGCGAGGAGTTGTGGCTACGACTTCTGTTGTTGCGATCAGGATGCAGGTTCCAAAATGCTCGCGTTGGGCAAATAGAAAATTAGGAATTCGATCTTAAGCGGCGTCCCGTCGCGTGTCGATTTGACGTTTCAATCGGGGAAGTGTTCAAACTCTCTCGTCGCGACCACTTCGCCTATAGGAAATGTCAGAATTGCGTCAGATGGTATCCCTTGCAACGTTGCAGACGGTTGTGTTAGCGTCGAAGATCGTGCAGCTTGTGCCAATCCTGATGCAGTCGAGCCAGTCGGCGTCAGCCCCTTGATTCTTCCTTCCATGTTCCAAGTAAATCTTGCGACTGGTCATGAAAGAATCCCAGGGCAAACGCCGCTGGGCTCGTGTGTTTCGGTACGTTTGTCCTTCTGATGAAAGAGTCACCAGTCAATATGTATAATGTTACTCTTATTCCAGGCGATGGGGTCGGTCCTGAAATTGCCGAAGCAACCCGACGATGCGTCGAGGCCACTGGCGTGAAAATCAGTTGGGATGTCCAGGAATGTGGTATCGAAGTGATCGAGAAAGTCGGCAAGGTTCCCGATTCCGTTCTCGCCTCGATTCGAAAGAATAAGGTCGCCCTGAAGGCTCCGATTACCACTCCGATTGGTAAAGGATTTCGTTCCGTCAACGTCTTCCTGCGTCAAGAATTGGGTTTGTACGCCTGCCTTCGTCCGTGCAAAAGTTTCCCCGGCGTCCGCACCTATTTCAGCGAATCGAACGTCAACCTGGTGGTTGTTCGTGAAAACACCGAAGACCTGTATGCCGGGGTGGAATTCCAGGCGGGACTCCCCGCGACCGCAGAATTGATTCAGGCGATCAACAAGGCTGCGACCGGGAAGAAAATCACTACGGGTCTGGATACCACCGGGATCAGCATCAAGCCAATTTCGACGGAAGGGACACGAAATATCGCCAATTTCGCGTTCGATTACGCCATCAAGCATGGGCGAAAGTCGGTGACTTCGGTCTGCAAGGCGAATATTATGAAGTTCACCGACGGTCTGTGGTACGACGAATCCCGAGCCGTGGCAGCGTCATATCAAGCGAAATTCGAACAGCCAGAACTGAAATCAAAGTCAGATCCGACTCTCGATGGAAAAGTGCCGGACGGTAGCAACGTGACGTACATGGAACGTCTCATCGACAACATGTGCATGCAACTCGTTCAGAAGCCCGAATTGTACGACGTGATCCTGCTTCCGAATCTTTACGGCGACATTCTCAGTGATCTGTGTGCTGGTTTGGTCGGGGGCCTAGGAGTAGCACCAGGTGCCAACTACGGCGCTGATTCCGCAATCTTCGAAGCAACCCACGGCAGTGCTCCGAAATACAAAGGCCAAAACAAGGTTAATCCGACCGCACTCATTCTGTCTGCGAAGCTGATGCTCGAACATCTCGGCGAACAGAAAGCCGCCGATCGACTCGAAGCAGCGGTTGCGAGTGTCATCTCGGAAGGGAAAGACGTCACCTACGATCTCAAGCCACACCGTACCGATCCAACCGCAGTTGGCACCAGCCAGATGGCTGACGCCATTTGCAAGAAGGTCGCCGAACTCGCGTGACCTAACATGAGGTTTTGGTGAGCCGGGTGGCATAAGCGCTCGGAATCTTTGTGTTTTGAAGAGGGGGTCGGGCGTTCAAATTTCAAAATTGGCCGCCTCGCCCCTGTTTTCATTTGAGATCCTTTAATCGTCCAATTTTGAAGTTTGAACACCCGACCTCGGGAGCTTGAGTCGCTGAATGGATGAAGCTGCTCTGAACGAATTGCTCTCGGGACGCCGTCGCGATATCGCCGCGAAGGGGCTTCGTGGCGTTTTGCAAGTAGCATCGTGGGGTTACGCCTCGGTAATGAGCTTGCGAAATCTTGCATATTCCAAGCAATGGCTTCCGGTTCATCAAGTTTCTGTTCCTGTTATCAGCCTAGGTAACATCACCACTGGTGGAACTGGCAAAACCCCTATGGCAGCATGGATAGCAAATTGGCTGGTTTCTCAGGGTCGTAAGCCTGGGTTGCTGAGTCGAGGCTATCGATCACTCAATCGGAAATCTCATGGGAAGTTCGAGAAAAGTCCCTTTCTTGACAATGCCCCACCTGTTGACATGTCACAACGCGAGAACGACTCACCTATTCTGAACCGGTCCTGCGGCGCGCATGGGCTGTCTGCGGCGGAAGGGGCAAGAGTCCGAGGGCTTACGCCGCCCGGCTCACCTGATCAACGCGCGAGCGACAATCCTATTCTGAACCCGTCATGCGACGCGCATGGACCGCCTGCGGCGGTGGGCAATGATGAGAAGTTGGTTTTGGATCGGCTTTGTCCGGGGGTTCCGCATCTTCAGCAGCGGGACCGAGTGACCTCGGCTGGCAGGTTGATTGCTGAGTTTGGATGTAATGTACTGTTGCTTGACGATGGGTTTCAGCATCGACGTTTGTATCGGGATCTGGATCTGGTTTTGGTTGATGCATTGAAGCCTTGGGGTTATGGGCACGTTTTGCCTCGCGGACTGTTGCGTGAGTCGATGAGTGCATTGCGTCGAGCTGACCTGGTTGTGATTACGCGAGCTGATCAATGTTCGGCAGATCAGCTTCAGGCGTTGCGTGATGAGTTACGTCAGATTCGTGGATGCAGTGATTGTGCCGAGATTGCGTTCAAGCCGACTCAATTGGTTGACGTAAACTGGCAACCGCATGCATTGAGTTCTGTTGCTGGAAAAAAAGCATTTGCGTTTTGCGGGATTGGTAATCCAGACGGCTTTCGAAAGACGGTGAGTTCACTCAGGGTGAACTGTGATCTGATTCAAGGATTTCCCGATCACTATCATTACCAGATGAACGACCTTGTTAAATTGGCGAAGACCGCGCGAGAGAATTCCGTCGACGTCGTTTTCACGACACAGAAAGACATCGTGAAGATTTCGACAGACGCCTGGGACGGGCCGCCACTATTCGCGGTCGAGATTGGCGTCGAGTTTATCCATGGCCGCGAATTACTGGAGAACCGTTTGGTGAGAACGCTGAAGTTGAATTGAGGGCGTCGAAATCAAGAAAGACTTTTTGAACACTAATCTTCGCTAAGTGACACTAATTAGAATTGATGGCAAACAACGTTTGAAATCCGGTTATGATTCCGAGTTTTCTTTCTTATTCGCGCGATTCGTCTGAATTGTGGTTAAAAATATCTTGAATTAATGCAGCACTGCGACTGTCGCTGCAGCGACATTGAGTTCAATTTATGTCTTCGTTCTCAGGCCCTCAGGAACGTACCATTTCTCGATTTGATCGAATAAGCCTTGTATCACGATCGCCAGCACGGCAGCAGGGATCGCTCCTTGCAGGATCATGCTGTGGTTGTTGAGACGGACTCCATTAAGAATTGGTTCTCCGTAGCCGCCCGCACCGATCAGAACTCCAATTGTGGCAGTCCCGACGTTAATGACGGCTGCCGTTTTGATTCCCGCAAGAATCATTGGCGAGGCAAGAGGCAGTTCCAGTAATCGAAGTCGAGCAAACGGTTCCAAGCCTAAAACCGCGGCAGACTCTTGTAACGAATGAGGTATACTTGTCAGACCTTGATACGTGTTACGTACGATTGGCAATAAACTGTAAAGGAACAAAGCGGCAATTGCGGGCCAGAAACCGATTCCCAAGAGCGGAATCATGAAGACCAGGATGGCCATTGAAGGGATCGTCTGCATCACCCCGATCACTCCCAGAATGACGTGACCGAACTTGGGAAGTTTTGCTGCCGCGATTCCCAAAGGGATCGCCACGATGACGGCAGCCAGCAAAGACAATGAAACCAGTTGGAGATGGTCGCGTGTGTTCCTCAGCAAATCCCAGAACAGACGGTGGCTGGTCTTTTCAGGTGCAATCGCGATCTGAAGGCGATCTCTTAGCGCGCTCGAAGCAACCTGGCGTTCGGATTGACGGTCAAGCTTGACACGGGCATTCATTTCAATCATTGATGAATCATCTAAGCGACCTTCCATTTGTTTCCATGCATTGACGACATCAGGATGTTGTTCTTCCAAAGCTAATCGATAGAGAATTACACACTGATAGGCCGGAAAAAAGCTTCGATCATCGTTGAGGACACGGAGATTATAGAACCGGATGTCGGCGTCGGTGGAGTTCAAATCCGTAACTTGAATTGTGCCCGATTCCAGGCCGCGATAGGCAATATCATGGTCCATCCCGAGAGGTTCTTGCGGTAGTTGGTAGGTTCGTTTCAATCCAAGCCAGCCGTCTTCTCGGCCTTTGAATTCGTTACTGAAACCAAAGTCCAGTTTTGGATGCTGGGCTAATTCCGAGATCTTTCGAATCGAAAGCTTTTCTGCCAAGTCCTCTTTCATCCCCAGTGCATACGTATTGTTAAACCCTAGCTTATTCGTCATGCCAATCCCACGCAGGGCCAGGGCGTCCCGCATGCCTCGTTCGTCGCGAATTCGTTCCGACTTGAGAATCTCTTGTGTCAGTGTGCCGGTGTAATCGGCGTACGCATCAATCGACCCGTTTTCAAGAGCCTGGAAGACAATCTGCGTCCCACCCATCGCGGCTATATGCTTGGATTTACACCCCGCATGCTCGGCAAGTAACGCCAGCATTTCACCCAGGATGACACCTTCAGTCAGAGCTTTCGATCCAATCTGGATCGGCTTCGATTTGGGTCCCTCGGCTGAAACGTTACCCGCAAACAACGTCGCCAACATCGTCACTGTGATAACGAATCGCGCTAAACGGTTGGCGCGACCGGATAAGAATCGCGAATTCCTTCGCAAATCGACCAGGCGTTCCGGGCGACGTATGTCCCTGGATTCTTTATTTGGTCCTTCCTGTTGTTGCCATGTCCGGCTTTGATCAACGTCCATCAATTCGATCCAAAGTTGGGGATTCGTTGTGCTCGGATAAAGTCGGTGACGAATGGGTCTGATGGTCGGTTTCCAAGGTCTTCCAAAGCTCCCTGTTGCACGATTCGCCCATCCTTGAGCAGTACAACATCGTCACCCAAGAAGTCCGCCTCGCCAAGGTCGTGTGTAACCAACAGCACGGTTTTTTGCAGTGAGCAGAAAATCTCTTTTAGATCGTTTTGCAGATCGTACCGGACGAGTGGATCCAGCGCCCCCATCGGTTCATCGAGCAGCATCACTTCCGGGTCCAGCATTAAGGCTCGCATGATGCCGACTCGTTGACGTTGACCACCCGACATCTGATGCGGAAACCGATTCAAAACGTCGTGGGGAAGCCGAGTCAGATCTGCCAGTTCTTCCACACGAGCGTTGACTCGCGATACTTCCCATCCCAGATGCCTGGCAAGCAGCCCCGCGTTTCCTAGCGCCGTCAGGTGAGGGAATAACCCGCCGTCCTGAAGCACAAACCCCATCTTCTGTCTCAATTTCTGTACGTTCTGTTGTGTCACCACTTCGCCATCGAAAAAGACTTGTCCCTGGTCCGGGGGAATCAATCCCGCCACGACGCGCAATAATGTACTCTTTCCGCAACCGCTCGGCCCCAACAGTGCGGTCGTCTTCCCAGCAGGAATTTCCATCGACATCGGACGCAAGACGACCCTGGTTCCGAATGACTTGGCAATATCAACAAGTCTCAGCATCTCGCTTCCTTCGCTGAGGCATTTATCGAATCGAGACCTGCCTGGACGTCATTTTCGATTCGGCGTGTCCACTCCGCGATCGCTCCTCGACCTCCCCGTTCCTTGGGGATTTCGAGCGGCATTCCAAACCGCACGACAACACGGCGCGGCCCGCGAACACCAGGGTAATCCGCCTTGAGAACATCTTCTTCGAACTTGTCGAGTGTTTCAGCAACACGCTCAATCACCGGTTTTTCAGAGACATAGTCGCCAGGATAACTGTAAAGCTGAATCACGAAAAACAGATCTTCCATGTCGGAGTTAAGGGATTGTCTTTGTTCGGTGCTCAATTGGGATTCATCCAACTTCTGAATGATGTCGCGTCGAGCGTCGCGAACTCGTTCGGGAATCGAATCGGTTCCGCGCGGCCGACCATGCTTGTCTTCCAGTCGATCAAGCACATAGTTGGCGAGTCCCCCAATCCGTTCGACCAGAACCCCTTGTTGTGGTTGTCCCACATATTCCATTTCTTTCAGTGTGAGTAATCCCTCAGCGATTCGATAGACGCGAGCGTCGAGCGACAAGTTTGGCTGTGGACGCCAGTGAAGCGACTGCTCCAGCTGGTTCAGTGTTTCGCTCAGCGACGGAGTTGGATCGCTGAGATAAAAGCATTTCAACGAGCAGGGGATGACAACGACTTTGCGCGATGCTCGTTTAGAAGCCGACAAGGCAATCGCCGCTGCCCCATCGCGGAAGGGGCTGACGCGATCACTATGGTGATAGATGTCCCCTTCAGGAAAGATCACCAGCGGATGTCGGCCTGCGGCCAGGATCTCGATCGAACGCTTCAACGCCCCGGTATCGCTCGATTCACGATCCACACTGAAGCAACCGTGTCGCTGAAGCATCCAGCGTTGAAACGGGGTGCTCATCTGAAAAACTTGCCAGGCTGTCATGAAATGAAATGGCGTTTGAACACGATGAGAAGTTTCGATGAGAACATACGAGTCGTAATGAAATGAGTGATTCGGCGTGATTAATATCCCGGCACCATCGTCAATGGCACCGCGCAAGTGGTCAAGTCCCTTAATATCGAGTTGGTCGATCCGCTGTCGCTTCAAATCTCGCTGGATCAATGGTCGCATCCAGCGAACCAACCACGGAGTCATCCGAGGTTCCCATGTTCGCGGCGGTGTCTGGTACGGCTGACGATTCATTGTATGCAACCAATGACGAGTCCCAAGAGAAAGTGTATTTCTTCAGCTTATCACGTGACAGATCCAACCGCGACCGGCACAGCCGGTTTGTGCTTGTGTGCGCCGAATGACGGGTTCAGAATCGGTTGATCGTTCGGGCGTTGCTCGGGAGGGCGAAGCTGGTCTGATGAAGGGGTGTTTGCGTTGCCAGGGATGATGCGATTTTGAAACGGAATGCTTCGATGTAATGGGTGCCACGGTTTTACCGTCTTCGGTAAGGCAGCGCTCTTCAGACGCGTTACAGACCCATGACGACACGGCCTTGTCGAGGACTCCAAAACCGTGGCACCCCGACCCGTAGCGGACTTCCAGCCGCCGTAATCCAACCGTCACATCATCTCGAACCTTTACTCCGAACATCTTTGAGCTTTTTCGAGCTCAACGCTACCATCATCCACATGAACACATTCTTTAAAATTACAATCGTGTGGGTGCTCGTGATCACGATTCAATCTGAATCGCCTGCGGTCGCCCAGTCGTCTCGTCCAAACATTGTTTACATCCTGGCTGACGATCTCGGCTACGGCGACGTGCAAGCGTTCAACCCGCAAAACGGTAAAATCAAAACGCCGAATCTCGATCGACTGGCGACTCAGGGAATGATGTTCCGCGATGCTCATAGTGGTTCGTCTGTTTGTTCCCCGACCCGTTATGGATTGTTAACCGGCCGGTATTCGTGGCGAACACGAATGCAGTCCGGAGTTCTTAATGGTTTTTCGCCTCCGTTGATCACTCGTGATCGGCTGACGGTTCCCGCTCTGTTAAAACAACACGGTTACGCGACGGCCTGCGTCGGTAAATGGCATCTGGGGATGGACTGGCCGAAATCGACTGGAACTTCATTCGATCCTTCGGGCAAAATCGTTCCTGCGCTTACGGATATCGATTGGGCCAGATCGATTGCGAATGGTCCGACGACGTTGGGGTTCGATTATTATTTCGGGATCAGTGCGTCACTCGACATGCCTCCATACGTATTCATTGAAAATGATAAAGTCACGTCAGTTCCGACGACCGAGAAGAAATGGATTCGCTCTGGCCCCGCCGCTAATGATTTCGAAGCAATCGACGTCTTGCCCGCATTGACAAGCAGGTCTAGCGAACTGATCGACAGCTACGCCAAAGATGCACAATCCGGCAAGCCATTCTTCTTATATCTCGCCCTGGCCTCGCCACATACTCCCGTGTTACCCACCAAAGAGTGGCAAGGGAAAAGTGGGTTGGGCGATTATGCCGATTTCGTCATGCAGACCGACGCTGCGATCGGTGAGGTGCTGGCTCGGTTGGACAAAAATCATTTGACGGACAACACGCTCGTGATTGTGACCAGCGATAATGGGTTTGCACCGCCGGGCGACCCTCAAAACGTGCTGCGTAAGTCGGGGCATTTGCCGAGCGGCCCATTCCGTGGCAGCAAGGCCGATATTTTCGAAGGAGGACATCGAGTCCCTTTCATTGCACGCTGGCCCTCTAAAATCCCTGCTGGCACGATCAGTGATCGAACGATCTGTCATACAGACTTGATGGCAACCTGCTCGGAATTGCTGAACACACGCGTTCCAGACAACGCCGGCGAAGACAGCATCAGTTTTCTGCCAGCACTGTTTGGAAAGAACGAGATCGCGAATCGCCCAACCATTGTCAACCACAGCTCTACGGGACGCTTTGCCATTCGTGAAGGGGTCTGGAAGCTAACACTCTGTCCTGGCTCGGGCGGCTGGGCCTTGCCGAAAGATGAGGAAGCGATTCAGCAGGGACTTCCGTCGCTGCAATTGCATGATCTTTCCCAAGATCCCGGTGAAGTTGCCAACTTACAGGCAGCCCATCCCGAGATCGTCAACCGCCTGAAAGCTCGCTTACGTTCAGAAATCGCCAATGGTCGATCTACTCCCGGCGCGAAGCAGGCCAACGATGTCGCAATCAAAATCGAGGCCCTTGCCTCCGAGTAATCCCGCTTTGATATGGCTCGAGCGCTTCGATGTGGCACTTCCTGACGACTTAATTCGAATCTCTTGAATTGCCGTGATCGATGGCTGCTGACTGGCGCCGCTCTTCTTCGATCAACACCCCTGGCGGAAGAATCACTCGACATCGCTTCCCTTTACCAAAAACGTGCTTCACGACGATCCGCTTGTCGTCAACAACGATCGTAAAGACGGCTCCTTTTACAGTACGTAACCTCATGTCTTTTCCTCTTTCATTTTCCTGTTTTAAAAACACAGTCAAAAACGAGGTGTCGACGAACGTCCGTTGACGGAACCTCGGTTGAACGCGCAATTAAACCTCTTTTACGTCATAGCAGGTCGAGACAAGCGTCAGACAGTATCGTCTTCCATTCACGATGGTGGTGATCGTGCCTGGCACGAACGGCTCGCCACCCAATGCTGCGTCGATGCTTGGTTCGATAATTGTTCCTTCATCGTTCGTCGCTTCATCCACGAGCCATTGGGCCAGATCACGTCGATGGCGTTGTAACCGCTGCCATTCACGCGCGTCTGGCTCCCAGTTGTCAGATTGCTTGGCGACGAGTTGTTCCAGCAGCTGAACACGTGCGTCCGTCGCTCCCAATTGCTGGCGCAGCTGATCTCGTTCAGTCGGACTCGAAAAATTCATGTGTTCCCCCGTCAATAATCCAGGCCAGTCTCTAAAATTAAACGAAGATGATTACGTGAAAAGTATAGAAAGACTAAATCATGATAAAGATAAAAAAATATATCGTCAATGCCGTTTAGTAAGAAAATTTTGCCGGAAGAGAGAAAATTGACGTTACGGATGACAAATCGTGACAACGTCACTAGCTTTAAGCGGGTGGTTCAACTTTTTTGAGGGGGAATTTGCGTGCCAGTAAAATATGAAGTGAAGGGTGTCGACGTCGTAACCAGTACGGCCGAGTCGCTAAAGAAGGCAACCGAACAGCTGACTCAGGTGGCCTATGAGATGAACCAGCATGATCTGAAGCAGGCTCTTTTCCCTTGGACGCAGCGTCAATGGGATTGCCTCGACGTGATCATTACACTGGCAAACCAGTGCGTTGCAGTGCTGCCTGCTCAGATTATTGCGAAGTCGCAGAATCGACCGTCGCAATACGAAATCATGCAAAAACGTTCGAAACGGGACGTTGCAGCGAGAAAAGCGAGAAATGCCGGGGTCGCCGATGGGCCTCCTAAAAAACGAGGACGGCCTCGTAAAAAATCCGACTGAAACAGCCCACGAATGCGAGTCAAGCCTTGTGCTTTGTGATTCACTCAAATTAGGACGACTCGGGCTAAGGAAGTGTGAGGAGGCTCATGAGACACGATTGCGGGTGTCCCACCCCGTCTCCTTATCACTTTCTTGTCTCGATGTTTTCCAAATCGCTTTGCCGATTTGGAGACAATTCCGTTACCATGAGCACATGGTCGCGGTCCCGACGTTCATTAAGTGAGGGTATCATGAGCACAGTGCCAGCCGCACTTAGCACTCCGATCGATGGCGAATTGGCAATCGGCCAGCGTGAAACAGAAGGCGCGCGCATCGTTCTTTTCTTTGACGGAGTTTGTGGTCTGTGCAGTCGGTCGATCGATTTCGTACTGAAGAATGATGCTGCCGAAAAATTTCAGTTTGCTCCTTTGCAAGGGACGACTGCCCAAACCCTTCTGAAATCAGCGGATATCGAAGACTTGAATACGGTAGTGCTTTGGATCGCAGGTCGCACCTACCGTAAGTCCGATGCGGTCGTGCGAGTCCTCTGGCAACTTGGGACAGGTTGGCGAATGGTCGGCACCCTGCTCTGGTTGATCCCGTTACCACTTCGAAACGTCGGATATTCGCTAGTGTCAAAGAACCGCTATCGGATCTTTGGCAAGAGTGAAACATGCCGTATGCCAACTCCCCATGAACGACTCCGATTTCTCCCATGAAAAATTCTCTTTTGGTCTGTGCCTTCATCGCGTTACTTTGCACTGGACCAATTCTTGCCGCCGATGCGATCGATCGCCTCACCGCTGAACGGCTTGAAGCGGTTCATCAGGCTGTTATGAAGCTGAGGAATGCTCGTCAAACACTTTCCCGGCCTGGAAATCTCATTGATGTCCGCGCCAACCTGCACGTTCATTCGGCGTTCTCGCATGACAGCCGAGGGAAAATCGACGAAATCGTAACGGCCGCCAAAGCGGCGGGAACCAAGGTCTTAATGTTCACGGAGCACCCGGCTGATCATTACGACGTCTTCCGCGACGGACACCAGGGTCTGCGAGATGGTGTGCTGTTAATCCCTGGTGCCGAAACAAATGGAATGCTGGTCTATCCTCGTCAAAGCATTAAAGAATTTCTGAAATCAACTCCGCAGGAACTTTCCGAAATCGTACGCGGACGCGACGGATTGACCTTCCTGTCGCACCTCGAAGAACGAATGGATTGGGAACTTAGCGGTTTGACAGGAGTCGAAATCTATAACACGCACGCGGACGCCAAAGATGAAAAGCGACTCCTTTCGTCTGTCAAAAATCCTCTCTGGCTGATGAAAACGGCAGAACTTTACCAGCGATATCCGCAAGAAGCATTCTCGTCGTTGCAGGACTACCCCAAAGACTATCTCAAACGCTGGGACGAATTGTGCCAGACGGCTCCGCACACGGGCGTTTCAGCCAACGATGCTCATCAAAATATCGGCGTTTCGGTCATCATGGCCGATGAGGGCAAAGTCCGTGTCGAAGACCCTTTGGGCGAACTGCTGCTGATGCTCGATGCCGCTGTCTTTAACACCATCAAACCAATCCCCAAAGACTCAAAAGTCGGTGATTCTTTGTTTCAGCTTCGGTTGGACCCCTACGAAAACAGTCTTCGCCATGTCGGTACGCATTTGCTGCTGACCGAACTGTCACAACCCGCTGTCTGGCAAGCGCTGAACAATGGCCGAGCCTTCGTCGCATTCGACTGGATGGCCGATGCCACAGGATTCGATTTTGCCGCCGAGTCGGAGGGAGTGCGTTACGAGATGGGAAGTCAGCTCATGCTCTCGCAAGAAACCAAATTGACCGGCCAATCGCCTCTTCATGCTTACTGGAAACTCGTTCGAAACGGAAAGCTTGTGAGCCAGTCAGACGGAACGACGTTTGAGGCGTCCGTCACCGACGCGGGAAACTATCGAGTCGAACTCTGGCTGAACCTCGCTGGCGAAGATCGCATCTGGATTTTGTCTAATCCAATTTTCATTAGCAAAAAATAACGTCGTCCAACCGAAATTTCTCATCCTTTTTGGATTCGAAGGTGACTCCTCGCCTTGCTGTTTTCGAAGTCATTTGAATCACTCTAAACTGTAATCGAGCGGCGCTCGACTTTTTCCGCGAAAATGCATGAGTCGGGCTGGCGAACTTCAGGTTAAGCGGCCACGCCACGGCCACCAGAGGCTGAAATCAATTCTACGCAGGGCAACGTCAAGCACGAATAAAAGACACGCGGCGGTAAGCAGGTAGGGCCAAAGCGGTGTTGTTCGCTGGGCTGTACGCGGAGCGGCGGGCTGTTGTCTGAGACTTTTTTGGTCTGAGGATGTTTCGTCAGTACGAAAGATCTCTTCGGGGGTCGGATCGAAACGGCCTCCCGTGGCGGTTGCCAGCGTTTTCAAAAGTTCCGAGTTTGTTGGAAACAAACGTAGCTCATCGGGGTAGCCAACAATGAGTCCTCGTGTCTGCTGGTGCAACAACGTGCCGCCGGAGGTTTTTTGCGTCATATTCAAATGGTAGGCACCGGAAAGTGGAGTTTCGAATTCGGCAACGTAGCGACCAGGGCTGGTTTGTTTCATCTCAAGTTTGCGTTGGCCGAGTTGAGGATCGATGACCGTCAATTCGGTGTCAGCACGATTCAGGAATTTTCCGGATGGGTCAATCGCATCAAGCATGACGGTCGCTTTGCGGCGTTCTTGTTTTGCGTCGACAATCACACCCTTGACGTCATTCTTACGCATGGACTGGCGTACGACTTGTGCCCAGAACTTGCTGAAGCCAGGCCAAGTTAACCACTCTGCCCCCCAACGACTTTTCGCGTCGGACGTGAAAGCGACGGTTGTTCCCAGCCCGTATCGCCACCAGG
This sequence comes from uncultured Schlesneria sp., assembly GCA_903834925.1. Taxonomy (GTDB): domain Bacteria; phylum Planctomycetota; class Planctomycetia; order Planctomycetales; family Planctomycetaceae; genus Schlesneria. Next base: position 14,764 of record CAILLA010000270.1, read on the forward strand.
CCAGAAGCGGGTCACCTGATTCTGTCGCGAGGATGAATTCGCAGGTCGCTTTCGGGCGAGTCACGACATACCCCAGTAGAAACGGGGCCGTCTCGAAGTCAATGTCAGCGAGGACTTGTGTGGGGCGTACGACCTGTGGAACGAACGGTTGTTCGTTAATTGCAGACTTACTTGCCGTCATTGTTTCCTTGGCGAAAATCTGCGGCAGGGTACTTGCTTCCATAGCTTCAAAATATCGGCCTTGTCCAATCCGGGCGATTTCTTCGAGCAACTTTCCATCACAGCCTTCACCCACGGCAACGGTCGAGCACGTGATTCGAGCGGAGGCCATGCTTTGAGCAATCCCTTCGAAGTCACCTGGTGAGGAAATTCCGTCTGTGAGGACGATGACATGTTTCAGTTTGGCCGTCGCACCAAGTAGTGCGTTGTAAGCCTCTTCCATCGCGGGATACATCACCGTTCCACCGCCCGCTTCAATGCGGCTGATGTCGTCGATGATTCGGGCTTTATTACTGGCGGATTGCAGGTCGCTCACCCAATAGAAGTTCCCTTCGAATGCGATGACACCCAGTTGGTCACGAGGTCCCAATAGTTCCGCTGCGCTTTTTGCGGCCTCTTTCGCCATTTCAATTTTCTCACCCCCCATGGAACCCGATTTGTCGATCACGAGAACCATGCCGAGCGAAGGCTTTTCTTTTTCCTTTTCAAAGTCCGAACGGACAGGCAAGATTTCTTCTAATACGGTCTTGTAGTAGCCACCCAGTCCGAATGACTGATCACCACCCAACATCATAAATCCGCCACCAAGATCCTGAACGTAGGTGCGCGCCAGTTCCATCTGTCGTTGCGATAAACTTGTTGCTGGAACGTTTGACAGGACGAGCAACTCATAGTTTTGGAGATCTGATAGTGATTCAGGCATTCCCTCTACCGGACGGACATCGCATTCAATCTCTTCCTGTTGCAAAGCCCAAACCAGTTGTTGGGCCAGTTTGGGTTCACTTTCGATCAACAGGACACGAGGTTTGCCAGTCGTGAAGACCAATCCGGATTCGGAATTATTGTCGAGTAACGTATCCTGCTTCAGGCCACTGACTTTGACGGTGTATTGAGCCAGTCGTTCACCAGTAATCGATTGCTGAAAGCGAAAGCGATTCTCGCCAGACTTGAGTTTGCGAAGTTCGCTGAGCACTTTATGAGCTCCACGAAATACTTCGATCTGGCATTCGTCTTCATGGTTCGAGTTGATCACGACTTCAACGTAAAAAGGTTCGCCCTCGCGTACCTGGGCTGGCACCTCGACTGCAGCGACTTGGACTTCATTATCATCGCGAACCTTTAATGGAACGGTGTCAATCGGGATCAGATTTGATGTCGCTGCTTTGGATCGACCGCTGGGCGATTGTTGTCGACCGATGTCGGCAGAAATTAACGAGGCTGTACCGAGTGCCGCTTGTAGAGCATCGCCCGAAGTCTGATTTCCATCGGTCAGCAAAACGATTCTCGGGACGTAGTCTGGAGGTACTGCCCCGGCAGCCGAACGAATCGCTGCTGCGATGTCTGTTGAATTACGGTCGATTGAATCAGACGTTGCGACCGGAGAGCTGGAAACTGGGTTATAGTATTCATGTGGGGCTTTAAGTCGGTCTTTCCTTAATGAACCCGCCTGTGCTGCAAACGGCAGGTACATGACTTTGTGTTCATTGAATTTCCCTTCGACGGCAAGTGCTCGATCAAGGAATTCGTCGACTTGAGATGGCTTTGGAGAAGTTTTACCGTCACCGGTTGCTGGTTGAGAATCCGCTTCGCTCGAGTCGACACTTAAGCTCTCGTCAATTGCAAAAATCACGAATTGCTGTTGAGTGGTACTGAGTAGTGCCAAACCGGCAAGCGAAAGTGCGATGAGAGCCACGACAATGGTTCGAGTAAGAAGTGACACAAACAATTGTCGCTTTGGAAAATCAGACAGCGATCTCCAAAAGTAGTAAGCGAGCAGCGGGATGACAAACGCCAGCGTGATCAGCCACGACGGGTGAGTCAGCTCTAATGAGTATGAGTCGAACATCAGGGGTCTCATTAAAAAATCATTCAGCTAATCACACGGCGCTGATACAGGCACCATTCGATTGACGTCAGGGCAAGACCCAACAATGAAAGCCAGAACCAGATCGGGCGAGAGCCGAAGCCTGATAACATCGGAGACGGCATTGTTTTTTCGGAAAGCAACTCATTCGGCGGACGAATATCCGATTCCGTCGAATTGGACATATTGCAGGCGATCTCCATCAGGGGTTCGGATGATGAACGAATTTCGCTTTCACTCGAACTTCTCATTGACAGAGATTGTTCTTCTTCGACTTTCCAGATTCCACATTGATCTAGTGGCCCAAATGTCGTCTTGTCGACGATCATCGGCAGATTCTTTCTCAAACCGGAGGGGTTAATAAGGACGAGTTGATTTCCTCGTGGTGGCGATGCAAAGTCGCTTGTCGTCACTGTTGCAACCGAGCCGGTGGCGAGAGATTCTCGAAGATCGCTCTTGTTTCCTGCGAACCAGTGCAGTGCATTGCCGACAAAAATCGGGAACGCCGTGCGAAGCGGTAAATCTCCCTTATCGAGATTGACCGTCATCACCAGGACTTTCCCGTCGGCTCGATTCACCGCAAAAAAGAGAGGGTCGGTTGAGACCGCTGCGGCTAACACTTGCGTCAGTTCAGGCTGCGTCGAGACGAGTTTACGAGCTTCGGGCATCACGACATTATCGAGACGGACGTGTGACATCAGCGGCGAGTCTTTGTCCTGTTTTGTCACGATTGCAGTTTCGAGCGGATCTCCGACGGAATAAAGGTCGCTGGAATTTGCAGGGTCGATGACAAACACATTTCCGTGCGGAAGCTTGGCCGGCGCGGTTCGGTGATAGACGACGACCGTTCCCGCAGGGATCGTTTCGGGAGGTTGATCGACAACGGTCAGTTTTACCAGTGGATTGACTTCAAAAACCTTTTGCAGGAAGAGATTTCCTGAAGTCACGAGAATCACAGGCTGGATTTCACGGCGAGGCAACACTGCCCAGGCTCGATTGTCGGCTTCAAGCGTGTCCTGGTGAGGTCGATCAATTGCCATATTCTTCGGCGTATTGACGGTCGATTGGAAATTCAGATGAGCCAATAGGTGGCCACCTTCGGCGGATGTTTTCTCGAAGACGTGACTCCATTTGCCATTGGCTTCAAGTTTCAACGGTACGACATCGATCGGCTCTACATCTCGTGAGAGAGTTTTGAAATCGACTTCGAAACGACAATCCACTGGCTGATCCGATAAATTTGTGACTTCGGCGAGGATCTCGTAGCCGAGTGGATCGACAAGACTTCGCCTCACTTGGAACTGCGTGATTCCAACATTGGAAGATCGTTCACCAATAACATGAATTGAGACCGCTGCGTTCGCTTGATTTAAGGGGCCTGAGGCCGGTTCGGTCTTGATCGCAGCTGGAGAAGCAGGCTGGGCTTCATCGGGTTTGTCATTACGAGATTCCTTTTTCGTGAGAAAACGTTCAATCCCGGAAAAGCATCCGTCAGTCAAGACATACACTTCCGACTTCTTTCCATCATTCCGCTCGCCGAGCAGTCGTTGTCCAAGAGCGATGGCGTCTTCAACGTGCGACGGCCCGTCCGTGGAAGTGACGGCGCTGAGGGCGGCGCTCAAGGTTCGCTGTCGCGAGGTGAATCCAACGACCACTTGTGGTTGTGTGGAAGCGGTAACAAGTGCAATCTCATCTCGCGGCCTCATCCCTGCGATCAGTTGCCCTGCTTGGAGTTTGGCTTCGGCCAGTCGCGTCGGCTTCACGTCGGTTGCATTCATGCTCGCTGAACTGTCAACGACAAGTACGATTCGTCGAGCCGACCGAATCTCCCAGAAAAAGTAGGGATCGGCGAGTGAAAGCACCAAAAGAGTCAGCATCGCCAGTTGCAACAATAGTGAGACGAAGTGTCGCAAACGCTGCCAGATCGAACGAGGGTTTTTCTCGTCGAGTACTTGTCTCCAGAAGATCACTGTCGACACAGGCTTTCGTCGCAATCGGATCTTCAAGATGTAGAAGACGACGATTGGGACAGCCAGTCCAAACCAATATAACGAGCTTGGCGAATCAAACGTCATTGTAATGTGACACCTGGTACGGAGAGCGATCGAAATCGGTTCATGGTCGTTGGTCGATTTGGAAACCGGTCCAATCCTAACCATCCTCGTCAGACAAAACCAGACAGCATGTCATTGTTCTGGCTGTCGCAGGCTGACATTACAACTCGGCGAAAGTCGGTTTGCAGATAAGGCTCGTTTGATTTGCATTCAAATCCGCAAAATTTTGGGAACGTAAGACGTTTTGCCCATTCATTTTTTGCTGATTGAGTACAACGGGCTTTTGTGGGGACAACTCACTTGGCGAATGTGGCAGACGGCTGGCCAGAAGCGACGACGCGAACAATCAGCACCCGTTGCTTTTTCATCCCATCGTCATCGTGGCAGAAGAAACTGTCACCCAGAGTCCCTTCCGAATCCGGCGCGCTTGTAATCAGTGCTCTTTCGCCGACATTCATGGTCAAGCTGAATCGCTGAGCGACTCGGACGTCGACTTGCTGGCTCATCTTCAGCGAAAAGTCATCGTCAGCCGCGACGCGACGCATTTTCTTTTCACCGTGGTGAATTTCGGGTTGAAAGTCAATGCGAACCCAGCCTTCTTGCAATCGACTTGCCTTCATTCGAAGCACACAACTGGCCTGATCGTAAACGACCTTCTTGATCTGGTTCTTTTCTCGAATCTGGAATTCAGATTGGTTGTTGACGATTCCCGTAGGAATCTCTGTCTCAACGCCCGGCGGTACAAATCGACTGAATCCCATCAGTGGTTTCGTACTTTCTGCAGAATCAACGGGGATTTCGGAAACCATACCCAGCAGTTTCTGCACAGTGGGAGGTGGATTTGAGCTCACGTTTCCAATTCGAAATCCATTATTGCCGAGAATTTCTTGAGTTTCGGTTGGTAGCGCACCAAGCTGGTCAACCTCTTTCCAAATTGCAGAGTTCAACAAGTGATCTTCCGCAGGACGCTCAAGAAAAAAGACTTCGAGTTGAATTGAGTCGGGAGAAGCTTGGATTGGGGGCAACACCGGTCGCCCGGAAGAATGAATCGTGGCTGTTTCCGTTTTCGGAAACATCGAGCATCCCAAAATTGCAAAGAGGCACGCCGCGACCGCTAGTGAAAGAGGCCGCCCTTTCCGCACAAATTGACATGCGTGCGAGAACAAGTGCGTGTCCGCAAAGGGGGATATCGAATTGATTTGTAAACAGGCAGGGGGGAGAAGCGGGGAATTTATCCTCGTTGGGGCGTTTGTGTCAATTTGAGTTCTCCAGGAAACGAGGATTGATGGGTTGAACCTTTCAATTTCCGTAGACTTCATTCATTCTTCCCTTTCATAAATTAACTTCAGGCCATGGAATTGAAGTGGAAAGCGCACGATGAGCGATTCGGGCATACGAGTAGGGCTGGGGCATGACAGGCATCGGTTTGTGCCAGATCGGCCGCTGATCCTGGGTGGAGTGACCATCGAGTTTGAATTGGGGCTGGACGGTCATAGTGATGCCGATGTCCTGCTTCATGCCGTCACGGATGCAATCCTTGGAGCTGCCGGGTTGGGTGACATCGGTGAATGGTTTCCAAATACCGATCCGCAGTGGGGCAACGCCAATTCGGCTCATTTTCTGCTGGCGGCAATCGACGAAGTTCGAAAGCGTGGTTGGGAGATCAGCAACCTCGACTGCACGATCCACGCCGAGCGACCGAAGCTGTCCCCGTACAAACACGCGATTGCAGCGAGAATCGCTGACCTGTTGCGAATCGATGTCAGTCAAGTCAACGTCAAAGCCAAGACCGGCGAAAAAGTGGGACCGATCGGACGACAAGAAGCGATCGACGCCGACGCAATTGTGCTGATCGTTCGCAGTACAAAATCCGCTTGAGCTTCGCCTCGCTTCCACCGTTGTTGGCGCAAGGGGGCTTATTCCGGCATGTTGTCGACCGTCCGGGTATTGAATGGGTTCGATTCGATCGGATGGTTTGATAGCATTACGCAGGAGACTCAACATGGGATCAGTCCTTTCGGTTCAGTGGATGTGGTTGAGTTAAGCAGCGGCGACGCAGGGAAGGGTTTTTGTGGCAGTAACCTCGGCAAATACTTTGAGTTCAGCATCCGTTTCTCCTCGTGGCAAAAGTCAGTGGGGACTCATCTGGAGTGAATTTTGTAAACGTCGACTTGCTGTGGCCGCAGCCTGTCTGATCCTGGCGCTAATCACCACGAGTATCTTTGCGCCGATCCTCGCAAATGCCCGACCCATCTACTATTTCGGCTTCAACCGATTCGAGTACCAGGAAGCGGCCCGAACATTGCGTGGTGCTCTGGCCCAGATGATCGAATCCCGCTCGACTGATAACCCGAATGCCAACGTTGCGGCGTTTCTGAAAACGGTCCCTTTGCAAATCGATCTCATGGCGAATGCGTTACCAGCAGAAAAAGGAACGCAAATCCGCGAACTGGGACAGCAAGTCATCGCCGCAGTCAATTCATCCGATCGACAACAGGGGACCGACGATCTGAAACGCCTGCAACAGGAAGTTCGGTCGAACTTCGATGCAAAAGACGTCTCCCTGGTCTCACGTGCCAATTGGCCCGTGCTCGCCTCACTCAATGGTCTCGACATTGGTTTTCTCATCGCGAACCTGCTGTTCTTGACTCTACCCATCTGGGGTTGGCTCATTCGGTGTTTCGTGCCGTCTGACGAAGACCTTCGCCGTCGGTGGTGCTTCATTGCTGTTCAAATCGGATTGCCGTTACTGGCGGGTGGTTTATGGTGGTGGTTCATTCCCGCCCGAGTTGATCGGACGGACTATAAAAGCGGTGTCCTTGCGGCCGATCCCGAAGCTGCCAAGGCAACGGTTGTTTTCGAATCGGTCATCTGGCCGCCAATCGCTTATGGTTTGGACGAATATAACCTTGCTGAAAAATCTTCCGCTCCTGCCTGGTATCCTGCTGCCTGGCGTCCCATCGGAAAGGAAGCCCCCGCAGCGCAGACGGCGCACAATCGTTGGAGTGGTCCTCACTGGCTGGGCACCGACGAGTCTGGGCGAGACGTCCTTTGCCGCATGATCTGGGGCGGGCGAGTCAGTCTTTCCGTGGGACTTGTCGCTGTTGCAATCTATGTTTCCATCGGAATCTTCGTGGGCGCCATTGCGGGTTATTTCCGTGGTGTCTGTGACTTGGTCATCTCACGATTGATCGAAGTCATGATTTGTTTTCCCACCTTCTTTCTGATCCTGACAATTGTGGCTTTGGTCGGACAAAGCATTCGTAACATCATGATAATTATCGGTCTCACAGGCTGGACCGGCATTGCCCGACTTGTCCGTGGCGAATTCTTGCGGCTGGTCGATCAGGAGTTCGTGCTGGCAGGTCGAGCACTCGGGTATTCCCCCATGAGAATCATATTTCGACATGTCCTTCCTAACGCGATGGCACCCGTTCTCGTGTCAGCAACATTTGGAATCGCAGGGGCCATCCTGACGGAAAGCGCCTTGTCCTTTCTTGGTCTGGGTATCTCGAAACCAACCCCGTCATGGGGAGGCCTTCTGGCGGACGGACGTGATTCGTTACAGCATGCTCCCTGGTTAATTCACTTTCCTGGCCTGGCGATTTTTCTCACCATTACTGCTTACAATTTGATGGGCGAAGCACTGCGAGATGCGTCTGATCCCCGTTTGCGCGGATCGCGATAACGAGGCTCGTGCGTTGTCAAACTTCTAAATTACGATCCTGTGCCACTGCTTCGGAGTCTTCGGAGAAGCAGTGTCTTCTCGTTCTGCCGGTGAAAGAGCACTGTATGACCGAAGACGGTCATACAGTGGCACCCTAATTCAAAAGATTGGCAAAGCACTATGGCCCCTAAATATTCGGATGTTTCGTGTGCCAGTCGGTCTGCTGTTGATAAGCCATAGCGATTGCCAGGATTCGATTCTCGGCCATCGCACGGCCTGTGAATTCAATGCCCGTGGGCAATCCACGTTCTCCGAATCCGTTCGGTATCGTTAAACCTGGCAGCCCTGCAACGTTGGCCGCTGCGGTTAATTCCGAGGACACAAACCCTCGTGCCCATTCCGAGAACTTCTTCGTTATTGGCCCGGCTTCTGTGTTCAGCGTCGGTGTCACGACCGCGTCATAGTTCGCCATCAGACGGTCCATGGTCTGCTGAATCTTGACTCGAATTCGCATGGCATTGATGTAATCTTTTGCCGGAATGAGCAGATTGGAATGGCCACCCCATCGGTCTTCACGCGCCGCCAGTTCCCAAACGTCGCCGCTACTGATGAATTTCTCAAACGCCGCAGCCATTTCGCAGGAAATGATCGTTGACCCAACGATCGAATAGGGCATGTCCGGCAGTTCAATCGTTTCGACCGTCCCGAGTTTTCGCAGGACCTCCAGAGATTGTTCGTAGTTGGCGAAGACTTCCGGTTGGACTTCAGAGCTTTCGACTTTCAACACCGCCATGCGAAAACCATTTTGCGGGGCTGCCGCTTCAAACGACCAGGGGGATGCGATGCTGGTTGCGTCAGCGGGATCGGGGCCAGCGATGGCGTTTAAGACCAGGCCGCAGTCTTCTGCCGTCCGGCACATCGGCCCGATCTTATCCATCGTCCAACTGAGTGCCATGGCACCATGCCGACTGACTCGCCCGTACGTCGGCCTGAGTCCAGCGATTCCGCAATATCCTGAAGGAGTCACGATCGACCCCATTGTCTCCGAACCGATTGCAAACGGGACCAACCCTGCTCCAACCGCTGATCCTGGCCCCGAGGAGGAACCACCCGACCAGCACGTTTTATCCCAGGGGTTGAGACCCGGTCCGGTAAAACTTGCGTTCGCCTGCTTGTATCCAAACCCACCTGCCAATTCGACCATTGCGAGCTTGGCGCACAGTACGGCACCCGCATTTCGCAGGCGTACAATCACCGTTGCGTCTCTATCAATCATCTGCTCTTTCAGTGGCGCCGCGCCCCATGAGGTCGCAATCCCTTTTGTGGCCAGCAGATCTTTGACTCCAAATGGAATCCCATGCAGCGGCCCGCGATCCTGGCCGCGACTCAATTCTTCATCAGCCTGCCGGGCCTGTGCCAACGCAACGTCAGACGGGATCTGCACAACAGCATTGTATTCCGCCCCGAATTGTTTGAGCCGTGCAAGAAAGGACTCAGTCATTTCGACGGCTGTGACATCACGCGAACGTAGCCGGCGGCCAAGCTCTTTAATCGAAACGAATGCGACGGGTTCAGGCATAGTATTTTACCGTATGTAACTTGAAGAATTCTAAACTTACCGGGCTCGAAGAGTGCAAGGCCGGACTGTTGAAAAGGCAAAGCCGGGGCAAGACAATAGTGTTGCACCTTATGAGCGGAAAAGCAGCCGAAGCTCGGGGTGCCACGGTTTTGGAGACTTCGACAAGGCCGTGTCTTCATGGCTCGATAAATTCTCCGAAGAGCGCGGCCTTACCGAAGACGGTAAAACCGTGACACCCGTTACCGCGGCTTTCTGTTCCAAAAACGCTACACTCCCTGCAACGCGAACATCCTATCTTCAGATCGTTTCATCGGGCCAACCTCGCTCTCCCATAGGGTTGCTAAAGAAGCCCGCGCCGTGTTTCTTCATTTTCTCTCGATCTTCCGTATTTACTCGCGAAACTCTGACGCCGCCAACGACGAACTGATGCGGTTTCGATATCCTGATAGCATAACCCATTCAAACTCGAATCTTGGATTGTGCGGTGTTCATTCCGTGGCGAAAGCGACCTGACTTGCAAATCACGCCTGCTCAACAGGGCCGTCGAAGTTGGGGTGTGAAAGATCCGGTCACTCTCAGTTATTACGAACTGCGAGACGAAGAGTATTTTGTCATGAGCCAACTGGAACGCCCAGTCGCCGTTAGCGATGTTTGTGCGGCGTTTGGAGAACGGTTCCGACCACAAATACTGGCTCCTGAAGAGTTGAGTCGGTTTCTGGGACAGTTGATTCAACAAGGGCTGCTCGTTTCTCAGCAACCCGGTTATGGACGGGTGCTCGCGGCCAGGTCTGCGAATGCAACGAAGTCGAAGCGCTGGTCGAAATTCTCGAATCTGCTGGCGATTCGTTTTCGTGGCTTTGATCCTGACAAGATGCTCGGCTGGCTGGCGGCTCGGTGCGACTGGTTGTTTTCTCCGTGGTTCGTGACCGCTGCGGGAATGTTGATTCTGTCGGCGGTGGTTCTGGTCATCGTTCAGTTTGACCAACTGGTGGCCAGGCTTCCTGAAGCACGAAGTTGGCTGAGTACACAGAATCTGGTGCTGATGGTCTGCATCTTGGCATGCGTCAAGGTCGTGCATGAGATTGGTCACGGTCTCGCCTGCAAGCGATTTGGAGGTGAATGCCACGAAATGGGGCTGATGTTGCTGGTCTTCACTCCCTGTCTTTATTGCAATGTCAGTGATGTCTGGATGCTGAGCAGCAAATGGAAACGGATGGCGGTCAGCGCCGCAGGGATCGCCATTGAAGCCACGATCGCGGCGGCTTGTACGTTCCTGTGGTGGTTCAGCGAGCCGGGTTTGTTTCATTCGATCTGTCTCAATCTGATGATCGTGTGCAGCGTCAGTACGATTGTTTTTAACGGCAATCCATTGCTGAGATACGATGGCTATTTCATTCTTTCCGACTGGCTGGAAATCCCCAATCTGTATCCCCAATCGGTCGCGGCGGTTCAAAGACGTCTGGCCAACTGGTACTTCGGCTTGAACATTCCGCTGGCCAGACCCTTGTCGACGCAACAGGAATGGGGATTGATTGCGTACGGCGCCATCTCGGCCACGTACCGAACATTTCTGACGCTTTCGATCTTGGCGGCTTTGTATTACTGGCTCAAACCGCATGGTCTGGTCCCGTTTGTGCAATTGTTTGGAGCGATCACAATCATGCTGATGTTTGGCTTGCCCATCGTGAAGTTGTCCCGCTGGGTGAAAGCTCCAGATCAGCGAGACAATATTCAATGGCCACAATTCCGGTTCAAAGCAGGCCTGACGCTGCTGGGATTGGCTGCGATCATGTTTGTTCCACTTCCCACACGCGTCTCGACCACCGCAATCCTTGAGCCTGAGAATGCGGCTCGAGTCTATGTCACCGCCGAAGGGACGCTGGTTGAAAGCGTCAAACCAGGCTCGACGGTTGAGTCGAAGCAACAGCTTGCGAAGCTGGTTGATCCACGCCTTGAACGCGAACTGGCAAGACTGGAAGGTGAAGTTGCCGAATACCGCGTCCGGTTGGATCAGCTGGAGCGACGTCGAATTAACGAGCCAAGTGTATCGACCCAGATTCCGGTTGTTCGCGAAGCGCTGCACGAAATGGAGCAACAGCTTCAGCGTCGCACACACGATGCCGAACGTCTTGTCTTGCGAGCGACTCGCGCAGGGGTCGTGATGCCGGTCCAACAACAAGGTCGATCCCAATCCGGTTCGTTGCCGTACTGGTCGGCAACCCCGCTGGACGAACGCAACCAAGGTTGTTTTCTGCGAGCGGGTACTACGGTTTGCCTGGTCGGTGATCCTTCTCAATTGGAAGCCACGCTGGTCATTAATCAAGGTGATTTTCCTCTCGTACGAGCTGGTCAATCGGTTCGACTCAGTCTGGTCGAAGCGCCCGGCCAAAATTTGACAGGCGAAGTTGTGGAACTTGCCGGTCTCGATATCGATCTCATGTCGAGCAGTCTGATTCGTCGTGCCAATCTTCCGACTCGTATTACGTCATCAGGCATGATCAAGCCCGTAGGGACCTGGTATCAAGCCCGTGTTCGTCTTTCGACACGACCTGATTCCCTGTTACCAGGAACCGTAGGTCACGCAAAAATCATCGTCGATTCTCAGTCCCTGTTCACAGGATTTCGTCGCTGGTTCGGAAGAACCTTCGGCTAACAATTCACACGAGAACGCAACCCCACCGCCCCCGTGGCGGTGGTTAACGGGCCTTCGCACCAGCACGACCCACCATTCATCGGCACGACAAAATTCAAATTCCTAGGGCAAAGCCCCGTTAACCACCTCCGCAGGGGAGGTGGGGTTTCGAAAAGAGGGTCGTTTGTTCCTTCACGCCAAAAGTTTCTGCACAACGTTTCCATGCACGTCGGTCAGCCTGAAATCCCGTCCCTGGAAGCGGTACGTTAACTTCGTGTGATCAAATCCCATCAGATGCATGATTGTCGCATGCAGATCATGAACGTGAACTCGATCCGCCGTGGCATTGAACCCGAACTCGTCCGATTCACCGATCGTGATCCCCGGCTTCACGCCGCCGCCGGCCATCCACATACTAAAGCAGTTCGGATGATGGTCGCGTCCGTCGTTGCCTCCTTGGACCATCGGAGTCCTCCCGAACTCGCCGCCCCAGATCACCAGAGTGTCTTCCAATAGCCCGCGTTGCTTAAGGTCCATGATCAGCGCAGCCGAAGCCTGGTCCGTCTTGCCACATTGATCCTTGAGGCCATTCACCAGACCGCCATGATGGTCCCAGGCTTCGTGGAACAGTTGCACGAAACGGACCCCTTTCTCGACCAGTCGACGAGCCAGCAAACAGTTGTTCGCAAACGACGATTTTCCAGGTTCCGCTCCGTACATTTCTAAAGTTGATTTCGTCTCGTTCGAAAGATCCATCAGCTCCGGAGCGCTCGCCTGCATCCGGTAGGCCATCTCGTAAGAACTGATCCGAGCGGCGATCTCGGGGTCGCCGGTTGCTTGCAGCCGAAGCTCGTTCAACTGGCGAAGTGAATCGAGGGATTCACGCTGGATTTGTCGATCGATTCCACGCGGGTTATCGAGGAACAGCACCGGCTCACCACTGGATCGGAAAAGGACCCCTTGATTCACGGTCGGTAGAAACCCGCAGCCCCAGTTCGACTGACCGCCGCTCGGTCCCTTCGATCCCGAACTGAAAACGATAAAACCGGGCAAGTCCTGCGATTCGCTTCCCAGACCATACAACGACCACGCCCCCATGCTGGGCCGACCGAACTGTTGTGCCCCGGTGTTCATCATGATCTGGCCGGGAGCATGATTGAAGGCGTCGGTGACCATCGATTTCACGATCGCCACGTTGTCGACAACTTTCGCCAGATGCGGCAGCAATTCCGACAGTTCCGCTCCCGATTCTCCGTGTCGGGCGAATTTGAATTTCGGACCCAGCAAGGTCGAATTCGGATTGATAAACGCCGCACGATAATCCTTGATCAGTTCCGGTGGCGGCTGCTTGCCATCCCACTTGGCCAGTTCCTGCTTGTTGTCAAACAGTTCCAGATGAGAAGGAGCACCCGCCATAAACAGATAGATGACTCGCTTGGCTTTGGGCGCGAAGTGCGGCTGCTTGGGAAGCATCGAATCGACGAGTGACGGAGCGGCATTGCCTTGTCCCGCCATCAGCGACCCTAATGCTGCCGAGGCAAGGCCAACTCCGCAGTCCTGAAAGAACCAGCGTCGTGTCAGTTGGCGGCCTGTTTCAAAGTCGATTGTCGTCATCGGTCGATTCCAGAAGCGAAACATGGACGGACGGATTTATTCTTTTTCATGATACCGGCAAGAGCATGGGGGACGCCAAGCCAGCCGCCGGTCTTAGAATGTTAAAAAACCAGGCGAGCCGGGCGACGTAAGTCCCCGGATTCTTCAACGAAAATTAAAACACAACCCCACCTCCCCTGCGGAGGTGGTTAACGGGCCTTTGCACCAGCGCGCCGTTTGACGGATAAATGAGATTTCATTTTCTAGGGCAAAGGCCCTATAACCACCTCCACAGGGGAGGTGGGGTTTCCATGAAATTTCGACATTCGTCAAACGGCCAAACCCAGGAAAACGCAGATGTCCGACGATGAGGCAAAATTGCTGGCAGACATTCGACGCGGCGAACCCGCCGCGTGGGAACAGCTGATTGCCCGTTACGAAGGACGTTTGCTGGCGTTCATTCGCAGCCGGTTGCACAACGAATCGGCTGCGGAGGATATTGTTCAGGAGGCGTTCCTTGGTTTTCTGGTTTCACTACCCAACTACGACGAAGCCACTCCGCTCGAAGCGTTTCTGTTCGCGATCACCGCTCATAAATTGACAGACGCTTTGCGAAAAACCGGACGCCGTCCCATGTTGTCGCTGATCCCGTCGACCGATTCTCAACCGGGTCACGAACCAGCCAGCCGCGACCGGAAAGCGTCCAGCCTGGCTCGAAGCAACGAGTATAAAATCGCCCAACAAAGAGTCCTCGTCGATTGCCTGCAAGGTTTGATTCAATCGTGGTTCAGCAGGGGCGAGTTCGAACGGCTGGAATGCATCGAACTGCTGTTCGTACGCGGCTGGTCCAATAAGGATGTCGCTGCAAAGCTGGGGCTCAGCGAACAGGCGGTCGCCAATCACAAGGATTTTACCGTGCGTAAGCTGAAGGCCGCCGCCGCAGCCGCCAAACTTCGCGACGTCGACTGGAACGGACTGAAACTGGAATAACACGAAAAATCCGCAAAAAGGGTGGCACGGTTTTACCGTCTTCGGTAAGGCCGTGCTCTTCGGAGACATTATCGATCCATGAAGACACGGCCTTGTCGAAGACTCCAAAACCGTGCCACCCCGTGTTTCGGCTCCTTTTCCGTTCATCAGGCGCAACAGGATTACCTTACGCCAGTTTGGCCTTTTCATCAGGCCAGCCTCGCCCGCCCGAATCTTTGGTCCTCTGATTCTTTCTCACGATTGCGATCCCTCCTGAAGCTTCTTCAGTGCCCAGGTGATGGCCTCGCTGACCAGCGGCGGAACCTGCTCAAGGCAACCGACGAGTTCGGGTATCACCGCAGGGTCACCCGAATTACCCAGCACAATCGCCGCGTTGCGGCGCAATCCATTCCAACCGGGTCGTCCTAACGGCGAATGCTGGAACCGAGCAACAAATTCCGCTTCAGTCATTTTCAAAATCTGTAAAGCATCCGCTGGATGATGATCCGCTTGCGGCTGAAATGCAGGTTCGGATGTGACCGGTGCTTTGTTGTTCCAGGGACAAACATCCTGACACAGGTCGCAACCAAATAACCAGTCCCCAACCCCATCGCGTAAATCGATCGGGATCTGATTCTTCAGCTCGATCGTCAAATACGAAATACATCGCCGGGCATCCAGGATGTATGGAGCGACAAAGGCATCTGTCGGGCAGACATCCAGGCAGCGAGTACACGTCCCGCAATGACTGGTCGAATGAGCCAAGTCCGTTTCCAGTTCCAGATCCGTCAGCAAGGCCGCCAGCAGCAGCCAGCTTCCCGCCCGTTTGTTGATCAGCATCGTGTTCTTGCCAAACCAGCCGAGTCCGGCAAGTCTGGCAAAATCACGTTCTAATAGCGGAGCCGTATCGACAACACCACGAGTCCGACAGCCGGGCTGCAATTCATGCACGGCATCCGCCAGTTGTTTCAGCTTCCCCCTTAGCAGATCATGATAATCCGCCGAACCCTGAGCGTACCTGGCCACGCGGGCAGATGTCGTTGATGATTGGGCATCTTTGTCCTCCTCCTGCCCCGCGTGTGTATTGTAGTTAATGGCCAGCATAACGACGCTACGGACATTTGGCATGACATGTTCAGGATGTTCATAAGCGGTAGCTCGACGAGGCAGATATTGCATCTCACCGGCAAACCCATTGGCCAGCCAATCCGTCAGATGCCCCAAACCCGGCGGCGAGACGGCCGGTGCGACGCCTACTTGATCAAACCCCACGTGACGTGCGACCGCTTTGATCGAAGCGGTCAATGTTTGGCCACTGTTGATCGCGGAGTTTGTTTTCTGTGTGATGGTGTCGTCCTGTGTCATCCTTTTGGTTCCGTCATTTCATCGTCCAATTGCTCTTTCAGCCATCCCACGGCTTTTCCCAATTTCGAATCAGGTTTCGAGAAGCCCTGCTTATTTTCTCGAGCTTTCGATTTCAAATCGGTTTTCAGAACCGACAAATTCCGATCCCGTTGAAACGTTCGCGACAGTTTCTGTCCCGACAACGTGTGTTGACGGCAAACGTAATGCGGTTTCTTTACGTTTGGATGATGCCTAAGTTAATAGAGGAATTTGAAGAAAAGAATGGGACGCATGGGACTTATGCGACAACGATAGCACCGCGATGGGCGGATAGCGCTGTATAGGGTTCTTTTTTCCTCGGTAGGAAGTCAAGGCATTTGGGCTGCCGGGACTGATCAAACTTATTGGACAAAGAAAGCACAGTCTTTGTCATACCGTCCCATGTGTCCCAATCTTCTTTCCTGCTGACCCAAGTGGCCAGTAAGAATTTTTGTTACGCCGTTAGAACCCGACTTCGGCAGAATTTGCCGAAGTTTAATCATGGGATTTGCCGACGTCCGTTCGCCGCGTTCTTGCTTGCTTGGCATCATCGCTGCTGCATGTTGTCCAATCGGGCTGGTGGCTTGAACAATTTGCTCATGTTGCCCAGTCGTTACGTTCGTGTCGTCTCGGGTCGGTGCAGGTGACGCAGTGTCGCTGATCGTTGTCGTCCTCCAACTTTACGTGATCCGCCGAGATTGCATTTGCTGTCAAGAATATTTCGTGGCTTTGACCAGCAGTTCTTGCCTGTCCGACCGGACGTTTTTCCTTGATGTAGAATTCACGCAATCGACGACGTTTTGACGTTGCGGGTGATGAACGTTTCACACCAATCGCTTGTCAAAACTTTGCGCGAGCGGGATCAAGGAGGTTTCCTGACTGACGTGCCAAGACGGCGCGGCCGACCGATTTCGTAACACCATTCGTGGAGACGACGTGGCCATGCTGACGCGACACACCAAATTCGTTTGCCTGATGAATGAATCCATTTCTGATCGTGAAGACCGGCGAGGTTGGAGCCATTGCGCTCATCCGTTTCGCGATTGGCGAAGACTTCTGCCCATGATCCTGCTTGTGGGACTGCTGCTTAGCTGGGTTTCTTCAGTGATTGCTGAAGAGACGCACACACCCGCACCCCTGACTGACGAAGAACGTAGAGCGGTGGCCGTGGCGTTGAACTACAGCCGGGCTTCTCTGTATCGAATTCGTAAGTATCCATCGAAGTTGGTGCTGATCGAAGAGCAGGAAAAGATCCTGAATCATCTCGATCTTAACGGCATCAGCGATGAAGAAGTGTTGAAGTTGCACTCCGCAGTTCTTGACGAGATATCCAGTGTTCAAATTGCTGACCGTGAACGGGTTGCTCAGCGAGACCGTTATCTACGTGCTTTCCAGCGTGACTTGGGCCTGAACACGTTTCAGATCGCGGCCGAGTTAGCGACGACCCAGTATGTCTCAGCGGTTCGAACGGGAGCCAGCAGTTTCTGGGATCACCGCAACAATGCCGTGAGCCACGAAATGGACATCTGGCAGGTTGATAAGAAACAAATGGAATCGGTGGTTCAAAAGTCGAGCCAGTTTCTGGACGTCTCGTGGAAGATGGCCAAGGCGAAGAAGATCCCGGATAAGTGGCTGGTCCGGAATGACGATCTCGAAGAGCTGGAAACGGCTCAACGTGAATCCGATCCGAGTGTCCGGTTGAGAATATTAAAACGGATGGAAAGGTTCATGGAATGTTACCCACCCTACTGGTACTACGTGGCACGGACTCAGCAGCAGTTGGGTCAATTGTTTGCTGCCAATGAAACTTACGAAAAGCTGGTCAAAATTGGTCAGGACCACTTCCGCAAAGACGAAATGCTGGCGACTGGCCTGGCGAATCGCGCAATCATTCAGGCGTTTCTTAGTCAACCTGCTGCGGTGGAGACCGCTCGACAAGCCATGACGTATTCGAAAGATGCTTGGGAAGCGAATCTTGTTTGTGCCAGCGTCCTGCAAAAGTACGGCCACTATGACGATGCCGAGGACCTGGTTTTGCGGAATCTCGACAAAAAACTCGAAAAGTCTCAAAGCCGTGTGGCTCTGCTGGGACTGTATTATACGACCGACAATAAGATGAAGCTGGCGTCCCAACTCGAAGATCGGGATTGGGTCCGGGAGATTCCCGCGCAGACGTTGATCATCTGTGCCGCCAAGCTTGGTCAGTCGGATGTACCAAAGCACGTGGTAAATCATCTGGAAAACTCATTGAAAGGGACCCCGCGGCGTAATGTTGTTCGCACAGATTTCCTGGTAACAGCCAGTCGATCGTGGAATCTTCAGCAAGCCGTGGTGACGTTAAACGTGGGTGATAAATCGTTCTCGAACCCCCGACTTTCGGCAGGCTCGGATAATTCGCAGATCCTGACCTTCGAAAGCGTGGCCGACAACGGTTATATTATGCCGACGAATCACGGAACCTCGGATGTTTCGCTCACCATTAGGTATCCCAACGCATCACCGATCAAGCTGGTCCTTAGTTCTGGTGGTAACGCCGTGAAAATGGGGAATATCGTCCCGGTTCCGCTCGTCAATCGGGTTCACCCTGTTTTTTCGATCAGCGCGATTGAACAGAACAACGTCCAGCTATCCATGAAGATTCCGGCAGTGCCAGCTGTGAAGAACGAAGAACCGATGTTACACACAACCGCAAAGCTTCCGACCAGAACGGACGAAGACCCGGTCAACGATGAAGAATTCAAGGGAGATACGAACTGAAAGGAAGAATGAAGAATCGGACTGATGGAACGAATGCCCGTTCACGGTCTTTCATAAGTCCCATCGATCCCATAAGCCCCATTCTTTTGTTTAACGACAAAAAAGTTTCAAAAAATAAAAAAACACGCAAAATAGTATTGACAGTGTTTTGACGATGTGCATAATGCAACCCGTCACCACTCCGGTCATTAAGGTTTACTAAAACCCGCTGGAGGGTTGACCCGAATTCTCGTCCGACTTTTCCGGGCGTGGGTGCTGGTCAGCCTTCTGCGGGTTTTTGCTTTTTCAGGAGTGGATCATGAAGCGATTGGGGATTGTGTTTGCGTTGTTTGCTGCGGCGCTTGTTAGCGCTCTTGTGTTTGTCGCGATTTCGGATGCGACAGTGGTCCCGATGGTAGCCAAAGGAGCTGGGCCGGGTGGCGTGCAAGTGACCACTTCGGGTTGGCTGGCACTGCTCACGTCGGCGCTGGGGGCTGGTGGATTTACCCTGGCCGGGATCGTCACTGCTGTCGCCGGTCGTTTCGGGATTTCAATGCCAGTTCAATCGTCCGAGATCTTGATCTCGGAAGTCGTTGAGCTGACCGCATCGTTCGCGGCCTTAATGCACGACAGGTCGAACCGGGCCTATCAGCGACGTTTCTTTTTCGCTCTGGTGGATTCCGCTAGCTTGATTCAAGGGTGCGACACGTCGCACGAGGCGGGGGTGATCGTGATCAAGTATCGCGGCTATGCCGAACCCGTTGCCCTAGAGAATCGACCGCAGTAATTCACTACCCGCAAGTCGACCAAAGTGAATCGAACCACGTTCTTCACTTGGCCAATATTTCCCATTCTTTCATCCAATTTCTCGCCGGAATGGCGTGGAACGGAAATTATCGTGATTCGAATGATGCTTTTAATTTGTCTCTTGATAATCAGTGGCTGCGGTCCGTTGATCTCACCATCCCCAGTCAATCTGGATATTCGACCTAATGTCGTGGAAGATCGCGCGACGGCGGCGGACATTTGGTGTGCGTTAGCCAAGGGCATCGAATGCCAATCGGTCACGTCATCGCAGCGACTGGCGCAGTTCGTCGTTGTGCTAGCCCGTCACGGTGACTTGTCGGCCGATGATGTTGCGGCTTTCGACAAAACGTTTCCGGGCGCTGCGAAGTCGGATCGACCACTGGGGGTGGATGACGCCGCGAAACTGCGGGCGGTTCAGTAATCGTCAGAAGGAACGGGACTGATTGGACTGATGGGGCTTATGGGACCCATAAAAACAGTCGCACAAGTCCCAGGTGTCCTATTGGGTCCCATAAGCCCCATTTCTTCACCTAACAAAGACAAAAGATGACCATATCAAATAACCAGACGCAGCCAACCAACTTTGTTTCCGGGTGGGTTCGCGACCCTCAGCGGGTCGCTGCCGTCATCGCCGAACGTCAATCGCGTGGCGATGCCGTTATGTCGTCCTCATTCACAGAAAGGCATGCCCAGGAACTACCGGGTACTTGGGAAAGGATGAAGGCACGTGGCGTTACGGGAATTTTCTTGCGTGACCGCGAGCAATCGTTACTGGGTCGCTATCGCCGGCCGTTCCTGCAACGAGCGGGAACCTGCGTCGGTCGTGGTATGTGTCGTGGAGTTCAGGCATCTCTCGACGTTGCCGTCGCCGATCACGTCGAGTTGCTAAAACCCGTCGAAGTTACGTTCGCACCGATCTACACGATGGCTCGACATGAGTGCGGGCATGACCGCTGCGGCACGGAGGATGGTGCCATTCTGGCCGACGCGGCTCGGGCCGTTCACGATTATGGCGTTGCCACCTCGGAGCTATTTAACGGGCTGAGTGAAGACGCCGTTGAGCGACTCGCAGTCCGATATGCAGCGCCGGGTGTAGGAACGCCCGGCGATTGGCTGTTGGCGACAAAAGGGCATACGAGTGCCACGTTCTGGCCTGAGTCGCTGAATGTGTTATTCGATTGTCTTGCCGCCGGTTACGCGGTTCCTTACGCACACAACTATGTCACAGGGAGACCGAATTCGAAGGGGATTTCGGATCTCGGAGCTTTCGGTCCCCATTGCCGATGTTTTGTCGGTTTATTTGTCGATGAGAACGGTGAGACTCAATTGGAATCGTCCGAGTCATGGGGCCGATTTCCCGCCGGGCAACCGAGCGATCTGGATCAAACGATGCCGGTCGAACAGATCCCTCAAGTAACCTTGCGATATGCAGGGGGTGAGAAACGGCTAGCTCCAGGTGATGTCGGGGTCAACGCGAAGCGGTTCTGGGATCAGATCCAGTCGGGCGGCGAAGCCTGGGCAGTCGGGCCACCGAAGTTTAAGGCGACATCCATCAGCGACATAGTTGCACGAGGATGAAAACAGGAATGGGACGTATGGAACCTATTTTAAATACGAGGTGATGAGATGAAAGTTGTATTGGCTATTGTTGCGATGGCGGCTTTGATTATGTGGCGATTTGTATCGGAAGATTGTTTCGCCGGTGATGCTTCAAGTCCAGGGACGATCACATCCAGTACGTCGTCGATTGCGTATCGGAAGGCGGTGGCGGCGGTTGCTGTTGCGAGGGCCGTACTTGAGATTGCAGATGAGCGACCGATCCTTCCTGGTACCCGAACTCCGCAAGCCCCGATCGACACGGGGCGTGGTGATTCTAAACTCGGGTTTGGGCAGAAACAAATTTTGACCGCAATGCGGATCGAAATACCGAAAACGGTCGTGATTCATGAGACCTTGCCTGCTCAGTTGATTATCGGACATTGGGTTAGTGGCTGTCCGGTGGGCGACCGTTTGGAACGTGACATTCGTCGAGTGCTAACGCCATTGGGTTGGCAGATCGGCAATTCCGGAGGGGATGCCATCCAGTTCATTCACCTACCGCAAACCGAATCTTGTCCGAAAGCGACGTTGTATCAGAACGGAGTGATTCTAAAGTCATGGGAGGGTTATCAAGATCCTGCGTTTCTCTCGAATGAATTACGGCGAGCTTGGGACTCGGCTTCACTGCCACTGCAAAACGTGTCGACGGCCGGTCCTGCCGGCGTCATTCATGCTCGTTCACAAATTGAGTCAGTCTTAGACTGGTGGAGAAAAGAGATCGGCGAGGGGATAACGGGATCGGTGAACTGGGACCGGACCGGGGCACAGGAGTTTCCGCTACTGGCACAAGGCAACTGGTCGGCCGAGGCGTTGTTCGGCAAGTCAGGTCGGATTGAAGTTTCGGCTTATGGTGCCAAGGGCTTGCCCGTCGATTCGCTCGGGTTTGGTTACCGGGTGATTGGCGATGACATGTCGTTTGATTGTGAACCCGTTTTGGTGAAGGGGCTGGCTGCCAGGTTGGGGGCGGGTTCGAAACAAGTTTCGTTAAAGAATGGGCCTTATGGGACGAATAAGAATTATGGGGTCGATGGGAGGAAAGATGCTGGTCCTGCGCGGTTTGGTTTGATGGGGATCTGGACCATTACGACAATTCTGCGTGACGTGTTTGCTCTGTTGAATCCGACCTGTGATTTGCAACTGGGTGGGAATGTTGCAGCCACGGCGGTGCTGAAGAGTGACACGATGACGATCGATTTTCAGCAATGCCCGTCTGTCAAGCTGGTGGCCTTATTCACGTTTCATTTATCCGTTAAACGGGTCGAGATCACGGAGCAATCGATCAGGGTTGTTTTTAGTGGTTCGCGATTGGTGAAAGAGCGGACGTTTCAAGTGCAGTAGATCCGTGGGCTTTTCGACAGCCAGATCGATTGCATTTACTCGGCCCGGTTGTGATGAAAACGGGATTGATCAATGTCAAGTTATTCAAAGGCGACAACAAATGACACCCGACGCAACGTCTCTAAGCTGGTGGTTAACTCAGATTGGCCCTTCCGGAATGATCATCTTTCTGATCTGGAGGTCGCTGTTGTTTCTGAAGCCGATTGTGCTGGATTTTGTCCCGTACTTCAAAGACCTGTTGATAGGGCATATGCGGCTGATGAGCCTGATGGAGACTCATCTTACAAATGGGGCAGTGACGTTAAAGAAAGTATCGGACACTCAGGATGGTCATGGTGAGTTGATCCAGAAGATTCATGCCACCGTCGCGAAATGATTACAACAAGTGAGGAAGCTGGATAGATGGCGACTTATTACGTCGATCCATTGAATGGATTGGACAGCAACAATGGATCGTCAGTTTTCCTGGCGTTTAAGTCGACTGCGAAGAGCGAAACAGTCGTCGCGCCGGGTGATACCGTGAAGTTTTTGTCGACGCAGGCCGAGTCGCTGATCGGCACAAACACGATCACGATGTCGGCGAGTGGAACGACGGCAAATCCCATTTATTGGCAGGGGTGCGATTCGTCCGGGAACGCATTGTCTGATGGAAGTTATTATACGGTCGATGGCACTGGAATGTCGTCCGGCATCGATATTATCAACACGGGGTCGAAGACGAATCGCAGGATGCGAAATATGTTGTTTGCGAACGCAAAACGGTTCGCCGTATCGTGCACGGCCGATCCGTCGTATACGATTCAGTTTGAATTATGCTCAATCACAAGTCCAACAACGGCATGTTTTGGAAGTCCTAACCTTTCAGTGGGATACGGCTTCGTTGTGATCAACTCGGTCTTTACAGGTTCAGGTGCCGGCGGAACACAACGTTTTTCCTACAACATCAGTGGAGGAGCCAATCGCTCCGATGTTAGTTGTATTGGATGTTCAATTGCGGCGTTCAATACGGTGTTTGCACAGGACTGGTCTAACGGGTCTGGCCTGATTTACGCGAACATTTTTTCTACGAACGGTACCGTTTTGCCAGGTAGTATCTATGACCAGGGTCAATGGGTCCAAGGAAATGTGTTCTATGGGAATTCGTATTGCGTCGGGATTAGTGATCGAACAGTTACTGGCGGGGGTCGGTATGTCTCCATTGTCAATAACACTTTCGTGAACAACTCGAAATGTATTGACGGCTATGATGTCACCGTCTCCACAGTTGTTAATTCATACAATCATTTCTTTGGTAACGCTTCTAATTACTCCGGCGGCAGCATCGTTGCCGGGTCTCATGAAATCGGTGGTGATCCGCTATTTAATTCGCCTGGCACGCTGGATTTTCGGCTGAAATCCGGCAGCCCATTAATCGGGGCGGGGCCAAGAGGAGTCAATGTTGCGGGGCTTGCACAGATCGGTAGTGGTAGCGGCGGTGGAGTGCCGCTGATCGGGGAAGGACTGGTGTTTTAATGCCTGGTTATAAAGGTGACATCGTTGTCGGGTCTACGTTGTATTTCTCGTTCAATACGAGAGATTCCGGTGGAAATCCTATTACGCTGGCAGGCACTCCCGTCGCCAGCGTCTTCAAAAATGCAGGGACGACTCCTTGTACAACAGCTCCAGTTCTGACCGTCAACAATGGCCAGACGGGGCGTCATACTGTTACCGTCAACACGGGCGTCGATACGACATTCTACGCGAACGGAAACGACTATTCGGTGGTGCTCACGGCGGGGACGGTGAATGGAATATCTGTCGTTAGCGTCGAGGTGGCCAGCTTTTCCATCAACAATCGAACGGTGGCTTCGGTTTTGACAGGGATGGCAACTCATGCCGACGTGACAACGGTTGTAGCTTCGATTACGGCTATGGGAATTCCTTTGCAAGCGTCGGCATACGTCGTTCCGAGTACACCTCCGACAGTGGTACAAATCCGTCAGGAAATGGATACGAATTCGACGAAGCTTTCGAACCTGGACGTAGCAGTCTCCAGTCGCCTGGCGACAACGGCATACACGGCACCGCCAACCGTGTCATCGATTCAATCTGGCTTGGCGACACATACTGATGTCACGACGATCGAAGCGTCGATCACGGCCCTGGGGAGTCCATTGCAGGCGACGGCGTACGTTGCTCCGAGTACACCCCCGACTGTGGTACAGATTCGTCAGGAAATGGATACGAATTCGACGAAGCTTTCGAACCTGGACGTAGCGGTCTCCAGTCGCCTGGCGACAACGGCATACACGGCACCGCCAACCGTGTCATCGATTCAATCAGGCTTGGCGACACATACTGATGTCACGACGATCGAAGCGTCGATCACGGCCCTGGGGAGTCCATTGCAGGCGACGGCGTACGTTGCTCCGAGTACACCC
>CAILLA010000271.1 GCA_903834925.1 uncultured Schlesneria sp.
ACAGAAGGCAACGAAGTTAACGAAGGAAGAGTGAGAATGATCTGACGTTCTGTTCAATCCTGGTTCCCTTCTGCCTCCCGTCCCCCCTTCGTTACCTTCTGTTCAAAATCCTGACTATCTACGATCACGCATTTTTCAATATGTTGGAATTTCAAGGCGAAGAATTGAACAGAAGCAAACGAAGGAAACGAAGGGGAAGAGAAGAGGTGAAAGAAAGCCGTAGTAATGTCAACTGGCGCCTTCCAACTCTTCCTTCGTTACCTTCGTTACCTTCTGTTCAAGATCCTGATTATCCGTATTTGAGCTCGGCGACAAAATTCGCTCGCTCGTTTCATTCGCTACGGTCCGGCGGCGTCGCATCCGCTCCTTGCTCGTCCCTGCGCTCATTCACTCGCTCGGTCTCCTCCCTTACTGCGCCAATGCTCGAATGAACTTGGGCACAACGGAAGCCAACGCCGCTGTTGCTCCGGCTACCGGGGCCGAGGCTGCTGCGAAGCGCCGACCGCGCGTACTGCGCGTTGTCGGGCCAGCTCCCGCCACGCAACACCCGGTAGCGGCCTTTCTCTGGCCCAACGGGGTTCACTACGCCGGATGCCGCGTAGTATTGTCCATCGTACCAATCAAAACACCATTCCCAGACGTTACCGTGCATATCGTACAGCCCCCAAGGGTTTGCAGGATAGTCGCCGACCTCGGTTGTTTCGTTTGTCTTCGCTCCTTCACGCCAATAGTTTGCCTGTTCGAGCGAAATCTCGTCGCCAAAGGAATAGCGGGTGGTCGTCCCGGCCCGACAAGCGTATTCCCATTCCGCCTCCGTCGGAAGCGTCAGTTTCAGTCCCGCCTCGCCAACATCTGACTGATTTATTTTGTCGATAAACGACCGGCAGTCGTCCCAAGTCACGGTTTCCACCGGCCGGCGTCCATTTGATTCATCGGAAAAATGACTGGGATTCGTTTTCATGACAGCCAGCCAAAGTTCCTGCGTCACCGGTGTATCGAACAGCCAGTAACCGTGACTCAAGATCACTTCGTGCTGCGGATTTTCTGAATCAAAAGCAAGTTTGTCGCTGCCGGGCGAACCCATCAAAAAACGACCAGGCGGAATCCACCGCATGCGTTGAACAACCGATAGCTGCGTTGTAGTCAAAGGGGCCGATTGCACCTTAGTCTTTTTTCGTTTGGAACTGGATGTACCCTTCTCCGGCTTCGGTTGGGCTGGGACATCAGCATGGACAGTGAATTCGGCCCAGAGGCCGAAGCGGTCACGTCCGATGGCACTGGCCCATGCGGGTTTGGCGAACTTGTGCAGTTCCAGCGTTTCCATATCGCTGCGCACGATCAGGATCGGGCTGGCCGGAATCGGTATTGGCAAAAAAATTCCGACGGAGCTTTCCAGCAATTCGACCGCTACGCCGCCCTTCGTCGGACTGGCTCGCTGCTCCGCTGCTTCGCCGTCCTCCTCAGTCGGCTCCGCTGCCCCTTGAACTTGGGCACAACGGAAGCCAACGTTGTGGAGCCGGTACCCGGGGTCGTAGTCGTAGCGACACGCCGACCGCGCGTCCTGCGCGATGCTGTACCAGCACCCGCCACGCAACACCCGGTGGCGGCCTTTTTCCGGACCTGTCGGATCCACGTTACCCGCAGTTCTGTAATCTCCGGACCAAAAATCCTGGCACCATTCCAGCACGTTTCCATGCATGTCGAGCAGTCCCCACGGATTGCACGTTCTTGTAGCGACGGGATGCGTCGTGCTCGAGGAATTTTCAGAATACCACGCATAGTCGTCGAGCATTTTCGGATCGTTGCCAAACGAATAGGCGGTCTGCGTCCTAGCACGACAGGCATGTTCCCACTGAGCTTCAGTCGGCAGCACAAACATCGCTTCGCACAGCCGCGTATTCAATCGCTGCAAAAAGCGTTGCGCATCGTCCCAATTCACATTTTCGACAGGTAATCGGTCACCCTGAAAGTGACTGGGATTGTCTCCCATCACGGCTCGCCACATTTCCTGGGTGACTTGCGTATCGAACATCCAGAACCCGCGAGTCAGCGTCACCTGATGCTGCGGCCCTTCGTCCGGGAACCGCCCCTCTTCCTTTTCGGGAGATCCCATTTGGAATGTGCCAGGCCGAATCCATCGCATCCGTTGGACAATCGGTAGCGCGCTCGGAGTCGACTCAACCGTCGCAGCATCAATGGTAAACTCGACCCACGCACCGTATTTGTCGCGCCCCCAGTCGTTGGCCCATTTCGGCGGTTTGCCCGATTTCCAGAACGGTCGCTCGACATTTTCAGTCTTGATCCAGTCGCTCGTGGATTCCAGCGTCGCAATCATTCCGCCTTGAATGACAGAATTCGAGTGCGTATTCGAAAACACGAAACGTTTACCGCGTTGCGACAGCCAGTAAGTCTGTCGTTTCCCGTCAGCGCGTCGGACCTCGCTCAAGTCCGATCCGGCAATGAAGACATTTTTCAATTCTGGATGGGACGAACGGAACAGGTCACGAAGCGGCTTCGAATTTTCCAGCGTTGTTTCAGGAATCCCTTCGGTCAATCGCGAGACCCAGGCCCGCTCATGCAGGTTGAGTGTGGTGGGGTCTTTCATCATTTTCGCAGATAACGCCGCCAACCGCTCGTCGGCGATTTTCAAATCATTTTCCGGGATCAGGGCGCGAGACGCCTCGTCTAGTTTCCAGATCTCGCCGATCCAGACTTCATCAGACCGGCCGTGCCGCCATTCTCGAATCACGGCTAGAACACGTTTTTTTAGGTCGTCGTCGAGTTTTACGAATTGCGGGAACAGTTTCTCTTTGGCAATCTGCTGGTCGATCAACGCTCCAGACCGGTGCCGGGTGGACAGGTTGGCATCGAGCCAGAAATCGGACTCCAGCGACGCATCTGAAAATCCAAGCGCCTCGCTTCGCACCGCACGCAACAACCCCGGTTCAATCAACGATGTCACAGAAAGTGCCGTGAGCAGTTGTTCGACACATTCACGGCGGCGATCCGGGTGATCATATCCCTGATAATGATTCGGGGTTTGCCATGACATGACTCGAATTAACGAGCGGATCTCTTGTGAGATGCGGTGCGGATCGCACGGAACAATCGCCAGCGCATTAGCATTTCGCTCACAAATCTCCTCAGCCCAATGTCGCCAGAATTCCTGACGCTCCGACCCACCGTTCAGCAGAGCGCCGAAATCTGACAAGACGATCATCGGCACCCTCGCTTCAGGGTATTGGTAATCAGTGCTCCCCTCGTCGGACCCGTAAACACGAAGCCGTCTATTCGACTCGTCGTAATGCACAAGTTCGACGTTTTGCTCGCCATAAATCCGCGAAAGATGATCATGGAACTGATGCTGATCGATGCGGAACGGAATTAAGTGCTTCGACCGATCCAGGATCAATTGAATTCGCGATCCCCATCGCCGAACGACTTGCCGAGGGACTTCTTCAAGCCGTTCGGCTCGTGCGAGTCGTTGGATTACCCGGTCGACATCAATCCTGTTGCTGCGATTTTGCCCGAGCAATTCTTTCCTCAGCCGAGGTAGCAACTCACGCCACCGCGCAATCGGATGAAAAACCGGCCCACCGGTCGCATCTTTCCAGGACCGTTGCACAGCCTCTTTGACCGGTTCGGTCACTTCGGCAACGGGCGGGTTCGACCAGTATCGATCCAGCCGCCAGAAAACCGCGTCGGCGGCATTCTGTGGCCATTCGTTTGAACCTTCGGGCACCGAAACAACAGGCGTCTCAATCCCGACGATCGGTGTCTGTATGTCCTCGCCATCCTGCTCGAATACAACGCCACCGTCGTCGTTTGACGGCCTTTCCATCTCCAATACTTGCGGATCAAAACCCATCAACTCGGCAGCGACAGCGAGGAGTGTTTTGTCTTGTTTGGCTATTCGCAGCACATCTGCATAACCACAGATTGTCCGCGTCATAATGCACCGGGACCACCGCGCTTTTGAAACGCGAATTGTTTGAGAGCATTCAATTGCGAAATCTGAGCGGCCGTCTCGTCTTCGATTTCGCTGACTGCGCGGATCAGGTCGAGGAATTCTGCCTGTCCCGGCCGGGGTGTTTGTGGCGACTGTTCGCGCTCGGTCGCCAACAGTTCGGCAGCCGCTTTGATGACAGTCGGATCGACCTTTCGAAAATGCGCCGTTCCTCGTTCGACCAGCTTTGCAACCAGATCGTGACGCTCCTTCGGCAGATCGAGCGACAACACAAAACAGCGGCGTAGAAAGGCATCGGGCAAAATCCGCTCGGCGTTGGTGGTAATCACGACCAATGGCGGAACCCCGTCAATGACGACGGGCGTTGTTGTCCCGAGCGGTGTGAACTCGCGTGCCCCCAGCACTTCGAGAAGTCCGTTGGGAACATCGCTTTCTCCTTTATCAATTTCGTCGATCAAGACGGTGCAGCCATCCTCGGGTGTCCAATTTGCTGGCCGTTCCCGGCGACAACTCGAGTAGCCTGCACTTCGTTTTTCGGCGTCTGTCCACGCATAGGCCCACCAGAAGGGACCCGGCTTGACGTAGTTGGATTCCACCAGTTTTTTGCGTGCAGCTTCGACGTCTTTTTGGGTATGGCCATAGATTTGCGCATCAGCCAATCGCTGGACCGCATCAAAATGGTAGAGCAGGTCTCGGGATTCGGTGCGCGAATCGACGACAAACGAGATAAAAGCTCGGCCAAGCCGGTGTGCGGCTGCGCGGGCGAGCTGACTTTTTCCAACGCCGGGATCGCCCCTGACCAGCAACGGTCGGCGCGCCGCAATCGCCGCGTTAATCGCCTGGATCGTACGCGGTTCAAATACGTGCCATTCGGCTGGCATGCTACCCGACTGCGGAAGTTCAATTGCTGTTCCTGGGTCGTTTAGGAACTTTAATTTGGGCATCTTGTTTCCATTCTTTTCCAGCCGCCGCGAACAGGATTCGCATCAGCAGATCCACACAACTATCTTCCTCATCCGACCTTTGATCTTTTTCGATTCCAATAAACGTCAGTAATGGGAGCGAGTCGTCGAGTTCTCTAACGATCGGTAATCGCCTCGCCCGTTGGTCTTCATTCCAGGGAAATTCAAAAACATAATAGTGCAGACCTTCATTAATACCTTGCCGGAGCGTTAGCGCCCTGTTGATCTGTTTGAGCTGTTCTTCAAAATTATGACTTTTCGATTGGGGTAGTGCCATTGCGTCGTGGAGGCCGTGTAAGAAATCTAATTTGAATTTCTCGCCATCGGCATCAATTTCCGCTTCGACGGGACTATCAAGTCTGAATAACCCGTCGGGTTCGACGTTTTGCGGATGGTCCTGGGCCAGCGGATAATATTGCGCGGGCCGTCCTTGCAAGCGGGCCACGGCCACCTCCACAAATGTTTTGGTTCTCGCTTCGAACGCGAACTGCTGTATTCCGTCGTTGGCATAAACGCGGATCTGCGGTACTTGCATTCGTGTCAGTGAAGCGGGAATCAGATGCATCGCGGCATCCATCAAATATTGCCGCGTCTGTGACGTGGAAGCGCCCGCTGCCGGGATCTTTCTCATCGCAGTGACAAAACACTTGGCGACGTCGACAGGGTTCTTATGCGCCACTAAGTCATCGACGATTTTCGTTGCCATTTCCCAAAGATCTGTTCCGCCCCCCAGTCGTCGATTTGACGAAAGCAACTTCATCGCCTCTTCGGACTGAGAAAGAACGTCAACACCTGCGTCCACAAGCTGCTGTCGCTGATCCTCTGCCTCGGAATAGTTGACCCAAAGGCGGAAGTCTGCGTCTTCGAGCAACCGCACGACGGGGCAGGCTCGAAATTGTGTTCCGTCCGACGAGTCCGGTGTATCGACGATGACCCCGACGATACTTTCATTCACGATGACCGGGCTTCCCGCTCCACCTTTCCAACCCCCGATTTTCTCGGAAAGTGCGCGAAGAGTAAGACTGAAATGAGCCGCCCCTTCTTCCATCGCGTGGGTGATCCCTTGCAACCGCACGGGATCGGCAACCCTTTCGCCGAAAAACGGAAACGCGACACTTTCCCAGACCGTGTTGCCTTTCGGGCGGATCGCCGCGACTCGACCCCAACACCCCTCGGCAGCGTCAGGAAACGTGCAACCTAACAGTACGACATCACACGCCGGAGATTTTTGTCGCCCATCCCAAAGAATCGTCTCGCAACTGACCCCGTTGCAGTCACAGTCAGCCAGATTCCACCAACGAGCTTCAATGTGACCCGCCTGTGCTTTGTCGACGACGTAGCTTGACGTTAATAGCACGTTTTTGGCGACCGGGAACGCGGTCCCAATTCGACCATGTTTGCCGTTTGTCGCGACGAACAGTTGAACGAACAAGTCATCGTTCGCGATGATTCCACGATCACCATTCAATCGCGGCCCCGCTACGCCTCCTGCATCGATCATATTAAACTTCAAACCGGGTGCAATCTTTTTGATCGCCTCCATCGGCGTTGCAAACGCGAGTTTATCAAGCCGGCCATGCAGATCTGGCGAATATCGCGCAAGCGCCTGTTCGGCGATTTCGACGATGGTTCCAATGACTTCGTGGGTGACTGGGTCATACAACGGCGAACCGCTGTAACCACACGTTACCTGATTCGATTCCAATTGGATCAGTTCGCGACCAGTGTCGTCTTTCACGTATTGAATGATTTTGGCGGCACCGCCAAGGCCGTTGATGTTCGCCACAACGGGGTATCCGAATACTTCGCACTCGTGGTTCTTTCGACCGGCGCTTGGTCCCAACGCTGCGATTTCGGCATCCGCTGGAAGCGCCTTGCCCTTCTGGTACGTCAGTTTCAAAACCGCGATGTCGTCTTTACCCGTGGGACTCCAACAATCTTTTAACACCTTGACGGGAAACTCTTCGTCATTGAAATGGAAACGAACGGAGATCCCTTTTGTGGGCGGCTTCGGGGCAGCGGAGACAACATGGGCGCAAGTAATCACCAGTTCTTTTGTCGCTAAATAACCGGTCCCCCGCAAAACCCCGTCGACGACGATTCCAACGACGCAATTCTTGATGTCTTTCATCCCAAGTTGCTCCGCCAGTTTTTCATCCACGAGTTTTATTGGGGAGTAACACCTTGAAATCTTTTACGCTCATCATCTGACAGTGAGGGTCATTAACGAATTGCCGACAAGTTACGACAAGTCGATCATCCAGGATTAACCCTGATCCCAACAAATCCCGTCCCCGCTTGCTCTTAAGAATGCGTGCCACATGCGGGAAATCGGCAAGTGCCGGAACGTGTTGGGAGAAGGTGAACAATCAATAGTCCGGTCAATGATGATAATAACATGGGAGTTTTGTCGAACTAGGAGTCGCGTGTTTGGATTTCGAGACGACGGCACATTATTGTAGATAATGGACTGCAGGGCAAACCAGGTGCAGACCATGCAAGGCGATTTTCCCCGAGACCACAAACTTAATTTGAAAGGGAATACGATGGCCCGGGTTGCGTGGTTCGACGTTGATCACGATTACGACCCCAACTCTTCCATCCCTATTGCAAGGTCCCCCGCGGTGCTCCCCGTGCGAGTGACGCGCATCGGCCCGGCCGAAGACGGAAGCGGTGAGCTCATTTATCTGGCCGACATCAAGGCGAGTTGGAGGCTGGCTGTGCGGGAGGCGACATACCTGCTGGGGGATTCTGAACGTTCTGTTGCCAGCGAGGGTACTTGGTTTCGGCTGGAATGCAAAGTCGAGCGAGATAAGGGAATTAACACAAACGATACTCTAGTCGTGTCAACCCCCCATGCCGACGGTTGGTTTAAGACATGCCTTTTCAAGGGATCGAATCACAAGGGCCGGGGCAAGCGAGTAGATCTCCTGACCGAACCACGATCTTGCGACGAACTCGTAAAGCAGACACTCGATGAACTTACCTACGACTATTGGGAAACGGGAAAGGCGCTAACCGCCGGCTTTTTCAGGCCTGGTAAGTCTTCGCTGGCGGGGATTCGCGTGTGTTCCGATGACTTCTTTCTCTTTGGAGTCGTTAAGAATTTTACGGACTGCACGACCCAACTACTGACAAACTCGAGAGTGCTGCAACTCTTGGAAGAGACCAGGGAAGGGACAATTCGTTACGCTCACCCCAAGGCTGGCAAACCGGCACTCAAGGAAGAAACCCGAGACCTACGGAACGCGTTGATGTACGCGGCGATCTCACAGTCGCTGGCCGGAACGGCGGATCGAAGTGCAAAGAGTTACCTGGGAAAGCCGGTTGTCTCACAGGTCGAAAAGATTTATTGCCAACTGTTGAACAACGAGAATCGTCGGAAGAGAGTCCTAACCGTCCAAGATGATCAAATTGCGGAACGCTTTGTGGCATCTTCGGATGCTAGTGGAATCGATATTGCGATCAGCAAGGAACAGAAGTCACAGCTCTATCAATCCCTCTCGCTGCTGGGACCTGACGACCGCGATGTCCTCGTGCTGAAGGTGCTTGCTGAGTTGCCTTTGAAGGACATTGCATTAATTCTCGGTGTTACGGTTCCCAAGGTAAACGCCCGTCTGGAGGAAGCTAAACGTGCGCTTCGGAAGTCATTGAGTACGAATGATTTCAACGATCGTGATGACGAATTGGATGAACTTGATTGAGGTCGTCGGAGAAGCTTCCTTCCGACACCATACATCTGTCACCACAAACACGAATTGCAGACGTTTGCAGCCATCGGCTCTGGAAGTCGGGCTGCAAATCGGTGTGTTCTATTCTCATTCGTCCACGATCGATTGTGACAATAAGGACGCCTGTCTTCAAAAGCATTCTTAGCGGCGGTTGGGATGATTCACCAACAGAGAAATCATCGGATAAGCACTGTGTCTTTTCCGACCGAGTTGGCTTTGTCTAACGGTCCGATGATAGTTGACTTATCCCGAAATGTCTTTCAAAAAAAATGGGGCCGTGCGCAAGTTTGCGGCTCGGCACCTCCTCCGCACACTCCACCCGCAGATGACCCAAGCCGAGACGGGCCAGGCAAAACAAATCAGTGAAACTGTGCGTTTCCACGGACGGTCGCCTTCAGCAACAACGGTTTGGCACCAATAACTAACGGTCCGCCCCCTGCGACGCGTGCCTGAGCACTCTGCTCGCTTGTATGCGACGCGGCATGCTCAATCTTCTGATAGGGTCGACCGAGTTCTTCGAAAGCTCTGCAGATCTCGGTCATAATCGGGTTCATGAAAAGGTCCATTCAATTGGAATAATTCGGTCGGGGGAAATTGCAGGGAGGGATGTCCATTCAATTGGACAGAACCAATGATTGAGAACACAATTCGAGAATGGGAGAACGCACATGTACATCGATTTTGCCAAGATTGACCCGCAGGAACAGAATAAGCTGCTGGTCTCGACCATTACCCCGCGACCCATTGCCTGGGTTGTCAGCCAAAGTCTTCAGGGCAACGTGAATGCTGCTCCGTATTCGTTCTTCAACGTCTTTTCGGGTGATCCGCCGATCATCGGAATTGGAATGGGGAGCCATCAGGATGGTCGGCCGAAGGACAGTCGAATCAACATTGAGCGAACCGGCGAATTTGTGATCAATCTTGTCACAGAGGACAATGCCGAGGCAATGAATGTGACCGCGATCGAATTTGACTATGATGTTGATGAATTAGCCCAGGCTGGTTTGGCGACCATTCCATCCATTCATGTGAAGCCACCTCGGATCGCCGAAAGCCCGGTCGCGTTTGAATGCAAACTGGTCCAAATTGTCGAGCTCGGGCCATTAAGTGGGCTGGTGCTCGGTCGGGTCGTCGCCATGCATATCTGGGACGAAGCCATCATCGATGCAACGAAGCATCACGTGGACACTACAAAACTGAAGTTGATTGGTCGAATGCACCGCCCTGGCTGGTATGCCAAAACATCGGACCTCTTCAGAATGGATCGCATCTCTCTGGCTCAATGGCGAACGGAACACGGCGAGTGAAAGTACCTTCGCAATTGCTTTCCCGTCACTCGAGTCCCGCTTCCGAACGAACGTGTTCGGAAG
>CAILLA010000272.1 GCA_903834925.1 uncultured Schlesneria sp.
CAATCGACCTTTCTGGTAATCGACGATACGCTCTTGATCCACACGCTCCGACTTCTGCCACTCACCAGGAAAGATCCTCAGGTACTTGGAATCGGAAGTGACGTCTTGTCCAAGTTTCAATTCGCGTAAGCCGCGTTTACTGCTTTTTCCCCAGGCGCGTTTGAGCTTGTCGAGTGGTTGCTCGTTTTCTATCAATTCCTTTTCGGCAACTAAAAACTTCCGAAAAACGACGTCCTCTTCGCCCCTCAATGTCGTATGAATCTTCAATTCGACCCAACGACATTTTTCACCGTCTTCCATGACCGTGCCGACGAGAGAATATGTTATTTTTTGCGTAAATTCATGGACTTGTCCGTTGGCTTCTTGTTTGTCGGTATAACAATATCTGATCCACCAGCCGTCTTCGGGCAATTTCGACGATTGTTCTTCTGCCTGCCCATAGAGGTAAGGAAATAACACAAATCCCAAAGTGATCACGACAGCGCGAATACATTTCTTGCTTCGTCCGCTTTCCATCAAATGTGCTCGAAAAGATCAGCTGGCGGCTCGACACGACCGTCAGAGTATCGCTCGCTCCATCCCAGTCAACTCCAAGGACGTACCATTGATGCATTAACACGTCGACCAAAGAGACACAGTACTTTCACGATTTCACTGAGTTCGATGGATGCGGCGACCTAGCGACCGTTCGGCCCGTTTCCGCCGTAACTGCAGCAGCAACAACAACAGGTTGTAACGAGATTCTTCCGCAATCGAAAACGCCCGGTTTACCGAACGTGCAGTGTCCCTGTCGTCGGGTTCGTCGTTCAGTTGCACAGTTAACGCCGCTGCCGCTAGCAAATTGATCTTTACTACGGCGCAAAGCACTGGCACCTTGACGAACGGGCTCGTTAATCCAGTCACAGTATCGATTAAAGATCAATTTGGAAATGTCGTGGTTGGCGATACGTCGACGGTCACACTCACGATCTTTTCGGGGCCGTCTGGGGGAGCTTTCTCGTCCGGTACCAGCATCACACTCGTCGCCGTTTCCGGGGTTGCCACGTTTAATAATGTGAAATTCACGAAAGCGGGAACATATCAATTGAAAGCGACCAGTGGTACGTTGACTATTACAGTTTCTGGGAACATAGTGATTTCGTAAATACAATAGTCAGAAGCACCAGAACCCGGGAACTCAGCAATTCCGTCGAGACGCGAAACACTTTCTTTGCACTCCAAAACTCGTGCAAACGATCGCCAGTTCGCTCTTGATATCGCAAGATTATCATTGAAAAACGGCAGGCTGCACGCAACGATATGCAGCGCCTACGTGTTGGCTTCCCCGAACAGTCGACAGAAAACGTCGGCCGACATTTGCAATAAGCTGCTACGAATCTGAGTCGTTCAACCAAATCCTTTGCTGAGGCGAATCATGCGTATTCTGACGATTAGTGCTTGGTTTTTAATGGCCTTGGGTTTTCTCACTTCGACGGTTCAATCGGCGGAGCCTTCCGAGGTTGCCGACTTGGTCGTCGAACTGATAAGCCCAGGGGAGATGCCTAGAGAGGAAATACGTTTCCAGCCCAAGAGCGGCCAAACAGAATCGATCATCATGACAATGAAGATGAATCAAAAAATCGCAATTGACGGAAATTCTTTTCCATCACCAGTAACTCCGGCCCAGAAGTTCACTTTAAAGATTTCAACCAAAGACGTCGCCTCCGATGGGGACGTGAGTTTCGAATTTGAGTTTGCCAACATCGAAGTAGTCGATGATCCTAAAAGCCCATCACCTCTAGCGCCGGTCCTGATGAACTTATTAAGGCCGATGATTGGTTCCAAGGGATCAGCGGTTGTTTCGAATCGTGGACTCACGAAAAAGTCGGAGTTTAAATTCAACGATGGATTGGCTCCACAACTCAAATCGATGCTTGACGGAATGATGGACTCCGTCGGGAAAATCAGTTCACCTGTGCCGGTGGAACCGATTGGAGTTGGTGGCAAATGGAAGGTTGTCCAAAAGTTGACGACGAACGGACTGACATTGAAGCAGATTTCCACTCATGAATTGAAGAAACGGAACGCGGACGGCTTTGAAATCACAACGGAGATCGCTCAACAAGCCGATCCGCAAGAAGTCAAATCGCCTCTACTTCCTCCAGGTGCGAAAATGAATCTGGAATCTCTTTCAACAGACGGGAAAGGAACGTCTGCTTTCCGCTTCACGTCAATCATGCCGTCGAAGGCGGATTCCAGCGTCTCAAGTAATGCGGCAATGACGGTTAATGCAAATGGGCAGGAGCAACGTCTGAAAACAGAAACTAAGATTGAAATCCATTTTGATAGGCCTCAATAGGACGAAACTCCCACTTAGCACTGTTTGTGCATTGGCGTTGACTTCCGGGGACACCGCGTCTTCGACAAACAGCTTTGTGACTGAAATTAGGCGAACTCGTAGAGAATACAAAATAGCGATACACTACGTCGCAACGTGGTAAACAGGTTTTTTGAATCAGGGCACGTCAACATTTATCGAACGGTGAGCAATCAACCTGTTCCCAAAAAAAATGCCGAACAACACGCCCCAGCGGAAGGGAGTTCGCTCCGCTGACCTCAAACGTTCGGTCGCTCGCACAATACCCAATAAGAGAGATCATGCAAATCACACTCGTCAGCATCCTTGAAGACACTTGCGGAAATCTTATTAACTTAGTTCAACCAGCGGCCTAACCCGTCGCTCAACGGGAAAACAAAAGATTTCGGAAAAAGGGGATATGAGTTCGATGGATGCGGCGACCTAGCGACCGTTCAGCCCGTTTCCGCCGTAACTGCCGCAGCAAAAACAGGTTGTAACGAGATTCTTCCGCAATCCAAAACGCCCGGTTTACCGAACGTGCAGTGTCCCTGTCGTCGTACAATCCTTCTGCAATCGAACACGCTCACTGGATCGAAAGTGAAGTCTCCCCACGGTCGAGCGCTCGACCCGGGGATGGCGCTTCGCGTGTCATCAGTTGGCTGAGCATCCACAAACGATTTGCCCTCTTTTTGATTCAGGCGAAGATGAAAACCGAACTGGAACATTTTATCAGCAGGTACAGGCGCCGAGATTCCACCGACAGTCCTAAAGCTCCCGATTTGAATGACAGCCTAATTGAGTTTGCCAAGATCCATTCGTATTTGGAATCCAAGGGGCGGCTTCCAAGTCCGTGTCGGTGTCTGATTGAAGGTTACGCTGCCCAGGGAAATGCGCAAAGCCTTCGGGACTATCTTGTTTCGCGGGGAGTGAAAACGATTGATATCCTTGCGGTCGACCTTTACGACCTGCCGTCCGTCTACGCTCGCATGGGTTACGAACTCCCACCGCTCCGTTTCCAGATCGGGGATGCTCGTGACCTCCGAGGAATCGTCATGGATGCTTCTGTCGATCTGGTCATCCAGGATTTTCTGGTGAATTGCGTGCATCCCGGCGATGTCTCGGCGATCTTCCGCGAGATGAAACGCGTCCTGGCTCCTGATGGTTTTGCATTCGTCAGTTTCACGGATGACGCATGCACCCGGGACGTGGCAGAAATTGAACCTGCTGTCTCAGCTGGATCGGTCAACTTTCACGATCAGGTCCCGGTGCTTCACGACAGTGACGTCTGGCAGCAATTTCAGGGGCGACGGTTTCGCGTTGTTGAAACGGACGGCTGGGGCTTCGTTACGCGTCCTTACGGTCGCTTGGAGTTTTTCTCGCCACTTGAAAGCACTCTTTCGACGATCAGCACTGCGGGCCTTGAAGTGCTAGCCCGGTCTGTCAATCACGGAATGGATGATCATGGCCTGCTGTGTGTCCGTCACCGGTGCATCCTGGGTCACGCCCGCGCTCAAGGTGGGGCGATATGAGTTCAGAGAGCCACCTTTCCGGATCGCTGCCTCAAGATGTTGATCGGCTGCCATTGTCGCCATTGCAGGAATCGATACTGGCAACTCATCGACTTTTGGCGGTCAGAGATCTTTACGTCGAGCAATTCATTCAAGTGCTGCCAGAGAGACTCGATCCGACCCGTTTTCGGAATGCCTGGCAGCAGGTCTGGACGTGTCATCCCGCCCTGCGATCCGGGTTCTCCTGGGATGAACAGGGTGTACCATTCCAATGGACAATGACTGCGGAGCCTGGATTACCGGTGCAGCAGATCGATCTTTCGCGTGAGGGCGAAAATGCAGAACTCTGTTGGCAGGAATTGCTCGTAAAGGATCGGAAGACTGGCTTTGATCTGGCCAATCCACCAAGCGCGCGTCTGCTGATTGCTCGACTGGGCGAAAAAGACTGGCGGGCATGCTGGACCGTTCATCATATCCTGGTCGACGGTCGCTCGATGAGTCTCGTGCTGCAGCAGGTCTTCGCGATCTATGACGACTCGGAAATCGCTTTCCGGACTGACGATTTCTTCCGTCATCACCTTGCGACGCTCGCTGACCTCAAGCGAACAGAGTCAACCGTTGCAAGAGACTACTGGCGTGAATCCCTCGGGGGTATGACCTCTCTGGGAAGTTTTCCTTTTGAAATCGCCGACACACATTCCGAAACATCTCGCACGAACACGTTGACCCGCAACCTGCCCGCAGAATTGTCCGCCCGTTTACCCTTGGCAGCCGATGCACTCGGAGTGACTGTCAACACTCTCGTGCAAGCCGCCTGGGGGTGGTCGTTGGGGCTGTTTTTCGGGACGAGGGATGTGGTCTTCGGAATTCTTCGAGCTGGTCGCCATCCCGATCTTTCCGAGGCACGGGACGGTGTCGGGATGTTTCTACAGACGGAGCCAATTCGGATCTCGGGATTGGACCAAGACGTTCTGCTGGGTGAGTGGCTGGTCAAAGTCCGTTCCTCATATGTGTCCGCCCGACAGCATGGATGGGTGGGGTCGGGACAGATCGCGGCCTGGTTGGGGAAAAGCCGTGATGAACCCCTCTTGGGGTCCCTGCTGGCCTTCGAGCGGGAGCGACTTCCGGATGAAATCGAGCGAACCTGTGGGGGACCACGGGGACGTCGCTTTGAACTGAGGGAGCGGGCCGACTTTCCGTTAATCCTCTCGGCTTGGGAACGGCAACCCATGGGATTATCGTTGGCCTTCGATGCTTCCCGATATCCCAAATGGGCCATGGAAGAATTGCTGCAGTCGGTCGAACACCTGCTGTCGGAATTCGCGGGTGATCCTGCTCGCCGCCTCAGACAGATTCCGTTGCTCACCACAGAACGACACCTGGCACGCCAAGCCTGGAATAATACGACGGTGCGTGATACTGAGTCCCCATTGCTTCACGCCGGGTTTGAGGCGATCGTGAAACAGGACCCCACGCGCCCGTGTTTGATCGACGGGCAGATTACGTGGACCTACGGTGACCTGGAAGCTGCCGCCAATCAATTGGCCCACCGTTTGATCGAGTTGGGTGTCGGCCCTGAGACACGAGTGGCTTTGCGGCTACGAAAAAGTGTTCGCCTGCCGATGGCGATCCTCGGTATTCTTAAGGCGGGCGGAGCCTACTTGCCCATCGACCAGAACGCGCCGCCGCAGGCGACGGAACGAATGCTAGCCAAATCCGGAGCACAACTTTTGATCGTGGACGAGTCATTACCACCCGGGCTGAATTCTCTGCCGGGTTGCCCCTGGCTGGCTCTCGAATGCGAAGCGACATCTTTAGCGGAATACAGGACCCATCCCCCTGCGGTGAAGATCAGCGGGAAAAACCTCGCGTATGCGATCTTCACCTCCGGCACAACGGGCATTCCGAAACTTGTCGGTGTCGAACATCGCAGTGCAGCGAATGTTGTCTGCTACGCCCGGAAGGAGTTATTTGAGCCCGCTGATCTTGCTCAAGTCCCATTTATTGACAACGTGGCATTCGACTCCAGCGTTTCCCAATTGTTTGTAACCTGGGCACTTGGGGGAGCATTAGTATTCCACCATGACCTCGCTATGGTCGTGCGGGAAGAAAACGGAAATCATCCAACATCGATCGGAACAGTACCCTCGGGACTGTTGGCACTGCTCGATGCCGGGGAACTGCCACCGTCGGTCCGTGTTATCGGTCTTGGCGGAGAGACGATCCCAGCCTCGTTGCTCGAACGGCTGGTAAGACTTGGGAATGTCCGGAAAGCCTTCAACTACTACGGCCCGACGGAAACAACGATTTATTCGATGGTGGCGCGTCTCCTCGGACCGGGTTCCCCTCAGCGAAGCCCGCTGGAGGATCGCGGTCGGAATCTCGGGTACCCCATCCACAATACTCAGATTCACTTACTTGACCGATTCCAGCGACCGGTCCCCTTCGGTGCACCTGGCGAGATTTATATTGGAGGCCTGGGGATCACGCGCGGTTACCTTGACGCACCTGAGTTGACGGCCGAACGATTTCTTCCCGACCCGTGGAGCACTGACCCGGAGGCGCGTCTCTATCGTACGGGAGATCTTGGGTACCAGCTTCCCGATGGGTCCGTCGAATTTCTAGGTCGCGAAGACCAGCAGGTCAAATTGCGGGGGCACCGCGTCGAACTGGGGGCCATCGAGACTGAACTGATCCGTCACCCTTCATTGCAGGACGCGGTCGTCATCGCCCGGGAAGATGTGCCGGGCATACAGCACCTGGTGGCCTACCTGATCCCGTCTCCATCACAAAGCGTCCCGTCAGATGCCGAAATTCGGGCTTTTCTCGAGCCAAGACTGCCTGATTTCATGATCCCAGTGGCCTGCGCCGTAATCAGCCATCGCCCCCTGACGACAAATGGGAAACTTGATCGCCAGGCGCTTCCCGCCATTTCATTCGCGAATTCAGGGCAGCGTATCGCATCCTCTTCGGATCTTGAACGCAAGCTTTGCGCCATCTGGACAGAGGTTTTAGGCCATTCCGATTTCGGCGTCACCGATAACTTCTTTGCCATCGGGGGGCATTCCCTGTCGGCAATTAAACTCGTGTTGCGGATCGAACACACGATCAAAGAGGCGGGTCACTTGCCGGTAACCCAAGTTTTTCGCACGCCGACGGTGCGTGGAATGGCAACTCTGATCACCGAAGGTAACCGCCCCCCGCAATACGAGTCGCTTATCCCAATGCAGCCACTCGGGAAGGGCCCCGTGTTGTTCTTCATCCATGGTGTCAGTGGTGGAGTTACGATTCATATGGACGTTGCCCGCCTCCTTGCCCCGTCAATTCAGGTCTACGGTCTTCAGGCTGTCGAGATCAACGATCGCCACGATCCTCTCATAACGGTAGACCAGATGATCGGACACTACGTTCGTGAAATTCGCAGGCTTCAGCCCTCGGGACCTTATTATCTTGCAGGGTTTTGTGTTGGCGGGTGTTTTGCCTTCGAGACCGCACGTCGACTCAAGGAAGAGGGTGCTGAAATCGGCACTGTATTTCTTGAAGACGCTCGACCCGTTGGCCGGCTCCCCTTCGTCGTCCGGACTCGGTACTTAGCCCGCAAGGTACCTGAAACATTGTTCCGTCACGCGAAGAAGCTTTTAAAGATGCCTCCTTCGCAGTGGCCCAAATACATACAAGACCGCATACCGTATCGTTGGCGTTCCGTCACGAACACGGAACCTCAGAAGGAATTTGTTCCGGAAAACAATCGCTTCGTCAGTGCCGCGAAAGTCCACCACTTTGGACGACTCGATGCGGACGTTGTACTGTTCCTCTCGGACGACTTCCCCGACGCAACCATCACGGGTTGGAATGCGATGGCTGGCGGCCGGGTCGAAGTGCATCGAATTCATTCAGGACATCAAAATTTCAGTATCGACGCTGCACCTGTCACTGCCGCTGTTATTCGGAAAGTAATGTTGCGTGGGACACATTAGTCTGTCACAAAACAATGTGCTGATACATTCGCTGAATTCGATCACCGCGGCCGCGAACCACTCATCGATCGCCCAGCCCTCCTTCGTCAAATGGTACGGAAAAAGATTCCAGTTGACGACAATGACCGTTTTATCAAGAGGCCCTTTTCCGAATTTGTTCGTTGGATCATTTTGTCGAATGTCCCCATTTACATCTACTAAGGGGGCGCGAAACCGTGCGTCTTTCCGGAATCGTCAACCAGCCGCGATCAATCCAGCCAGTTTTCGACCCGTAACCGTGGTACGCGACCAAAGTCTGACCGGCTGGCGGATAACAACAACGATTCGTTAACCAGAGCGATAGCAGCGATCTTCAGGTCCATCGAACCGATACGCAGCTTCTGCTTGCGAAGTTCGTCAAATTCATTAGCCGCAGCATCATCAAATCCTGCGATCTCGAATTCTTGAAAAAACTGGAACAGATGGGTTAGTTCTCGATAGCCGACAACTTGCCGTTGAGCAGTCTTCTCCTTGGCGATCACAGCTAACCAACCACGCATGCGTTCTTCGACGGTGATAATCGTAACACCGATGACTTCGGATTCTGGAAGCGAAATCAGACGATTCATCATGCGACGACCGCGTTCGCTATCCGGGTACTTCAGAAAAGTCGCATGATCCGAGTCGAGAAGAATCATTCAATCGGTTCCCCTTTTCGCGCCGCCAATGTTGTCTGGATCTTCGATTCGACCCAACGACATTTCTCACCGTCTTCCATCACAGTGCCGACGAGAGAATATGTTATTTTTTGAGTAAATTCAGGGACCTCACGGACTTGTCCGTTGGCTTCTTGTTTGTCGGTATAACAATATCTGATCCACCAGCCGTCATCGGGCAATTTCGGCGGCTGTTCTTCGGCCCACCCGCAGAGATAGGGAATCAACACAAACCCCAAAGTGATCACGACAACGCGCATACATATCATGCTTCGTCAACTTTCAATCAAAGGTGCCGGGAAAGATGGGATGGCGGCTCGACACCACTGTCAGAGTATCGCTCGCACCATTCACGTCAACTCCAAAGACGCCTCCAGCTGCAACGAACCGGACAACTCCGGGGGCACACCATCGCCAAACAGATGTGTTGTCATTCAACCGTCAAACTCGTTCGACCGTCAATCGATGGCGGATTGAAAGTCACTCGACAACCCGTACCTCCGGGTCTTTCTCGCAGGATCGGCGACGACGACAAAGCCGCCTGCGACCCAGGCGGTCAGCATGTTGCGAGCGGCTCGTTCTGAAATCGAAAACAACCCAGCGACATCACTGCTGGTCATCGTGACGCTCTCTCTGAAGAGTTCCAGTGCTTTGCGCTGACGGGGATCGAGTCGCCTCAATAACGGTGAGCGATCACTCGCTCCACGGCCAGCCGCCTCAACCGCGCGTTGTTGGACTGCCTCAAAACTCTCTGCCGCACCTCCGCAAAAATACTCCACCCATTTCGTGATGTTGGCTTTGGCGCGGCCACCGTAATAGTTGTGCGAGGGGCCAATCGTGAGAGCTTCGTAGTACGCACCGAGGTTTCGGGCGTAATACTCCTCAAGCGAGTAAAGTCCTTTCAGGTCATAGCCACCTGAATGCAGAACGAGTGTCGTTAACAATCTTGCAGTGCGTCCATTCCCGTCATAGTACGGGTGGATCGTGGCGAATTGATAATGCGCAATCGCCGCACGGATGGGACATGGCAATTCCTTACGTTCTGTGCGAGCGATCCACGCTACCATTTC
Organism: uncultured Schlesneria sp.; assembly: GCA_903834925.1. GTDB lineage: Bacteria > Planctomycetota > Planctomycetia > Planctomycetales > Planctomycetaceae > Schlesneria. The sequence continues at coordinate 9,589 of CAILLA010000272.1, forward strand.
GTGCATCAACTGCGGAACATCCTTCGCTTCAGGAGGCATGTAAATGATCCCGCGACTTCGGCTGTCACGAATCACATTTTGTCCGTCACGATAAGGGGTAGGCTTCGCTTTCTTTCTGCCTTCGGCCATGACCAGAGCATGAAGCATCTGAATCTGACTTTCTGTCACGGCGCTTCCACTCGCTACCAATTGTTCCAGTTTTTCCAAGGCGGCGTAGTAACCCAGCACTTCCTTTTCATCGCGCTCGCGTCCGGGAAAATGTTGCTTGTCTTCGATGACCGTCGACACTTGTTTCTGGGTCAGCCGGTTTCCCTCGATCATGGTCGAGTAGTGCGTGGAAAGAATCCTGGCCGTTTCTCGCAAGCTCGACAGCACGGACGGCGTGATTGGCAAATGCTGAACAGCCGACTTGGCCGCTTCGATCCGCATGAGATCGCTGGCAACTTTCGCGGTGATCGTAAACTTCGGTGTAAAGGGCATTTTATCGGCAGTTTTTCGGTAGCGGTGACTTCCGTTATTATGCCGTTAAACTGCCGAAAGAAATAGCCTGAGGACCTTTAGGGTCTTCACTCGGCAGCATCAATGGCCCGTAGCGGAAAGAGATCCGACTTGATGTGCTGTTTTTCCATGATACTGCGAAGTTTTCTGACGACCTCGGGGTTCTGATCGGCCACATTCGTTGTCTCGGACGGATCAGTAGCCAGATTGTAGAGTTCAATTTCACTTGTCCCTTGAGCCTTGGAATTCGGGCCCAAATTCAAGTTCAGTCGGATCGCTTTCCAATCGCCGACTCGGACGCTCTGTTGTCCACCGTATCCTGGCGACTCGCGATAGAGGAACGAACGCGGCTCCTGCTGCTGGCCCAACAGGGTCGGTGCGAAGCTGATGCCATCAAGATCACCTGGAGTCGTTTCTCTGGCACCGATCAGTTCGAGCAGTGTCGGCAGCCAATCCTCGAAACCTGTGACGCGGTCTGAGATACTTCCTGCAGCGATGCGGCCCGTCCAGCGGACAAGGCATGGCTCGCGGTTTGAATATATCCATGGCCAGGATGCATGCCGGTCATCAAAACACACCGTAACGGAGCACACACGTTGCAGCCCGAGTAATGGTTCGTGAACTTCATCCCTTCGTGGCAGAGACGATCAAGGTTCGGAGTGCGGATCTTTTTCTGGCCATAGCAGCCAAGGTCGCCGTATCCGAGATCATCGGCCACAATAAAGACGACGTTTGGGGATCGTCTGGCATCTCGAAGCGAAGACTTCCCGGGAGCCTGTTCATCGGCGGCAGCCAATGATGAAATGAAAAAACCTAAAATGACGGCGACCTGCAGCTTGACGAGGATTTGATTCATGACATTAAATCCGCTCCAAAATAAGTGAACCCGAAGCGTCGAGAGTGTCGTCGATCGTTAGTGGCGCGTGCGCGATGGGTTCGTTCACGAAGGTTATGCGATGTAATACTCGCGGATGAGTTCTTCAAAAGCCTCCAGGCGTTCGCTCGGAAGCCCTGCCTGAAGCGCCTCCGAGCGAACCCAATCCAAGTCGAGCTCTTTGGAATTCGCCAAAAGGACACCGCGGATATCTTCTTGATCCAATGGTCGAAACGAACATCGGTGACCGCCTCAGTCAGCCGTTGTTGAATCGGCTTGTTGTCTGGCGAGTTGTCGCTGGATGAATTCACGAATGCACCGATGTCCTTCTTGTTCACGTAACTCGCGCAGTCGATTTCGAGCGGGTAATTCGCGCGCCGTGGCAGCAAATAAATCAACGGTGTTCCAGATTCCATCCAATGCCAGAATTCGGTCTCGATAGCTCAACGACCGATCTGCCTCGATTGCTCGCCGCAGCCGTTCAACATCGGTTGGAAATTTAATGGGGATCTGAAGCATCGTGACGGCTCTCGGAGTTAAACAAGCCTGAATGCAATTTTACTCCTCAATCGGATCTAAAGCCAGACTTGCTTCGACCGTCATTCGATGGCTGATTGACGGCCATTCGATCACCAGAACTTTTGGCTCGTTGTTGAATGATTGGGTTGGGGGACGCAGCATCATTGGCTCAGTGAGGGCTTTCGGCTTCGGCTAAAACAATGTTGTTGCTTGTTTCCAAGGCGCAAGCACATATCAAAAGAAGTTTCATCCTAATCGCGTTTGTATTGATTTTCCTTACGTGTTTTCGATGACTTGTGTTAAAATCGCGACGTTCAATGTCCCAATAGGCTTAAAAACCGCTGAGGAACTTACGGCGTGACGAAGTACGAAACGATTCTTCAGGAAGCGGCGGAACTGTCTGTCGTTGATCGAATGCAACTGATCGAGGACTTGTGGGAGTCCGTACCGGAAGGGAAACTGCCTTCGCTCTCAACGGATTGGCAAGACGAAATTCGTCGGCGATCTGCCGCATTTGATGCAGGTGGTGTGACGGTGACTCCTTGGAGCGAAATTAAGGCCAATGCGCTTCGACGACTGGATCTCGAGGATTCTCAGCAGTGAATTCGCTCCCACTTGGACAAGCCAATGTGGAAAGCCAAAGCAAAGACGCTGCTCTTCATTCATTTTCTGGTTACCAAATATGCTCCCACCTGGGCGAGCCATGGTGGAAAGCAAAACGGCGCGAACGGTAACGGCTGACCGTGGTTTGAAGAATTCTTTCTTGATTCATGCCACTGTTTCTGAAATGGGCTTAACAGGTGCTTTGGAATGCGGCCGGCGGGGTTTCGAAAGAAGGAGCCAGCAGGAAAGAAGAGTCGAGGGAATCGTGATAGACCAGTAGGGAAGGCTGAAAATCAACAGGCTTGTGGTTCGCACCTCATTACTGAAACGGAACCATGCTGGGCGAAATGGGGAATTGTCTGAGGCAAACAAAAACTTTCCGGCATGAAATCCAATTTCCTCTTCTTCCTTCTGGTGATAAATCCGAAATGAGGCCATTTCGTTATCGGGAATCGATGACCACATCACAACGAGATTCAGGCACTGGTACCCCGAAATGAATTCGATCGACGACGAATTCCCCGTGGGTATATTGACTGAATCTCGTATGAAATAGTTCCTCATCCATCCCGCCATGAACAAGCACGCCATCACCAGCGTCACGACGCCGACCTTCCGTCGCCACCGTCGAAAAATTCCTTCACGATGTCGCCCCTTCGTCGTTTTGAATGGATTCCGGGATTTCGTTTGGCGTCGGTTGACGGGGCTTGGTGAGGAGCAAAAAGGCGGCGAGGATGGTCAACGGAACGACGACGGACCAGTAGGGGATGACCCAACAAACCTTGAGCCAATTACGATCCGGTGGGCCACCGATGCGTCCAGTGCCAAATCCGCACCAAAGAAAGTCCCATTCGATGCGAGGGTCAAGAAACGCCCCGTTATGCCAGGATGGGTCGTCGGAAAAGTCAATCCTTTTCAATTCTGTCGTCGGAGTTTCATCCTCATCGTAAATCCTGATCCAGGAAATACTGCCCTCAACAGACACGAAACCTTCCGTCGTGTGTTTACTGGTCGGAATCACCGCAACGTCTCAGATGTCCTGCAATGCAGACATCCACCCCGCCGTACTCAAGCACGCCAGCACCAACGTAAGCACCCCAATCTTCCTCCTCCAATCCCGAAAAAACTCTTTCATGATTCACGCTCCCTCATTTGCAATGAGTTCAGTCGTTTTCTTTTGAGCCAATTTGCGGGGCTTCGTGAGAAGAAGGTAGGCGGAGAGTGCGGTCAGGGGCAGAATGAAGCACCAATACGAGATGACCCAAAACGGATGCGAAGAATTTGCGCTCTCAATTGCGATGATTTGAAACCATCGTAGCTGCGACGAGCCATCAACTAAAATATCGCTATTTGGGTCTGCGATGATTTCGGTGTCCCAATATGCAAATTTTGCATATGTTGCCGCTGTCCCTTGATCAAGAAAAACCTTCCCCCAAAGAATGAACCCTGAGGTTGAAACCAACAAGACAGGTGTTTCTCTTCCCGCCCAACAATTGAATGTGTCTCGAACGCTCTGACTCCGAATGAAACCGCCCATCGTCACCAACGCCATCACCAACGTCACCACCCCAAGCCTTCTCTTCCATCCACGAAAAAACTCACCCATGATTCACTTCCCCTCGTTCGCAATAGGTTCACCACTTTTCTTTGCATTCGTTTTGGATGGCTTTGTAAGGAGCAAGCAAGCGGAGAGGGCGGTCAAAGGCATCACGATTGACCAATAGGGAGGGACGATCAACACGTCTTCGTCCATTACCATTGGAGGGATTGGTCCCTGTGGACCAGAATCAGGATCGGGTGCGAAAGACCATGAGCCAAATCGTAACCCGTTCCCAGAAGGCTTGCGAAACAATGCAAAATAGCCTCTGCTATGGGCGACACCATATTGCGTACTGCAGGGTTCAAACGCTAACCCTTCCGAAACTCCATTGCTTCGAACCCACGCTGCCATAAACACCAACGCCAATCCCAAAGTCAGCACGCCGATCCTTCGTCGCCACGGTTTGAAGAACTCACCCATGATTAAACCGCCGTTTCTGGAGGGGAAGGAGAAGGCAATTGGGGTTTGTCGAAACGGGGTTTGGATAAGACGAAGAGCCAAGTTGAGATGAGGGTCAATGGGATGACAATGGACCAGCAGGGAACAACAGCCGCTGTGCCGGGTGTCATTTGAATCATTTGATTGCCGACTTGCTTTGTCCCATCGGTGCTGGCACCGATTCCAAAGCCACACCGCTTCCAACGCCATTCAAATAAGGGATTTTCAAATATGCGGTCGTCAATGTCCGAGAAGCGTCTGGAGACGATGTTGGGGGAACAAAAAAAACGTCTCCTTGCTGAGTCAGCCAAATCAGCGAAGAATCACTCGACACCAACGATGCTGAACTTTTCATCCCGATTGGAATCACGACACCTTCGATGAAAAACGAACTCCTCACCCACCCTG
>CAILLA010000273.1 GCA_903834925.1 uncultured Schlesneria sp.
AGCATCTTGGTCACATCCTGTTGACCCGCCCGACCTGCGTAAGTTGATCATGTTGAGCAGAGGCTTGTCGAGTCTCTTGGCAATCAACGGACGAAGGGAAGACAATAATCCCACACGTTACTAAACAATAACGCAGATGAACTATCGGCGCGGCGATCGTAAAGCGACTTGCCAAGTCCGTCAAGATGGGTTTTGAAAGTGCAAAGGAAAATTCACTATTCTCTCAGATACGATGCTCTGCCGGTTTGGCCTGCAATCCTCGAAAAATCGTTGGCCAAGTTGGCAAAGTTGGCAAAGTTCCATTTTTCCAAGCCTTTTTGCAGGTTTGAAGTTGGCCAAGTTGGCAAAGTTCACCCGTTCTTGCTTCGTCTTCGACAGGGTAAGATTCCACCCGAGCCATCTCTTCCGTTCTGCCATAATCCAGTCGTCGAGAAATTTGGTGTCACAGTTCGATCAAGTTCGACCGACTGCGATTCCCATCATTCCTCCAAGGCGAGCTGAGGATGTTTGTCCTCGGATTCCTAGCAAATTGTCTAATCTCGACTCACTCAAAACTAATCTCTCGGCGCTTCGCCGCCGGGGGGCGATCAGCATTAAGTTTTTTCCGAAATGTCAAAGATCAATTGTCGTCTTCAGTCTCTAATTCCTGAAGTCCAGGCGAGACACAAGCCGTAGAATGGGCTTTAGCCCGTTCCAGACAAAAGCATGTGCAGGCGCGGACCCACATCAACAAAATTGCCAACCTCAGAGTGAAGATGGCAACTTTGGTCTCCTGCAAGCCCTCGCGGAATTCTTCGCCTTTAAAAGGCGACATAAAAATACAATTGCGTTTATCTGTAGTCAATCGAAAAAACGAGGTACATTCTTAACGTTTGGAAGCTGCTCATGAAATTTGTTTTTCGTCAAGATCGAGTTAGCGACCATCGAGCAACGGAATTCGCAGTCAACGACAAGGCACTCTGCAAGTGTCGCAAGTTTTTTGTTTAACCCGCAGCCAGCGGCGCAGGCGGATCGGCGTCCAGCCGATCTCTTCGAGCGTCCCTGCACAAGCGATATCAATTGACATTCAACATAAGGCGTTTCTTTTTGCACTCAGTCATCCCAAGCTCCAATGGCCTCAACCAATCCTGATACTCTTAGGATTAAGATTAAAAGCCTGCAACCAGACGCCTTTTGTCAAATCGCAAAAAAGTATGGTTTTTCCGATTTTGCGATTGAAATCGTTTTTTCCAAGTCGTATTGTACCGCATCTATGTTGTATTCTTTAGTTCATTCAAAGCGTCTAATAAATTCATTCGGCTATATTCTCGTTCTGATCGCAATCCCTCTGTTCATTGCCGCATTTTCCGATGAATACCTCAATCGAAAGTGGGTACTGATTCTTTTTTTGATTGAAAATTACACAATAAAAATTATTCACTGCACTAGTGAAAAAATCGTTCGAATTTCGACATCACCATTAACGCCTTGCGAGGAGGCTCTTCGTCATGGTGCTCCAGAACTGGTTATCCGGGCTGTTCGGAAGGATGAAGCGACGAGGAGTCCGGCGGCGGTTTTTGACGTCGCGGCAGTGGCCTTCGCGTCTTCGTCACGGATCTGCAGTGATCGAGATGCTCGAACCGCGCATCGTTCTGTCTCCAGTCGTCGTCATGAACGATTCGTATTCCGTCCAATCCACGATGGGATCTTCGACTCCCACCGTCCTGGATGTCCTGGCGAACGACACCTGCGCCACGGGCACCCTGGCAATTTCTTCAGTCGGAACGGTCCCATACGGGACAGTTTCCGTTCAACCGCCGCAAACGCAAGGTGGTCACCAAACGCTGCTCTTCACCCCCATGATGGGCTATTCGGGAACCGAATCTTTCACTTACACGGCCACGGATAACGCCGGTGACTTTGGAACGGCCACGGTTTCCGTCACGATCTCCAGTGGTTACGCAACTTCGGCACCTCAGATTTCAACCTTATCGAGTCATCTCGGCAGCACACTCGGCGGTGGGACCCCGATCACCATCAATGGTTCTGGTTTTAACGCTGTATCGGCGGTCTTGTTCGGAAATACGCTCGCCGCTTCGTATACCGTGACATCACCCACTTCAATCACGGCCGTCGCTCCGGCCCATTCGGCGGGAACCGTCGACGTCACAATCGTGACATCGATGGGCAGTACCAGTATCAGTACGAACAACCAATACACTTTCCAGGCCCCAGTGAGTCTTCCCAGTGTGAGTACCGTTTCCCCCGGCACGGCAACGACAACTGGCGGCACGACAATCACCATCACCGGCACCAATTTTAATAACGTGTCGGGTATCAGTTTTGGAGGGACATCCGCCGCCAGCTTCACGGTGAATTCTTCAACATCGATTAGTGCCGTAACACCGATGCATGTTTCCGGCCAGGTTGACGTTCAAGTCACTACCGCGAATGGGACGTCCGCAACCACTGCGGGTGATCAGTTGATCTTCACCACGCCAGTTCTGCCCCCCGCCGTGACAGGATTATCAACCTCATCCGGTCCCGCTGCGGGTGGCAACAGCATCACGATACTCGGCACAAACTTCACGAACGTGACTGGCGTCAAATTCGGCTCAGTTGCAGCGGCGTCATACGTCGTCAACTCAAGCTCATCAATCACCGCAGTCGTTCCAGCCGGAGCAGCGGGTGCTGTCGACATCACGGTCACAAACACAGCAGGAACTTCCGGTTCGTCCTCCGCTGACAAATATACGTATCAGTCATCCGCTCCGACTGTCACCGGATTGTCTGTAACCAGCGGTTACTCGACGGGAGGAACTCCGGTCGCAATCGTCGGGACGAACATGTCGAACGTCACAGCGGTCCTGTTCGGAACAGTTCCCGCCACAAGTTTTATCACGACGAGTCCCACGTCGCTGACTGCAATCGCCCCTGCAGAAGCAGTCGGAACCGTCGATATCACCCTTCAATCTTCCAGTGGCACATCGGCCGTTTCCTCGGCCGACAAATTTGCGTATGTCGTCCCGCCACCAACGGTCACGGGACTTAGCATCTCGTCGGGTTCGGTCACCGGCGGAACAACGGTCATCGTCTCGGGGTCACTGCTTTCGAGTGCCACAACAGTTCTGTTCGGCTCAACCCCAGCGAGTTCGTTTTCCATCAATCCTGACGGAACAATCACAGCAACAAGCCCTGCCGAATCGGTCGGCGTTGTGCACGTTTACGTGACGAACAGCACAGGGACTTCGTCTGCCACGACTTCAGACCAATTCACATTCGTTAACCCGCCAGCCGTCGTGAACGGACTGAGTGTCAATTCAGGTTCCACTGCAGGTGGAACGCAGGTCACACTCTCAGGACATTATTTCACCGGCGCCACCGCCGTTCTGTTCGGAACTGTTTCGTCGAGTTCATTCACCGTCAGCGGTGACGGGACAATCATTGCCACGGCACCCGCCGGATCGTTGGGTACTGTCGATGTCACGGTCGTCAATCCTTCAGGAACATCCACGAAATCGTCAGCCGATCGATTTACTTACAACCTCTCACCTCCCGGTATTCCGACGGGTGGTACCCCGAATGTGACTCCGGTCGGCGTTCCGATCATCGACGGCATGGACAACGCGAACGGTGCTTCTGCCGGGGGTGATACCGTCACAATCTACGGAGTTGGTTTTTCCGCAGTCACAGGTGTGATGTTCGGCGCGGTTCCGGCAGCGTCGTTTTCAATTCTCTCGGACAACAGGATCACTGCCGTGACTGCTGCACAGGGAGTCGGGACGGTCAATATCACTCTTTTGTCTCCCGCCGATCCCTCCGTTTCGACGGGAAACAATCAGTTCACGTTCGCCAACACAAACGCGGTCCCGGCAGTAACGGGAATTACGGAGATGTCGAACTCAACTGCCGCCGGAAGTCTTGTCATGCTTCAAGGCACGGGCTTCAGCGACGCGACCGATGTCTCGTTTGGCGGAACGTCAGCCCAGTTCGTTGTGCAATCCCCCACAACAATCCTGGCTATGGTCCCCGGCGGCGTAACGGCATCCGTGAATGTCACGGTCACAAATGGTAACGGAACGTCTGCCGTAACCCCTGCCGCACAGGTTGTGGTGTCGAGTGGGATGAATGGGCCGTCGAACTCATGTTCTAAATATGTCATCCCGTCGAATG
>CAILLA010000274.1 GCA_903834925.1 uncultured Schlesneria sp.
CAGGGCAATCGCATCTTATTCCGCTTTAAAGCCTGTGATAATTCGTTCGAGGACATCAGTGGAAAGGGACGCTCGGTATCTTTTTCCTCGGACATTATCTTTAACCGAAGTGTCTCGTGACAAGATGGACACTGCCAATCTTCGCAACATGGCTGATGTTTGAGGTGAGTTTTCCTTCCGAATTCGGCTGGCGTCCTCTGTAAAAGTTACATCCAAAACCCAGTGTAATTGGTTTTCGATGCTCCAATGTTGACGGATTAATTTCGCTAAATTCTTGATCTTCGCTGGGAGGCTGGACAAGAAATAACTGACTTCACCCGTTTCCTGTCCATCGATCAGCCTGGTACGAACAACCATGATGATCGTGGCGAGCTTGGCCCAATCCGCGAATCCCGGCAATGTGTCTGGGGCGGGCATGACGAAATACTGACGGCGCTCTTCACGGCCTCGATTGGTTTCCACGGTAATCTGCCGGCGAATGCCGCGAGGACGGATGCCGGCCTGAATTGCGATGCCGAATTGCTCTTCGACGGCTTGGCACAACTTGGGATGATTGTCTTTTAAAGCCAACAGATAGTCGCCTTCCCCTTCGATGATCTTGGCCGCGATTTCCTTCTGGCAGCCCATTGCGTCAATCGTGACCGTGGTCCCTTTCAGATCCAGCAACTCCAAGAGCAGGGGAATCGCAGTAATTTCATTGGATTTTTCTTCTGTAGCGATCTGGCCCAACGTCAGCCGGGCTTCACAGGCCCAAGCCGAAACCAGATGCAAAGGATTCTGCCCGGTCTTTTTGTTGTACGAACCTCGCAGCGTCTTTCCGTCGATAGCGATGTGCTTTCCGAGTTCAATTCCCACCTCCTCCAGCCATTGGACGATGCACGCCGAGAGTTTTGCGGGATCGAGCCGCGAGAAGACGCGACCAAACGTGTCGTGTGACGGGATCCCATTTTCCAATCGGAGAAAGGTCCGCAGCCACTCCAAACGCTCGCAGCCAAATCGTTCGATGTCCGTCCAGCTATCCGAGCCAGCAACCGTCGCACAAACCGCGATAACCACGATGTCGAAAAGTTCGTGATGACGAGTTCGCTCCAAACGCGGATCGGTAAGATTTGCAAACGTTGTAAAAATGTCATTCAAACTCTGAGTCATCGAAAAGCCTCCGTGTAGGGAACAGATCACGAAGGCATTCAGTCAATGCCCATTGATTTGAAAAGACCCATTGCTAAAGTGTGGAGGCTTTAGATGCGATTGCCCTGTACATGGACTCGGTCCTTGATTGCACTGCATTTGTGACAGCAGCTCGGCTGACCAGTCGCAGACCGGCACTTAATTTTGGCGCAGTGCCGCTATGACATTCGAAACAACGATTCACCAGCAAGGGACGAACCTTCGTCTCGAAAAACTCGATCTGTTTTGAATCGTCAGCGCCGGGTTCGACTTGCGCACTGACCGACGATCCACTCACCGCAATTACCACGAGAATGAAAAGGGGGAGAAGAGACTGCGTCATTTCAAGCTTCATACGTCGCACCCTCCACGTGATCTTTTTTGTACGACGTGCCACAAGCCGATCATGCATGACCAAATTCCGAACGAACTGATACACAGAAGCCCAAAGCGGGTCTTGCCCGGTTTCTCTTTTTAATGCAAATGCCACTTTTGTTAGTGCGCAGATTCCAAGATGACACAATCAATTCCAAAGAAATAACGGGCACCTGCCGATTTCGCGTTTGCTCCCGTCACTTCGGCACGCAGTATGAACCTCCTGTGTTCCGGCGTGTAGATACCGAGCTTGAGCGGTTCAGCAGGTTGAACGTTTTCCGCATAACCATCAAATGTTGTCTCGCTTGTCTTGCCGTTAACCGTAAAACGAAGAATGCCGAAGTCCGGGGCACTCGTCACGTACAGTAGAACGGCTCGTGGCTTGTTGTCCGTTGCAGGGATTTCTAATTCGACGAAGTCGCCCGGCTTCCCCGCTTTGACGGTGAGTTGGTGCCCGCTGCTCCAACGGTCGCTGTCCCATGGACTCATGTCTTGTGAAAAAGTCGTGATATCGCCCGACTTGGACAGGATCTTCATACTCTCGCATTCGATGGCACCGGGTTTGCGCGGGATCAGTGCCATCGCTTGTACTTTTGCATCCTCAAGCCTGGGGACGGCGAGAGCCGCTTCTTTCGGCTGGAAATGAATATTGCTCGTTGCGCCCGGGAACGCGTACCAATAAGTTGTGGCGGCGTACGTCAGTATCGTCCGTTTCCAGGGAATGAGTTCCATGTCAAACTGCAACGAACGGCGAAAGGGAATTCCATCCAGATGACGAGTGCGACTCATCACGTTCCAACCCTGAGTCATCGGCTCGTCAATCC
>CAILLA010000275.1 GCA_903834925.1 uncultured Schlesneria sp.
CAAGCAGTGCTCTTCGTATTTGAGAGCGAGGAAAAGCGAAGACACTGCTTCTCCGAAGACTCCTAAGCAGTGGCACGGGCGAGAGCCGTCCGAGGACGGGTACTCTTTGTGCCACTGCTTGACCGCTTTGGGTCAAGCAGTGCTCTTCGTATTCGAGAGCGAGGAAATGCGAAGACACTGCTTCTCCGAAGACTCCTAAGCAGTGGCACGGGAGAGAACCGTTCGACGACTTGTACTCTTCGTGCCACTGTTTGACCGCTTTGGGTCAAGCAGTGCTCTTCGAATTTGAGGGCGAGGAAAAGCGAAGACACTGCTTCTCCGCAGACTCCTAAGCAGTGGCACAGAGCTAGGCCGCGTGCTTTTCTCGTAGCACTTCGTCAAATACTTCGAGCACTTGTCGAGCGTTGTCTTCCACGCGAAGTTTTGACGCAATGTCCCAGCAGATACCGCTCATCAATTGTTTTGTGGAAGCAGGGAGCGCGAGAAAATGGTCAATTTGTTCGGTCAACGCCTGAATGGACCAGGCGTCAGGAATCACGTATCCGTTCCGTCCCGGTTCGATAATGTCCGCTCCACCGGCAGTTGCGGTTGTGATGACAGGAGTCCCACATGCCATGGCTTCCAGATTCACGTTCGGGAATGGCTCATAAATCGTTGGTAAGACGAACAGGTCTCCCGCTCCGTACAGCCTTGCAATCGCTGATTGGCGACCTGCGAACAGGACTCGTCGTTCAAGTCCCAGCGACCTAACAATCCGACGATAGCCTTCAATATCGCCTGCTCCGAGGACCACAAGTTTCGCCTCATGCTCTTTCAGATTCGCCAGAGCGCTCAGCAGAGAATCAAGTCCCTTCCGGCGAAAATCCATTGAGGCAAAGACCAGCAGTGGCGTGTCGTCGGCGGAAAAACGGCTTGCCGTTGAATCGGAATCAAACTGACGAAACAGTTCGTCGCGTACAGCGGCTCGTTCATTTCGGACGCTGGGGTTAAACACGTTCGTATCGACGCCATTCACGATTCGGCGAATGCGAGTTTCCTCGACGCCAAAGTATTCAGTCAACAGCCGTGCGTCGAGCTTTGACTGCACGATCACTCGCCGGACTCCTGAGGGTTGATACAGCTTGCGTTCGAGCTCGAAGATTGCCCGATGACGTGGATTCAACTGCTGCAACCAGCGCGAGACCGGGTGCCGATACCAGACCTTCACCCAATGAGTCTGCATCGGGTCCGTCAGCCGAAACGTGTCGAGTCCCTCAACACGGGAGAGGCCATGCACGATATCAAACGGTTGTGAACGAGCGACTTTCGCACAATTCTCGGCAAACGATCGATTCCGAGTCCACGATGTCAGTTTGTTGACTGCGACTGGCAGAAATTCCACTTCGTTCTTCAGTTCGTCGTCGATCCCTTCGCCGATCACAGTCACTCGATGCCCAAGTTTCTGTAGACCACGAAACAGATTCACGCAGTACCGTTCCGCACCGGCTCTTTTCAGCGAACAATGACGTCGTACCAGCGCGATATGCATATTGAAGCCGAAAAAATGTAATCAGTTCCAAGAATAGTTCTTATAAGTCCCATTGGTCCTATACGTCTCATAAGTCTCATGAAAAGCGGCATCGCAACCAATTCAAGCCACGTTCCGCCGCCATGGCTTCTTGATCTGCCGTTCCACCGCAGCAAAAACCGTGTCGACCGATAAATCCCGCAGGCAACGATGGTGTTTCAACGGGCATTCCCGTTGCTGACAAGGGCCACAATCAAGTTTAAGTTGCAGATGTTCGCTACGATCGTAGTACGTTTCGCTCCAGGCAATATGTGTCGGGCCATACAGCGTGATTACAGGCGTTCCGAACGGTGCTGCGAAGTGCCGGGGACCTGAATCTGTCGTGACCAGTAACTCTGACTGGCGAATCGCCGCCTTGGTCAGGCCGATGCTCAGTGGCACATCAGCAAGGCTTACGACAGACGGATGTCTCGCCTCCGTCGCGATCCACCTGGCGTCATCTCGTTCGGATGGTCCACAGACGATGAGCACCGTTTTGTTGAATTCGGTCGCAACTCGATTAGCCAGCTTCGCAAAATATTCCCGTGGCCAGTTCTTCGCTGCACCAAACGCTCCACCCGTATTGAAGCAGACATATGACGGTGGGGTCTGACGTGAAAATTGTTTCCATTCACCGTCGACCATCAACCAGCGGTTTGACCAGAAGTCGTCAAGTTTCGCCTGGTCCTCGGGCAGGACTGCCAGCTCCATCTGTCGGCCAGGATTGCGGCAACCGAGTTTTTCTGCCAGTCGAAGATACTCGTCCATTACCGGATGCGGGACCGATTTCGATTTCGGCGTGACTCGGTCAGTCAGCATCAGTCCACGCCAGTCGCGTGCGAAACCAACTCGACGTTTTGCTCCAGAGAGCCACGCTAGCGCTCCCGTCCGCAATGAATTGGGTAGCAACAACGCGGTGTCAAATCGTTCGCCGCGCAAAGTCCGTAAAAAAGATAATCCGCGTTGATCCGGATTTTTGCCGCGAGGGTTGTAAAACAGTGTTCGATCGATCAGCCCGGTCCCCGCCAGGACGTCAGCAACGTAGGGACGCATGATGCCGACGATTTCTGCCGATGAAAAATGATCCCGTACCGCGCGCAGAGTTGGCGTCGCCATCACGACGTCACCAATCCAGTTTGGCAAAAAGATCGCAAGCTTCATCGTCAGGCGAACTCATAAAGTGAACGGAAAATTACGCCGCGCGGCGTTCGTTTGGAATCTGTTGCGGGATGGAAATCGCCACCGTTTCCGAGTCTCTTAGGCGTCGGACGATTTCGGTTGTTGAGACACCTGGAGTGACTCCCAGTGCCTTCACTCGACCACCATAGCCGAGAACCACTTCGCGACCGACGATTTCCTCTTCGCTATACGTGCCACCTTTGACCAGGACGTCCGGTTGCAGGTGTCGCAGAATCGCGTGAGGCGTTTCCTCGTCAAAAACCACGATGTAGTCGACCGATTCTAAACCTGCCAGCATCTGAGCTCGGTATTCTTGATCGAAGATCGGCCGATCCGGTGCTTTGTTTAATCGACGAACGCTGCGGTCGCTGTTGATTGCAACGATCAGACAATCACCTTCGCGTGCAGCTTCCTGCAGGTAACTCAGGTGTCCGATGTGAAGCAGGTCAAAGCAGCCATTCGTCAGGACCACCTTCTGGCCCGCCTTGTGTCGAGCAGAAACGTGACGTTGAAGTTCATCCAGCGAACAAACTTTTCCCGCCGCACGACGGCTACCGTGCAGCAGATCAGTCAGGATCTCTTTGCGGCTGATGCGGACCACACCAACCTGTTCGACTTCCAGTCCACCCGCGACGTTCGCCAGTCGGCAGAGTCTTGTTGGTTCGATCCCGGCGGCCATTCCCAGGCCGAACATCGCGAGGACCATGTCCCCTGCCCCGGTCACATCGTAGACTTCGCGGATTCGAGTCGGCAGGTGTACCGGTTCGTGGTTTTCGCGTGCCAGTACAATGCCATCGCGATCGAGTGTCACGAACGCCATGTCCAAACCGAATTTTTCAACCAGGACTTGTCCTGCCTGATAAGCCGCGTCAATTGTTTTGACATCGATTCCGGTCGCTTTTTGTGTCTCGGACCGGTTAGGAGTTACGCCCGTCGCACCTCGGTACAGGTTGTAGTCGCCACCCGCAGCCGGATCGGCGATCACGGGAAGGCCGGCCGCTCGCGCTGCCGCAATCAGCGGTCGCAAGACTTCGGCAGTACAAACCCCTTTGGCATAGTCTGAAATCAGCACCGCCTGGAACTCATGCAATCGAGGTAGGATCGAGTTCAGCAATTGTTGAGCGATCTCGGTCCGAATCGGATGCCGAACTTCGCGATCGACTCGTAACATCTGATGAGGATGTCGATGTTGTGCTCGACCCATGAACCGAACTTTGCATGTCGTCGGTCGATCGCTGTCGACAACAATTGCCGAACAATCAACACCAAATCGCGTCAGGTCTTCGGCCACAACTTTGCCGTCGGCGTCGTCACCGACGACTCCCGCCAATGTCACTTCGGCGTCGAGCCCGCGCAACATGTTGGCGACGTTGGATGCTCCGCCCAATCGAGTTTCCTGGCGATCTTCACGCAGCAGGATTACGGGAGCTTCCTGACTGATTCGTTCGGCGTCGCCCCAGACATAACGGTCCAGGATCAGGTCGCCGATGACCAGAATTCGCGGTGTCCCCAACCGCTCCATTTCGTCGATCAGTTCAAATGTCATGAATTCGCCATCCTTGGCCGGGTGTCATTCGCGCGTCATCCTGACGGCTGTTCTCTAATCATCTACGCACAATCAAGTTCAGTCAATGCGGCTTCGCAGCGGAAAACTGGCAATGCAGTTTTTCAAGCTAGAAAAAACAGGCTGCCACGATTATAGAGTCTTCGACATGGTCGTCCAAAATGGAATACGTTGCATTCGATCGCACGGCTTTGTCGAAGACTCCAAAACCGTGGCACCCAAGTTTGAAGCAAAAATCCATCTCTCCTGACAGCGGAAACTCGGTCATTCGTTTAAAAACGTCCGCCAGCATTCGTATTTTCGGCTGTTCAAATGGTGGAATAATATCGGGTTCCGGGCCGGTTTATGGGGGGCTTTCATCAATTTCATGTTTGCTTCGTAAGGGGTTCGCCCCCCTTTTCGTACATTACAGTCGAGGCAGCAGCAGACGATGTTTTCCCAAGTGGTTGGCCCACCACGACTTTTCGGCATGACGTGGTCCAGGCTAAGACTGTGCAGCCCGAACCGTTTGCCACAATACTGACAACGGTTTTCGTCTCGGAGAAAAATATTCCGCCGGTTGAATTTCACGCCGTTGCGGGGCATCCGGTCATACCTGAGCAGGCGGATGATTCGCGGAACCTGAATTTCAAAATTGACGGCCCGAATCCAGTCGGCATCTTGAGCGTCGTCGAGCTCCAGTTTCAGCAGGCCGACTTCCAGCCAGTTTCCAAAGTCGTACGAATGAAATGTCCCATCGTCAACCGAAATGACTTCCGCAGCGCCCTTATAAAGGAGGCAGAATGCACGGGTGACCGAGAGTACATGGATCGGTAGATAATGGCGATTCAATGCCAGTACACTGGACTGAATCGCCGGACTGTGTGCTGCAATCATCTCGCCTGTGCTCCTCCGCACTGGACAAGTAGGGGACGTCACGTGCATCACAGTGGCGAGTTGCGTTTAACACCAGCAGAATCAAGTCATGCAATCGCCAACCGCGTGGGCATTGTAAGCAGCAGCACAAGCACTCGGCAACACTCAAGCCCGTGCAGAATGATGAAGGATTTATGAAGAATCTCGAACCGATAGCAAGGCCTTACGTCTTCGTATTGGGGCTTCCTGCCCGCATGCGAAAAAATTGACGCACACGTGGAAGCGTATTGTCCATCTTCGTTTCGTCATTCTTCAATGAGTTTCAATGCCTCGTCAACAAGCTTTTCCGCTTTGGCGAACTCTCCCTTTTGAAGCATCGGTCCGACCTGCTGCATGATCTTCATCAGTGGACCAACATCTTTTCCATTCGTTTGCAGGCGCTCGGCTCCGCGCTGAATCCGTTGAATCTTTTCAACAAGTTGCGGCGGTGGACCCATAGGCTGACGGGTCATTTTCGGGCGTTGACCAGGGTTCTCTAACTGCTGCACTGCACTCGCGTATCGTTTGCGAAAGAACCGCTTCATCGAGGCGACGATATCGTCGTAAGTTTTATCCTCGGGATTCGTAACGCGTCGATGAGGGAACGGGTCGGCAGCCAGTTCCGTTTTAATTAACGAATATTTTTTATCGAGCGTCGCACAGAGTGCTTCTGGTTCAAATGATTTTTCCAGAATGATCCGCGCTCTTTCGCGATATCGTTTTAACAACCCGGCGTTGTTGACGATCCGGTTTAGAAGAGGGTTCGGCATCTGTCCGGCCGCTGGCCATGCGGCATTCCAGTCGGACAGGACTTGAATTTGTCCGAATGCCGACTCGCAGAAGCCAACATCCAGATCCCACGGAAGGTAACGCCAACGGTCGTTCGTACCGTCGCGATAAAGATAATAGTTGTGAGGGTTCCAGCCAGTCAGTTGATCGAACGCGCCCGAAAACAACATGATCGCCGTTACAGAAATGAAGTCGTCCAATTCCATCTGTGATTCCAGATTCGCCGCGATCTCATTGTCGTTCGACTGATTGATCATCCGGATGAAATCGACGAGTTTCTGTTGCCCCATCTTCGAGGCTTTTGACTGTGGTTCAAATGCTTTTTGATAGATCGCCGGATCATCGCTGATGAATTGAAGATTCGACGCAGGGCCACCTTCATCGACCTTAAAGAGGAGGCCGTTTTCGCCGGGGAAATTGCGCTGAATGAACGTCTCGTCAATCCGCTCGACATTGACATAAACGCCGTGGTTTTTGCCGTTCACAAGCAGTTTGGCATAGTTGCATCGGTGGGCTTTAATTCCGTTTTTCGCGAGGATTTCCGTGATGATTGGTTCGCTGAATACGCTGCCAAACTGAACGCCATTGTCGAGTGACGTTCGGCGGAGTCCCAGGAATCGCTGGTCTTCCGTGTATTCGTCAAATTTAATCAGAAAGCTGCGTTTGTGTTTTTGCTGGGGCGCTGAGGAACTGTTTCCCTTAAAGCGGATACCGACATTCGGGATCGAGATATCGCGCCAGCGAAATGAGGCCGGAACATAAATTCGATCGGGTAGTGCCGCCAACAGACGCTGCATGTCCTGTTCGGCCACTTTCAGTTCGATCGTCTGAATTTCATCTGGCCGATAGAAATCAGCCTGAGTCAGCTGATTACCAACCGGAGAATTCGATTCCTGCGACCACGAACATTGAGCCGCCGTCATCACCAAGCAACAAGAAAGCACGATCCTCAATCGGCAATACCGTGAAGGACTTTGACCTTTGTAGCCAGTCAGTTCGAAAAACACCTGTATCTCCTGATGCCGATGACATTGTCTCAAGTAGATCATACGTTAAAGGGTCTTGTCTCACACTTCATGGAAATCACTTGTCCCATGCGGTTTAATCTTTGAGAGTTGAGCTGGATCCGTTACATGAAACAAGGATTGCAACATGAGCGTTGTGGCACAAATGAAAACGGCTTCGGGGGACGTTGACGCCGGACCGATTGCCACCACTGGTGAATGGTCAGAGTTTCAAAACGCGGTACTGGCGTTTACCAATATTTCTGAGTTGGTAAAGCTGACTCAGCAGGGAAAAGCTGATGATGGATTCGCCTTGCGAGAGGATCTCGAAGCCGTTTTTTTTACTTTTGAATTGTCAGAAGGTTCGACGTTGATTGCTAAAGCGCTGCTGAAGATTGCCGTCAGAATGAATCCCGGCGATGTTCTGATTGTCACAGAATGAACGCTACGCTTCTGTGACCTAATGAACGCTACGCTTCAGTGACCTAATAAACGCTACGCTTCTGTGGTTGGTTCTTTGTCATGGAACGATTGTCTGGCGAATTCAAGGTCGCCGTACATATCGAGCACTTTATCCAGGCGGACGAGACGAAGAACCTGCATGACGGTGCCTTGTATTGCGGCGAGTTTGACGGTTCCTCCTTTTTTCGCGAGTCTGGTTTTCAGCGCGACTAATGAACCGATACCGATACTTGAGATATAACCCATGTAGCGGCAGTCAATAATGATTTTTTGATGGCCATTTTCCAGATGCCGCTGGATCTCTTGATCAAATTCAGGAGTGGTCACGGAATCAAGATCGCCTCGCAGAACAATCGCGAGGATGTCACCGTCAATAACTTCTGATTCGAATGTGATTTTCGCACTCATGTTTCAAGTCCCGGTTCTTTGAACGCAAGCCATTTGGCGAGTCAATCAGACGGGGTATTGCGGTTGAAGTCAAGCAAATCCTCGATGCCAAACGAGGATGGATGAGTCATTCCGTGAAAAAGGGCCATCAAGAAACTGAATTCCTGATAAATTGCGGCGGTATCTGTGGCGGGAAGACGACCTTGAGATGGTATCGTTGATCTTATTCGTCAGATTCGTGGCCAAAATTCTTTTGCATTGTTTTTGAGAACTTTGTGGAATGGCAATGGCCGATTACGAAATTTGTCATCACCCGTCTGGTTCTCGCTCGAAATCAACCTGAAAGGTTTCAAATGAATTTGAACTCTTCCCCGTTTTCGCGAAGGCATTTTTTGCGGAATGCGACGTTTGGAACGGCGTTGATGACCACACCGGGTTTGTTCGCCGAGCAACTATTCCGTACGCCGCCGTTGACCGAAGGGCCGTTTTATCCGGACAAACTGCCGCTGGATAAAGACAATGATTTGCTGATTATCAATGACAGTATCACTCCGGCTGTCGGCGAGATCACTCATTTGACGGGACGAGTTCTCAGTGAAAACGGCACTCCGTTAAAAGACCTGACGATTGAGATCTGGCAGTGCGATGCGAATGCCGTTTATCTGCATTCAGCAGACAGCGTCCCGAAGCAGAAGACCCGGGATCAGAACTTTCAGGGGTTTGGTCGGTTTACAACAGCATCTACTGGCGAATATCGATTCCGAACGATTAAGCCTGTCCCGTATCCTGGTCGGCCCGCTCCGCACATTCATGTGATGGTGAAGAAAGGGGATCGCAAACTGTTGACGACACAACTTGTGATTCGAGGTCATGAGGGGAATGCACGAGACGGTGTCTTCAGTGGCACGCGAGACCTGATTGATCGTGAACTGCTGATGGTTGATTTCAAACCGATTCCGGAATCAAAGATTGGTGAATACGCCGCTCGATTTGACATTGTCCTTGGGCGGACTCCTGACGACGCTTCGCTTGAAAAATAAGCATCGGCCTGAGAAGTGTTTTGCCACTGCGTGACCGTACTCGGTCACGCAGTGCTCTTCGATTGCACCGTAAAGCCACTAGTTCGGAGAACACTGCATCAGAGAAGACTCCGATGCAGTGGTACGACCTGTTGATTGTTTTTTGAGAATTGTAACGAAGCGAAGATTGCACGGGCTGAAGCCCATGCTACGAATACGAAAATGGCAATTTCTTGATAGCAGGAATTTTGATATGAGAACTTTGATTGGACTGGCGACGTTCGCGACGATTGGCGGCGCGTTGCTTGTCGTCGCATCAGCGGTCGCACAACCGCCCGGTCGACCCGATGGTGGACGTGGGGAATCAGGGCCGGCACTTGAGGCATCCAAGTTTATCACTCGGATGATGACATATGACGCGAATCAGGATGGAAAACTTTCGAAGGATGAAGTGACTGACGCCCGGTTATCCGCGATATTCGGACGCGCCGATACGGACAAGGATGGATTTGTCACAAAAGAAGAGATGAAAACGCTGATCGACAAAGAATATGCCAGCCACGGAATCGGCGGTCCTGGAGGTCGTGGACCCGGAGGGGGTGGTCCCGGTGGCGCTGGCGGTCGCGGACCAGGTGGACCAGGTGGACCTGGAGGGCCAGAAGTGGGTGGTCCTTCCCCTATTAGTCAGGTGTTGCCCAGCCGGGTTCAAGATGCATTGAACTTGTCGAGTGATCAGAAGGCCTCCGTTTTGGCTCTGCAAAAGGATGTCGACAAGCGTTTAGCCGAGATTTTGACCGCTGATCAAAGGCAGCAGTTAGAAGAATTGAAGAATCGTGGACCGGGCGGACCAGGTGGTCCAGGTGGAAATCGTGGACGCGACGGTGGGCCTGGCGGGCCACCCGGAGAACCGGGACGCCCCAGACGTCCAACAAATGACTAATTCCTGTCAGATTTCAAATATCAGATATCAGAAATCAGAAATCAGATTTAAAATTTCGCCTGGTGGGTTGTGTTCGATTGCATCGATTCCGCAAATTGCTCAGGCACAAAGAATCCAGGCTTCGATCGAGAGTTTCAATTCATTTCTCTGCGCGGAATGATCTATAATTACGAGTCGTGTGACAGGGGTTTCCAAACCCGCTTTTGAACAGCATGTCACGGTGCGGTTCATGTGGTTGGAAGCTGATGTCACACGTCTCGCCTGGGCGCTCTTCGAAGAGCGTCGACTGGGACGAGAATTCCTGCGGCACGATCTTCCCAGCAGATCACAATTCGGGCCTACTACTTTGTCTGACCAATTGACTCTGGCAACCGAACGGCAATTGCTCCAGACGCTGCTCGAACGAGTCAGCCTACGGAGTAACGCTGAACAACAAATTGAATCCCGGCATGCGAACGAGGTCGCATCGGAACAGCAGCAGTATCAAAGCGTCTTTCAGCTTTTAACCGAGAATTACGATTCCGAGCGGATCGAGCTTGATCAGAACCGCGACACGCAACTGGCGGACGTGGATCGACTTTGCCAGGGCAAATCGGCAGCGATTCAGGCGGAGTACCGGGAGATTCTTTCGGTCACCGAACAACGATTTACTGCCGAAAATGCGTCGGCCGAAAAGGAACGGGATGAAGCCGTCTGGTTGGTTTCATCGCTACTTGACGACGATTCGGATGGAAGCCCGCTTCAGCGTTTACAAGTCACCGAAGCGGCGGTCTCGGCGGCGGAAATCGAACTGAAGACGGGAATTCAGAGTGTTGATTCAGGTTATGAAAAGGTGGTTTCGTTTCTCCAGCGGAGTCATATGTGGAGCGAGCCGACGGATGTCGAGCCAACGATTCAACGATCAACCGTCGACACGATGAAAACGGCTTGTCTTTCCGCGATCAGTGCCGGAGAACCGTTGCAAAGCCGGGTTATGGGCCGCGTTCTTCCAAGGTTGTTTATCGGGATTGTTCCGCTGGTTCTGTTTCTCGTAATTACTGGGGGACTGTTCGGGGTGATCTGGGGTCTGGTGAATCCCACACTTTTGCAGCTCAAGTTAAAGCCAACGGATCGTGACTGGTTGTTAATCGCAGCCGGAGTATCGGCAGCGGTCAGTCTTTTATCGATGTTTTTCCTGCATCTGTACGCCACGCACCGGACCTTGCCCGATTATGACGAGCTCGTTCAACAGCGAGTGAATGCTCAATTCGCGTTTTCGGTCTGGGAGAAGATTTCGAAGACCGAGCTGAACATGCTCGAGGCCGAATGCTCGCATCTGCATGAATTGCGCGTGAAGCGACGTGACTCGGCCTTGGCGGGTGCGGAATCAAAGCATCGAACGCGCGTTGCCGAAGCGGAACGAATTTATACAACCACGTTGCAAAAGGCTCATGCGACATTTCCAACTCGTTTGAACGAAGTTGAGACCCAGCGAACAAGTCAGCGAGCTGCGATCGAAAAGAAATATCAAGTTGATTCACAAGACATGGTCTTCCGTCGCGAGGCGGATTTTCGGAAATTGCAATCGGAGTTTGACGCTCGTATGGCCACCAGCCGCCAGCGTTATCAGCAAACCTGGATTGAACTGATTCGTGCCTGGCAAACGGATCTCACCAACTTCGGCAGAGTGAGCGATTCATTGTGTGCTGCCGCGAGTGAAATCTGTCCGACCTGGGACATCGTCTCCGGCGATAAAAGGCCGTATCCCGAGATCTCGCCACCGGTCCTTTGCCTTGGTCGAATCGAAGCAGATCTCGATATGGTGGAAGGAGGGCTATCGTCCAATCCACGACTGAAAGCGGATCGCCAGAAATTTGACGTTCCGGTCCTGTTGCCATTGCTCGAACGTCCATCACTGGTACTGAAGGCGACGGGTCAGGGGCGCGAAGCCGCCGTCAAGACGTTACAGACGACGATGCTGCGTTTCTTGACATCCCTGCCACCTGGCAAAGTCCGTTTTACAATCCTCGATCCCGTTGGTCTTGGGGCGAACTTCGCCGCGTTCATGCATCTGGCGGATTTTGATGAACTGCTCGTAACGAGCCGGATCTGGACCGAACCTGCACAAATCGAAAAACGACTGGCGGATCTGACAGAGCACATGGAAACTGTGCTTCAAACGTATCTCAGAAACGAATTCGCCACGATTGACGAATATAACCGTTTCGCGGGAGAAGTGGCCGAGCCATACCGAGTACTTGTCATTGCGAATTTCCCCGTGAACTTTACGGACATCGCGCTGCGAAGACTCGTCAGTATTGCCGAAGGAGGAAGTCGATGCGGTGTGTATGTGATGATGAGTTTCGATAAATCACAAGAACTTCCTCGCAGCTTCACGCCAGCAGACCTGGAAAAACATGCGACCGTTCTGGAGTGGTCTGATGAAGGTTTTCGTCTGAACGACCCTGATCTGGCAGTCTGGCCGCTAGCGCTGGATGCTCCTCCGCCCGCCGAAGACTTCGGACACATTGTCCGATTGGCGGGCCAGCATGCTCGAGATGTTCGTCGTGTCGAGGTTCCATTCGAGCGCGTGGCACCAGCGGCGGATCAGTTCTGGGCCAGCGACAGTCGCAAGGGGATCGATGTCCCGGTGGGCCGAGCCGGTGCCACCAAGTTGCAAAATCTTCGCTTAGGTAAAGGAACATCGCAGCATGTTCTTGTCGCCGGTAAAACCGGGTCTGGTAAGTCGACACTGTTGCATGCCTTAATTACGAATCTGGCACTTTATTACAGTCCCACCGAGGTCGAGTTTTACCTGATCGACTTTAAGAAAGGGGTCGAATTCAAGGTCTATGCCGAGCAGCGGCTGCCTCATGCTCGCGTGATTGCGATCGAAAGTGATCGCGAATTTGGTGTCAGTGTTCTCGAACGACTGGACGCCTTGCTGCGCGACCGAGGCGAACTGTTCCGTGAGGCAGGTGTGCAGGACATTGCCGGTTTCCGCGATGCTCGCCCCAATGTTGTGATGCCGAGAACATTGCTACTTGTTGACGAATTTCAAGAATTCTTCATCGAAGACGATGCCTTATCACAGCAGGCTTCCTTGTTGCTGGACCGGTTGATTCGGCAAGGGCGTGCGTTTGGTGTGCATATTATGCTTGGTTCACAAACACTGGCGGGGGCGTACTCGCTGGCGCGAAGTACACTGGGCCAGGTCGCTGTCCGAATTGCATTACAATGTAGTGAAACGGATGCGCATTTAATTCTGAGTGAAGAAAACACCGCCGCGCGGCTGCTCACGCGACCGGGTGAAGCGATCTATAACGATGCCAATGGACTGATCGAAGGAAATCACCCATTCCAGGTCGTCTGGCTGGGTGAAGAACAACGCGCCGGCTATTTGAAGACCATCCGGGAGGAAGCGTCAGGGCAAGGCAACCGAGGACGTTGCACCGACGACATTCAAAAGATGTCGCAGGTTCCTCCCCTTGTTTTCGAAGGAAATATTCCTGCCGACCCAACAGCGAATCGTCGGCTGCAACGAGTCGTCGCCAAGAGCAAACAAGCTGTTCAACATGCCGCTAGCGAAATTCGTGCGTCGATCGATTCTCCCTGGACCTGCTGGCTGGGTGATTCGGTCTCACTCGGTGGGCCGTTGGAACTGAGTTTCGGCTTGCGGGAAGGGAATAACGTTTTGATCGTCGGTCGCGACGACAAGGCGGCACTGGGACTCATGGCAACGACCGTCCTGGCGCTTGGTGCCCAGGCTGTCACGAATGGAACGAATGTCACAAGTATTTATGTCCTTGATGGTAGTCTTCCGAATAGCGATTCCGCCCAGACCTGGCGGCAGATGACGAATGTCTGGAAGCCTGATGCGGCCCCGACATTTGATGGTGTCGGCGATGCCAGCCCGGTCATCAAAGTCGTTGCGCCAAAAGAGACGCCGTCAGCAATCAATGACATCATCGCAGAATTGCATCGTCGAGTTGACGAGCCTGGTCCGCCCGTATTCCTCTATGTCTATGATCTCGCCCGGTTTCGCGATCTCCGAAAATCCGAAGATGACTTTGGGTTTAGCAGTGGAGGTGATAAGGAGGCGAACACCGCTCAACTCTTCAGTGAAATTTTACGTGAGGGGCCTGCTGCGGGGATCTTTACGTTTGCGTGGGTCGATAGCTATCAGACGGCCCAACGCTGGCTTGCTCGCGATCAGATGAACCGGTTTGAGCATCGGGTCTTGTTTGCGATGAACGCCAACGATTCGTCCAGTCTTGTCGACAGCCCGATGGCTGGGCGGCTCGGTGAAAACCGTGCACTGCTCTATCGCGGCGATGCTGGAACGCTTGAAAAATTCCGTCCGTTTTCACCGCCGACTTCAGGTTGGCTTGGCCAGCTGTCAACGACAGGCACTCGGGCGAATCAGTCGGTAGTGATGCCGGGGAACGGAACAGCCTCCCCTGCCCCGGCAATGGTTGTTGCGAATCACTTGAACAGATCGGCTGTGATAGCGGATTCTGATCTTGCGGCTGACTTGCCAAGTATTGATGAATTAAAAATTGAGTAAGCCCGCTTATGACTTTGGTGATTCTTGGGGTTTGTCAACGGAAGGGATATAGCGATTGGTCAATTCGGCATAGTCTTCACGAACTGGACTGAAGACATCCAGTACAACACAGGGTCCACCGACAGCGACGGCCCGGTGTTTCACATTTGGCGGAATCAAAAACATTGCCCCCGCCTGGCACAATCGAGTTTCCTCGCCGATGGTCAATTGCAATGTTCCCTTGATTAGCATGCCACCTTGTTCGTGTGGATGCGAATGGAGGGGGACTTCAGCTCCGTCATCCATTTCCAGGTACGAAAGCATCATGTTCTCGCCGAATGGGGTTCGCATACGACAACCAGGAACCGGCTCGATGTGCTGAAACTGCGAGATATCGATGAAACCCATGGTGTTTTCCTTCAGGGCATTTATGGCTTTTGAATGACTGATTCAAGGGACGAATGATAGCGCATGCTACAAGGAGATAAATTGAATCTCAAACGATCGAGGGCGGCGTGCGACGTCCGATTACGTTATTCAGGAATCGGATCATTCCGGTGAATTGTCGTCGCCTCCCAGATCGCTTCGTCTGTTGTTTGATCGTATGTCAGGATGCGATGGGCACTGTTTGGTGCTAACGGAGCATTGTTTGTGGGGAGCCATTTTCGATGCGCGGCAATCACTGTCGCATGTTCGGGCTTTGCCGCGACATTGTGCCATTCATGTGGATCATGCTCCATGTTATAGAGCTCTTCGCTGTCGTCAGCGTACCGGATGTATCGCCATCGTTCGCTGCGAATTCCATGATTTCCGGGGTTGTGCGACGTGATTGCCGGGCGATCTCGCTTGGTACTGGCATTGTTCAACTGTGGAACCAGGCTGATTCCTTCCAAATCCGTTCGACCAGTCAGTCCGCACAAATCAATCAGCGTCGGATAGAGATCAAGCAATTCTGCCGGTTGCATGCACCGTCCACCGTTGCTCACACCCGGGCCAGAGATGATTAACGGCACGCGAGTGCTTCGCTCCCATAACGAGTTCTTGCCAGTAATCCCTTTTTCACCCAGATGCCATCCGTGGTCGCCCCAGAGGACGACGATCGTATTCTCGGAAAGTCCCGCCTCATCCAGGGCATCGAGCAACCGGCCAACCTGAGAATCAACAAAACTGGTACAGGCCAGGTACGATCGAACCAGGTTCCGCCATTGATGATTCTCTTTAACCCACTTCAATCGTGGCTCGGGAAGGCTCCAGTGCAGATACCAGGAGAAGCGAGGCGTATCGTTGCGATCGTCTTCTTTGACAAGCGGAAGAACGGTGTCATCGTCGGGATAAAGGTCGAACCAGCGCTGCGTGGCATAGCAGGGGACGTGTGGCAGGAAGAATCCTGTCGACAGGAAGAATGGTTTGTCCTTCGGTGCAGACTTGATTTGCTCGACCGCCCAACTGGCGATCTGATAATCACCCTTTTCTTCGTCCTTATGTGGAAACATGCCCCAGTCCATTAAGGGGTGATTTCCCATCGGTGTCGACCCGATCAATTTCTTCTTAGGGGTCGCACCGACGGTGCTGCCTGGTCCCCAGACATCGAACTCCTTTGCCCGTTGCTGTGGCCCGCCAAAATCTCCGTGATAGATTTTTCCTGCACTCAGCGTCCGATAGCCGTTGGCTTGAAAATGTTGTGGCAGCGCGACTCGGTCCTTCCATTGATCGAGTGAACGGAACGAAGGAGCCAACCCGTAGACGCCGGTTGTGGTGGGCCTCAGCCCCAGCAGTAAGCTGGTTCGCGACGGACAACAGAGCGGTGCCTGGCAATGGGCATTCAGAAATGCCGTACCCCGATTGGCAAGCCGATCGATCTGTGGAGTCTTCGCCAGCGGATGGCCGCCGAACGCACCAATCCAATCGTTTTGATCATCAATTGCAATGAACAACACATTGGGTTTAGCTTTGCCCGATGGGTTCAAGGTGTCCGCAGCGGGTAACTGATTAAGCGTCCCTCCAAGCAGGCAACACGCTGCGAAAATCAAATGTCGAAAACGAAACATCACAGTGATTCACCGCTAAGAAAATTGTCTGGCGTTTTACGCAAGGATCGATTGAATGACCTGCCCGCGACTGACCGCATGCGAACGTCTCTGGATATCAAAAAACTCGGTATCAGGAGTGAAACCCAGGCAATGCAGGATCGTGGCCGTCAGGTCTTCTGGTGCCACGCGTCCCGATCGCGGATAGGCACCAATTTCGTCTGAGGCACCGTGGATAATACCACCTTGAATTCCACCTCCAGCAAGAGCAATCGAAAAGACCGATCCCCAATGGTCACGGCCACCGCCTCCATTCATCTTTGGAGTTCGGCCGAATTCGGACATGCAGACGACGAGCGTTTCATCGAGCAATCCTCGTTCGCTCAGGTCGTCCAGCAATGCCGAAAACGCATCATCGGTCGGCGGCACAAGCACGTTCTTCAAGCGATTGGTCTCGTCGGCGTGCGAGTCCCAGCAGGGTTTGTCCGTCGGCTCGTCAGCCCCGCGATACCAGTTGACCTGAACCAGTCGGACCTGAGCCTCGATCAAACGCCTCGCCAGCAAACAGCTTTGACCAAACTGAGTGGAACCGTATCGACCGCGAGTCTCTGGTCGCTCGGCAGAGAGATCAAACGCTCCGCGTGATGCCGCTGAAGCTAACACGCCATAGGCCCGTTGTTGCTGTTCGTCGAATGTCTTTGCGAAACTATCGAGAGAAGTCGACGCTTGCTGCCGATCAATCGCCCGAACAAGGTCACGTCGAACCGATAGTCTTTCCAGCGAAACATCACTCGGCAACTGAAACTCGGTGATCCGATAATCAGGCGAAGCAGGGGCACACCGAAACAACCAGGGGTCAGCAACGTGACCGAGCATCCCGCCATCCTGTCCTGGCCAGGTCGAGCCATCGGTGTTGAAGATGTGATGCGGCAAACGAACTGATGTTGGCAGATTCCTGGCCGGCGGCATCAGACGCTGCAGGACCGCTCCCCAATTCGGCCAATCATTTGGTGGACCCGGATTGGCGTTTTCAGCATTCATTGGTAAATGCGGCCGACCGGTCAGCATGTAATAGCCGCTCGACGAATGAGCGTTGTCGTTGGTCGAAACCGCTCGCAGCACGGCCAGCTTGTCGGCTCGCAATGCCAGTTTCGGCATCAACTCGCCAAACCGAACGTCGGGAATCGTGGTGGCGATCGAACCGATCTGGCCACGGACTTCGTTCGGCGCATCCGGCTTCGGGTCCCACGTGGAATGTTGAGGAGGTCCACCCATCAGGAACAGGACGATGCACGATTTCGCCTTCCCCGTCGATGGCCTGATGATCGCGTTCGAAGTCGATTCAACTGCTCGTGCCGATGGCGATTTCAACAGTTGACTCAGTGACAATCCGCAAGCACCAAGTCCGCCGATTCGCATCAGTTCACGACGCGAAACTCCATCGCACAAAGATACTCCTGAGGATTGTAAGCTGATCATCCATCATCCTCCTTTTGACGCACCTGTCGTTGTCAATGTCGCCAAAGTTCCTTGAGTTCATTGAGCGAGAGTTTCTCACGATCCGCTTGCGGCGGCTGGCCGGCCTCAGATTAGTTCGCGGATCGGTCGAGCATCCTCGGGAAGGATCTGCACGGGTCGCTCGTTAATGTCTCGCACAAATTGATGAGGGTCGATTCCCAGGTTGTGGTAGATCGTCGCCAGCACATCTCGATAGTGAACGGGACGTGATTCGGCATATCCGCCGGTCTTGTCGGTCGAACCAATCACCTGACCCATCTGCATTCCGCCTCCGGAAAGCAGTGCCGCTTGTACTGGTGCCCAATGGTCGCGACCTGCGTCTTTGTTGATCTTGGGTGTCCGACCGAACTCGCCCCAGACCACCAGGCTGACATCATCCGCCAGCCCGCGTTGATGAATATCTTCAACCAGTGCCGAAAGCCCGGCATCCACGACCGGCAGGTTACCCTTCAAGTGTCCGAAATTGTTGCCGTGAGTGTCCCAGAATCCGTAGGCGACCGTCACGACGCGAACACCCGCTTCAATCAATCGCCGTGCGATCAGCAACTGGTCATTCCAGAGAGGAGCACCGTCCCCCTGATGCTTCGAAGAACCCTGGGCATAACGGGCACGAACGCGTGGGTCTTCCTTTTCGACATCGATCGCTTCCAGCAGTTTCGACGAGGTCAACACTTCGAACGCTCGACGATAACTTTGGTCAATGTCGTTCATTCCACTTCGATCGGCAGCATGACGGAAAGCATCGAGTCCTTCGAGCAATTTCTGTCGATTGGCAAACTGAACCGATTCAATGTATCGCAACTTCATGCTGGCCAGATCTTCTCCGTCCGCCCGCATCTGTTGATAAGGACTTCCCAGATACCCTGCCCCGGTGCTGTTGTATGGACGGTGCTGCATCGTCGGAAAGAGGTCCACAAACGGCGGCACGATCGGATTGGTCGGTCCCTGAACTTTGGCAACCATCGAACCAAAATTCGGATACCGATTCTGCTGGGTTTCGCCCATGGTGTAACCGGTCAGACTCTGGAAGCTGGAATGTTCGTCCCGCTGCCCGACAACAGAGCGAATCACCGCACAGCGATCCATCACACCGGCAAGCTTCGGCAACAGTTCACAGACATCGAACCCAGGCACGGATGACGGGATCGGTGAGAATTCGCCACGAATTTCGGCAGGTGCGGCGGGCTTCAGATCGAACGAGTCTTGATGCGAAAGCCCACCCGACAGGTAGACCATGATCACCGCTTTGTGGGAATTCGCTTTCCCTTGCTTCTGGTCGGCCTGAAGCAGTTGCGGCAACGACAATCCACCGACCGCTAACGATCCAATCTGCAAAAAGGAACGTCGAGAGACTCGGTCACAAAATTGATGGCCCGAACCGGCTAACAATCGCATCTTGTCAATTTCCTTGAATTCACGTCATTCGCCAACGCATCAAGTTTACTACATCCATCCACCCCGAGCCACCCCTAGTGCTCTGTCAAACTTCTGAATTAGGATCTTGTGCCACTGCTTCGGAGTCTTCGGAGAAGCAGTGTCTTCTTGTTCTGCCGATGAAAGAGCACTGCATGACCGAAGACGGTCATACAGTGGCACCCGAATTCAGAAGATTGACAAAGCACTAATGCGTTGTCCACTCTAAATATTCGCGTGCCACTTGATGACCGTCTTCGGTCACCCAGTGGCATCCGATTGCCTCGAAAATAGGGAAGCCACTGCGTCGGAGATGACTCCGATGCAGTGGCACACAACCCAAACTTTTCGTCTTGAAGACGCACTAGCCACTCCTCACTGAAACAGTCGGAACGATCGATAGGGGCTTTGTTTGGATCGGTTTGATTGATGCGAGGAACCAGCTTTCGGCAAAATCTGCTGAATTCAGGCCACTTTAGGGTCGGGTACCTTTCAGGTTCACTGGCTTGATCGTGAAACGAACTGAATGTCTGTTTCGAGCCAACCGATAACATTAACAAACGGTGGATCAGCGGCAGGGCGGGTCATGAGGACTCGTATCATCAACTACGTCACGGACGTGTCATGGACCTCAGGCGTCGGAATCTGCCGTTTTTCGGCGCCCTGATGCTTTTCGCTCTGATCCACGGTCCCGTTCCAGCATGGTCCCAGGTAGCATCCTCGAAAGAGACTCTGCTGACGAGTGATCAATGTGTCGATTCCGGGCTGTTGCCGGGTCATTCGGAACCGCTCCCATTACCCCCCTTTCCCGAATCTTCGTCGCCGTTATTGTCTCCCGATTCTGCTCCCGTGAAATCAGCACCGTCGAACCGACGACTTGCTGGATTATTCCGATCGCGACCTAACAAAAATGCCGCGACGTATCCTCCCGTCTTTGAACAGGTCTTAAAACAAGATCCCTGCTCATGCAACGAATGTGAACAGGTGGAAAACTGGAGTTGTCTGGCTCAGTGGTTTGGGCTTCCCGATCACCGAGGACCCGAACCGGGAATCGGTCATGAACGAGTGATGTTCGCACCCTTCGAAATCGATACCAGCCAGCCATATAATTATACCTTGATCCGGTTAGATTCCGGGTTCGGGCTTCACAATCCCGACCGAGCCGAATATTTCTGGAGCAAACCCGGCGTCGGGCCGGCGAATACGAACAGCCCGTCAAATTCACCCGACCGGGTGAATTTTCAGGAATTGAGATACGTCACCGAAATCGGGAACGACAATTTCTCGGTTATGACCGAAATCCCGCTTCGATTTATTGAGTCGCCTGGAAACTTCACCACCAGCGGTCTGGCTGACATGCGCGTCGCGACGAAAGCGCGGTTGATCAACGGTGAGCGATGGCAGTTGACCCAGATCTTCCGTACGTGGATTAACACGGGCAGTAGTTCCAGGGGACTGGGAGCCGGACACGTTTCGCTGGAACCGGGCCTGTTGGCACGCTATCAATGGACTCCGCAGACGTTTTTTCATGGCGAGCTCAAGTATCTGTTTCCAATTGCAGCCGATTCAGGTTTTTCAAGCAATGTCTTTACCTATGGGGTCGGTGTCAGCCATATCTTTTACGAAACCGATCATTACGCCGTGATTCCCGATCTCGAAATGGTCAATTACGATTTTATGAACGGCCAGCAAACCGCTGGCGGCATCACGGTCCCCGTCAACGGTCAAACCGCAGTCAATTTCGTGCAGGGTGTCCGAGTGGTGCTGGGACCACCGGGTGATCTGGGCCTGTTCGAAGTCGGCGTCAGCCATATCTCGGGGTTCGGCGACCGGTTTTGTAACGACATGCTTCGACTGGATTTCAAATTTATCTATTGAAAAAAGGAGTCAAAACAAGGTACCGCTTAAGCATATGGTCAGGTAAATTTGCACCGGATGAGCCACGTGGCAATCGAAAAACAGGGTGCCACGGTCTTGGAGTCTTCGACAAGGCCGTGTCTGACTGTTCGATAACGTCTTCAAAGAGCACGGCTTAACCGAAGACGGTAAAACCGTGGCACCCTCTTCGCGGACTTCTGATCCAAAAGGATTTTTTCCCAAGCGTCCTAAGCATCTCATCCACTGTTTTTGATCTTGCCAGCCTGACACGATCCTGCAAATCCACTATGCCACATTGATATTCGTCGTACCCGGTTTCGTGATCGTAATCTCACCCGCCCAGGTACACAGGCACTTACAGGAACTCGACAAAGCTGGCATGTTCCCGATCAGGACGGTCGGCGAACCGGGCGTCCAGGGAGCCACCGTCATCGGGATACAGGGCATCGGAGTCAGCGTTCCCATCGCGGCAGCAGTGGCCGCAATCACCGTCGGATTCGCCGTCGACTTGCACATGCCAAAGGGCATGATGTTCGTCATCGGGACATAATCCATGATATTCGCTGCCGGAGTCGAATCGGCATTCGTCATATTCACTGGCAACACCACGAAACTCGATGGGGCAGCTCCCATACTGCATTTGAGCGTCGCACCCATATTCACCAACTGTGCCATGTCCGCCCTTTCGAATCCTGTGAGACGAAATTCAAATGGTCACTGGGAAGTCTGTTCTATCGGATTTTTGATTCTGAACAAAGGAAATCTTGCGACGATCTTCCAACGGCACTAAACCGGAGGCTCGTTTCATGATCGTTTTGGCCTGCTATCGTAACAGCGAATCGATCATCTTTATTTCCGTCAGCGTCGAATCCAGACTCTTTGCGTCACCGAGGTCCATTCCAGCAATCACATCGTAAAACCGTTGGGTCTCCCGATTCCGTTTCGGGCTTTTCCTCTTGGCGGCTTGTGTGGCTACGGCTCTTGCGTTGTCTAGGTACTCATTCGAATCGACGGTTTGTCGCAAGTTCCTGATCTCTTTGACGCCATTCGGGGTAAATCCCCATGCGGTCCACCTGGACCAGGATCTTCCAACGACATTTTTCAGCGCGTCAGCGACATCCTTTATCAACTTGTCTGATGGTTTCTCTTTGACAACGAAGTTTTGAACTCGGCTTACAAGATGCAGGACTGCTCCAAAAAATCCGCGGTTACGACTGCTATTTTCAATCGTTCCAATACATTCCTTGCATAGTACCGGGTGGCGTTTTCTCGTTTCTTCATTAAGGTCAACTCCCCGGTAGACCATCGCTGGTCCATTGACGGCATTCATGATCGCAAAATCTAACGCCTCGACCTCGTTATCGTAACGGTCTGTATCGTCATTGAGTTCGATCATTTCTTTTAAAGACTGATAAGACTTCCTTAACGCCATAAAACGCTGCTCGCTCGCTTTCATCCGTTTGTTGAATTCCGCTTCGTTCTTCAACCGACCAGCAAAGGCACCTGCTTCTTTGCCAAATTTACCGGCGAACTTTTCGATCTCGCCTTTTCCCTCCTCAATTTTCTTCAGGACATCTCTTCTTGCTTTGTACACATCGTAAATCAGGTCCATGTCCTCTTTGGTCAACTCACTGATCCGGCTTAAGTTCAGTAGATTGTCTTTCTTTTTCGACTTCTTTGGTTTCGACTCGTTTTGGTCTGATCCTTCCAGTTGTGCGGTGGCCTTGATTGCCTCCCACAGGCCACTCGCGATGATTTCACCTACGTCCGCCGTCAATTCCAGCTTTTCAGAGGTTGTCAACGATTTCCAGTACTGATCAAATGCGATTCGGGTGAGTTTCGCTGAAGGAGAAGAATTGGAATTCTTTCCATCCAGCTTGTCCCGTGCGGTGCTGGATGCTTTCTCTTTGCCCTTCTTGGCATACACCTTCTCCCAGTCTTCTCCCTGGCCCAGCATCGAAGTCAGGACTTCGATCACCTGCCTTTTAAGAGTATCCATTTCGTTATCCAACTGTTGGCGCGTTTTTTCATCCTTAAAGCGTTGTACAATACGGACGGCAGCCCTCGGTTTTACAGTGGGGGTGGCTGGGGTTTTTGTTTGTAATATGTTGCTTTCCAGCCGCGAATTTGCCGCGAGGCTTCCCATTCGGTCAGCTTCGAGTTCCAGGCTGCGGTCCTGCACGACGGCAACACCGGACCCGAACGGATTGCGAACGCGGCCCGCTCGCTGTTGCATGACGTGGGTCAGCTCGTGGCCGAGCAGCTGTTGGCCTTGAACCGTACTCGGGTTGTATTGTCCTGGCGCAAAATAGAGATTCGAACCATGCGTGAATGCGAGCGCCCCGATCAAAGGGGCCTGATGTCCCACATGGATGCGGACATCCGCGAAGCTGGTGTTGAAGAACGATTCCATTTTCTGACGCACGGGATGCGGCAATGGCTGACCACCCCCACCGCCGAAGTTTGACAGATTCGCCGGCAACTGAAATGCCTCGCCATTGCCAACCCGCTGTATAGCAAAGTGGTTTCCGGCTACGCGACTGGGTTGTACTGATCCCGGTCTAACAGACTGTCCCAGTCGAGGTTTTTCAACCTGTGGCTGGACGGTGTTCTGAGGGCGATTGACTGGCTGACCGAGAAGCGGGGCGGGCTGAAGCTGCCTGTGGGTGATGTTTTGTTGAGAACCGTGTTGGAAAGATTTCCGCTGGATTGCGCTGGGCTGGCCGAGCAACGGAGGTCCCGGTTTTTGCGGTATTGAAGTCTTCGATGCCACCTGACGCTGGATCGTCGACGGCTGCCCCAACATCGGAGCACCGTGTTTTTGAAGTGGCGATGGCATCAATGCCGAATGCCCTTGGATCAGGCTTGGCTGGCGATGTTGCGGGTCACCCAGGAAATGGGGGTTCGGCAGCTCCGTCATCATTTGCGGCTGGATCGTCGCGTGCGGCGGACTTAACACTCCGAAACTTGGTTGTCCGGTAATGAACTTTCCTTGAATGGCAGTTCCTCGTCCGGAGATCCCGTGAATCATTGCCATCGCTTTTTCCTTTTTTCCTCACATCAATGTCAGTTCAGGATAATCTTGGTCGCGACTGATGCAATATAACGCTTGGGAGGTTTAGGGGGAAAATAACGATCAATCGTCTGATTTTAACGATTATGCTGAACATAACGCTGGTCGAGATGTAATGTCGACGCCAAGAATTGCCAACCCGGCAGAACGTCAGTTATGGGCCGGTGGTTGAGCTAGTTGAGCGTCAGCGATAACACAAGTTATGAGGGCCGCGATGTTCTTTTCGATCCCAGGGGGATCTCACTCAAACATGCCAACCACATTGACGAACGCACTCTGGATCGACGGATGAATCTGGATCGACATCTGTATCAATAAAGCTGCCTTACCTTTTCTGAACTTTATCCACCCTTCGAAAAGCCAACCGCTTGAGCGGCTGCAACAGGTCAAGCTACTCTGCCCCCAAAAAATGGTGCTGTGGCACGCGCAATCGCTCTCATTTCAGCTGCATATTCAGGAAGATCTAGTCGAATCTCAGTTTCATTCCAGACGTTGCCATCAGCTTCGTCGTAATCGAGCCGATTGCAATTCCCGCCCCTCCATCTGCCGACAACATGAAAGCGCACCACTTGGCCATTTTCCCGAATGGCTGACACATGATAACCGTCTTGATCATATTGCCACCGATTGTTGCCCATGTTACGGAATCCAGCTTCTCTCATCTCTCTGTTTGACATCGGGTACATTTGGACTTGCAGTGAATCATCTCGCGTCAGACCTTTTTTCGTAGTTCCAAGGGGATGAAAATGGGTCCCAGCAACGGCAAATGTCTTTTCGCTGATCCCATGTACCGAACTCTTACATGCCGCATTCAAAGAGTCTCGATGAGCGGACGCCAGCAGACCCATGCGATCAGCTTCAGCTTCCATGAGGCCGTCCTGCACGACGGCGATACCGCAACTAAACGGGTTCCGCGCGCGATAGGAACGCTGCTGCACAACATGCATAAGTTCATGGCCGAGAAGTTGCTGGCCTTTTGCCGTGTTGGGGTTGTACTGACCTGGAGCGAAATACAGGTTCGAGCCGTGTGTAAAGGCCAGCGCGCCGATCGTTGCGGGTTCGGGTCCGACGTGGACGCGGACATCCGAGAAACTCGTTTTGAAGCACGATTCCATTTTTTGCAGGACTGGACTAGGTAACGGCTTACCGCTGCTGCAGAACTTCGACAGATGTTCTGGCAACTGAAATACCTCGCCATTGCCAACTCGCTGCACGACTATGTGGCCGATGGGGCCGCGACTGGGTTGGACTGTTCCGGCATTGATGGGCTGACCCAGAAGTGGTGCATGCTGATACTGCCGAGTGACGACGCTTGGCGTGTTAGTTGGTTGTAACGATTGCCGCTGGATGGCGTTGGGCTGACCGAGCGGCGGCGCTGGTCTCGGTGAGGCCACAGTTATCGGGGTTGCATGCCGCTGCACTGTCGACGGCTGGCCCCGCTTCGGCGTGCCAAATTGTTGCGGCAGCGCTGGCTGCTGTTGGATCATTTTCGGCGGACGGTGTTGCGGTGTACCCAAGATCTGAGGACTCGGCTGCATCGTGATCATTTGTGGCTGGATGGCTTTAGCGGGCGGACTTAGTGGGGCGAATGCTGGTTGTCCGGTAATGAACTTTCCTTGGATGACCGTTCCTCGCCCTGAGATCCCTTGAATCATTGCCATCATTTAGCCCTTTTGCTGATATGAATCGATGTCTCTTCAGGTTATTTGGGGCTGAAGCGGTTTCAATAAGTCCTTGCTAAGAAATGGGCGGGAAATGATGATTCATCGTCCGGTTATAACGAATCCAATTCATGTTATTGTTGGATGAAATACCGCGATTGCTACCTCGGCGAGGTTGTGAGTTCTGATCGTTTAAAGCGGCGACCCACGAGCCGATGCATGAGCTTGAGTTCACCCCAAAGTTTACCAGTCTGTCGAATGCGGTGGACTCATCGGCGCTTCGGCATATGGGGATGGCGAAGGAGGTCGGCCAGTGGCCATGAGTCCATAATTAAAGACAAAGTCTTGACGCAATAAATCTCCAGCCGACCAAGATTCGGCCGCGAATCCCATGTCCACTGTCGTCAGGCCCGATGGGATGCCGAGGGTGCGGTCGGACGATATCAATGTGTCAATGTCGTCCAACGCAACTGCGGCCCTTTCATCTTTACCTGCGATTTCTGCAGGTGTGGCGACTTGCCCGATTCGATAGGCGGTTAATGGATGGTCCTCCATGACTTTTACCAGTTGCGTCTTCCATCCTTTGCCACCAGCCTCAGCCAATTTGTACGCTTCCTTGTATCGATTGTACCATAGGTGGAGCGCACCTGGTTTTGGCGTTACTGATAACGCTGCAAGTTGATCTTGCATCATTTTCAGCGCTTGTCGCGGTTTCGGGGCAAGTTTACTGCCCAAAATAGAGTCGAAGTCGAGACCCATTTGTTCGGCCAGTTCAAAAATTGCGCGTTTGCCAATATGGGAGTAAATATGCGGAC
Organism: uncultured Schlesneria sp.; assembly: GCA_903834925.1. Classification (GTDB taxonomy): domain Bacteria; phylum Planctomycetota; class Planctomycetia; order Planctomycetales; family Planctomycetaceae; genus Schlesneria. The sequence continues at coordinate 26,695 of CAILLA010000275.1, forward strand.
CTTGCAAACCGGCATTGCGCGTCTCTGTTGCGGTACGAGGCTTGAAGGTTCCGTAAGGAGTGGTTTGTCGGTCTTTGTAGTACTTGCCAAAATCTTTCGGCCTCTTTTTCTTCTTGGCTCGTTTATCGACCGTATCTCTTGCCGTTCCCCAAACGAAGTATTTCCCGGAATTCCGATCATATCGATCCTGTTCGGCCGCTGTGATTCCATTGGTAGTACAATACGTCGCCGGGTCGGGATGAGTGTCCGTATCACTTGAAGAACTTGACTCCGAAATCCATGCTCCGGAAATATACCGATACGTCGTTCGTTGGATGGTCTGGTGAATGAAAGGCGGCGTCGTTGCAGGGAAGCCTGCGTTCTTGGGACTTCGCCCCATCTGAGTTACGAAATTTGCTTCGGTATTCATTTGGAATGACGATACTCGCAGTCCCATCCGATCTGCTTCGGCTTCCATACTCTGATCATTGATAACCGCGATGCCGGAACTGTACGGATTGCGAACACGACCAGCGCGCTGTTGCACGACGTGTGTCAGCTCATGACCTAAAAGTTGCTGGCCCTGAATTGAATGGGGATTATAGTGACCTGGAGCGAAATACAGATTCGAACCGTATGTGAAGGCCAGCGCGCCGATCGATGAGGCTTGTGGGCCAACATGAACTCGGACGTCCGCGAAGCTCGTTTTAAAGAACGATTCCATTTTCTGAAGCACAGGATGCGGCAACGGCTGACCACCGCCACCGCCGAAATTCGAAAGATTTACAGGCAACAGAAACGCGTCACCGGCGCGAACTTGCTGAACGGCGATGTGACCTCTGGGAACGCGACTGGGGTGGACTGATCCGGAGTTAATTGTCTGACCTAAGTGCGGTTTGGCGACCTGCTGCTGAATGGTGATCTGCGGTCCATGAATTGGTTGACCCAGATGTGGGGCGGGCTGACGCTGCCGATGGGCAATGTTTTGCGCGTTAGCTGTTTGTACCGATTGCCTCTGGATGGCGTTGGGTTGACCGAGGAGTGGCGGCGCGGGTCTCGGTAACACTGCGGTCATCGGGGTTGCTTGCCGCTGGATTGTCGGCGGCTGGCCCAACTTCGGACTACCGATTTTTTTCGAGGCATCGAATTGTTGCGGCCGCGCCGGGACAATCGCTGGCTGCTGTTGGAGCATGTTGGGAGGACGGTGTTGCGGGGTCCCCAGGATCTGGGGACTTGGCTTCATCGTGATCATTTGCGGCTGGATGGCTTTGGGGGCATGGGGTAACGGGGCAAAACTTGGTTGTCCGATGATGAACTTCCCCTGGATGACCGTTCCTCGCCCGGAGATCACTTGAATCATTGCCATTGTTGCGCCTTTGTTGTCTAAATCGATGTCGTATCAGGGTAATTCATGTTGAAGAGGATGCAACATGTTTTTCCGGGTGGGGAACGATGGCGTTTTGTCCCACTTTCATGATGCATTCGATCGTTACAACCGGAATATTAAACGTCATTACCCTCCCAAAACTCCCAAAAGTCATATTGCATCCACTCCAACTGAGATTACGCTGTACGGACATCGATCCACGGCAAAAAAGGGGCAAGATGATGGCGACGATTCAGGGAATCTCGGGTCGAGGGACGGCTATTCAAGGGAAGTTTTTCACAGGCAAACCGAATTTTCCTGTGTTACGTCCGCCCCACACAGCCATTCAGCCTCAGGTTGTCAAACCGCGTCTGGGACAGCCGATCAGCCCACGATCGATACAAACCAGTTGCGTAAACGTTAATAACATGCCCGTGCAACGGGCAGGCAACGGCGAGTCGTTTCGATTGCCCGCGAATCTGTCGAACTTCGGCAGCGGGGCCGGTCAGCCGTTGCCCGAATCCGTACTGCAGAAAATGGAATCGTTCTTCAACACCAGTTTCGCGGATGTCCGCATCCACGTGGGACCTCAAGCCTCCTCGATCGGCGCGCTGGCGTTTACGCACGGTTCGAATCTCTATTTCGCACCAGGCCAGTACAACCCCGGCACGACGCAGGGTCAACAGTTATTGGGCCACGAATTGACTCATGTCGTTCAACAGCGAGCCGGTCGCGTGCGCAATCCATTCGGCGGAGGAGTGGCGGTTGTACACGACATTGGGATGGAAGCCGAAGCGGACCGCAACGGAATTCGGGCATCATCACACATTGTGACAATTCAGAAAAAACGAATCGGGACGCAATTAAGTGTACCTGCTAAATCAATATTGAAGACTGTACAGCGACATAAAGACCGTATACCCAAAATTAAGGCCCTTATGGGAAAGAACCCCATCGGCTCTATTTCGCGAAAGGCGCAGGTAGCAACCGTGTGCCATAAGGTTAAGAAATGGGCCGAACTTAATAATTTCGACTTTAGAACAGTCGGACGAGACATCAAAGTTTACAACGGCGTTCTAACGAGTGCCACATCGGTCAGCACTATGCTGAAAAACTGGAATCCTGACACGAAATCGGACGCCGATACAGCCGGCATGTTGATGGATTATGCGCTCATCTGGAAGAACGGGATCGTAACGGAAACACTTGAAGATGGAAGTACCCAAATCTTATATGTAAGAGACAGAAATGGAGAAATCAAAAAAGATAAAAAAACAGGGAGAGATGCAACTTTGCCCCGATTACAATATGAAGCCATGAAACTTACCCTGGGTACCAAAAAGACTGCAGGTACATTTGGAACTCAAGACGGAGCAGCAAGAGGAGATGAGCATAGTTTTGCTCCGAATTCAGACCTTGCAAACCTTGCAAAAGACCAAAAATGGTCCACGCAGTCCGGGCCATCCGCATCAACCTCGATACTACTCTGGATGCTAAGAACGGTCAGCACATTTACACCGATTACACAGGATGAATCGTTTGCTGTCGTTTCCGCTTTGTCGGACTACTGGCAGAAATTTCTGAAAAAAATAAGGGGGCAATATCACACCAAGTTCGAGGCAATGATTCCATTAGCCCGGCACCAAGGAAAATTCGTCGACGACGACGAAGCCAAGGGTACGATCCGTGAGACGTGCCATATGCGCCATGAGTTTAATGTAAAAAATGTGATCGCGACACTGACGCAGGGTCAAATCGTTACCGTTCAATGGCAGTATGAGAAACGCTTCAACCTCGGCGTGTTTTCGAAATCAGAAGATCATGTGTTAGTGACAGACGAAAACAACCATACGGGGTGGGTAAAAAGCAGTGCTGTTGCATATGTCGCATAAACGCCGATCCCCGGCTTGGAATCAGCTCTTTTTCAGATGGTCGATGGAAAAGCGAAATCCTGATTCGTTGGGAATCTCTGCCAAAAAAAACTTTTGGAACGGAAAAAGGTATCAAAAGAACTCAAATCGTCTCGCCTACCGGCGTTGAACGGGAAGCACGATCGACGCCGCTTGTCGGCCCATACGATCGGCTTCGGATTCGAGCAGATAATCCTGTACGACTGCCACCCCGTTACCAAGTGGATTGCGGACTCGACCGGCTCGTTGCTGGACGACGTGAGTCAGTTCATGGCCCAGCAACTGCTGGCCCTGGATCGTGCCTGGGTTGTATTGGCCCGGTGAGAAATAGAGATCCGTTCCGTAGGTGAAAGCCAAAGCGCCAATCGAAGCGGCTTCGGGACCGACGTGAACTCGAACGTCTTCGAAGCTGGTTTTGAAGTACGATTCCATCTTCTGCTGGACCGATTCGGGCAATCGCTGTCCACTGCCGAACGGTTTGAACCGAAACGTGGGTGGCAATGGAAACGCCGTATCCGATTTTCGCTGGACGGCTCCCAGTCCTGAAGAACCCAATCTGGCATTCATTGGCTGGACGATTGGCGGACGCTGGGGTGCCCCGAGTCGAGGTGCCGCCGCAGCCTGAACCAGTGGCATCGCCATTTTGGGCAAAACCGATTGACCCAGACGTGGCTTTTGCTGGATGGAAGGTTTTGCGACCGGCGTTACAGGAAGTTTTGCGAACGATGAAAGACCGCGTTCCCTCACGGGCTGGCTGGGCGCTCCCAAGCCTCCGCCGACTTTTCCGGTCGAGAGTTGAAGAATACGTGAGACACCACCGGGGAAATATCCCTGGATGACTTTTCCCTTACCGTTCAGTGGATGAGGTCGCATTTGAAATGTCATCATTCAGTCTCTCTGAAACGGCTGACGCTGGAATCGCCAAGCCCCAGCCATCCCCATGACGCATTTGAAATCTTTTCTTATTTGATCGTATCTGAATTGATCAATCTGTCAAGAAGTGGTGTTTACCTAACTTAAAAACGAGGCGATTTCCTGCTTCGTCAAAATCCGAATGGGAGCAAACGGTGTTTCTATCTCTTCGATGCAAATCGGTGACCAATTGGAACATTGCTGAATGACCTGGGCGTTTTCGGAGGGGTAATTGTTTGCTTTGAGGTTGTCTGTTTTTTTCATTGAAATCGGCAAGCCTTCGCGGCGGCTGGAAGCCGCTGCGACATTCGAAATCGACGCGCGATCGATTAACCAATTCTGAACCCGTCATGCGACGCGCACAAACCGGCTGTGCCGGTCGGGTGAAACGTCAGTTCGGTCAGGTCATGATTTGGCGGTTGAGCGCCCAGCCAGGAATTGCGTCTCAACGCACTCGACTTGCCGAGTTGCAACTGGGGGCGTTCTTCTTTCTTTAGGACTAATTGAATGTCCCAGTCGAGTTCCTCACCGACATAGTTTCGGACGAAATCGATCAGCTTCGGTAACGAACGGCCCCCGGGGAGAAACTGCTGAAATTCGTCATAGCTCAGCGGGCCGATCACTAGTCGGAACTTGGACTGTGCGTCCAGGACGCGACGGCCCAGTGTTGCCCCCTGCCCCAGTAATCCGTTTTCCCGACGTCCACGCAGTTGCGTCAGGCAACTGTCGGGGATTTCCATCCAGTGAAAAACGAACTCTTGCACTTTGATCGAAGGGGGTTCGGCCTGTTTCACGGAATGAGGAAAGAAAAAGCCGTTCAACATCGCTGCCAGCCCATCCGGGTTTCGTGTCTGACACGAAAGGATTCCTGAGTAATACCGCTTCGTTCCGTCGGGAACATGGTCACGATCATGAAACGAGCGTGTTCCGATGCCAAACAGCGATCCGACGTAGTCCGCGAACCGGTCTGATTCAGGTCGATCGTGCTGGACCGTCGGCTGGGCTTCGGCCCAGGCGCGATAGAACAGCGTCAAAATTCGATGTTGCAGCAGATCGACAAACCGCGCCAGCGTCGGATCGTGATGATGTTGAAGTCGGTCGAGCACAAATTCGGTGATATGCAGCGGCAACGGACCGTCGGGACCGAACAGACCCAGACAATAGATCACCAGGCGATCAAGCAATTCGGTGCCATCAGGGTCGTTCTGGTCAGCGGGGATGAATTTGGAAAGCGATGCCGGGGCGAACTTCAGAAATGGTTCTTGCGATAATCGAACGGGATCGTCCTCGGGACGTACTGACTTTCCAACCGGTGGAAGTTCCGGATGCAGCAGGGCCAGCCGTCGAATGGCGGCGAAAAAGTCGAATTTGAAGGGGGCGTCACGCAAATGATCTTTGAAGTTCAAATCCGTTGACGCCGCCCGATCCTGATCGGCCATCGAGCAACTTCTCCTCGTTGCAAGGTCTGAAATACGGTTTCCACGAACGAATTCAGCGACACATATTTTGCGAAAAATTCTTCCAGAATGCTGGCGAACAGGAATGTCTCACCCTGATCAAACGCCAGTTCATCCAGTTTCAATTCGATCTCGATCCCGCGTCCAAACGCGATCGGAATATGTTCTGACATGATCCGACGGACGATCGGTTTACAAGTGACCGATTCGATCCCGTCGATCTGTTTGATGTCAGCCGATTGCGACACATTGGCAAACAGTCCGACAAGTTCGCGCAGTGACGCCGCTCCTTTTTGAGGATCGGAATTCACAAGCGAAAGGTAATTCAGCGAAAGCAGATTGATCAATTGCCAGTTTAACTCGCCGGAATGGTTTGCCGCTGACGGAATCGGTTTTGTCGGCCCGGTCAGAATTCGAGTCGATTTCACGGGAGCGTTCACTTCCAGCGTAAAATCGGTCGCTCCCTTGCCGATGGGGACATACAGTGGCAGATCCCGGTTCGTACACAGTGCGATCAGTCCAAGTTGTCGGAAACTGCCGCGAAACGGACCCTCGTGCCCATCGACAAGCGAAATATAAACTTCGCTGCCGATGTAACTCGACCGAAATCCAATCGACTTTTGACGCGAAGACAACAGTCGGGGGACTCGCCGAATCGTGAAAAACGACTGATCCGGGTCGGTTTGAGCCACATCGTTTTCAGCATAAAACGGATAGAATTCCTGTTGCACCTCGGTCGTCGTCCCGTAGGCCATCGCCTTGGTGACTTGAAAGACTTCAAAATCCAGGGGCTGCGTGCGATCGGGGATCACGTGGTACTCTTCGGTTTCATCGGAAAGATGAATCCGGTCGAGCCGTTTGGAAAACAGGTTGATGGCGGGTGAGCAGAACAGGCCGAAATTTTGTTCTGTGACAGTTCGCTCGAGGCGTTTTTCAAGCTGATTGAACAGGAAAATCACTTCCAGTTCATCCCCCTCGATTTTCTGGATTGCGTCTGCCAGACCCGTCAGTTCGACGAAAAGAAACAGTTCAGGCATGGCAAAGTATTCTTCGAGTAGCCGATATCCCTGAAAACTGCGGTTTGATTGAGGGATCACTTCATGGCCATGATCGAACGACGTCGCTCTGACACACGAGTTATCGAGGGTTGTGGTCGTTGATCCCGTCACGTCGCGAGGAGAGCGAATCACGATGGCGAGAGTGGAATTCATGAACTGTTCGAAAAGCTGGTATCGACGCCGGTCGTTCCCCTTCAAGTGCAGCGGCAGGCGGTCGAGCGGCAGTTGATTGAAACTACCGGATTTACAGTGGAACCGCAGTTGGATTCCTGCTTTCGCCGGGATCTTTTGTTTGACGGTCGAACGGTGATCGCCGAAGAACATTTCGAATTCGTCTGGCAGGTCGAGTTGGGTTTCAGACCGAGAGAAATAATCGGCATCGGTGAGTTCGATGGGCCAAAGCGTGACAGGGTGCGCCGTCCGAAATTGACAGCTTGGCAGTTTCACATCCTTCTCGATCTTGCTGTACAAGGCGGTGTTCTTAGGAAGAAGGCTCCCTTTTTTCAGGCTGGGATCTTTGTAGTCCGGCTCGAATTGCACAATGGCCATCGACGGTGTCGGCGCGAGAAATTTAGGATAGACCACGTCGAACAGATGCTGCAGAAAATTGGGAAACTCGGCATCGATCCGCAGTTGAACACGCGCCGTCAGGAATGCCACACCCTCCAGCAGTCGTTCGACGAAGGGGTCGGCGACTTCGGTGCCATGCATTCCCAATCGTCCGGCGATTTTAGGGAAATCGGCGGCGAATTCCGCACCCATTTCACGCAGGTACTGAAGTTCTCGCTCGTAGTGCTTAAGAATTCGCGGGTCCATGAAACGACATCCTTAGCTCGGAATATTCGTTAGCCCGACGCGCGAGCGAGGGTCTTACGTTGTTCTCCCTCGCTTGCGCGTCGGGCTAACGCGACGCGGTGTTCCAGGTGAAGCAGGTGCATATTTCGTCCGGGTCTGCCGTGTTTGTCCGTCGTTAGATTATTCGTTTGTAAGTCGCCCGATACCCGTTTCCAGATCGAGATCCAACGTCATTGCAAAGGGAAGCGGTCGGGAATCTGACCAGATTTCCCCCTGAATTGCCACGGTGACTGCTTTTCGGCCCATCTCCTTTTCTACCAATTCAATATGGACCCGAAGCGTCGATTGGATCAAACGGGGTTCAAATATCGCCAGTGCGCGGATGACGTTTTTGGAAACGGTCCCTTTCCGAATACCGGACGTTGTTTTCCCAGACAGCTCTTTGACACCGAAGTTTAAGACCGACGTTGCAATCTGGGGATAATCAGCAAGATCTTCTTCAGGATGAAAGCTCGTTGCATTGAGCAGAAAACAAAGATCGCGTTCAATGCTTTGCTTGATCGCATCTGGTGATCGTAATGGTTCAAGTCGCGACGGAATCTGGTTTTCAGGCTCGTCGTCGACGAGTCGATCGAGCAGATAGGGCTGAAGGCGCTCACGCGTCAGGAATGCAGCCATGTTGATCCATTAGCCTTCAAGCGGGAACGGTGGGTGTTAATTGGAAGAAAGGTGATCCATCTTTGCATCGACCAAAAAACAGCGGGGAGACCGAATATTTCGGTCTCCCCGGTAAAATCGATTGTGATTGAACTACGGTAATCCCATCCGCCCATCAGATCGCCAAAGAAATCTTTCGATCCGCCAGATGAAATGCCCGCGCGAGGGTTACGATGCGGTTGGGGTGGTTGGCTCGCCTGTGGTCAGGTTGTATCCCTTCGGGTCGGCCTTCACTTCCGCGCTTCCCGTCTGGAATTGGGTGTACAACATGCCGATCTGTGTAAAGCTGATGGTAAATGACTCGCTCGGACGGTCGCCGCTGCTGGAAACGCTATATGACGTAATAATCGGGTTCGTCAATTGCAGTTGCATATAAAGCTGCAGAGGAGCATTTGCACCTGCCGTTTGAAGGAAATTGAACGTACATGTCGTGCCAATTGCCATGCCATACATGGCTTGCGCAAAAATTTGCGTCGACGCAATGTCCGTCGGTTTCGAAACCTGGATTTCCCCGAATTGAGGATTCGAGGTGTCGCGATCGATTGAGCCCACGGTGTTCGAGACGCTACGGGCGACATTAAACTGGATCGAACTGATTCCAATCCAATTTGTATAGCCCTGGATCGTGGAATCACCGTTAATTCCGGATAATTGCAGCAGGATCATGGAGATTTCCGTTAAAAAGTCAGTTGTTGATGATGATTTGGAGACTACTCAAAATGTCTACTTCTTCAGCGATGGTAACTTCGACACGAGCCGCAGTGACACCGTCAAACCTTCCAGTTGATAATGCGGGCGCAGGAAGAATTTTGACGTATAGTAGCCGGGGTCACTTGGGTTTTCTTCGACGACGATTTCGGCACTCGACAACGGACGTCGGGCCTTTTCTTCCTCCGTGGCCGTGGAAGGATTCCGTAGGATGTAATTGCCAATCTAATTGTTCAGGAACGTCTGCATGTCGGTACGTTCTTTAAACGTGCCGATTTTGTCGCGAACCAGCGCTTTCAGGTAATGTGCAAAGCGGCTCGCGGCGAATAAATAAGGAAGTCGTGCGCCCAGCTTGGCATTGGCCGACGCGTCGGCATCGTCGTATTCGGGGGGGTTGTGCAGCGACTGGGCACCGATGAATGCCGCAAAATCCGAATTCTTCTTATGGACCAGGGAAATCAAGCCGTTTTTCGTCAGTTCTGCTTCACGTCGATCAGTGATGGCGATCTCTGTCGGACACGTATAGTCGACGCCGCCATCCGAGGTCTTAAACGTATGTAACGGTAGCCCCTTCACTTCCCCGCCCGATTCAATCCCTCGAATTGTTGTACACCATCCATAAAGTTTGAACGATCGATTGATGTTGACTGCCATCGCGTAGGCGGCATTTGACCAGCAATACTTGGAATGATCTGCGGCACCGGTATCTTCTTCAAAATCAAACGCATCAACCGGCTCTGTTTTTTGTCCGTAAGGAAGCCGCGCTAGAAATCGTGGCATGACCAGGCCAAGGTATCGGGCGTCATTCGAATCCCGTAGCGATTTCCATGCGGCATAATCGGGAGTCGAGATGATTTTGGTCAGATCCCGAGGATTGCCAAGTTGTTCCCAGGTCTCCATTTGCATCAGCGACGCGTTGGCACCGGCAATAAATGGCGCATGACTGGCGGCCGCGACCTTCGAAATATTATCCAGAAGCTCGATATCTTTGGGACTCTCGTCAAACAGATAGTCACCTACCAGGACACCGAATGGCTCGCCACCGAATGTTCCGTATTGTTCTTCATAAGTTTTTTTGAAAATCGGACTCTGGTCCCAGGCGACACCCTTGTATTTTTTCAGTGTCTTCCCGAGTTCATCTTTCGAGATATTGAAGAAGCGAATCTTCAGCATCTCGTCCGTTTCCGTATGCGTGATCAGGTAATCCAATCCCCGCCAGGTCGCTTCCAGTTCTTGAAATTCCGGTGCATGCAGAACCAGATTGATCTGTTCCGTCAGTTTCGCATCGATCGCCGCGAGAATCGCTGAAATCGTGTCCAGAACGTGTTCGGACACTAATGCCGTATTTTCTAATGCTTTTTCGGCGAGGACGTGGACGGCATTGGTAATTGCCGATTTGGCTTCTTCCGACTTGGGCCGAAATTCTTTTTCCAAACGATTAGGTAAATCATCAATGGTAATTTTCTTTTTTTCAGAAGTACCAGCTTCGCCGCTCATCGTTAGGCCTCTATTTAAGTGAATTCAAATCAAATGCGGAAAAAATTGAATGTCATCGTCACTGATAATTAAACACGTTTTACTTAAGCCTTGGGCGGTTCGCCGGCAGCTGGTGCTGGTGTACCATCGGCTACGGCGGGTGCCGCAGCATCCTGTTTAGCTGGAGCAGCAAGTGCCTTTAATAGTTCCTGATCTTCCAGAATCTGATCGAGCAACTCTTCGGCACCGGACTTTCCATCCATATACGTCAGTAGATCCGCCAGTTTCTTTCGCGCGGCCAGCAATTTGTTTAGCGGTTCGATTTTTTCCGCGATTTTGGCAGGACCAAAGTCCTCCATGCTTTCAAAAGTTAATTCGACCATCAGGTTGTCTTTGCCGGTCAACGTATTGGGAACAGCAAACGTTGTTCTCGGCTTGATTTGTTTCATCCGCTGATCGAAGTTATCAATGTCGATATCCAGATATTTTCGATCCGAAACGGGGGGAAGTGCTTCCGCCGGCTTTCCGCTCAGGTTAGCCAGAACTCCCATCACAAAAGGTAATTGAACCTTCTTCTGGGCACCGTACGTTTCAACGTCATATTCAATCTGTACACGTGGCGGACGATTACGAGAAATGAATTTCTGACCGTTATCAATTTCAAACACGATGTCAGGCTCCAGTTAAGCGGAAATCACGCTATTAATTCAAATCAGTTGCGATACATGACCTAATTTACCTATGTTAACACCGTTCTGCACTTTAGGCGATCCTCGGTTGGGGGATCGGATTTCAGAAGCAGAGGTTGAAGAGTGATTTCAATTTGCTGAAGAATTGTACTGGATCTGGGTCTGCTGGCAGAGGTTTGAGGAATTCTTCGTGCAGCATTTCCC
>CAILLA010000276.1 GCA_903834925.1 uncultured Schlesneria sp.
TCCAAAGATCGTTGCCGCGCTGGGTTTGTTTGTTTTCTTGCGGGGGTGCCACGCCGTTAGACAAGAAAACGCGGAATCGATAAGGGGACAGGTCGATATAGGATTCGATAAGCGTCAATATGAACCTGTCCCCTTATCTGCAATATGAACCTGTCCCCTTATCTGCCCCTTAGCTAAACTCTTACTTACCTTGTACGAAACTTGCATTCGCTACAATCCTCCGGCTTACGCTGGCGCACCGTGTCCCCGAGGTTCAGGTTGGAGGGTCGTGGATGCACGCGACTCTGCGAAGGTCGTAGACCAGGTTCGACGCTTATATGGTTCACCACAAAACCGTCTACGCCACATAACGACTCCCGGCCGGGCAAACCGAATGTTTGACGCTGACGAAACACAGTGTTGTGAAAGCCTTCCGGCCCAAAGCCTGCCTCTCAGGCGAATGTTTGTAATGCAACAAGTTCGGAGAGTTCCCCTCAATCAAATCTACCGGTAAACTGTAATCCACTCAAATGCTTTCTCAATTACGGTGAACCGATCTAATGACGCGTAGGCCGAATAGTCAGAACAAACGACGTTATAAAAAAGAAACCGACGCCAGACGAGCTGAACTCCAAGTATCGCGTAAACGCCAAATCCTCGAGCAACTCGGGATCTGGGCTCTCGTAAAAGGGACTCCGCTTGCGTCAGCAATGTTGGAAAGCAAGGGTCCTCCTGTGAAAATCGAATTTGGTAACGGTGTGACGGACGACAACGAAACACGCAGACTCCACCAAGAATTGGTACACGCCGCAGAATCTGCGACGTTTGACTGTCAATTGCTCGGTAATGAATTCACATCTGCAGATTATTTTGTACATGTTGCGCCGATGATGGATTGTCTCCATCGTCGGGTATACGAAGATCGCAAATCTCAAAGAGTTCAACTCGAAGCAAGAGACCGTACGCAACTCGTCGAAACCCAGACGTTTTCTCGAGCCTTTCGCTCGATATGTGATCGAATTCAGAGTTCACTCATTCAATGCTGTAACTTGCGCACGACTCTATTTTATCTGAACGCACAGCCTTGTCGTACCTCGATAGGGCAACTCAAGATCGCTCTCATAATTCATTCATTCCCGCAAACACCAATAGAGGTAATTTTAGAAGGAAAGCCACGGCCAACAGTCGCATGCGGAATGCCAAACGCTCGCGCCGGGAAACCTTGGATTTCACTAGGCCCCGCAGGCATTCATTGGGCTGAGTGGCATGCGTCGAAACTTGGGATCGCCGATTCGAACCGAGTGTATCGAATATTGATTCAAAGCCATGTCTTCGATCAACTCGAAGAGCGACTAAGTATCTCACCTTTCCTGATTTCTCAGTGGGAAAGGCATGATTGGTTATGGCAATCACTCCAGGACGTCAACAATCAATCTGATCCAGATGTCATCGTCTCGAATCAAAATGGCGTGGTATCATTTCTGGTTAAGTACATATTTTACGGGTACAAGGTAGGGTATCTATCGGGTGAGATTGCTGGTGACAATATCGTTGTAAGGACGTTTTTGTTCCTGACTATGGATGGTACGCCCGAAGGAAATCAGTTGTGGAAACGGCTGAGGCTTACGAAACAAGACAAGAAATACGCCGAACTCGACCAACTTGTCACTTTCGTTTTATCAGATGTGGCCGCCGACCCACAACTGGCTGAAATATTCGAAGAATGCGGATGTGGCCAATTGCTACGAATGGTTGAGCAGCCGATCAAGGAGGATGCCGCTTTTCATCGAGCGGATGAAATTCGAAAGTTTCTCAACTTATCACCACGCGTTAATTAAGATTCATGCGACGGTTTTTGTTTAAAAATTTTCCCAACGCAACAATTGGCAGCGTGTATACGTTCGGCTGTGTCAGGATTTCGTAAATGATAGGGAAACGGATGCGCCCCAGCGTGCGTCTTGCCACGCGAAGAAAGCCGTTCCCCCGGCGTTTAACAATCAACATAGCTGTTGCCTTCCGCTTGACAAAACAAAGTCGGCCGTCGCAAATCCCTGATTTGGGAGCTCAATAGACAGCCTCGACTTCGCGCCGTAAAGACTTCGATAAGTGTGTTGCCCAACCTAACGCATCACGCGGGGCATGGCGATTGGCGAAATCATTCCTCGTATTCCTTGTACGAAACCTGCATTCGCGACAATGCTCCGGCTTGTGCTGGCGCATAGCGTGCCGGACGTTTCCGAGGTTAATTAAACCATTTGTCGCGAATCGCGATCTCACCAACGGCAAGCACGTTGTTGATCGCATCCTGTCTCATTACACTTTCTGCCATCGCGACAATTGTGGACGGATATTCGTCTGGTGCCCTTACGATCGTTTTCGCCACTGACTCTGGGAGCGAATCTAAAAAGAAGCCCTCCCGAAACGCCGGGCCCCAGTAACGGTCGGCGATCGCGCCTTGAGAGTAACACCGACGAATTAGCGGCAACAGCGAATGCCAACTGTCGGGATCTTGTCGTGCCATATGAAGCGCCTCCATTTGACAGTGCTCGAGCACGATGACGTCGTCACCTGAATAGTTGCGAAAACACCTCTCAAACAGCTCTTTCCTTACGTCATCCTTGACCTGCCAATACATACAAACGGCCGCCCTTTCGGACTTGACTGAAGGCAATTGGTCCTGACGCAATGATAAACGGGGTTTAACCGAAACTTCTGTCGCAAGTTTTCGAACGGCATTTCCAAGTTGACTCCAGGCGTTTGAATCAAGCTCATTAAGGCTTTCTTCGAATTGGTCCCAAAGTGCCGCAAACGTACCTGCGCCGGCCCAACACGTAAGTACTAGTAACGCAGTTCGTCGTTGATACTCATCTGGCGCGGCATTGAGTTGTTCGCGCCACCAGTTTGGTAACCCTGCGCGCAGCCTGGCGAAACGAATTCGCTCGCAGAGTGGAATACCATGGTCGTGAAAGTCAGCCGCATGGCTGAATTGCTCTTCTCGGTTTCTAATACCGGCGGCCGCCGTTCCCAAAACAGCAAACGTCCACCTTTCCCCAAATAGGCGACGACCTTTTTCAACGATGGAGTTCCAGGGCGATAAATGCGTATTCCACTCTGTTGCAAGCTTATCGCATTCAGATTGCGACGTCGAAATAAACGCGCGAACTGTTCGCATCAACTTCATCGCTGGAATTGGGGCATCAATCGCCGGTTCGTCGTTCCAATCCGATTCGACAAACCGGTTTTGTCGCAAGTGGTTGACAGGATATGGTTGCGGGACCTGGAATACGCAGCCGTATCGCGAGAGCGCAACTGCGTCCGAAAGCGCGGTTAGCAACCGGGGATCGCGTCGTTTTCGAAGGGAACCGACTTTCCCGTCGAGTATCGCTTCCACTGCCAAACTAAAGCGGTTCTCATCCATCTCAAGAACGCGTTCTTGGCCTCCTCTGATTATTTCTGCGATAGTCGACTCGCTCCATTGCCTACATTCTCCGATTGATTCCATCTCTTGAGCAGAAAGGGCCGACAGTGCACCCAAATACAATCCATTGGCCAACCATTCGTCGCAACGATTTTTGCGATTAGCCATATACTCGTCCATCGTTTTCAACCACTCAACCTTTATCTCGTCCAATGACGAGTGTTCACGGATAACCTCACAGACTTCGCGACGCTAGTCGTGCGCTCTCGATACGCGTAAAAACTCAAAACATTTCTTAACGATCTCATCACGGCCATTCCCCTGTGGCAATGCAATAAGTTTTTCCCGACCGCGATGGGACCGTCCAGCGACAATTTTCCGAAGGCTCAACGGGCTAATAATAATTGCCACTACTTGACGCATCGATTTGGGGTGTTGTGCAAATACCCAGTCGCTGAGCAAAGTTGCTGCCAACTCTTGTGCGTAACTCGTATCTTCAAACCCTGGTGCTTTAGAAATCTCTTCGAGCCTTTCTACAAGCGATGGTAACTGCCCTTTGTCATAGCACCCCGCGAAGAATCTGGTGACGTTCAACCAAAAAAAGTCTCGTGAAATCGCGTCAAACCGATCCGGCAGGGTTCCACGGCACTCGCCTCCGGCTGGAGAATACGGTGTCGTGCTGTAAAGGAATCTGGCCGCGAAGTATTCACGCAACGGCTGAACCTCAAACTCGAATGTTCCTTCAACTCGCGATACCAAGGCGACAACGCGCTCGACCATCCCCGTAAAAAGCTGATTTGCAAGATTAGAATCATGCTCCTCATGCGCCAGATACTCGTCAACTAATTGTCTCAGGCGATCTGAACTTACGCTTCCCCGATTGTTCTTCGTTTCAGCTTCAGAATGTAAAACCCAAGCAAGGTACCTATGTAAATTAATTAGGAGGTCACGGTTGTCACGTACAATTTCGGATTTTTCTGCCTCTCGGTTAAAGAAAAGCTCGACGTAATTGTCATACAATGATGTGCGTTTATCGGGCAACGACACCCCCCGTGTATGGATCAGACTAAGCAGAATTGCGAGCTGCATCGGATTGCGCGCCAGTTCCCGCAAGTGAGGTTGGTCAAGTTTAGATTTCAAGACCTTCTTAACTTCAGTCGCCTCCCGCTCGCCCTAATTCCTCGCAGTGGTCCATTTCTCGGCATATCTCTCGATTGAAGTCCGTGTGAGCGATCCCAATTCCAAATAAATAAATTTGTCGTCGGGCATGCCTGGCGAATTTGCAAAGGCTGCCGGTCTACTGGTCACAACTGTCTGAAGTGATTGACACACCTCGTCCAATCGACTTGTTGCGCTTGCAATTTGGTTGACGACATCGCGGCGAAGTTTCATCTCTGCGACTTCGTCGAGTCCATCAAAGACAAGCAGAACGGCGCTGCGCTCAATAACGCAATGAAGGTCCGCCACGGAGAAAGTAGACCCACCAGAGAAGTTGGTAATCTGTGCAGCGAGAAATCCTTCGAGACTTTTCTGTGTTGTGCTCGGTAGCTCAGCGGCCTCGTCGGATGAAAACGGATTCTTGTTGCTCAGCCACGCCGCGAGATCTCGACAATCAATTCTAAATGGCAGTCGACTCCCGGTTACGTGATGGGAGGGAGGGATTCTTGAATCTTCAAGCGAACGGTCGAGGATACGTCGTCGGTGGATCTGGCAAAGATACTGTGTTATCGTCGACTTGCCCTGCCCAGGAGCGCCTTCAAGGACGACGCGCGTAAGAACCTTCTGAGCATTCGGGTTTAGCAACAGCGATGCAGCCCCGACATTTGCAGTATCATTGTCATTGTCAAGGTCCTTTGGAAACGACGACGTCTGCATAATGTAACGGAGCGCATTCAGCTGTCGTGCGTTCCACCTTCGAGACGATGGGCGGTCGAAATAGATTGGAACATCGATGAAAAGGTCAAGTAGTTGATTCTGCAACTCAACTTGTTTGAATTTCACTTCTGTTTCACGATCATATTGATCCTTAAGGAAGGCGCGAATTGTTAGAGTGCGACGTTTGGGCGCTTCGCCAACGCCACTCTCAATCATGAGCCGTAAAAAGTCGGTCCCTGAAATAACCTCAGGGTATGCCCACTTCAAATTCCACGCGTCATCTAGTCGGCGGCTGAGGTCGTCTCGCCACCAACATTGCGCTGGGATCGGAAGATGCGATGCCAAGATGTCATGGACCTTATCAATCGCTCCAACCTCAGGGTGTGCGGTGCCAGGCACGTTAGTCAAAAGATAATATTCGACGGCACCTCTTGGGATAAGTGAAGGAAGTTTTGGTGCTTCGCCCTCGATTACCGAGGTGAGCCATTTATGCGGATCTTTTTCGGCAAATGGTTTACGCACGTACTTCACTTGAAAAACCAAGAATTTATCAGCAGACCCTTGGTGAAAGTACGCGATCGCATCGCGTCCCCCGTCTGGTTGTGCAACTGGAAAGCATTGGAGCTTTGGAAACGTTTTTGCAAGAAGAGATTGGCAGAAGTCCTGAAAGCGCTCTGGCCCAAGGTTTTCAAACTGATAGTCCACAAAGTTTTCCCTGTTTAGATGGGTGGTGATTCCGCGAGTGTGTTCAAACGTTTAATCTTCGGAACTCGGAGGCACTGCCCTTTTCAAGTGTGGGACAAAGGGTTCGGGCCAAGAGTTTACGGAAGACTTTTTTAATGCCAATATAGAACAAGCATTATACGTTTGGCTACGTCGTCGTTTCACCAGAGCGCTGGAAACATTGTGTGTTCCCGGCCACCAGCCAAGCTGAGCCTCTTCGTCAGCGATGCGTTGTTAAATTCTATGGAAAAACTCTATCCCGACGGTACAAACTTCCGTTCGCTGGTGCGCATCGTTAGGCGCACGTCTCGCGCACGATCCTCTGGTCCCTCTGCTCCATCGGTGCAGCGGGGTAGCCGATGGTGATGCACTCGTGCAAATACTACCTCAAGAATGCTTCGATGCTGCCGAGTCGCTCATACTGCATTGTGTGTGTGTGTGTGTGTGTGTGTGTGTGTGTGTGTGTGTGTGCAAGCTCGTGAACGACCAAACGCCGTTGGCCCCAGTAGTCGTCGCGAATGAAAATGCCGTAACGCAGTGTGAAGCCGATGGTACACGGTGAAATCAGTCTGGCCGCCTCGCCTGCGTTGACCAATGCCGGGTGACTCGGTGTCGGAATCTCCCGCACTTTGAGTAAACGGACTCGATCAGGATCGGCGACACCGATTCGTCTGGCGTCGGCAATCTGCGCCACTGTGAGCGCGACACCAGTCTGCAAAATGGCCTGCTCCTGCTCTGCGGCCCACGCACAAGCCAGTGGTCGCAGCATTTCAAATTGTTGTGGTGTGAGGAAGCTCATTGTGTGAGTGCTCCTGTCGTTTAAGGGGCAGCCGGTGGTACTCCACTCGGCTGGATTGACTTTGCTCGGCTCAGGAAAGTTGAGAAGAGCGTCGTGGAGATTGTCCCCGAGGTCACGACGGTAACCGGCCGGCCAAAACGTCGGCAGGTGAGAAGACCTGGACGGTATTGAATCGGGTGAAGTCCGGCGTGTTGAACGTGAGCACATTTGAAATCTCGTGTCGCTGCATTGCGGCGACCAGTCGCGCATCGTGAGCGCTTTTGCCCTTCACGGATTGGACCACGACGAGCGATTGCCAGTTACCGAAGATGCCGCGCTCGTCTTTTAACAACACAAAGTCTTGCAGCAGCACGTCGATCGATTTCTGAACCGATGGTACGTCCATCCCCAACCCATTGACCTCGATTGCCGAGTGGCAGCGACCCAGTATTCATAGATCACTTGCGGAACAAGACAAAGCTCGATCTCCGCTCGCACGAGTGTCAGAAGGGACTCTTGCGCAATTTGATGCTGTGGACTTGCCGGTTGTGCTCGCCTGAGCAGGATATTGGTGTCAATCAAAATGTTCATTCTCCGCGTCCGCCGTAGATCGAATCACGACTGTCATCGATCGCGTGATCAAGTACGGGGTGGAGCTTAATCCAAACCTCAGACCGTTTGGAAAACGCTTCTGGCGAGACTTTTGTCGGCTGTAAAGGTTTAACGCCATTCAACTGTTCGATAACCATTTCCGTTACCAGAGCGGCGACGTCCTTCCCGACCGCTGCAGCTCTGATGCGCAACGCTGTCTCGATCTCTTCTGAAAAAGCGAAACTTACCGTCATTATTGTTCTCCAGCTTCCGTTTGCTATGAGTCTAGCATCGGACTCGGCTTGAGTCACCCGGAGATTTTTCCCGACACGTCAGAATGCGGTCCTTTCCAAGAACGGGACCGAGCGTTCAGGCCGAGCGGTTACGGAGGAATTTTTTACCGCCAACACACGGCGACAGTCCTACGCGTGACCCCGTTAGTATTTTGTCAGAGCGATGGAAACGGAATACGGCACCAGGTACCGGCCAAGCTGACTCTTGTTGTCAGCGATACGCGTGTAAAATCTCATGAAAAAGCTCTAATCCGATTGAATACGGTGCCGTTCGTTGCAGCGGATAGTTAGACGCACTTCTCACGCTCAATCTCCTTGGCCTCCGTCTCCATCTGTGCAGTCGGATAGCCGATGGTGATGCACTCGTGCAAATACGGCCTCAAGAATTCTTCGATGCTGCCGAGCCGCTCATACTGCGTCGTGTGTGCAAGCTCGTGAACGATCAAACGCCGCTGGTCCCGGTGGTCGTCGCGAATGAAAATGCCGTAACGCAGTGTGAGGCCGATGGTACACGGTGAAATCAGACTGGTCGCTTCGCCTGTGGTTGCCAATGCCGGGTGGCTCGGTGTCGGAATCTCCTGCACTTTGAGCAAACGGACTCGATCGGGCTGATTGATACCGACTCGTCTGGCGTCGGCAATCTGAGCCTCGGTAAACGCGACACCAGACTGCAAAATGGTCTGTTCCTGCTCTGCGGCCCACGTACTAGCCATCGGTAGCAGCATTTCAAATTGTTGTGGTTTGATGAAGCTCTTGGTGCAAGTGCGCCTGTCGTTTAAAAATCAGTCGGTGTCCTCTTGACTGGACCGCCTTGCTCGGCCCAGGAAAATTGTTGACAACCTCGGGGTAGTATCCTCCAAGTAAAAATTCACTAGAAGTCACCTGATTTTTGCAATTCCGCACGCATTTCGACTCGTTCAACAGTATTCATCTTTAGCAATCGAATCGTGGCTTCGCCTACCGACGTACGCCCAATGATGATTGTGCCCCGATATTCGAAATGTGAATCCCACTCGTCTTGACGTGGGTGAAATAGCCGAAACTCAATTACGCTTGAAGCAGGCGTCGAGCTCTCGCCTGCATGACGGTAATGAAATGAAAGGCCGCCAGACATCGGTCGTACTCGGACTTCTCGTCTTCCGTCAGTGTCCCTTGATTCGCCTTATCAGCCAATCCGTCAACGTAATGCTGGGACGCATCGTCAGGCTTCATGGCCACGATTTTCCGCGCCGCTTCAATGGTGAGACATTCAGCAAACGGCTCGATAAGCCGACCAAGTACGTTGGTTTCCATGAGTGAATTATATCAATCGGTCATTGGCCCGGCGATGTGAATTTTGCAGTTTTTGCGTCAATGAAATAAGGCTCGTGCCAAGAAAAAGACGGCGGGCGGAGAGTTTACGGTAGAATTCTTCTAACACCAATACGGGAGAAGAGTTATACGCTTGACGATGGCAGCATTTCGTCAGAGCGGTGGAAACGGAGCTCGTCCGGCGCCACCAGCCGAGCTGCCCCTTTTCGTCGGCGATGCGTCTGTTAAACCCGTAGAATAAGCACTGTCGCCATGGCACACGCTACCGTTCATGCAGTGCAGAGTTAGGCGCACGTCTCGCGCTCGATCCCTTTGGCCTCCTGCTCCATTGTTGCGGCCTGGTAGCTGATGGTGATGCACCTGTGCGAAAACCCTCTGCGTCTGACTCTGGAATGGTTTTGCTGATTGGTTCCGACGCTGGCAGCGTCGCCCACGTCGCCCACGTCGCCCACGTCGCCCACGTCGCCGACGTTGCCAGCGTCGGAACCAATCGCGTGAATAACACCGGTACATGTCCAATCGTTATCTGAAATCGTTCCCGTTTCATTCTCGGTACGCCAACGGCGTTGCAGATCAAAGCCCAGGGTCGTGAGTGTCAGCGAGCGCACCCTGGGTAATCCTCATGGCCTTGTCGAAGACTCCAGCGAGGCTTTGCCTCAGACCAAGTAGCCGTCTCGCTCCGCCGAGACGATAGCCGAATTGCAGCAGACCTCGACTGGCACTTGAAAGCCCCGATGGATCGCAAGGTCAATGGCAATTCGGCTTTCTTCTCGGCGGAGCGAGAAGGCTAGTTTTGAAGAAATCCTGAAACTTGACTCATTGAGTCAAGTTTCAGACCCGAGGAAGTCCAATACCGTGGCACTCTTTCCGTTTGTCGGCAAAAAACCGGTGTCCCATGTGTTCCATCACGGGATAAACGAGATTCGGTCTCGCCATTCAAATGGTTCCGTCAGGTGAGAATGGCACGCTCGACTCGCATTGGCAGATTTTCATCCAGGAGGTATGCCAAAGCCATCGGCACAACCTATTTTGCAAGAGCACGTTCCACAAGACGGTACCGCAATTCTTCCAGCGAAGGACGATGCTCTGCTGCGGCAATTCGTCCTGCACTCAAGGATGAGTACTGGTTCAAGTAGTGATCGATGGCTTCTTGATGCTCCAAATAAAATGCAATCGTTTTGTGAATTGTCGCAAGCGAAAGAGTTGGGTATTCGGCTGCCAGCATTTCCGGCGAATAACCATCCCGATAAGGCGCGATCAGTGACGAAAGCCCAACACAGCGTCCCTGGAAATGAATCCAACCGTCTGAATCTTCAACGAGAAATTCAGGCAATGAGATCGCCAGTCGAATCATGTTCGCCCCGGTCATCGAGTCACTCCCGTATTTGATGAACCTTGCGTGATTCTAACCATCAAATAAATCGAATGCGAGATCGCTGGCATTTGACATATTGAGATTAGAACACGCGACCCCAGAACTTGTGGCCCACTGAAATACTGGTAGAATTCAGTCCATGAACGTCAACACCGATCCTCAGCAGGCATTTCATCGGGGAACCGCCCCGATTTTCGCCCTTCTCACCGATGATCAGATGCGTCGTTTGGCGCAGCTGCAGGCTGATCCGTTGCTCTCAGATCGCGTGGATGAATTGGCGGCGAAGGCTAACGAAGGGGAACTGACGGGCGAAGAACGTGACGAGTATGAAGCTTATATTGAGGCCAACAATCTGATGGCCATTCTTCAGGCTGAAGCTCGGTTTCGGTTGCAACACACGGGAGCCTGACGCATGGAGGCTCGCGTGCGAACATTCGTCCGCGAGCAGGCGTTCAATCGGTGTGACTATTGCCAAAGGGAGCAAGAAACATCGCCGCTCATACGACTCCAGATCGAGCACATTATTCCAATTAAGCACGGTGGCGGCGACGAATTGGAAAACCTTGCTCTCGCGTGTGCAGAATGCAACCTCAAAAAGTCCAGCGATCTGGCGGGATTTGATCCCGAAACGAAAACGTTGATGCCGTTGTTTCATCCGCGTCGGGACCCGTGGGACGATCACTTTACGTGGATTGGACTTCGAATCGTGGGTCTGACGTCTGTCGGAAGAACCACCGTTCGTGTGCTGGATTTAAATGCTCCTGCTCGATTAAGAGTGCGTCGGGCAACGGGCACGACGTGAGCGGCAGACGGACTTGGTCTTTTGGAACCCGTTACACGAAGAAATCAAACGGATCAGTGGACAAAAGGTTCGGGCCGAGATTTTACGGAAGAATTCTTTTAACGCCAATACGGGAAACGAGTTACACGCATGACGACGGCAGCATTTCGTCAGAGCGAGGGAGACGGGGCATGCCCCCGGCCACCAAAGAACTTGCCGAAAAAAACGCGAGTTTCACGCAAAAATGCTAATGTCATGCGTTACGATCATCGCCTCGAAGTTCTTCGACTTTTTTTCGCAATTCCCTTGCGTGATTATTGTCCGTTGCGTGACTGTATTGATGGAAGTCAACAAACTGGCTTCTATCACCTCTAAACCGGATTGAGGCGTTGTCTTGGATGATCGAGAGTTTCTTCAGAGACTTCATCGCAAAGACGTAGCGGCTGTTCGACATTTGAGCGAATGCCTGCTGCCGTCTGTCTGGCGGTTCGTCTATTTCCGGGTGAAGGGGGATCGGCATCTTGCAGAAGATATCGTCAGTGAAACCTCGCTCGCCCTGATCAAGGCGGTCGCGGCGCCGGATTTCGACGTTGTCTGTCCCAGTGCGTGGATGCGCAGCGTTGCCACTCACAAAATTCAAGATCACTTTCGGGCTGTGGCGCGAGTCCAGCATTTGATCGACGGGGCCGCTTCCGTCGCCGAACAGAATAAACCGGTTCAGCCGGCTTGCGAAGTCGAAGAACAACGGGCTGCCGTTCGCAGGGTGATGGATGATTTGCCAGAGCCGCAGCGGCTGGCACTCGAATGGAAATACGTCGATCACTTGAGCGTTCGGGAAATTGCCGTGCGAATGGGACTGACGGAAAAAGCGGTGGAATCAATCCTTTTTCGGGCACGTCGCGACTTTCGCGAGGGACTCGGAATACTGCATCGCGATGACGTTCCCTTTCGATTGGATGGAAACTCAAAGCCTAATAACAAAAGCAGAAAATACGACGATTTCGGGCGGGCATCGGTGTCTGGGCTAGTACCGAATGATCCGCCTCAACACGTGATGGCAAACCAACCAGCCGGTCTCGATGAGCAAAAGCAGCGGTAGTTTATGATGAACGAACCTGATAAGGACGAAACTCGACTGACTGATGAGAGCGATCAAATCGATCATGGGGTCGAGCAACTGATCTGCGACGCTTATGATGCGCCTACGCTTCCTGTATCGCTTCTTCAACGACTGGATCTTCAGATCAAGCAGGAGTGGGGGCATTCGCCAGGTTTGGTTTCGAAACGGCCCCACACGTCCTGGCTGCCGAAAAGCCTGGTAGGACGATGGCCAGGTGTGGCCCGAATTGCTGCCTGCGCCGCTTTGGTGTTCGGTGCGATCATGATGCTGGGTCGAGGAGCACCCGCTTATGACTGGTCTTCTGTTGTCCGGGCACTCGAACAAAAAGGGATCGTGCAATGGACGAGCCCTGCCGCTCAGCGCTGGCTATCGCTTTCAGAAGGAGTGCTGGGTGAACGAACGGATTCCAGTGTGACACTCGTCGATTGTCGACAACGCGTGGTGCTCAAACGCAGCCCGGACGATACTCAAGTCCAGCGTTACAAACTTTCTGATCGATTGTCTTCAACAGACCGCGATCATCTGGTTCTTGCCTTTTTGACGGGAAATACCTCTTCCAATGAGGGCTTGGAGCTGACAAGAGGGGCACGCCTGATCAAACAGAATTGGGAGCATTCCGCGACTGACAATGGAAAGATGATTTCGCTGAACACACGCTGGGAAAACGAACAAAAAGAGCAGTTTGGTTTGCGACTGCTGATCGATCCAGTCACCTTTTTGCCGATCACGTGCGAGCCGACCGGCGCGCGGTCCGAACCTGCACTACAGCTCTCGTATTCGACGGAGCGCGTCGCCGATCGGCGAGCGACCGATTTCCCTGTTGAATATGCTTTTGTCGACGTTGATTCTTCTGAGGAATCGTCGGCGATCGCGGCCGTTGAGGAATCGTCGAAGACGCGTGGCGGTTCAAACCGTCAGGAACGTGATGTCCCCGCGACCGGTATCCGTACTGCGAGTGCATCACCGACCTTGCTGGCGGCATCGGGTTGGAAACCTGCCGAGCCGACTTCCCGCTCGCAAAAGGAAGTCGTCGCGGAAATCGATTTGATTCTCAAGAATCTGTGGGAGACGAATCAGGTTGAGCCTGCACCGGCAGCTGATGACGAAGAATTATTGCGGCGTGTCTATCTGGATCTCTGCGGCCGCACGCCGACGATTCACGAAATTCGCTCTTACCTGGCCGATCAGTCGCCAAATCGATACGAGCGGTTGGTTGATCGTTTGCTCAATCACCGTGACCATTCGTCGCATCTGGCAACAGTCTGGCGAACGTTTTTGATTCCGGAAGGAGTTGACCTCACGGCATTTGGTGGGTTCGATGGATTCGACCGATGGCTGGCTGAACGGTTTGGTAAAAACGAACCCTATGACAGCACTGTGCGTGGTTTGCTGCTTGCGGAAGGCCGTCTTTCACGCTCGGGTCCGTTGCTTTTTTATTCCGCCGCCAAGCTCGATCCCGATTTGCTTGCCGCACGAACGGCGCGTGTCTTCCTGGGGATGCGACTGGAATGTGCCCAGTGTCACGATCACCCGTTTGAACCCTGGAAGCAGGAAGAATTCTGGGGCTTCGCAGCATTTTTCTCGCAGATTTCTCGTCCCAAAGGTGACTTGAGGGCGGCATCGACCGTGATGCAGGTTCGAGACGTCGATCATGGCGACGTGAAGTTGCCGAAAACCGAGACTGTCATTCAGCCTCATTTTCTGAATGGCGAAAATGTCGCCGTCGTGCTTGATGATCAACAGCAGTGGGTTCAGGAATCGCGTCGGCAGCAGTTGGCTCGCTGGCTGACCTCGCCCCAGAATCCGTACTTCAGCCGGGCCACGGCGAATCGCGTCTGGTCGTTGATGTTCGGCAAGGGAATTGTCGATCCGGTCGATGACTTTGGCGTCAGACACCAGCCGAAATCCCCGGAACTGCTCGAACTGCTCGCCGGGCATTTCGCCTATACCAAATTCGATTTGCGAGAACTGTTCCGGTCGATCGCACTTTCGCGAGCTTATCGCCTATCCAGCGGTGCACCGACTGCAGATCCAGCACGCTGGGAATGGTTTGCTCAAATGAATGTCAAAACGTTATCGGCCGAGCAAGTCTACGACTGTATCGCTGTGGCGACGTTGATCGAAGCGACGCCTGCGGCCGATCCGTTTGCGTTTAACATCGCTCGATCAGGAAACATGGACCGCGACTCCTTCATCCGGCAATTTCGAACCCCCAGTGGACGCAGCACCGAATACCTGGGGGGGATTCCGCAAGCGTTGACATTGATGAACGGTGGATTGATTGACGTCGCGACCGGGCTACCCAAGAGCGGCTTGTTGAAATCACTGGACGCCCCATTCTTTACGAATCAGCAACGCGTGGAAGTTTTGTATCTCGCGGTGCTGTCGCGTCGTCCTCGGCCGAATGAGTGGGAGTTGCTCAAGCAACTTGTCAGTAGCGACAAGACGGTGGGCGAGCGGAAGGAAAACTTGTCCGACATTTTGTGGGCACTCTTAAACAGTGCCGAATTCACCATGAATCACTAGTGCGTTGTCAAAAATTAAAGTTCGGATCTTGTGCCACTGCATCGGAGTCTTCGGAGACGCAGTGTCTTCCCTTATTTAAGGCAATCGAAGAGCACTGGGTGACCGAAGACGGTCATCCAGTGGCACACTAATACACTGAAAGGAACGATTCCGATGAGCTTCACTTTGACACGGCGACAAATGGCGGGATCATTGGCGGTTGGCCTGGGAGGGGCCAGCGTCAGTGGCTGGTTTCCTGCTTTCGCCAACGAACTGGCCGGTCAATCTCAGCGAACTCGTCATTGCATTCTGCTTTGGATGAGTGGCGGACCGACGCAAACCGATACCTTCGATATGAAGCCTGGACACGCCAACGGCGGTGAATTTAAAGAGATTCAGACCAAATCGCCGGGATTACGGTTCAGCGAGCACATGCCGAAACTGGCTGCGATGTCAGATCAGCTTGCCGTACTGCGCGGAATGAGTACGAACGAAGGAGATCATGGTCGCGGCACGTACCTGATGCGCACCGGACACGTTCCGTTGGGGCCGTTCCAGTACCCGAGTTTCGGTTCGTCGATGGCCAACCAGTTGGGACGCAACAACCAGAATCTGCCCAATTACGTCAGCATTGGTGCGTTTCGAGCCTTCAATCAGGAAGCCTTCAGCCCTGGATTTCTCGGTCCGAAATTTGGTCCTCTGATCGTCGGTGCGGCAGATATTCCCGGCGCGATGAATCCCGGAGCCGGCGGATTTCCGGAACTGAAAGTTCAATCGCTGCAGAAGCTCGCCGGAATCGACGACGCCCGCATGAACAAGCGATTGGATCTGTGGAAGGGACTGCAAGCAGATTTTCTGGCAGCAAACCGTGGCAATGCGGCCATGACACACAACACGGTCTACGCAGGCGCTGTGAAGCTGATGAACAGCGAGGATTCCAAGGCCTTTGATCTGTCGGACGAGCCGGTCAAGCTGCGCGAGGAATACGGTCGGTCCGTGTTTGGCCAGGGTTGTCTCATGGCCCGTCGGCTGATCGAACAGGGAGTTGCGTTCGTCGAAGTTTCACTCGGAACAAACAGCGGTGGCGCCGGCTGGGACACCCATTCCGACAACTTCAATGCGGTCAAGAACCTTTCAGGCGAACTCGATGCTGGTTGGTCGACTTTGATGAAGGATCTCAGCGAACGAGGGTTACTGGAATCGACCACGATTTTGTGGATGGGCGAATTCGGTAGAACTCCACAAATCAATCCCTCCTCTGGTCGCGATCACTTCCCTGGTGCATGGACGACAGTCCTGGCAGGTGGAGGTGTCGCGGGAGGGCAAGCCTACGGCGAAACAAGCAAAGATGGAACCGATGTCGTCGATGGGGAAGTCTCGGCGAGCGATCTGCTGGCGACTGTCGCTCAGGCAGTCGGGATCGGTCCCAAGGCTTCACAACAGGATGAGAACGGTCGTCCGATTCCCATCACAGAAGGCAAGCCGATCAAGGGAGTCTTGTCATGAACTTCACTTCCAATCTGCGTTGTAGACTGCTGTTGTCTCTGCTGGTGATCGCGGTACAAACATCGTCCGGGAAAGATCTCAGTCCTGCGCTGGAAGCGCCCGTCAAGCTGCACCAGTCCGCAGTGAATAAGACGCCTGCCATGGCGGCTCAACCGACGCGGCGACCTGTCCCGACTCCGTCAACACCCTCTGCAAAGTATCCTCAATACCAATTGGGACCGAAACAACGAAATGAATCGGCGCTGGGCGATGCGACCAATCCGCGTCTTCGATTTCTGCTGAACTTGCCGGACGGCTTGGCCTTGCTCGAAGCCACAATCACGATTGATGGCCAGCCATTCCGAATGCCTCGTCAACAGCGGATCGAGCGAACTTTGAAAGATCTCGCTGAAAATAAAGTCGACGTCACGCCAGCGATACCTGTTCAAGCTGCCGACCCAAAGGCGGTTCCTGTTCAAGCTGTCGCCGACCCTACGGGGGTTCCTGCAACTTCGACAAGTATTGTTGAACGACTTCGCCACACAATGAAATTGACGGAAAAATCGCCCAGCCAGGAAGAGGTACACTGGATTTTGTGCAATTGGGTCGACGGCCCGACTCTTTTGCAGCTGAACGATCATTTTCAGCGGTTTCGCGCTGACCAGCGTCCCGAATTGATCGTCCTTGATCGAAACCGAGATGGATCAATCTCCGCCGAGGAAATTGCCCTGTCCGCTCAGTCGCTTCAGGAGTGTGACTTGAACAGGGATGGAATTGTGATGTTCACCGAGATCGCCGCCGCCGCGAATGACCCACGACTCGTCGCGGCGAACAAGGACCCGGGGAGTCTGTTGACACTGCTGCCAGAACGTACGTCGGCGGCCATTCCCTACCCTAAGGCGGCGGCTTCAACGCAGTCAAACAATGCTAATGAAGAACCTTCTGACACACGATCTCGTTTTGATGCAAATGGTGATGGCGAAGTTGATGCTGATGAACTGCGTGCCCTGCAACAGGCGACCCCCGATGTCGTGCTTTCGATAGCGTTTGATACCGCGAAACCAGAACGATCACGAATCGCGGTGGTCTCTGCAGCGAAGGAATTTGAACAAAGTCTTGATCAGGCGACAATCGATACTGCCGGAATTACGATGATGTTCAAGCGAACTCCCGTGATCTTCTCGGCAGCACAGATGGCCTCCGGGGATCAGATTTCGATTGGTGCTGTGAACGATGGATACCCTCTACTGCCGAAACTCGATCTGAATGACGATGGACGCTTGACGATCAGAGAACTGCGTACGATTCCCGCCACACTGATCACATTTGATAAGAATCATGATGGCATGCTGACACCAGAAGAAACGCAATCGCCAATCAGGGTTTGTGTTGGTCTGGGGGCGACTGTGCATGTCGAACTGGCCGGAATTCGCACCCAACGCAATAAAGACACCTCAGTGCCATCCGAGGGTCCCGAATGGTTCACACGAATGGATCGAAACAAGGATCGCGATTTGACGCGAGCCGAATTTCCCGGAACCGACGAACAGTTTTCCGCACTTGACGCGGACGGCGACCAGTTGATCAGCGTCGACGAAGCGACCGTATTTGAGAAAAACAATCAAAACGCGGATAACGAAGCATCTCGATCCGTCTCCAATCCAGAATCGACGAAAACTGATCCCGATTCGAAAAACGCCCCTGTTTCCAAAGAAGAGAAACAACCCTGATGAATCGAACACAACCACAACTGAATGGCTCGGAAAACGGCCGCCATCCTATGCCTGCTGCCGAACCGGTTGACGTCGCGACGGCGGTCGATCGCCTGCACGAGAAATACCAGGAATTTCGTCGTCAACTGGCGGGTGTGATCGTCGGCCAGGAGGAAGTCTCCGAACAGTTGCTGATCGCCCTGCTCTGTCGCGGTCATTGCATCTTGCAGGGGATGCCAGGCCTGGCCAAAACCATGCTGGTATCAACCGTCGCATCGTTAATCGATATGACGTTCCGGCGAGTTCAATTCACCCCCGACCTGATGCCTGGAGACATCACGGGGACAGAGATCCTGGAAGAAGACCACACGACCGGGAAACGGGTCTTCCGGTTCGTTGAAGGACCGCTGTTTGGTAATGTGATCCTGGCTGACGAAATCAATCGCACTCCGCCGAAGACGCAAAGCGCGTTGCTCGAAGCGATGCAGGAGCGGCAGTTGACGGTATGCGGCAAGACGTACAAATTGCCCGATCCGTTCTTCGTGCTGGCGACTCAGAACCCCGTGGAAACAGAGGGAACGTATCCGCTGCCAGAAGCTCAGCTCGATCGTTTTCTGCTAAAAATTCACGTTCAATATCCAAGCCGCGCAGAAGAACTGGAAATCGCCCGGCGTCAAACAACGGATTACGGATTTACGACTCGCAAGGTGTTGGATACTGAAGAACTGCATCGGATGCAGCAACTGGTTCGTAGCGTGGTGGTGTCGGACCACGTCTATGGGGCGGCGCTGGATCTGGTTCGGGCAAGCCGACCTGAAGAAGGATTGCTGCCGAAAGAACTTCAGGGGATGGTGCAATGGGGAGCTGGTCCGCGTGCCACGATCGCGTTGCTGATGGCGGCGAAGGCTCGGGCTCTGTTGCAGCGGCGTTGCCATGTCACGACGTCAGACCTGATCGCTGTGGCTCAACCAGTGCTGCGGCATCGCGTGATCCTGACATTTAATGCGGAAGCGGCCGGAATTGATGCCGATTCGATTTTGACCAAGTTGATCGAGGCTACGCCGTCGCTACAAAAATCCGCCACAACTAACAAACCGATACCATCGACTCGGTAATCAACAACCGGGAGGATCATGCTTTGTTGGAAAACACACGCCACAGGATCTTGGCCCCGGTGGTATCCGGGCCGTTGTTACAGTTCGCCAAAGTCAAAAAAGCGAAAATATCATCAACATTGCAAAAGCGAGGGTCATTCATGAAACCAACATGGCAATTTATTGTGTCGCCATTTGCGTTCGCCTTACTCGGCTTCTTGATTGCCGGTTCCATCGCAAAACTGGCTCCTACGAACCCTTCCAACGCTCCTGTACTCGTGGGGCTGCCGCTAATCGGGTCGGCTATCGGATGGTTTTTCGCATACCTGGCAACACCTTCTCACTCTAAATAGCAGGCTTCGATTGCCGGGCCAAACACCGGTCCATTGATCCCGCAGGGGCAATATGGATTCTGGTTAAAGCCTCAAGAAATACTGCGTGACATGATGCAATTCTTCCGTTCCAAATCTCAACGAACTTCGACCTCGAGTGCTGCCGGCCGCGGCGCGGCAGCCGCACGGTCGGATCTCGTCGATCCGAAGGTCATGGAACAGATCGGAAACCTCGAACTCTTGTCGCGAACGGTCGTCGATGGTTTGCTTGCGGGTAAGCATCCGTCGACCACAAAAGGTGGCTGCTGCGAGTTTGCTCAACATCGACAATACACAACTGGGGATGAGATACGGCAAATCGACTGGCAGGTTTACGCGCGTAACGATCGCTACTTCATCAAGCAATTTGAGGAGGAAACGAATCTGCACGGCATTGTCGCGATCGATACCAGCGGTTCGATGAAGTTTGGCTATTCGACGGTCACCAAGCTGAGTTATGCATGTCGCGCCGCCGCCTGTCTCGCCCGCTTGTTGCTTCACCAGCGAGATGCTGTCGGTGCCATTATTCTGAATGACAAGCGGCCCTTGTTCGTTCCACCGAAACAGAATGCCGCGCATCTGCAAGCGATTCTTGCGTGTCTTCAGGCGGCTCAACCGGGCGCAGCAGGGAGCCTGGGTGCCCAGATTCGAGGCTTCATTCCGCGATTGCGTCGCCGTGGCTTGTTTGTGTTGTTTTCGGATTGCTTCGGCGATCTGGACGACCTCAGTCGAGCTTTACGAGCACTGCGAGGCCGCGGACACGATTTCGTCGTGATGAATGTGTTGGCACCGGAAGAAATCCATTTCAACTTTCGCCGCTGGTCGACGTTTGAATCGTTAGAAGTCGCCGGCCACAGCCTGAATCTCGACCCCGCGTCGGTTCGAGACGAATATTTAAAAGCGCTTCGGCAGCACTTGAATCAATTGGAAGAGATGGTTGTCGGGTTGGGTGGCGACTATCTCCGCATGACGACAAATCGCGATCTGGCAGAAACGTTAAGCTGGTTTTTGCGCAGCCGCATGGCAAAAGGAAACTGAACAATGAGTTTCCTGAGTATCGCCTTTTTGTTCGCATTGCCGCTGGCCCTGGCACCCGTACTTTTGCACCTGTTCGACCGACAGCGAAAGGTCGTGATCGAATGGGGTGCCATGCAATTCCTGGCCGAAGCCGCACGGCGACGCACCAGCACTCGACGGTTGCAACAGTGGCTGCTCCTTCTTTTACGGTCACTTGCCGTTTTGTGTCTCGTGCTGGCACTCGCGCGCCCGCTCGTGAACTCCAACTGGATGGGTGGTGTCGACCGAAGTGACACGATTCTGATCATCGATAATTCCATGTCGATGATCAGGCCTGATGCAGATGGCACAGCGTTGTTTCAAGCGGCACTGCAAAAGGCGGGTGTGGAACTTGACCAGATTTCCGCCAGTGACTCCGTTCGTGTGCTATTAGCGTCGCCCTACCCGATCTGGTTGAACTCGGCGTCGCTCAGGGCAAACAGCGATGTTCAGACAACGATTCGCGAACAGCTGGCCTCGCTGCAACCGACGTTAACGCGCAGCGACTTGCTGGCCGCCACGTTCACCGCAGTCCAAACCGAACTGATACCCGGCACAAAGCGCCGACGCGTCGTGATGATTACCGATTCTCAGGCCGCCGACTGGAGCGCCAGTGACGAAAAGAGCTGGAACCAACTGCGAACACTGCTGCAAGCCTCCGTTGTTCCGACCGAATTTGACGTCGTGTCGCTGAATCCCAGGCAAAATTCCACGACAAACCTGGCGGTCAATCAGATTCATGGAAATCGAACGCAGGTTGGTCCGCGACAGATTGTCACCCTGGCGGCACAGGTCCAGAACCATGGCAGCACGCCTTCTGACCCGTGTCTGCTACGATGGAAGGTTTCGGGCACGGAAACGCATCAGAGTGACATCCCCAGTCTTGCGCCCGGGGCAATCCACGAAGCGATCTGGAAGCATTCGTTCCCAGACTTGGGCATTTATCCGGTCGTCGGGGAACTGGCTATCGACGATGCTTTGATTCCAGATAATCGCGAAACAGTAATTATCGAAGTTGTCGACCACATTCCGGTGCTCGTGGTGGAAAGTGCCCCCGAGGCGTCCGAGGTGATGCAAGACGCCTTCTTTGTGCAGGCGGCAATGGGTTGGGTAAACGGTGAACCACTCGCAACACAGGGCGTCTTCGTCCCCACGCTTGTGAAGCCCGATCGATTGGAACAGATCGAACTTCACGATTACCGAGCGGTCGTGATCCCCAATCTTGAAGACGTTTCCGAAGAGGTTGTGAAAAAGCTACAAGGATACGTCGCAGACGGCGGCGGCTTGTGGGTCGCTTTGGGACCTCGGACGGATCTGGAACGATTCAACCAATACTTCTTCGAAGACTCCAACGGAATTGCTCCATTGGCCGTCGATCGGATCGTCGAGGAATCGGATTCCAATGAACAAAAGACGCTGATCGATCCGTTTGTTACGTCACATCCCGCAATTGCATCGCTTGCTGACAATTCTCGTTTGGATACAGGTACGATTGCCGTCTCGCGCCGGATTCGTTTCTCTCCTCCGTTGCAAGGGCTGACGCCGTCCGTCTTGTTAAACCTGACGAACGGTGAACCACTGGTCGTCGAAAAAACCACAGGTCGCGGTCGCACAATCATTCAGGGAGTGCCGCTTAGGCTTCAATGGAGTGATCTCGCAAAATCACAGGCATTCGTCGTGATCGTGCAAGACTGGTTGAATTACCTGACTCAACCTCTGGCAACGCGACACAATCTGATTATCGGCGAACCGATCAGCATGCACCTGACGGGGAATGAGGCTCAAGAGGCAACTTTGAAAACTCCTCAAGGTGACGACATTGAATTAACCGCCGATTCGACCGTCGGAGGAACGACCTTTCGGACCAGCCGCACGATGCAGCCGGGTGACTATTCGCTGGAGGTCGGTCTTTCGGGTGACAAGATTCCATTTCATGTTCAGCGTGACTCACGCGAATCGAATCTGACGCCGTTATCAACAAGCGAACAGCAGTTGATTTCCAGTTCAACCCGCTTGGGTCAGGCGATTATCAGCGAATCACTAAACCGCGCAACGCCGACAGATCCTGTGTGGCCGCTGCTTTTGACTCTGCTGGCGGGACTGATTGTGGCCGAACTGCTGCTCTCAGGAATGATGTCTCGTGGACGGTTCGGTACCGATCCGATCGCTGAGACCAGCGAACACATGGCGGAGACTCAAACCGAACTTGCCGGACAATTTCCGATGGAACATCGGACTCGAACCGATCGACGCATCGATCTCAACGAACCAAAAATCTAGACGTTAAAAATGCCATCCACCATCAATACGACCGCCGAACGATTCATTGCCGAGGGGCCTTTCGCCCCATCGGTGGCGATCGTGATTGGCATTTTACTCGCGTTGGTGTTTGCTTGGGCGATTCGTCGCGAATCCCACATCCTGGGGCGACCTGTCGCAATCACATTCTGGTCCCTTCGAACTCTCGCCGCCGCGATCGTCCTGTGGATGTTGCTGGCCCCGGTCAAAGTTCTCATCGATACCTCAACAACTCGACGAGCCGTGATGATTGCGACGGACGTGAGTGGCAGCATGTTGACCGTCGATCCCGCCGGGTCGTCAGATGATCTGCGCTGGGTTTTAGCGAGAAGCAAGCCTGGAAAGTTCTCTGCGACTCGCGAGGCCGACGCGACAGTCGCCTCCATCGGGATCGCGCTGCGAAAATTACAATCTGCTCGAGAAGTCTTGCAATTGCACGGCCACGAACGTCCGCTGATGGATTCCGTGACCGCAGCGAATGTAGCGATTGAACGAGCGAAATCTCACGTTCTTCAAATCGTGGATGCGCCAGCGGGCAAGAAGCCATCGGAAAAATGCCAGGCTTTGGCCGACCGCCTTATCAAGCTTTTCGATGGAGCGGAAATTCAATCATTCGGCCAAGTTGTGAATGACCTTAAGAAGCATCGCACTCCGGCACAGAAAGCGTGGCAGGAAGGACTGTCAGACCTTGAGCATCGTGTCGGGGCAATCAAAGGGGTTGCTCAAGAACTCGCCCGAACCGCTGCCGAGAATGACGGCAAACATCTCGCCAGTGGGGACGCCGAAGTGATGTCGAGTGTCCAAAACGCCAATCGACTCGATCGAGTCTTAAAATCGGTCGATCTGCTGCAAGCGAACACATTAGCACCCCTGCACGATAAAGCGGACATTCGCTTTGGTGCGTTCGATCAGTCGTTTCGTTTGTTATCCGGTCCGCCCGCATCGGTGAAACGGGATTCGGATGCGTCGGCCTCGAATCCCGACGGGCCGGCGACGGTCCCTGGAACGGACTTGTCAAACCTGTTCATGTCGCTGAGGCAAGAAAGCTCCAATCAACAACTTGCGGCAGTCTTTTTGCTTTCAGATGTCGCACACAATGAAGCGGCAGAAAAGCATCCACGCGACGCTGCCGAAATGCTTGCCGGCATCCCGGTCTATGTTGTCCCGATCGGAAACACCCAATACGTTCGAGATCTCAGACTTCGTTCGGTCTTTGCGCCAGCCGTCGCGATGCGTAACGATGACATCGTCATTGAAGCCTCGGTGCAAGCCTGGCATTGCGAAAATGAACTTTGCGTTGTGCAGTTGATGCAGGATGGGAAACCGATTGATCAGCGCGAGGTGCTATTGGACTCGGGTATGGCCACTCGAACGGTTCGATTTGAACGTCACGTCGCCACGTTAGGACGCGAACAGTATCGTGTCTCGATCAAGCCCATCGAAGGTGAGTTGACCACCGACAATAACGATCAGGATTTCGAAGTGAACGTCACTCGCAACGAAATCAAGATGTTGCTTGCCGACGAATTTCCCCGATGGGAGTATCGATACCTAACGCAGTTGTTCCGACGTGATACCAAAGTCGAGGTTGACGAACTGCTGTTTCATCCGCGGATGATTGCCACCGGTCGTCGTGAAGAGAATAAATCATTGCCGACCACGGTCGATGAATGGGATCACTATGATCTCGTTCTTCTCGGGGACTTGCCGACCGAGCACTTTTCTGTGGCATCACAAGAATCGCTGGTCGAGTACATGAAACAACGTGGCGGCACAGTGGTCGTCATCGCTGGTGCGGAATCGATGCCGCAAAAGTTTAACGAACAACCACTCGGTGAAATCATTCCGGTGGAACAGGTCGATTCCAATTCTCCAGCCAATGCTCAAGGTTTTGTATTTCACATGACCGACGAAGGGCGCGATCACCCCGCCGTGAATATTGGCGAAACGGAAGAAGAAAACCGTGACGCGTGGAACTTGATCAATCACTACTCGTCGCTCTCGACGCTTTCTGCCTGGCGTCGGCCCAAAGCAGCGGCTCGAACGTTAATTGCGGCCGTTCCTCGTGATAGTTCAGATCCCACGACGGACGCAAAGAACAACGCATTCTTGTGCTGGCAGCCAATCGGTCGCGGTCGGATCGTTTATCTTTCCGGACCGGAATCGTATCGCTTACGGTTTCTGCGCGGCGACCGGTTGCATTACCGTTTTTGGGGACAACTGCTTCGCTGGGCGATCGCTGCAGATCTTGCCACGGGGACGAAGTACGTCAAAGTTCGTACTGACAAGTCACGCTATGGCGTGCGCGATACAATTCAAATCACCGTTCGGTTGGCCGATGGTTCCGGCGAACCGATCATTGCCGACGGAGTGGCTGTTAAAATTCATGGTTCAGGGGAAGAGCGAGTCGTGGCGCTCTCGGCCGATCTTGGTGTTCCGGGTGAATACCGGGGCGAAGTTCGATCGCTTCCGGCAGGTGATTATCGAATCGAACCGATTGGGGCGGCCGTTGAAAAACTTCAACAGGAAGACTCGCAGGAACCTGCTTCGACATCGTTGACGGTTCAGCAGGAAGTTGCGGCGGAAATGGCGGATACTCGATGTGACCGGGCCTTGGCGCAGCAAATCGCTGACGCGACGGGTGGCCAAGTCATTCCACCAACCGCGATCGAGGAAATTCTTGCCCTGACCAATCTGGAACCAATCGTCTCTGAAAAAATTCAGCAAAAGCCACTGTGGGTACAGTGGAAGTACTTATGGATCGTGTTTGGGTGTCTGCAATTTGAATGGATTATTCGCCGTCGGTTAGGTTTGTCATGATCGTTTGAGGATGATCATTCGCCCTCCTGCAAAATCGACCGGCAGCGATCATCAGATTTGAAATTTGAAATTTGAGACTTAAGACTTCAGTTTTCGTTCGCGTAAAGGCAGCAAATCATGTCGCAAGCCAATTCAGCCGTCTTTCTGCCATCGTTGATGGAACAGAAGCTGTCGCAGATCGGCCAGCGCCAGGTCGTGATCGCAATCCTTCGCGCGATCACCGTTGGTGTGTCGGTGTTCATCGTCGCCATGGTGGTCGCGATGCTGATCGACTGGCAATTCACGCTGTTCAACACGGGGTTGCGGCTTGGTCTGTCGATCGGTGCGACACTGCTTGCCGTCGGTTCCAGCCTGATCGTTGGAATTCCGCCACTGTTGGCGGCGTTAAAGCGAGTTCGAGCGGCAACCAGTGCCGACGCCGGTATTCCACAACTTGAAGAACGCTGGCAAACTGTGGTTTCGCTCGTCGAATCGGGACGACGTCCAACATCACCAGCGGCGATCGCCATGTTGCAACAGGTGACCAGCGAGGCGGTCGCCATCGGCCGCCTGGTTCAGCCACAGCGAGTTGCGGATCAAACTTCCCTGAAGACCGCGTTAAAATCGTTCGCTCTTTGCGCGGTCGCACTTATCGGGTTTCTGGCGACAGACTGGCGACAGACATCCGTGTTACTGCGGCGATTTCTGGCTCCCATGTCGAATATTTCTGCTACGTCGCTACGTTGTACTTCCGGCGACTTCACGGTCGCTCGGGGTGAATTCGTCAAGCTTGAGACGGAAACGACCGGTTTGCAGCGTCCGTTTGCCATCCTTTCGATCGTGCGGCCGGGAGCAAGACCCGAACTGATCGAAGTCGCAGCTGACGCCAAACAGGCCAATCGGTTTGCGCATCGCATCCAGGCGGATGATTCCTTCCAATACCAGGTACGCGCCGGTGACGGCCAGACTACGTGGCATCAGGTCAGTGTTGTTGATTATCCCTCGTTCGCAGAAGTGCGGATCACCGTCATTTCGCCCGCCTATTTGAATCGTCCCGATGTCGAAAAGTCGATCTTTCCTGCGCGGCTGAAGGTACCGCAGGGATCGTTGATGAAATTGGAATTGTTGCCGAGGGGACCCCTGGAGCGATTGGAATTGACGGTTTCGCCCGAGAGCGATTCCAAGGACAAGGCGACCGCGCAACCGGCGATTCATCAACTGGCTGCTGACGCGGATGGCTGGTATCGGTACCAGATTCAACTCATGGAAAATGTCTCACTGGCACCTCACCTGCTGAATGCACATGGCTTGACAAACGAAGATCGAAACGTCTGCCGGGTTCAGGTCATTGCCGACAATGCACCCGTGGCACGTGTGCTGAACTCGACCGAGGAAATGTCGGTCGCGAACGATGATGTCGTCGATATCAAATTCGAAGCCCACGACGATCATGGGATCGCCAAAGCGGAACTTGTGATTTATGACGAATCCACCAAAGAGGAAGGAAAGCCGGCAGAAATCCTGAAAGTCATTCCGATCCCATTGGGTGATAAGCAGCTTGATAAGCATGTGATCGCGACGACGCAGTTGGATCTCAAACAACTGAACTTGAAGCCCGGAGCGCAAATCAGTTACGCGATCCGAGTGACCGATAATCGTTCGGCTTCTCACGAGGCACCAAATGGTCAAGAGACGACGGGCGATCAAGAAAACGATCCGCGTGATGCCGCCTCCACAACCGCGTCAACCGATCCTCGACCGACAGCGACTGGTGAAAAGACTGCCGAAGCGAACGATCGTCAATCGCCGACCAAACGCGCGAAGAATACGACCGCGGCAAGCCCCGGTTCGGAATCAGCACAGGACTCTGAAGTAGCCGAGCAAACATCTGATGAATCGCCAGATGGACCCGAGGGTGAGAACCCCAAAGCCTCGCCAAAAGCATCGTCAAAACCCGCGAAAAAAGCGTCAACTGCCGCAAGCCCCGGTTCGGAATCAGCACAGGACTCCGACGTAGCCGAGCAAATGTCTGATGAGTCGCAAGATGCACCCGGGGGTGAGAACCCAAAAGCCTCGCCAAAAGCATCATCAAAGCCCGCGAAAAAAGCGTCGACTGCCTCAAGCCCCAGTTCGGAATCAGCACAGGACTCCGAAGTAGCCGAGCAAATGTCTGATGAATCGCCCGATGCGCCCGGGGGTGAGAGCCCCAAAGCCTCGCCAAAAGCTTCGTCAAAGCCCGCGAAAAAAGCGTCGACTGCCGCAAGCCCCAGTTCGGAATCAGAACAAGACTCCGAAGCTGCCGAGCAAACGTCTGATGAATCGCCCGATGCACCCGGGGGTGAGAACCAAAAAACCTCGCCAAAAGCATCGTCAAAACCGGCTAAAAAAGCGTCGACTGCCGCAAGCCCCACTTCGGAATCAGCGCAGGACTCCGAAGTAGCCGAGCAAACATATGATGAATCGCCCGATGCGACCGGGGGTGAGAACCAAAAAACCTCGCCAAAAGCATCGTCAAAACCGGCTAAAAAAGCGTTGACCGCCGAACCGAACGCGACCGAAGAATCTCAAAGCACCGATTCAACGGAAATGGCCCAAGGTGAAGGTGAAAAGGAACAGATTGATCGAGGTCAGCAAAAGAAGGCCAAATCCAAAACAAACGGAAAATCGTCAAAACCGTCTGACCAAACCAAAAAAGAAGGTGAGTCAGAAGATCGCTCGGTAGACTCGGACCCGGTTGACCCCGCTACTGGCGAAGCAGCTGATGAAAATGCAGCGAGCACGCCTCGCAATGAAAACGACGAGAAGGATCCCATGCCAGGCGATTCGGCGAATGACGACGCCAAGACTTCGGAAGGTGGTGATCAGCAGCCTGCACCGTCGGAACGATCCGAGAAAGAACGAACCAAAAGCAAAAGACAAACAGCACAGGGCGATGACGACCGTGCTCCACCGCCTGCGAAGATGATGGCCATGGACCCGCAAGCGTCGACCGACGGCCAGGACGCGGAAACCAAGCGCAACCGCCTGAAAATCACCGCTCGGCTGTCAGCGATTGCCGAATCACGCGAAACCCGAAAAGTGGAAACAGGAAAGATCCGTGATCGTGTTGTGGAAATCGACGCGATGTTGTCCGATGTCGAAATCGGATTGACTCGCGCCGTTAATCGCGAAATCCCTGACGATGATCGTAGCGCCCAGTTCAAGCTGCTGGATACGCAGCTCGGAAGTGTCGAAGGGAAGATTTCGACATTGCGAAAGCAGACGCGCGACAGCCAATATGCATTCATGGGACTGCAAATGGTCGACATTGGGCGCAGTCATATTTCTCCGGCGCGTGAAAGGGTCTTCACCGCCATCCGTGAACCGGCCATTGGTTCCGATGGGAATTCCCGTGGTGCTTTGCAGCAGATTGTCCGCGCTCGTGAATTGCTGGCAGCACTGCTCGTTCGATACGACAAAGTCGCCCAGGATCAAAAGCTGGCCGATTCGCTCGAGCAGGGAATTAAGATCTACGAAATCTATGTTGAAAAGATGCAGGCGCTGCTGCGCGAAGCGCAACAAGGTCAAAATCCTCTCGAACGAAAAATGGCGGTCCTGGAAATTGGTCAGGACTATCTGGACCGTTATGCAGAAGTCTTGACCATGCGGCGAGACATGATGGACGAATTTGGACGCATTCTTGGAGACGACCCTCGCCTGCTCGCCCGTTATCTCGATCTTGTGAAACGGCGGAGAACCTCGCTACGAAATCAACTTTCAGAACTCTCAAAGCGACAGCACGAGACAGCAACGGAACTGAATGGGTGGGTCGCCAGTGACGAAGTCCAACGACAGGATCTTTGGACCGTCGCTGTTGAATTGCGAATGCAAGCTTCAACACAATTGGCGAAAGACGCGGCGGAACTGGCGGAACGAATCGAAAAGCAGTTTCCGCTGGTCCTTGAGGCCACTCAACGAACGCAGGCGAGCGTAATCGAACTTGGGCGACAGATCGCAGAGACTTCGCGAGCGATTTCACTCGAAGCCAAACGCCAGATTCGCCAACCTGATGTATTGATCGACTTGAGACCAAAAGGACGGCAGCTTGTCCAGCTTTTCGTCGATCTTGATGCCATGCTGGAACGATTGAGCTTCGAAAACTCTAGTCTCCTTGAAGTGACCAACTATGTAACGAGTCGACTGCTTGAAAGTCGAACGGTGGCCGACCAGGCGGAATTGTGGAGTCAAACGGCGGAATTCATTCACGCCCGGCAATTCCATAGGATGGCGGAAGTAGATCAGCATCGCCTGACGATCTCGACGGAATTGTTGCGCATGGACATGCTGGGTATCGAGACCGAACTTTCCGCTCAGTTTCAACAATTGGCGGAAAAGTCGGTGCCGGACGACATCGCCAAATTAATTCGCGAACTGCAACAATTAATGGTCGAAATCACGTTTGATCAAGCGAGTGCGACATTTCAAATGTCCGCAGATCAACTTCCGACGGCGGACAGGCTGTTGAAGGAAGCGACAGACTCCTTCTCGAAAGCCGAAGAGCTGTTTGACCGTATTCGGGTCGCAACCGCCGCAGCCCTGGATGAACTCGCTCCGCGGAATCCCAATGTCGCTGACCTGCAGGATCCAAAATTGGATGAATTCCTGACGCAACTGGAACGCGAGCCAAACATCGAAGCTCAACTCGGTCTGGGGGAACGTCCGAACAATCTGCGCGTCATCGCGGATACCATGCAATGGCAAGAGACAGGCGGGCGAATGCTGAGTGACTCTGAAGAGGCGGCGCGTGGCCGGACGGAGAAGGAGATGGACCAACAAGCACAAGGGGCCAAACCCGAGGCAAAACCAGAGAAGCCTGAAGCTGAACTGTCCGAGAAAGAACGCGAAAAACGTGAACAGGCTCGTGAAATGGAAGCCAAGCTCACCAAGGCTTTGGCGGAAATGAAAGAACGCGCGAAAGATCCTGCGACTGATCCCGCTGAACGGGAACAACTCGAACAAATGCAGGAAAAACTGCAAGAGAAGCTGGACGAACTCGCTCAGGAATCGGATGCCGGAAATCTTGCCGAGAAAATGGAGGAAGATTTGATGAAAACGCTCGCTGCTATCAAGGAAGAGTCCAGCGAACTTCCGAAGGGATCGGTTGATACGGCGAAAATGGATCAGCTCACTAAGGACTTGGTTCGCATCGTCGAGCAAGTTGGCAATGAGCCAAACAGCGAAGCTCGCTGGAAGATGTCGACGGAATTCGAGCGGAAGAAACAGGTTTTGAAGGCTCTTGCACGCGGTCAACACATTCCCGACGAACAGTGGAACAAACTGCTCTCGGCACTCGATGACGGACTTTGGCAAATCGGTGGTCGGACATTGCCCGAGGAATATCGCAAAGCGATTGAACAATACCAGGAACAGATTCGTCGGCTGACAAACGATTCCAACGAAAAACGCCGCTGATCTGATTCTCTGTGAGTTGTTACAACAATTCTCGAATTGATGTCCAGGTGGAAGGCAAAACAAGATGAACATGCTGCGATCGTCAATTCCACATGCGAATTGCAAAGCGCGGGAACTGTCCGAAACCCAACGGGAGGGCGAGGCTCCCGCCGAGCCGCGAAGTAGGTACACGCATCGACTCAGCGGCTCGGCGGGAGCCTCGCCGTGGCCTGATGAACTGGCCAAGTTGGCGCAGGCAATACTGTTGCGTCTGATGAGTGGAAAAGCGGTCGAAACTCAGGGTGCCACGGTTTTGGAGTCTTCGACAAGGCCGTGTCTTCGTGATTCAATAACGTGTCCGAAGAGCACGGCCCTACCGAAGACGGTAAAACCGTGGCACCATTTCCCCTGCTTGTTGCTACAAAAGCAGATCGTCCCCATCGCCGCAAACCTCCCATCTTCTGGTCGTTTCATCAGGCCAAACTCTCGCGCCCGTGGAAAATCGCCAGAGCGCGCGAAGAAACAAAACGTTAGTACTATGCCGGTTTACCATCACTGTTTCAGTGGTGTCGCGGCAGTCCTGATTGTGTTGCTGGTCAGCAATGCTCAAGCCCAGGAAGCACCCAAGCCGGAAACCCCCAAATCAGTGATCGCACAATCGTCAAATCTCAGTTCGGCGCTTTCGGTCAAAGATTGGGCTCGGGTCGAAGCGTCGATTGATCGGGGGCTGGAATGGATGGCCGGGCAGCAATTGGAGGATGGTCGTTTTCCCGGCGAAGATGCGTTTCAGCCCGCCGTCACATCGCTGGCGGTGATGGCATTTCTGGCGCGGGGACATGTTCCTGATCATGGGGCGTACGGTACGAAGATCTCGAAATCAATCGACTTTGTCTTGTCGACCCAACGACGCCAGGGGGAGTTTTCATTTCTCCCTGTAGAACCCCCTGCTGGCCACTTACTACCCGGGCAAACATCGACCTATAACCACTCGATTGCCGGTTTAATGCTCGGTGAAGTCTACGGGATGACGTCGGGCGTCCGATCAAAGCGGATCGAGTCTGCCGTCAATCGGGCTCTGTTATATCATCGAGAAGTGCAGACTCGCAAAAAACAAGATCCGACCGACATCGGTGGTTGGCGATACGGCTTTCCCGAATCGCCCGATGCGTCGTCTGACATGTCGGTCACGGGCTGGGCGCTGATGTTCCTCAGGTCTGCCCGAAATGCGGAATTCAATGTTCCGAAACAGTATTTTGACGAAGGGCTCGACTTCGTCGAACGCTGTTACGAGAAGAATCCAAAGAACCACGAACTGGGCGTGTTTCGTTATCGTCCCGCCCCACCCGATGGTTCCGGCCCGCCTCAAATCACATTGGCCAATACATCCTCAGCCATGTTGACGCTGATCCTGGGTGGCAGGCACGAACGGGATTCTGTGGCGATCGGAGTCAACTGGTTTATGACGCACGAATATCCCCGTCCATGGCAAACAGGAAACCATTACCTTTCGACCTATTACAGCAGTCAGGCGATGGCCCAAATTGGTGGCGACGCCTGGGGCAAAGTTTTTCCGCAGATCGTCCGTATAATGCTCGACGAACAGGCGGCCAATGGCTGCTGGCCCGCCGAACCGACGTCCGAACGCAAATACGGCTCGGCGTACACGACATCGCTCGCAATCCTTGCACTGACGCCACCGTACCAGATACTGCCGATCTACCAACGATAAGTTGCATCCAGAAAGACTTATTTCAATGATCGATTCCCTTAGGAGGAAAACAAC
The DNA here is from genome assembly GCA_903834925.1 of uncultured Schlesneria sp. Classification (GTDB taxonomy): domain Bacteria; phylum Planctomycetota; class Planctomycetia; order Planctomycetales; family Planctomycetaceae; genus Schlesneria. Next base: position 32,778 of record CAILLA010000276.1, read on the forward strand.
CGTCACAAAGAAACGATCCTCTGAATTCAGACGTTCAACGGATTGCGGTCTGCGGATTGGTTTTTTGGCGGGAGCCTTTTCATTCCCGATGGACAATTGATCGTACTTGCGGGAAAAGCAGAAGTTGAACCTTGGGAGGAAGGCAAATGATCGCTGAACGCATCGTGTTTCGTCGGATGCACTCGGCTGTCGGATTCTGTTTTCTCACAATTTGCATGCATTCGATCGAGGGGAAAACCGCAGAACCAGCGAGCGATGCCGAAGCTGTGCGAGTCCGCCAGACGTTTGCATCGCGAGAAGCAATACAACATCTGCTCAAGGGCGAGACTGACCTGGCTCTCAAGTCGCTCGCGCCCATTGCGAATCACGAACAGTCGATTTCGATCTCCGATCCGGAACCTCTGTCTCCCGTTCTGGCGGGATTGAATCGCCTCATCACGAGGCTCGATTACGAAGAACAATATGAACTCTTGCGAAAATTCACCTTCGTAGGGAGTCCACCCACGGCAATTCGACACCTGGCGGGGCCAGTTCCCACGTCGGCACCACCATCGGAATTTGCACGGGCGTTGGGAGAACGCCCTGCTGACAACTCATTCCGCATTGCCTCCATTGGAGACGTGAAAGGACTTTTCAGCACGGGGTGGTCGCTTGTGGTTGCGGCCCGGGAATCGGGACGACTGAAACGACTTTCAAATGATCTGGAACAACTGGTTGAACGGAAAGTCGCGGGGAGCGAACTGCTGTTGGCGCTGGCCCGATTGGCCGATGACCGTGGCAATGTCACTGGTGTGATGGATCAATTAGTCCAGCGGACAGCGCGAGCCCAACAGGCGGTCACAACGAATCCCCAGTCGATCGACGCCTCCGATCTGGTCCTGGCCATCGCATCCCTGCGATGGCCCACATTGCGGCGGCAAAGCGAAGCATTGCTAGCGGCAATGGTTGACATGACGTTCGGCCAACCGTCACCCGGCATCCGTTCCTTCGTACAACAGACACATGCGATCGCCGCTTTGTCAGCCGATTCAACCAGCAGGCATGTCGACACAACGCCAGAACTTTCACCACGCCTTAAGTATTGGGTTCCCGTTTCCCAGGAAAACCGAATCGACGCGGCGGAGGATTCCACGTGGCTGGTTCACGAAGACCATCTGTTGCATCTCTCGGGATCGGCGACCGATTCACTTTTTCTTCGTTACCCAATCATCGGCGACTTTCACTTTCAGTGTGAAATGCCGAAAGCGTTTCGCGTCGAACCGGCGGGGGGGATGTCCTATGGGGGATTGCACTTTCATGCCTTGATCGACAATGGCGACGTGACCGTCTGGAACGCAGATTCCAGTCCGGCCCTACGGCGATATTCCCCCTTTGCACACCGAAGGTGGTCGACGTCGTTCAATCGATTGTCAATTACATCATCAAACGACGATTTCAAAATGTCCGTGAATGGACATCCGGTTCATGTCGCTTCGGCGAAGAATTCGACCAGCCCCTGGTTGGGTTTGTGGAGTCCGGGTTCTGCACGTCCAGCATTTCGCAATTTCAAAATGGCGGGGAATCCGGTCATACCACGTTCGGTAAAGATCGTCGAAGGAAATCAACTTCATGGCTGGATCGCTCGATCAGTCAGTCGCCGTTCGGATGAAGTCGAACCCGATTGGAACGCGAACAAGGGAATTCTCGAAGCGGCTGCGAAAGAGCCCGCATGTGATGTGCCGGATGAGGTTGATCAACGATTGCTGTCGTATGAACGCCCATTACTACCGGGCGAAACGATTTCTTATGAGTTCTTCTATTCTGAAGGAACCAGCGAAGTTCATCCGGCGCTGGGCTGCGTTGCCTTCCTGCTGTACCCCGATGGAGTCAAGCTGCATTGGGAATCCTCTGGGGATCATGAATGGACCGGGTTGCCGGTCGATAATGTGATCGTCGAACCGCTCAGACGCCGTGGACCTCGTCCTTTGCCGTTCAAACCCAATGATTGGAACCAGATTCGTTTAACGCGAACAGAAAAAGGGATTACGTTGGCGCTCAACGAAAAGCCCATCTATGAACGGGTAATCGACTGGAGCGGTGATCATCGTTTTGGATTCTTTCGAAATGGGAAAATGACGAGTGCCAAGGTTCGTAACGCAACGCTCACAGGTGACTGGCCAGAACAATTGCCCACAGAGTTTCTAGAACACCCACTTGCAACGATCGAAGAGCTTCCCGCGCCAAGAGATCGACGATTCGCGTCAAAAATCTTTCAGGAGAAGATGTTGGCGTCAAATGTGCTCGCGGTGCGCCGCACGGCGCTCGCCATGCCCATGAAAGAGCGGTTCGCATATTTGAGCGATTGGGTATTACCCGGAAAACACCATGCAGGTTTTCGATTGTGGGGTGATTTTACGCCGACTCAGGTTTGTCCACTCGCCGTCGAATCGGTCGCAGAACATGAACAGCAAGGCGGTCAGATCGTCTCGCCCGTTTTTGATTGGCTCGATGCCGCCCGCGAACTGGGAAAACTGGATGATTGTCTCAAGCGAATCGAACAAATCACCACGACCGATGATCCCGCCCAGCAGCGAGCGCGAATCGTCACCAGGTTGCTGTTAAAACTCGAACAAGGTATCGCACCGGCGACCGATCCAGACTGGGTGCCGCTGTTCGCGTTGATGAAGAAGGAAACCTCGGTCGAAGCCGAAGACCATTGGCCGGAGGTTTTGCTCGCTGTCCGTGCCGGTGAGAAGTATCCCGATCACAGTGTGTGCAGTGAGATTATTGTCGACCTGGCGAATCGACAACTCCTTCGCTGGGGAAATCCCTTGTTTCCAAGGTGGCAGACGCAGTTCATGGCGCTGGAGATGCAACGTAATTTACGAGCGGAAGGCGATACGAATGCCACGAACAAACTTGTTCAGTGGATCCCGATGACGGCAGGACGATCATTTACTTTCGGTACTGGATATTCGAATCATCAATGGATTCGACAAGGGAGTCGCGTGACCAAAGCCTGCGGCCATGATCTGGATCTGTTGTTTTACTACCAGCCACTCAGTGGTGACTTCGATCTTGAATGCGACCTGGTGCAATCACAGCGTTACCCCGTCGATTGCCTGACTGCCGGCAGTTACGTCGGTCTTTTAGGAGACCTGAAATCCCTCATTCGCGGAACCCTTCGATCACCGTTGCCAGTCGTTTCTTTTGAACCGGCACTCTTCTACATCGGCAAGCCAACACGCTACCGGATTTCGATTCGCAACGGCAATCGTTCCATCTTTATGAACGGGCGACTGGTTCTGTCGGAACCGCTCGAAAAGGACTACGACCCCTGGGTGGCCATCCGATCGATGGGCTGGATTCGGTCCTGCGTGCAAGACATGCGAATTACAGGAAAACCAAACGTTCTTGAAACGGTCCCCATGTCGACATCGGATCAATTGACCGGGTGGATCAATTACTTCGATACCAGCGACTGGAAATTTGAGAAAGATACTGAGTCCACAGGAAACATCGTCGAGACTCGAAATTCGGATTATCAGGGGATGATTGCTGAAAGCCTGCTGAGGTATCAGCGTCCCCTCACTGAGAACGACATCATTTCTTACGATTTCTATTACGAACCCGAAAAGGTGGAAGTTCACCCGGCACTCGACCGACTTGCCCTGATTCTTGATCCCTCAGGCGTTCGCGAACATTGGATCACCGATGGCCAGAACGAACGCGCAGAAGTCGATTGCGATAACAGTGTCGATTTACCCGCCAATCGGCGCGGGCCGACTCCCCTGCCCCTCAAGCTGAATCAGTGGAATCATCTGGAATTGATCCTGCACGAGAAGATTGTACGTGTCGAATTGAATGGATCGGTTGTTTACGAACGGACTCTCGATGCGTCAAATCACAGGCAGTTCGGACTGTTTCATTACCGGGATACGTCGGACGCGCGGGTTCGAAACGTCACGATGCGTGGTGACTGGCCCAAGGAACTGATCCCCGTCACCGAACAGGAATTGGCCGATCAGTCGGTGTTGTCGCTTGACGCAGATCTCTCACGAATGAAAGCCGAGTTTCGGCATGATTTTGAAAAGCAGGGAATCGATAATGAGTACTTGCAATTGCGCCGCGACGGGGTTTCGACGGTTCGTCACACCCCGCAAGGATTACACGTTTCCCAAAGCACAGATACAGTTGGGACAGTTACGAATCTCATCAGCAACTTCACTGTTTCAGGCGATTTCGATCTTGAAGCCGCCTTTGATCAGTTTGAGGCTGTAAGTAAGAAGAACAGTTCAGGGGTGTTGATCGGACTTGAATTGAATGCGCCCCAAAACCCGGTCTACGACATCAGTCGCATGCAGGTCAACGACGATCTTCGTGTATCCCATTCGTCACGTTCGCTGTTGGTGGGCCCGGACCGACGGACTTGGGAAGCCATCGATCAGGCGAACGAAGCGATCAGCGGCCGGTTGCGCCTTTCAAGACGTGGAACAACGCTCTATTACCTCTTCGCGCAAGGTGATTCCGAATCGTTTCGGCTGCTTTATTCCGATACCGTTTCTGAACGAGACACCGTACAGAACGGAATCCACTTCCAGGTCTATACCTTTCTGGGAAAAACCAGCGTCACCTGGAAGCATTTCATATTGCGTGCTGAACGGATGACATACTTTCCGCCGGAAGGACCGAGGAAAACGACATTGATGATCGTTCAAGCTGACGGAACCAACCCCCGGCTGCTCGCTCGATCAGAATCCCTTGGGTTCCAGAACTGCGGTTCGCCAGAATGGTCACCAGATGGGACAAAGATTGCTTTGGATATGTCCGACGGAACCGTCGCCAATTCCCACATCATTGTCATCGATGTCGACACGGGAAAGACTCGCGACATTGGAACCGGCGCGATGCCCAGTTTTTCTGCTAATGGCAAACGGCTTGCACTTACGGCCGCTGGAAAAGGGGTGCTTACGATCAACTCCGAAGGAGGGGATGTTCAAACCGTTGACAACAGCGGCTGGGGCGCGCAGTGGTCGCCTGACGGAAAGTTAATTGCCTATGGAAAGGCAGGAAACGTCTGGGTGTGGGACGTCACCACGAAACAATCTCGAAAACTACTGAGCGGAGATGGGGCCACGCGATACAGCTATATCTACTGGAATCTCGGCTGGTCTCACGACAGTAAGTCAATCGCGTTCAAAGCCCGCTGTCGCGATGCCAATTTGAAGGATGAACTCGTCGTCATCGAACCCGATCATCCCGAAGAATTCAAAATCCTTCATTCCGCACTGAGTGGAGACTCCGTAGACTATTTTTTTTCTCCCGACAATGACCGAGTCATCCTCATTCCAGAGATCCTGCCGAATAAGGGGACGCAGTTACACGCGATCGATCGGAAGAAACCCGGTGCTCCCGAATTTCTCGGCGTCACGATCCCCGGTCACGTGATCACGGGAAGCTCGTGGTCTCGCAACGGAAAAACAATCGCCGTGACGACCCAGGAATCCCGATTGCCCATTGATTGGATCAGATAAACGGGTCATCGCTTGATCATATAAACGAATGTCTTGCCGTCGCGTGACCAGCATAATCCCGATGTCTGCCTCCCTTCCAACTGCCTGGGATATCGAACAGGGAGATCGTCGCCATCGGGATCAAGCCAGTGTGTCTGCACGAATTCACCGCCGGCCGGAGAGTACGGAAACATCAATCGCTTTCCGTCGACATGCCACGCGAAGTCCGATTGAACTCTCCTGCCGTCACAGCGAACTCGTAATTTTGGATCGTCTCCCGTCGCCGAAACGATTCCAACGTCGACTTCTCCATTCGGTCGGTGCCCCTTGAAACAGATCCGATTGGAATCGGGCGACCAGGTGAAGTTATGTTCAATGTAACTGTAGGGGGATTGTCGTTCCGGAAAAACAAATTTCTTCTTTCCCGTCTTCAAGGTATGGATGACAAGATTGTTCTGTTTAACGTAGGCCGTCTTCAATCCGTCGGGCGAAAACTGAATCGCCCACCCCTGCTGATCGATCAATTCTTCGCGAGCTGGAGTTCCCTCGAAATCACGAATGAACACACCGCCTCCGTATTTCGAAAGAGCGATCTTGCGACCGTCCGCAGACCAGCCAGGAATGCAACCCACACCCAGATCGCGAACCTCTTTCGTCGCCACATTGACCACAAAATTGTGAGCGGCGACATTGTTTTCCCCGGACTTCCATCCGTCTACGGCAATCCATTTTGAATCAGGGGAAATCTCGGGTGAGTTAATGATCGGATAGCCAGGGACGCCGATCATTTTCGTCGTGTCATCCTCGAATGTGACACAGATTTCCCAGAGATCACTCGCAAACGGGAATTCGTCTGAGGTGAGTGAGTTGTCCTTGTCCTTGTCAAATCGACGGAAGTAGTCGGCACTGAGTGCTGCCAGGGGGACACCTGGGTGAAATCGAAACTCTGCGGGACTCAGTCGGCCATCGCCATCAGAATCCAGCACAGCAAGCCAGTTGGCGAGCATGTTGATCATCGGCGTGAACTGAAATTCCAGTAGCGATAACGCACCGTCGTGATCGTCGTCGAATCCAGGCAACAGAAAGTTCGCGAGGGGGCGAAAGTGCGGAGCTTGGGTTCGAAGCTCGTCGATGGTCAGTCGTCCGTTCAGATCGACGTCCATTAGTAGAAATGTTCCGAGCGGGTCCGTCCGGTGATTACTGAGGGCAAATTCGTCATAGTTGAATTTGCCGTCGTGATTCTGGTCTGTCGTCTGCATCCAGTTCGCCTTCTCGGCATCAGACAGCCCCCCCAGTGCCTGGTAATAGACGGCACGAGTGACGAATCCGTTCTGATCTTGCCGAAATTGTCGAAACGACATCCAGTCCACAACCCGCCCCGATGGTGAACGCAGCAGTTTGCCTTCCGGTGTTCGAACACCAAACGCGATCTCCAGCACAGACTTCACTTCCTCTCGCGACAGCTTCCCGTTGCGATCGACGTCCCAATCGACGAATCGGGTCGATTCGAGTCCTTTAACACGTTGTCCGATCATGGCATTTTTGAATTCCTCGGCATTCAACTGCCCATCGCCGTTTCGATCCCATACTCCCCAGCGAGATGTCAGTTCCTGGAATTGTTTTTCCGATGCCATGACCACCGGATCGGCGATGGCACCGCGCTGGTTGTCCGGAATCCAATAGGGCAGGGTGAAGAATTCCGCCAGATCCACCCGATCGTCGTGATTGGCGTCGATGATTTTAAAATCCCGGCTCAGTCGTTCCTTGGCCAAGCTTCCTTCCGCCGTGAACTCGGCCTCGGTCAATGAACCGTCCGAATCTTTGTCGAGCAATCGAAACCGGGCTTCGGGGTGATTCGTCTGAAACGGCCATTCGTCGAGCGTCAAATGTCGATTGCTATCCAGATCGAGTCTTCGAAAGTATTCGCTGGTAATGGCCGCCAGAGGGAGACCCTTCTGAAACTGGAATTCGTCGATACTCAATGTTCCGTCGTTGTTCGTGTCGATTGCGGACGACCACGAGGCGACCAGATTGGTATGCGGCATGAGCAGATACTCGCGTAACGCAAGCTCGCCGTCCGAGTTTTCGTCGAAAGCACGAAATCCGGCGAGGGCCGTCTGCCGCACTCCGTCGGGAAGAGTCGCTAGTTCGGCTCGCGAGACTTTTCCGTTCAAGTCGACGTCCAGACTCAGAAACGTGCCGACAGGATCGGTTCGATGGATACTGGTGGCGAACTCGGCAATGTCAAATTGGCCATCGTTATTTTTGTCGAGGATTCGAAACCATTCTTCGCGAGCCGGGTTCGAAGGGCCCAACGCTTGAATGTATTCGTTCCGAGTTACGAATCCGTTTGCCCCCTTTTTCAGCTGCGAAAACATGGCCCAGTCGACAACCCGTCCTGTCTTGGATCGCAACATGGTTCCGCCGGGAACGCAAACACCGAATGCAATGTCCAGGACTCGTGCGGCTTCATCGTGTGTCAATTTACCATCATTGTTCAGGTCCCAATCAACGAAGCCTGTTGCTTCCAGTCCCTTCATATAAGAAGCAAACTTGGCTGCGGCAAACTCCGTTTGTGAAATCACTCCATCGTCGTTTTTGTCCCATTTCTTCCAGGATTGAACCAGATCCGCCAGTCTGGCCTTGGACAAAACGACGACTGGATCGGTAATCGTCCCGCGTTGTTCGTCAGGCTGTCCCACCGGCACCGTCAGGAATTCGTTCAGACTGATCCGTTCATCTTCATTGGCGTCGAAGACAACGAATTCGCGGTGCAGATCCTGCATATCAAAGCCGATACGATGGTAGTATTCGGCTTCCGTCAACAGGCCATCGTGATCGGCGTCACACCGTCGAAATTCGGGGATCAGCGGGTTATTCGGGTCATCGATTTCCTCTTTCGACTGATTCGCGGCGGGTTGGGCCAGGCAGATCGATGGGTCGAGGGCCAGAAACAAACCCGGCAGCAGGAGTCCCGCAATGAAGGAGCAGATCATAAATTTCGACGGCATGTCAGCATCCTTCGGATGGTTTTCTATTGATTGTATCACCGCGTCTGTGCCAAGTGTGACCATCAAGATTAACTATGATCGACGCAGTCGAGCGAGCGGCTATCATCCGATTTATGGCCTGAAGGGCCATCACAAAATAGCCCAGGGCAGAGCGAAGCGCCGCCCTGGGTTGGGAACCAAATAAACGATCAAGCCCTGTTAAGGGTGGCACAGCATGGAATCCGAGTGTCGCCCTTAACAGCGCTTTGTCTTCTTGAAAACCGTCACCCAGGGCGGCGCTCTGCGGCATTCGCCGCGACGCTGTGCCCTGGGCTGATTTGTGATGGCCTTTCAGGCCGGAAGATAACACGAACAATTCGTTCACGGAATTTTCCTCCGAGGCTATTCCTTCGGTACTTCCGCTTTGTGTCCATCATCCTTGTCGCCGAGATAACAATACGTGCGAAAATCGATTTGGTTACTCAGAAATCGCACGTTACCGTCAACGAAAAGGAAATGAGCTCCACCCGCGTGGTGGCTGGAACTTCCACAATTCTGTGGATAGTCCACAGAATTGCGCGTCCGCGTGGCGCTGTTGATCTTCTGGCCGGTGAAGAACACCGGCGCATTCCAGCTGAAGACTCCACCAAGAGAACATCCTTCGGCGTTTCTTTCGCCAGCCGCGATCGTCTGGCTGCTACCGTCGAGAACGTCTTTCATTCGAATCGAAGTCACACCACGATTATACATCCCAGGGTTCTTCACCGCATGCGGATGCCACCAACGAGACGGACCACCGTTTGCGGCGGGCTCCGTGACACAAAAACTATTCGGACCGGCAGTGCAATCGGGCGGGACGAAATCGGGAAGTATTGAACCGGCGCATAATGGATAGGCCAATCCCTGCATTGGACCGGCACCCGGGCCCCAGTGATCGACGGCCCAATCACGAAAGTAAACGCCCTCGGTCGTCTTAAAGGTTCCTGTATATGGGTTCGATGGGCAGGCATAAGCGGGCAATAGAATCCCTTCCAGGACTTCCCGGTTATTCCCTGCATCCACCGATTCCGAGAAATTGATGTGTTGATAAAGGGGAGTTTCATCCAGAAACGGCAGCAGGAATTCGGTCCATGCATGCTTCACGTTTGTGAAACGCTTTTCTGCGGGGAAGGCGCAACTGCTGGCGTACGGAAAGACCGAATGGATGCCGTGATAATTCTCCAGCGCTAAGCCGATCTGTTTCAGCCGGTCTTTACACTGAACCTTTCGGGCCTCTTCGCGAGCGGATTGAATCGCGGGCATCATGATCACCAGCACAAGTGCCATGATTGCCACGACGACGAGTACTTCAATAAACGTGAACCCTCGTTGCCTTCGATCGTTCATTATCGGGACTCCTTATTTGAGATCGGTCCGTCGGCCCATTCGACGTACGGGGCGCTCCAGTGGCTTGTGATTGCAATCATTTTTCCGTCATGGGACCACCCATACCCCGTGATCTTGTGGGCTGACAGAGTCGCGTCAAAGATGGGTGCTGCCGGCCCCTTGCCGTTCAGCGTATACAATTTGGTGACATGACTTGCTACTCCTGTAATGCCGACAAGTACCTGCTGATTGTCTGGCGAATAAGTGATGTCTGGAAAGACAGCATGAGCGTTCGGGTGCAGAACTTTTAATTCGCCCGCCGGGTCCACCGGGATCAAACTGAGTTCCTCACGAACGATCTCCTTCCGGTGCCCCTTGAACGTGATGGAACGACTATCGTGAGACCACGCAGGATTAACGATCGAGCGATAACGACTGGCGGCATCTCCTGAAAGCAACTGACGGGTCTTGCGAGAATTGACGTCGAGAAGTGTGATATTGTCCCCATCGGCGATGGCGATCCACGTTCCATCTGGTGACCATTGTGCGCCCCATCCTTTCGCCGAAATCACCTCGCGAGCGGAACCGTCCGATTGCATCGTCACAATCCCTTTTCCTGGTACGGAACAGACGATCCTGGTTCCATCACCCGAGAAGCTTGGCATGCATCCCGCCCCCAGGTCCTTCAGCTGGGTGCCATCAGCATTCACAACGAAGACGTGCGAGGTTCCCTGCGAGCCATTAGACATCTCCATCACGATTCGACGTTGATCGGATGACCATTCAGGAGAACTTACGTTCGCAAATCCGACCGATTTCGGTGCGGCGACGATGCGTAATCCTTTGCCATCTGCCTGCATTACCGAAAGATAATCCTGGGAAGGAGGGACTGTTGGGGAATACCATTTGATCCGCTCCGCTCGCAGGATCAGTTTGGTCCACGTGACCTGACTGATACTGACTCCATTACAAAACGAATGCAGAAAGATCCCATGGATCGCGGTATCCGCATCGCTTGACGGTTCGCTGCCGAACAGAAAAAAGTGATCCGAGTCATTCTCGGCAAACAAGTAGTAAACTCGCTGGCCGCGGCGAGCAAGACGGATTCGTCCACGGAGCGCCTCGAAGCTTCTCGTATCGGCGACGTACTGTGCACCAGTTCCGGGACGAATGACACCCAGTGACGACTGAAGGTCCTGGTTGCCCGAAGTTGTTTTCATCCGCAGAGCCCGGTACTCGTGCCGGATTGTTTCGTCCGTTGTTGCATTCAGCATGACACCGGCGTCCCCACTCCCTTCGAATCTCGCTCCTGTAAAACGAGCCTCAATGTCGAAGTCGCCACAGAGCGAAAAACGGGGAATAATATTAAATCCCGTATGGGTTCCGACGGCCCGCTGACTCGCCTGAATTCCTTGGGGAACGGAGATGATCCGCAACGTGGGATTTGGTAACGGCGAGATGAAATATTGTTCCGGATTGCCATCCTTCTGAAAGTCATGCGAGAACACCGAGCTCAGTCCCGCCAGCTCCTGATCGAGTTTATCGGTCGTATCATCTGCCAGCTCTTGAGCGGACACTTGCGGTATCGTTCTTGGCCAACTGCCTTGCATCACGGCTTTCCGGACGCGGGCTGTACTGTTGCCTGAGAAGTGAAACAATCCCAAGGTTCGTTGGTTGGTCGGTTCCAGGTTCCGTTCATAAACAAGCCGGCCGTTCAATTCGATCGTGACCGTTGTACCTTGAATCGAGAGACGAAGTTGATTCCACGCACGGGTCACCAGCGGCAACTCCGGCGGACCGCGACGGCAGGCTGGAACGTCAACTTCGTTTTGCGGATCAAGGTCCGTACGATCGTCGCGACCATCGCCGATCCAGTGCTCTCTGACGCCGGACGGATGCAGGATGAACGCCAATCGATCCAAAGCGGGATGCGTTTCAAAGCCCTCCGGGGTGTAGTAGAATTCGTATACAATCGAACCATCTTCCACGAGTGGCCGCTGATATCGCAGCAGTGATTCAATCGACATACCGGCGGCAGCTGGATTGGGATGACCGACGATCCAGCCGTTCGATTCTGCATCGTCGATATGTGTCCATCCAGAGGATTCATGCAAAACCCGGTCGTCGTGGTAGGCGATCCACCCAGTTAACTCGCGTGAATTTGAGAGCGGAACCGCTTCGAGAACTTGCGGATGTCCAGTGATCCGAAAATCCTGAACACCACCTTGAGCCCGGCCCGCACAGCGAATCGCCAGCCAGGGATCGGAGTTCTCGGGCAGTTTCTCGGATTTCACCGGTCGACCGTTGATTGAGATCGAGCGACTTCCGTCCCGGATCACGGCGCGGTAACGCGCCGACGGCCAGAAATGAGAAAATTGCGGTTCAATGGGTTCACCCGCAGCCATCGCCCGAAACGAACCAATGTCGAGAGTCTTTCGATCAGGCCTGACTCCGATGTAACTTCCCCCGATCATCACTTGGGCAGAATCGATGAGGTCACATTCAATTTCAAAGTTTCCTCTCAACGGCGATCGATAAAACAAAAAGTCTTGGTCGTGGGAAGCTCGCTTGATGGCCTTATGCTCACTGAGAAACCAGCGGGCGACAGGATGCCCCCGGCCTCTCGACGTCGACGTTGCTGCCGTTACCGGAATCCAGTCTTTGAAGGTGGATGTCTCGCCCCCGATCCCCGTCTCATTGGTTTTCAAAGGCTGCGAACGGGCGAATAGTGACGCAAGCTGGGACTCCCAAAGACTGTTTCTCCAGGGTTGAGCCTGTTGCGCCTTCAACGTTCGAATGTCAGCGATGTGCTTTGCGACAACGGCATTCGTTGCGAACCGGCGGACAGATCGATCGATGACCAGCGCTTCCGGCCATTGCTCCTCTCCCGTCGGTGTTCGGAGCATTTCGTACAACCCATCGAAGTTTTCGGTCGCCGCTTGCTCGTTTCCCAATTCCAGGTTCAACAACAGAAGTAGACTAAGTCGCGCTCGCCGTTGAAATTCTGTATCCGGCGTTTTGGCCTCTTCGACACTTTTCAGGCAATCAGGCAATCGACCAAGTTCGCGTGCTGCTTCCAGCCAATCGAAAACCGGTGACACGATCTGTCCACCGTATTCGGGATGATCGATTCCCGGTTCATAAGCGATTTTCGCCGGCTGGGTTTGCGTGAAATCACCCGTCATGCGAAATCCCGGATGATCCGGCCCGGGCAGCACCCATCTCGAAAGAAACTCGAATCGATCGCCGACCGGCATTGTGAACGCCTTGCGACGAACGGCAAACACATTCTGTGCCAGAAGATCTTCGTGAAAAATCCAGTTCAGGTAGTGTCGCTGACTGGTGGTCGTCGGGTTGCCTTCGGTCACGGCCGGGTTGTCGAGAAACTCTTGCGGCAGTGTTTCCGGCCAGTCGCCCGATAATTCGACGTTGCGGACCTTCACATTCGCTTTCGTCCCGTGGCGATAGAGTCCAAACCGGTGATCGCCAACCCAATCGACCGGTCGCTCGTAGACGACGACCTCATTCAGCCACAGCGTGACAGTCTGGTCCGTGCGTTTGATGGAAAGGCGATTCCAATCTCTCGACTTCAGGGGCAACGGTCGCGGACCTCGCCGACAGAGCGGCTCCACAACCGAATTCTCCGATGCAAGCGAAGTCCATTCGTCACCATCGGTGATCCAATGGATGCGGACACCATCCGGCTGAAGCAGGAATCCGACCCGGCCCAGAGCCGGATGAACTTCACTGACTCCCGGGTCGTAGAAGAACTCGTAATTGACGGCCTCAAAATTGAGAAGAGGCCGATCGTACGACAGCAGGCTTTGTGCGAGCCTGTTTTTCGCGAACCCTTCCGCTTCCTGCCGTTCCGATTGGTCACGAGACGACTGAATTACACCTTGGGAAACAGTCCAGTCTGACTCGAGCAGTGCGTTGAATGAAGGCTCGCCACCCCACGCTTGCGGTTGCCAACTTCGCAGTGCGTCACTCAGTCGAACGGAGCGAGGGATGACGGGATGACCCGTTACCCGAAAATTGCGAAACAGCGGCCTGGCGTCACCTCGACTTGCCAGCCCGATCCACGGACCAGCCAGCATTCCATTCGATTCGGCCCACATCGGATGCTGGTTGACAGACATCGTCGTGGTGTTCGACATCGTTGCGATTGACATTCGGTTGTATGTCGGTGCATCGGCCCTATGTGCGACGGAGATGGGGCGAGTTCCAACAATGATTCCGCCGACATCCTGAACTTTCAATGCGCCGTTGCTTCCATCTGTCTGGAAGTAAAGTCCGTCATAGCGCAATGATCCGTTCGTCTCGGATTGAGCATCCAGCTGCGTTTCGCACTCGAACCCGAAATCTCCGGTCAACGGATAACGAAGGATCAACGTGTCATTGACCGAACCTGACAAATGGAGAATCTGATCTTCATGGGCAAGCCATGCAGCGTCCTTAAGTCCAGGTGAATTCGATTCCCGCAAGTCGCGTGCAATCGGTACCCAGTACTTCAATCGCATCGCAAGAACGTCTACCGCGTCGGACGCGCCCGGGTCACTATGCGCGATCAAGCACGCCGTCGCATGGGCCTGCCTGAGAAACGGTCGGATTGCCGTCGCAGGGCGACCTTGAGTGCCAGTCAGCAAGACACCGAGCAGTAGTTCTCCGAGCGGGCAAAGCTCTCGATGATTCAGGCTGGACACAGCCAATAGGAGATCGCCTGCGTCGATTTTAGCGGGACCCGGCCCAGTCTGTTTCTCCTCTCCCTTAAGACGAGCGATCCGTTCAGAAAGCTGTCTAGACACACTCGACACGTCGCCGCGATCATCCACAATCCGCGCCAGCGACAGCAGTCGATCGGCTCCCGGAACTTTCTGTTCAACCAGGGGCATCAAGTCCGCAACCAAACGCTTCAGCTTACCTGACTTTTGAGCCGCAACGACGAGCAACCATTCGCTACTAAAGATCCCTCGAACGCCACCAATCGAACTCACAGAAAAGGAATTAGCGCGGGTTCGCTCGCCCAATGCGCGAGCGAACTCCGCCGGTGGCGCAAACGTTGGAACCAATGCCGTCAGATGCCGAAGTTTTTTCGGTGCCGGACCGGGTATCGTCCATTTATGCAACAGATCGAACTGTGTTTCGTGATCGAGTTGAGTGAGCACCCGGTTCAAACCCGCATACACCTGAGCCAGCGGATCGTTTTCGACCAAAGAGATCGGCAACGTCCATTCGGCAGGAACCTCCAGGATTTTCAGTACCTGCTCCAGGTTTCCCTCCTTGAGTTGTTGGAGCGCCGATTGACGAATCTCATCTTGAATGTCTTTTTCCGATTCCCCAGCCGGGTTACCAACGGCCTGAACAGCGACCTGACCCTCGGCCGTAACAGAAAATATGGCCAACGAACAAATCAACGCAAAAATGCTGAACCGAAGGCGCGAGCCACAACCAATCCCCGGTGTGCCGTTCTGCCACTTCATGTCAATCGCCCTTATTAACTTTGACTCAGTCGTGAGAGCTTAGTCGCTGCTCGACAAAATTTCCTTCACGACTTTACCCTTTTGGAAAGCACCTTTTCCGAGCCTGTGCAACACAGAATACGCCAATCAAGGACAATTGAGGTTTCCAATATCCGATTACCACGGGAATCATTGAAGAAGCGCGCCGACATCTTGTGAAAGGCCGGCTTGAACACTGTGGGATGAAATGGGTGGTCGAAAAGGCTTAAGCCATGCTGACGCTGCGATCAATCAAGGCATCTAAGTCGTTGGGAACAATTCATCAAATCTCGAAACCCGGCCTTCCAAATGGCGGGATGAACCTCCGGATCCCCGGTTGCAGAATGAAGCGTGAAGGCAAGTTTGCATCAATTCTTAACCATGTGCGGCCCTAAATCAGGAGTGAGTGAAAGCCCTTGCTTTCACGCCGCACTGCCGTCAGTTTTGAAATGTGGTAGAAAACGTGGTAGCAGGTCGTTTTTTACCGTCGTTTCGCTGCCTTGCAGGAAATCGCAAACAATCATTCAGCTGGAGTTTATGTCAAATCGGGATGACAGGATTTGAACCTGCGACATCTACGTCCCGAACGGGTGTTCTATCTTGCTTTCAGCTTGTTTTGTGCATATAACTGGACGGAAACACCGATTTACACCCTATTCCGTCCAATTTTCCGTCCAAAAACAGGCTTTGCGATGCCCAGAAAATACATAATGTCTTGGGAAGGCTCACCAGCGTTCCGATGGAAGAAAGAATTTGAGAAAAAAATCTACAGAGTGTCGTGCAGGGAACTCGGATTTTCTGAAAAATTTTGGCTGAAAGATGAGACATACCAAGCCGCAAACGCATGGTGGCTAAAAAAATATGCTGAACTTGTTCATTCGGAAAAATGGCATCCCCATGAGGACGCCATAAACGCTCTCAAATCAAAAGTTGATACCGCCGCCAAACTTGGGCTTCACGATGAAGTTGAAAGTCTTCTGGAGCAAATTGAAGCCCTTAAAGGACTGCCCGCAGATGAACCACCATGTCTGGAAGACGACACTGTTCAGCTTATTGAAGACTTGAAACTGTTCGACATTCAAGTCCCTCCTGACATCGATCCAATCGTTGCTGAAAACATTTTTGGGAAGGGAAGAATTTGGGGCGACCGAAAGTCAAGACTCGCCAAAGTTCCAACAACTTCGACTGCACAACATCATGCCGATAAGTTTCTTGACTTCCATCGCAATCAAACAAAATCGAACAACAAAAGCACTGGGCGTTTTGGAGTTCTTCGGAATGGAATTCAAAATTTTCTGAATTGGTTCGGTCCATCACGAGCATTGAAGGAAATTTCAGAAACCGATGTCTCTGGGTATTACGGTCATCTGATGCAGCGATACGGAAAAGGGGGGAGAGGCAATTCTGGAAACACCCTTTGGGACCATTTTCAGGTTTTCAAACAGTTCATTTCTTCTGCGGCGGAAGAATCACCAGAAGTTCCATTACCAAAGAATTTGCGTTCCGAAAAATTCCAAATTCCTAAAAGTCGTCGAGAACCCAATCCCTTCACAAAAGAAGAATTTGAATTGATTTTGACGCATTCAAATGAGCGTCTTCGGGCACATCTGATGCTGATGTTGAACTGCGGAATGTATCAAGGGGATGTTGCCGAGTTGGTGGCCGAAGAAGTTGATTTGGCTTCTGGTCGCATCGTTCGTATTCGTAGTAAAAAACAAAAACTTCAGTCGAAGAAATCCAAGAGTTCGCCAATTAAAACGAATTGGCTTCTTTGGGATGAGACGGTGAATTT
Organism: uncultured Schlesneria sp.; assembly: GCA_903834925.1. Classification (GTDB taxonomy): domain Bacteria; phylum Planctomycetota; class Planctomycetia; order Planctomycetales; family Planctomycetaceae; genus Schlesneria. Next base: position 49,915 of record CAILLA010000276.1, read on the forward strand.
GCTGAATGAACAAGGCAACACGAAGGGGTTGGTCTTCTTGAATGAAGATGGGAACCCGCTCGTTCGTGGTGCCATCGGCGATGATGGCAATGAAGACCGTCAGGACAACATCCGTTCTGCGTATTGTCGTGTCATTCGTAAATTGAAGGCGAAGGGATTGTTGCCAAAAATATGGAACAAAACACTCAAGCAACTTCGCAAAACTGGTGCAAATGTTCTTGAAAAATCAGAGGCTCATGCCGAATTCTACACGATGTTTTTGGACCATTCAGCAGTTGCCAAGCAGCATTACCTTAAAAGTGGAGAACCAGTTCCTCGGTTCGATGCTGCCATCAAATTCTTCGGTGAAATTTTTGGCTTTTCGACGACACGATGAGGCGATTGATCATCAGATTTCCCCAAAATCACTCGCTGTCGTTTCCATGCCTCGAACGGTCATTGTCGGCGTCTTTATGTTCGCCGACCGTGGAGCGATGACCAGCAGATAAGCTGAAAGCAGAGTCAGTGGCATGGCGATGAACCAATATGGGACTCGATAAAACGTTGTCTTAACAACGCCCACGATTCCGCCCGTCTTGCTTGAAAAAAGATTTGTTTCATCGCCGCCCGCACCGAATCCAAATCCCCACTTATCATAGTCGAATAGTGGGTCAAAATCCTCCCAAGACGTGAATGAGATTGATCTGTTCGCATTTTTGCTGAGTGTTCTTTGCCAAAACAGACCACCACTTACGGAAAAAAAATCATCATTCAGAATATGAATCCCATCAGCGACCACGAAGCTTCTGACCCACCCCCCCATGAAAACCAAGGCCAGTATCAAAACGACCACCCCGATTTTTCGCTGCCATCTGTGGAAGAAGTCGCCCATGATTCCGTTGGTCCCGATGAGTTCGTAGCGATGACATATGTCGAAAGTGTCGTCTGATGAGAATGCAGGATACAAAAACGAATTCTTCTGGTCGATGTCTTCTGTCGGTTGTTGGACTTCAGGGTTCGCCCCAAAGTGTAAACGGTCATCATGCACTCATTTTCAATACTCCAAATGACGATTTTTAACGACTTGCGTCGAATAACAAATGGAAATCATGATGTTTCATTCACAGTTTACACTTCTGTTGGACGATGTTAAAATCGCTCTCTGTCAATCATCAACCGAAGGCGACCATCATGAACAAGCACATCGCAATTTACGTGAGAGTGAGTAGCAAATCACAAGACCAACGGTCTCAAATCATCGACCTTGAAAAATGGGCAAGCACCCAAGATGGTGAGATTGTCTGGTATCGAGACAAATTCAGTGGCAAGACAATGGACCGTCCATCATGGAATAAACTGGTGATGGCGATGGAGTCAGGCAATGTGTCTAAAGTGGTTTGCTGGCGACTCGACAGATTGGGGCGAACAGCGAAAGGACTCACCGCTCTTTTCGATGATTTGATTGCCAAAAAAATTGGCTTGTTCAGCTTGAGAGATTGTCTCGACCTTTCAACACCTGCTGGTCGTTTGATGGCAAATGTTTTGGCATCTGTTGCCGCTTATGAAACCGAAGTTCGTGCCGAACGAGTCCTTGCTGGTCAAGCCGTGGCACGAGCGAACGGTAAAACTTGGGGTGGCTCAAAAGCGGGTAGGCAAATCACCGTGTCGGACGAACAGAAATCCCAAGTTCTTTCGATGCAAGGTGAAAAAATTGCAAAAATCGCTCGCACCGTTGGCTTAACAAGACCGACCGTGTATCGACTCATTCGACAATCACAGTCATCATCACTGTCGCTGAAATAAACCAAATTTCGGTGGGGTTGGTGCAACTGGCACAATCGGCTTCGACAATGTTGAGACCGATTTTTTCTTTTTTGGTAGCGTTGGCGGTGGTGGCAATCGGCTCAATCCAACAACTGCATTTTTGTCATTGAGCCAAAGCCCCTCTTTGATTTGCACGAATTCTGAAAACTTCATCATGATGAAGTTATTTATGATTGTCGTTGAATAAAAAGAAACCCGACGTAGCCGCATGGCAGGCGGGGGCAGGAGTCCCGTTTTTTTACGGACATCCAAATAATTGTTGTATTCTTAACTTTGCAACAAAGACCGACTTGGCCGTAGCACTCCAAACATTCCAGCAGCACTCCTACAATGAACCTTAAAACGCTTCAAACAGAGGATTTAAGCTCTGAACGGTCTTCTTGCCCGAAAACCTGTTCAATCCAAAGTTGAGTGCTGGGTAAGTCCCAATAATAACCGAAACTTCGTTCGATTTGTTCCAATGGAACATACTCACAAACGAAATCAAATGCGTGTTCGGCGAGTCGCCTGATATTCTTTTGTGTCAGCCCTTCTGCAATCCTTTTTTCTCTGGCAATGACATCTTTCCAAACAAAAGCACGGCTCTTAAACCAAAAATTTCCGATTGTCCCGACCTTGCGAATTCCAAGACCTGATTTGAATAATAATCGCTTCTTTCTGTACAAGTCGGCGACGTGAATTCCTGCCTTTGTGTCTCCTGATGTTTTCGCTTTCGTGATGTATCTGAGAAGTCGTCCATCCTTCTGGTCTACGGGCTTGAAGTTTTTGTGCCATCTTCCAAGTGCTCTGCTAGGAAGGGATTTTTCAATGATTTCTTCGAGTTCCACCCGTGAATGAAAGCTACTCAGCAAGAGGTGATAATGAACTTTGTTTGTTCGTGTCGGTTCACGAACCCAGAGTGCGACAATTCCATTTCTCTTGAGATTTCTGGCGGCTTTTTTCCACCAATCATTGATGGCTTTAGGTTGCATGACCACATCAACATAAATAGTCAGAAACCAAGTGTATCGCCGTCGTGTCAGTTCACGATTATGGGCAAGACATGTTGTCAGATTTTGAGCTTCATTGAGATACCCTTGAACTGTCTCAGTCCATGATTTCAGCTTGAAATTAGACGATTTTGTCCAAAGTGGTTTTTGTTGAAAGATTTTGTCATCAGGAATACTACAATACATTACTGTCCTTTGAGGGGATGGTGATTTCAAGAGACCACGTTGCCCTAAACAACGTGGTCTTCTCTATTGTAGTGTCGTGATTTAATTTTCCTTGTCGCACTTTGTCGTATTCTTCCTTATTGTATATTAGATAGCCCTTCCAAGACCACGAAAAAGTCCCTGCGGGCATCATGCCTACAGGGACTCGATTTTCTCTTGTTGGAACGCACCGGGCATCACCCCGACCAGTCCAACAAACCGTCCAAGTTTTCCGTCCAAATTTCGCTTGTCGCAAACCATTTTAGGATATGGACTTAAAATCGGGATGACAGGATTTGAACCTGCGACCTCTACGTCCCGAACGTAGCGCTCTAGCCAAGCTGAGCTACATCCCGTTAATTTTCCCCACTCAATATAATCATGGGTGGGATTGTCGCCAAGAGATTGATCGTTCATCATCTTCTGCTGTTCTGATTTTGCGACACACTCCAGACCGCTTCAAGATAGACGCATGATTGTTGATGAATTGACGATTTCTACTGTTCGCGAACGCCTCGTTAAACTGCCTCCGTTGACCTATGGTTCATTGAGATTGCCGTCTCGGTACCTGCTTTCGCCGTTGGCAGGTTATACAAATCTGCCGTTTCGGCGGATTGTTCGGGAAATTGGTGGGGTGGGGCTGGGGACGACTGATCTGGTCAATGCACGCGGGTTGCTTGAGGGAAAGGGAAAGACGCTGCATCTGGTTGAGACTTGTCCTGAGGATCGGCCGTTTGCTGTGCAGATTTTTGGTAGTGATCCGTCTGTCATGCGCGATGCGGCTCAGTTACTGGAGGGACGTGGTGTTGATTCCATCGATATCAACATGGGTTGCCCTGTTCAGCGGATTACCAAGGGTGGGGCCGGGGCCAGCATGATGTGCCGCGTCGACAGTACTGTCGAACTGGTTCGGACGGTGGTCGAATCGGTTCGGATACCTGTGACGGTCAAAATGCGGCTGGGGTGGGATAGTACCCAACTGACGGCACCGAAGTTCGCTCGTGAATTTGAACAGGTTGGCGTGGCCGCCGTGGCGATCCATGGTCGGACGCGCGAGCAGGGGTTTAGCGGTGCGGTCGATCGGGACGGAATTCGGCAAGTTGTTGAGGCGGTCGATAAGATTCCTGTGATCGGTAATGGGGACATTCGATCGATTGCCGATGGCGAGCGGATGTTTGCCGAAACTGGTTGTCATGGGATTTCCATGGGACGAGGAGCGCTGGCGAACCCCTGGATCTTCCGCCAGTTTGTTGAATGGGAAACGACGGGACAGTACTCGCCAGCTGGGCACTTTGAAGATCGATTGTCATTGCTGATGCGACAGTTCGGGTATCTCGAACAGCAGCGAGGGACCGAGCGGGCGATTGTCTCGTTTCGAAAGATGGCTCATTGGTATTTGAAAGCAATGTGCGTCAACGCCTACTTGCGTAATCTCATGCAAAGTGCTCGAACGCGATCCGAATTTGAATTGGCAGTACGTGAGATTGCCAACTCCGGGCCAACTCGTGGGACTCGAACGGGCGTGTTGCCCGATCTGGTCATTCCCGTTCCGTCCGGGCCGGTTGAAAACTGGTGAGTCACCGCATGAACCCTGCTGACTATTCCTCATTTCGCCGGAAGTTGATTGACTGGTACGTCGATCGGGGACGGGATCTGCCCTGGCGTCGAAACCATGATCCTTACCAGATCTGGATCAGCGAGATCATGTTGCAGCAAACAACGGTTGCGGCAGTGATCCCCTATTTTGAAAGGTTTTTAACACAGTTTCCGACAGTTGCGGATCTGGCCACAGCGGAAGAATCGGAAATTTTGAAGTTATGGGAAGGGCTTGGCTACTACAGTCGCGCAAGAAACATTCATCGAGCAGCGAAGGTGATCGTCGAACAATACTCGGGCGTTTTTCCAACCGAACTCGACGCACTGCAATCGTTGCCGGGGATTGGTCGTTATACGGCTGGTGCTATTGCCTCGTTCGCGTTTGACCAGCGTGCTCCGATCGTCGAAGCGAACACGCTGCGGCTTTATTGCCGGTTGATTGGATACGACGGCGATCCACGCTCACGTGACGGACAGGAAAGACTCTGGCGATTTGCGGAAGACGTATTACCCCAAAAAGGGTCAGGTCGGCTAAATCAAGCGTTGATGGAATTGGGAGCGACGGTCTGCTCTGTTCGTGAACCTGATTGTGAATCATGCCCGGTTCATTCTTACTGCCAGACTTTTCGAGAAGGGACACAAGCGACGATCCCTCAACCCAAACCGAAGACGGTCATTACGGAAACCACTGAAGTTTCGATCGGTATTCGTATGGGTTCGAAGTTTCTTCTCCGGAAGAGAACGTCGAATGAGCGTTGGGCTGGGCTTTGGGATTTTGTCCGATTTGAGATTGAGCATGCCGCAAGCACATTTGATTCAGCGTTCGTTGTGGGGTCGGTGCTGGACCGGACTGGACTATCTATCATAATGGGGCCTCAAATCGCCGTGTTCAAACACAGTGTGACTCGTTACCGCATCACGCTGAAATGCTTTACGGCGGATCGAGTCAAAGGCCGACTCAAAGCAAACGAAGAATGGCAATGGGTTCAGCCGGCTGATTTTAATGGGTACCCGCTGTCCGTTACTGCGCGACAGTTTGCCGAGCAACTGAAACAGCAACTTGTTAACGATCACGAGACACCGAAAGCAGGGAAAACGAAGAAGAGAAGTTTGGAACACTAATCTTCGCTAGTTTGCACTAATAAGAAATGGCAATTGGCAGAGGCCCGGGCGTTTCCTGGCGCGAATTGCCGCTTGATGTAACTGTAATTCTAAAGCAATCACATTTCGGAGTCTGATTTCATGGCAAATTTCGATATCGGTCTGCCGCCGGGCGTTTTGGCTGCTCCTACGACTGCGGCTGGTGTGGCCTTTACGGAAGGTCCAGCATGTGATGTGAAGGGGAATCTTTACTTTACTGACATTGTTAACAACCGAATCCTGGTACTGGATGCTGAGGCAAAGTATTACCGCGTCTTCCGATCTCCGAGTGGACGAGCCAATGGCCTACTGTTTGATGCCCAGGGGCGATTGCTGGCTTGCGAAGGGAATGAGTTTTGTCCGAACGATGGAAACCGCCGAATTACTCGAACTAATCTGACGACTGGAGCTGTTGAGGTTCTGACCGATCGATATGACGGGAAGAGGTACAACGCACCTAACGACATTGCGGCATGTTCTAACGGGCAACTCTTCTTTACCGACCCCTGTTACTGGGATCGGAGCACGATGGAACTCGACCACGATTCGGTCTATCGGATTGATCTTGATGGGACGGTGACACGGGTGCTGACGCAACCTCAGATACAACGACCGAACGGGATCGCATTGAGCCCGGATGAAAAAACGTTGTATCTGGTCGACAGTTGTCCGATTGCCAATGGTCATCGCAAGATCTGGTCATTCGATCTCGCCAGTGATGGAACTCTTAGCCATCAGAAGTTGGTCATTGACTTTGCTCCAGGCCGGGGTGGTGATGGGATGTGTGTCGATTCTCAGGGGACTTTGTATATCGCCGCAGGAGTTTCGCACGCACGCAGTGCAAATGAAACGAACGAAGTTCTTCCAGGCGTTTATGCTGTTCGGCCAGATGGAATTTTGCTTGGTCGCATTCCCGTCTTTGAAGACGTAATCACGAATTGCACTTGGGGAGGTGCCGATTTAAGAACGCTTTACATCACTGCGGGGAAGACTGTTTATCAGGTTCGGGTTGACGTTCCAGGCTGGGTCGTGCATCGCCAACCCGTGTCAGTGTAATCGGTAGAACGTAGCCCATCGATCGCTGATGGAGTCACTCGTATCAATGACATTCAAAAGAGTTTCGCCACAGATGCGCACAGAACAACACAGATAAAGGGGAGCAAACCCCATGAAATACAGTTGAAAGACACTTTTTCCGGTATTTACTGTGGTGCATTGATCTGTATTACTAACGTTTGATTTCTTTGCTGGGCGCGAAGAATCGATTGAAGAAAAGAATCCGGGGACTTACGTCGCCCGGTTCGCCTCGACTGTTTTTTTTCGTGGTTTTCGTGGTTCAAATTCGTATCCAGATTGGGTTGCGAGCGACAGCCCGCGCCAGTTGAATCTGTGGCCAATACTATTTTTTAACTGGCTGAAGTCCCTTGTCTGTCAGTCGCGATGATCCCAGTCCACGTGTCGCGTCGGAAGAGAATACATGTGACGGGGGAATGCTTCCGTCGACAAGATTGGAGGCGCGTTCCCACATTTTTTCGTCAAAATGGGACTGGACATCCTTCCCATCCGGTATCCGAACCAGTCCAAAGGCATCATTGAAAACATCGTGCTTGGATTCCCAAATCGTTTTACCGCCAGTTTCATACGCGATCCGTACTGAAACACCCTTACGCTGAAGCGTGATATCGGGTGCATTTGCACCCGTTGTTCCCCCCAGCATTTTTAGCGTGACCGTTCCAGAAACATTGGCGGGGGCGATTGACACTACCATTTTTACCGGCGCCTTCTCGTCGATCGTCAGTTCGTTCTTTTTGATTCCACTATTGATCTCGTCGCGAACATTTTTTGAATAGTCTGATAGACCGGCAGGATCAGGGCATTCGAACTTCAGTCCGATGGAGCTTCCTGGATGAACCAATGCCTGAGCGTCGAAGGTTTTACCCTCCAGAAGCTTCGTGGTTGCAGGCTCGGGAAGTGTCAGTGCTTTAATCTGACCGGGTTTTCCGTTTTCACCAGAACCCGCCAGCCAGAACCGACCATCGAAAGTTTTTCGCCCAAACGTCAAGTTGTCCTGTGAATCGTAGACGTACGACCAGACGATTGCCTTACGGCTCAAATCAAGCAACATGAGTGAACGCCCCAGATTGATCTTTGTGGTTTGAACGCTTGGAGTATTCGTCCGTGGGCTGCCTAACAAAAGTTCGTTTTCTCCGCACCAGACCATCGGCGCGGTTGCCTGAGGAATCGGTACTGACGTGGCCGAACCGGTCGCCATGTCAATGACATACACGGCCGTGCCGCGTCGCCCATCCGTTAATGCGGCCAGTTTGTCCCCTTTCAGCCCGAAGGACATCTCAAGGACGTTTCCTTCGATCTGGACAACACCACGCGACTCGCCTGACAAAGCATCTCGAAACTCGATCTTGTTCTGGGCACAGGTGGCGATGAATTTACCTCCAGGCGAGACCGCGACGGTTCCCGCATCGTCTACGGAATAAACTGGTTCGCATGTCGGTAGTCGGAAGACAATCAATTGATCGTCGATGCTCGCCGCAGCGACAGTATTGGCATTCAGGAAAACTGCCGAGGCGATCTCGCGTTTCTGCTTGTCAGATTCCTCCTGATAGGGGCGGCAACCGGCAACATGCTGACCATCGGCACTGAAGACATCCAACCGCCCCTCGCCGTCAATCGCCTGGACCAGTACATGGGAACCATCGGGGCTGACAGCCATCAATTCACAAGGGAAGCTCACGTCAATGCGGCGGCTTGCAGCCTGTTTGGAAGCATCAACAATTTCGAGCCAATTCTTCAAGCAGGGCGCGGGAGGAATTCGGGTACGGATTCGATTGCGATTGTTCCCCGAGATAAACTGAGTTCGGAGAACCAAGGATTTCATCGCGGCTGATGATTCGTCTCCTTCATCAGCGATTCGAGCGCAGACAATTCCGGAATTGGACGAGGAAAACTCGAGTTGGCGACATCGACCCTCGTCCGTATTCAAGGGGATTGAATCAACCAGACTTGCAACGCCGGGTGCAGGATCGGATTCGGCTTTCCAGGCGGAGTTCGTTGCCGAGCGATTTGCGGCCTTACTACGATCAAATGAAGTCAACTTGGGCAGCTTGGCATCAAACATCAATCCGCCAGCGGCGGCAACTTCCTTAGCTCGGGCAATGTCGTCAGCCTGGATGATGATTGGCGAAATTGTTGCTGACTTATTTGTCCCCTCCCAAGCTGCGATCGAAGTGTTCGAAACGATTCGGCGAGTGACCATCCGGGAGAAATCCAGCGATGGTTTAGGAAGTTCGAAGACCACGCTTTTCGAATCAAGATCAATCACATACTGGCCGGCGAACAACAATCGTTTCCCATCCGGGAACCATTGGAGGCCTGATTTACTGCTGAGAATGTCACGTTTTCGTTGATCTGCATCGGGCAGTTCGAAGTCAGCCGTGATCGCACCGTCGGCGACATTCCAGACGACAACCCGTTCGGCTTTGTCTGTGAATGATTTGGCATAGACACCGGCCAGCTGCTTGCCATCAAGAGAAAATGCAATGCCAAAAAGGTCTGGTCCCCGCTCAGCAAATTCCAGTGAAGCGGCTTTGTCGCCGCTGTCCATATCATAGATATCGACGGAATTTTTCAGAAAATCTGAGACGACTGCCAGAAATCGGCCACCCGGGCTGAATGCAAACAAGGGATCTGGTTGGCCGTTCTCACCCATTGTGATTTGACGTTCGAGATCGCCAGAGGGAAGCGTCCAAGACAGAATGCTTCGATGGACATTCGACAATGCAACGAGTCGCTTCGGCGTCGGCAGGCAAACGGCGGCGACGTTGAACTTTTTCGAGTCGACAGGGAGGACACCAAGCGTCTTCTTAGCCTTGACGTCATAAACCTCGATACCTCCGCCGACCCCATCATGTCGGAACCAGGCGAAGTACGATCCATCAGGGCTGACGCCGAGATCACTACCGCCGACCTTGGGTCCCTTGATCGATGCCGTTTTTGCGCCGGTGACTATATTCCACAGTTCAATAGGCTCCTTTGAGGAAACTTCGTGTCCGATCAAAATCAATGGGCTAGGTGTGGTTGGATGAGTGACAAGTTTTTCCGAAACCCACCCTGCAACCGTTTTGATCTTGAACGGCTTGCTTTCGTCCAGGACAACGACATCGGGTGACGGGTCGACGGACACTTTCCAGTTTTCAACCGGTTTAAACCCATTCGCTTTTTTGGACTGCTGGAACCCGGAAGCCGCAGCTGAGGTGACGGGTTTCGCGTTTGGCGGTGGAACGACTGGATTTGTGGCAGGAATCGTATTAGAAGGATTTGGCTGCGAAGCCAGATTGGAAGGGGGCATGCCGGAAGCTACTGGATTCGCAGGAGATGTTGGCGAAGTTGGAGTACCGACGTTCGCTGGTGTCTGAACGGGATTTGCCGCTAATGTCTGTTCGCCCGTTGCCACAACCGGTGGGTTGGTCAAGACAGGTTGTCGAGGACGAGTGAACAGAAACGCCAACAATCCAACCAAGGCAACGGCTGCGATACCACACCCGGCAAGGACGGCGACAGGTGGCCCCGAGCTTTTCTTCGACTTTTTCTTTTTTCCAGTTCGAGGACGACCGCCGGGGATTTCAATATCTGACCCACACTCTTTGCACTCGACGGTATGACCCGCTCGCTCATCCGAATAACGATAGCGCTTACCGCACTCTTCGCATGCAACTTGGATTGGCATTTTGACTGAGCCCGCTAAGAAATGAAAAATGAGACTGTTGAATTGTTAAAATAGCGTAACAACAGACATTCGGTCATTTCAATTGAAGCGGGCCTTTTTTTGTCGTTGCGAGAATTGTCAGCGGATGAACACGCCAAACCCCGGCCCGGGATATCCATAACGAACTCGACCACGGGGTCCGACGCGAACAATTCCATAAGCCGGTGGGCCGTAAACAACTGGAGGAGGAGCTACGTACACAGGGGCTGCAGGATATGGCGAATTAACAATAGGAGGAGGTGCTACCGCGACGGGAGGATAGGCGTAGACTGGCGGGCCGTAGGGGCGATAATAGCCACGGTAGGGCCGCCCCCATGGTTCAGCCGATGCGCTCCCAATCATGATGAAGCTGAATAACGCAGCCATTGTAATCAGTTTGAGTTGAGACATGCTTTTTTCCTTACAAGACGAAATTCGAAAGGTGGGGGCCTTAATCAACTTCCGATCAAGCTTTTGCCCCGAAAAACGCAACCGGTTGAACTTCTTCATGCTGCAGTTCTAACAGAATCCAATTGGCAGATGCAGCGAGGATTTTGCAACGTTAGTAAAAATTCAGCTGCCAATGCCGGTTTATTCATGAGCCCGACGTTCAAGATGCGAAGTTGCGAGGTTTCGATTTCTGGAGTGAAATCAAGAATTCAATGCAACGGCGCCTCGATCTAAATAATGCAATATCCGGTAACCGTTTATTGGCGTCGTTCCAACCGGCCGGGATGGCCGCGTTCAAAGTTTCGAGAGCCTTGAAGTGAATTTCCGGTTTCAGAGCGTCTTTGTCAGAACCGGGGTGAGCCCCAAGCCAAGAATGCACTAAACGTTTTGTGTTCCTAAGCACGTCACGTCAGTTTGAATATTCCAATCTTCGGAAACGGACGTAACCAACCGTAAAGCACGCGATGCCAAACATTGCCAAAACGGCGCAGCAGGTGACGACAAGCCGCAAACTTGGGTGGCTGTGCGTCAGAAGCTCCTGATACGCGATCAAGGCCCAGGCGTGCGGCGTTGCCAAGCTGACGTCTTTCATCAGTTGTGGTAGCCAGTCTCGTGGCATGTAGCACCCGCTGATTCCGGCCAGCACAATCATCAGAAACGTGGAATATGAGGAGACCTGCGATTCCGTGCGAACGATGGTTGCCAGCAGCAGGCCCAATCCGGTGGCTGAAATCGATGTGGTCAGGATGACGGGAAGCAGCATGAAGGGGTATGTTCCCCAGGACATTCCAAACATCAGCTTACCCGAAATGAATAGCAGCACGCTTTGAATAATCGAGACGAACAGGAATGGCAATGTCTTGCCCCACAGCAGTTCTGCGGGGCCAATTCTTGACGCCTGCAGTCGACGTAAGGTTCCCAGGGTACGTTCGTTGATGAACGAACTTGCCATGATATTCACCAGGAAAAATGCGAACATCACCATGAACGCGGGGACAAGTGTCTGATAGACGATGCTTGCACCAGCCTTGACTGTTTTCGGTGCTGCCGGCTCCGGTGTTTGATTCATCAGTTCTTCGGCGTGACGCTCCGCCATCCGGTTGATGATTCCTCGAAGTACAACGCTGCGCTTGGCAACTTCTGGCGCGACAACTCGCAGTACGGCCGAGAGAACAACGAATTGGACGAGTTCAGCGACACCGACAAATTGGGCACCGCTTTCGACTTCCATATCGAGCGCCGACAAACCCTTCTTCAGTTTTCCGTGCTCGCTGTCGAACACATCGCTTAATTCGAGATCTTCGATTTTGTCACCGAATTCCTTGCCAAAAATCACCACCACGCTGCTGCGGCCATTTTGCAGTCGAAGTTGTGCTTCGTCACGGTCTTTGACCTTGTCAACTTTCAAGCCGCCGATCGTCGAAAGGTTGCGGAATACGTCGGCGGAAAGGTCGGTTCCACTCTCGTCGACCACGCCGATCTTGACCAGATTGGCCTGGTCGTGTGTCGTGATCAGTTGGCCGGTCGAGACCCCCAGGATTGCGATGAATACGACCGGCAATGCGAGCAGTGTATACAATGCTCCCCTGTCCTTCAGGATCAGGCGCAGGTCTTTGATGGTGATTTCCCAAGCTCCCATATCAGTCTCTTAACGTCCTTCCTGTGAGGCTCAAAAAGAGCGTTTCCAGGCTTGTTTCTTGTGACTTGATTCCCTTCAGTGGAAACCCTGCGTCTTCCAGGATTTCCAGAATCCGTCGCAATTCACCTGGGTGTCCTGCGACAGGGGCTTCCCTGCTTTCTTGAATTGTGATGCTCGTGATGCCATCGGGATCAGTTCGGACAGTGGCGATATTTCCCAGCTTCGTGATCAGATCTTGCGGAAGCTTTGCCACGGTAATTCCAAGATCCATCCGCTTTCGATCGAGCAATTCGTCCAGGGTTCCCATTTTCAGCAGCTTGCCCCGATCGATGATTGCGACACGGTTACAGACCGCTTCGATTTCTTCCATGTAGTGCGACGCATAGAGCACTCCCACATCCTGTTCGCTGAGATGTTTCACAGAATCCAGCAGGTTTGAGCGGGATTGGGGATCGATCCCGACAGTCGGTTCGTCGAGAATGACAAAACGCGGCTCATGCAGTAATGCGATTCCAAAGTTCAGTCGCCGCGACATTCCGCCGGAAAAAGTACTCGGAGTATGATCGGCGTTTTTGGTCAGGCCTGTCAGTTGCAGCACATAGTCGACACGGTCTTTCAATCGCTGGCCACGAACTCCGTTCAGTCCACCAAAGAATCGCAGATTCTGAGCGGCTGTCAGGTCTGGATAAATTGCAAGTTCCTGAGGCACGATCCCGAGATGACATCGCATTTCCGGATCACGTGGATTAAAGAGTTGACCATCGAACTTGATCGAACCTCCGTCCGATTTCAACAGTCCGATGATCATCATCATTGTCGTCGATTTACCGGCACCATTCGGACCGATCAGACCGAAAACCTCTCCCTGTTTTACGGAAAAGCTTAAATCGTCGACGACCGTTACGTCCCCGTAACGCTTTTTCAGTTTTGTGACTTCCAATCCATTCATCACTATGTCAGCTTTAAATTCTTAAAATCGACTTCGCAGTTTCCAACGAGGAGACCAGATACCCTGAGCTTTCCTTGAGGGACGATGGAGGGAAGGTGGCACAACGCTTCAAAGAATGCAAGGACTGCCTTGATGGATCGCCCTCGGGGATCGAAAACTGTAACTTGTCGAAGCAGGAAAACGCGGGTAAAGACAACGGGGGAATCACCACAGGTTTCGATGGCGTGATCACGCCATCGAAACGGAAATGAAATACGATCATGGCAAAACGCGACTCGAAATCATTGAAGAAACCGGACCCCAGCGGTACCGAGCAGTTCTTTTATCATCCCCAGGAAACCTTGATTCTGGTCGTTGTCAGCGCGTTGGATGTCATTATGACATATTATCTTTTGACGCGAGATGATGGGGGATTTACCGAGTCGAATCCGATCGCAAAATACTTCCTCGATCGGTGGGGAATAGCCGGGATGGCTTACTTCAAAGGCTCAATGACGTTGCTCGTTTGCGTGATCACTCAAATTGTCGCTCGAAAAAACTCGGTGCTGGCACGGCAAGTTCTGGGTCTTGCGACATTGATAATCGTGGCGGTGGTGATTTACAGTGTCCGTCTCCATTTTCAGCATCACCAGATTTCCGAAATGTTTGAAACAAACCTTTCAATCGCGGCGCCTTGTCTTCCCGTGTGAAAAATCTTGTCGACGTCGAGGCGTTTCGGCCTCGGCTTGGCTACCATGGGACTACATCGCTTCCGTTGAATGTCAGTTGCGTACTTCCGTTCCGTCGATCTTAAACCAGGAGTTACCTTGATGAAGTGCAATTTTCCCGGCATGTTACTTGTTCTGTCTTGCGTGTTTCTGACCGATTCCGCGTTCTCTCAAGACGCATCAAAGGCCAAGCCCAAGCCACTCAAGGCCCTGTTAATCACCGGCGGTTGCTGTCATGACTACAAAGGCCAGAAGGATCTGCTCAAGAAGGGGATTGAAGCCCGGGCGAACGTTGAAGTCACTCAAGTTCATACGGACGACACGACCACAAAGGCTCGGTTCGACCTTTACGACAATCCTGAATGGTCGAAGGGATATGACGTGATCCTGCATGACGAATGTACATCAGATGTCGTCGATCCAAAATACGTCGAGAATATTCTCAGTGCACATCGAAATGGTCTGCCTGCCGTGAACCTGCATTGCGCGATGCACAGCTACCGGCTTCCTGGTAAAGACGATTGGTTCCAGTTTGTCGGCATCCAGTCGGCAGCTCACGGACCACAGAAGCCGATTGAAGTCACGTTCGTTGACCGCGAACATCCCGTCACAAAGCCACTTGAAAACTGGACAACTGTTAACGAAGAGCTTTACAACAATCTCAAGCTGTTTCCGTCAGCCAAACCGTTGGCTCGTGGTCGCCAGGATATTGGTACGAAAGTCGACGATTACGTAGTGACGTGGACAAACACCTACGGAAAGGGCCGCGTCTTCAGCACGACATTGGGGCATAACTCTGAGACCGTTGGTGACTCACGTTACCTGGACATGGTGACACGTGGGTTACTCTGGTCGTGCGACAAACTGAACCCTGAATATCATCAGCCATTGGTTTCCGCGAAAAAAGAATAGCGCTACAACAACGTGAAACGAGAAAGTGCCATTGGTGGTCGAGTTGATCCCAGTGGCATTCTTTTTTAGACGCGGTTCCTATTTTTAAGGAAAAAGTGATCTGATTTCCGCGTGGTTTCTAAAGAATTCGGGGCTTAGACAATTTGGAAATCCGAGTTCACCACAGCCGTTTTGCCTAAAAAAACAAGTGCTGGCCGGACTTTTTGTGACTCGACATTTCGACCAGAGGACGACTCGTGTTCATAAAATCTTAACGAAAATCACCTATGATGTGTCTGGCCAAAGGGTTTGAAAAGTTGGCTGGTTTCGACGACAACCCGCCGGAACGGTTATGGAAATTGGATTGAGGAGAGTTCTTGATGATTCTTGATGGAAATGGTTGGCGATCCGCAGCCGCCTTACTGGCAATTGGTATGGTGAGTGTTTTCGCGGGATGTGAAGTCAAGAGCACTCCGGTCACAACTGGTCCAGGAAAGCTTCCCGCTCAAACGGCACCAGAGTCAGGGGACGAAGCGGCGAAGAAAGATGAAGACGCGACCATCAAGTCTGGTTCAGGCGATGTGGCTGAACCGAGCAAGGATGCGCCAACCAAAGCGACCGGAGCGGCGGGAAATTCGACCGGAGAATCCGCAACCATTTCGGCCGAGGGATCAAGTACGGTTTATCCGATTTGTCAGTCGTTTGCTGTGGAGTTCGAGAAGAAAACGAAAAATACCGTCAGCATCGGCATGCAGGGGACGGGTGGCGGCTATAAGAAATTTGTGAACCGTCAGGCGGATATTTGGAATGCGTCTCGCGGGATCGATCCAAAAGAAGAAAAAGAACTTGCCGAAAAAGGGATCGAGTGGTTGGAATTGAACATTGCCGTAGACGGCATTGTGATTGCAGTTAACCCCAAGAACGACTGGTGCTCCAACATCACTTGCGAGCAACTGAAGCAGATCTGGGAACCGGACAGTAGAGTGAAAACATGGAGTGACCTGGACCCATCATGGCCCGCCCAGCCGATTTTGCTGTACGGCGCGGACTCTGATTCCGGCACATTCGAATACTTCACTGAAGTGATCAACGAAAAGAAGAAAGCAACGAATACGAATTACACTCCGGCTGCCAATGATAATGTTCTGGTTCAAGGGATCGCTGCGAACAAAACCGCTTTGGGGTATATCCCATTTGGTTACTACATCGAAAATACGGAAAAACTAAAAGCGTTAAGCGTCGCGGATAAAACCAAGTCTGGAGAAACTCAAAAACCATTCGTTGAGCCAACCGAAGAGGCGATTTTGAGTGGCGAGTATGCTCCGTTGGCTCGTCCGCTTTACATGTATGTCAATAAAAACTCCCTGAAACGCCCCGAAGTTGCTGCGTTCTTGAAATTTGCCGTTTCGAAAGAGTCGCAACATCTGATCGGAAAACGGGGATTCGTGAAAGTTAAGGAAGAGGATCGTCTGAAAGCGGTTGGAAAGTTGGAAGAAGCACTTCATCAGTTGTCCGCAGCCCAATAGGACCTTCTATCCACGATCTGACCAAGAGTCGAAAGACTTCATCAGTTGACTTAGGAATTGCCACCGAGGGGATGTTACGGTGTCGGGTTCGCAGAACAAAATTTCCGTACCCAACGACGGATCGACTCGACCAAACGGCGCGGCGTCGTTAAGGCGTCGGTTTTCGTGGATGCATGTTCGCGAACAGGCAATTCATTTTATTTTGTTTTGCTGCGCACTGCTTTCGGTGCTGACGACGGTTAGCATTATCTACGTTTTGATTACAGAGTCCGTGGTTGCATTTCCACCGAATACGGCCTTTTTTCAAGTGGTCTCGCTTCACGAGTTTTTTACCGAAACGAGATGGACACCGCAGTATGCTGAAGAACAGCAACATTTTGGAATTCTTCCGCTTGTAACAGGTACATTTCTGATCACAGGCATTTCGGCAATCATCGGTTTGCCGGTGGGGTTATTGATCGCAATTTATCTTAGTGAATATGCCTCTCCCAATGCTCGAAAATGGGTTAAGCCAGTCCTGGAGATTCTGGCGGGAATTCCCACTGTGGTTTATGGGTTTTTTGCCATCAGGTTCCTGACGCCGATGTTAATTGTCCCCATTTTTGAAAATTGGTTGGGGATGACCGTTTTTGGAAAAAACGCTTTGGCGGGTGGAATCGTTGTTGGTCTGATGATTATTCCGATGGTTGCGTCACTCAGTGAAGACGTGATGCGGTCGGTGCCAAATAGTTTACGCGAATCGGGTTATGCATTGGGTTCGACGAAATTCGATGTCAGCTCAAGAATCGTTGTCCCCGCTGCCCTGTCTGGGATATTCGCTTCCTTTTTACTCGCATTATCTCGTAGTATCGGTGAGACAATGGCGGTGACGATTGCTTCAGCCGGTTTTGCCAAACTGACGCTGAATCCGTTAGCGCAGATTCAAACAATGACTTCGTACATTGTGGACGTGATGACGGGTGAGGTTGTCAGTGGTTCGACGGTCGAGAAAAGTTTATACGCCGTGGCACTGGTGCTCTTCATGATTACGATGGTGATGAACCTGATCTCGCAGTGGGTGTTGTCACGCTATCGCGAGGTTTATCAGTGAAACAGCGCGACGATATCTACGAACGTCGACTGATATGGCGTCACAGGGTTGGGCTCTGTTTCGAGTGGCTTTGCCGACTTGCTACGATGGGTGCTCTGGCAATGCTTGTTCTGTTAATGGGCTCGATCTTTTC
This sequence comes from uncultured Schlesneria sp., assembly GCA_903834925.1. Lineage (GTDB taxonomy): Bacteria > Planctomycetota > Planctomycetia > Planctomycetales > Planctomycetaceae > Schlesneria. Next base: position 67,794 of record CAILLA010000276.1, read on the forward strand.
CTCAGCACTGAGCCCAGGTCGAGGAAGTGGACTTGCGCCTGTTTCGTTGACCGAAATCAGTAAAACTCACGAGGTCAATGGCAACCTGACGTACGCCGTGAGTAAGGTGGTTGGAGGGGATTTCTGCTTTAAATCTGACCCGGAAGAAAAAATCAAGAGTTTTTCCTCAGCCGACGTTCGAGACGGTAAGGTCGTTTTCAATCACAATGGTAAACGCGCCTCGCCTCTTTTTGATTTGACCGTTAGAGAGATCTCCCCAGGAAAAGAACCGATCGGAAAATTCAAAGACGTGGGACCTGGCCATATTCCTTTGGAATGTCCTGTTCCTGACGTTCATCCACCTCAACCTGCAAAGCCCTGGGGTTGGCTCACGTGGAATTTTCTGACTCATGGTAACAGTGACGACCCACTGCAAGCCGGGATCATGGCCGGATTTTGGGGGAGTGTGTGGTTGGTTGGATTAACTGGCCTGATGGTCGTTCCCACGGGGGTTGGTGCGGCGGTCTATCTCGAAGAATACGCGAAGCCGACCTCGTTGACAAAGTTTATTCAATTGAACATCGCCAACCTGGCGGGCGTACCGTCAATTGTCTACGGCATTCTTGGCTTCACTGTGTTCTCGCGGATGTTTGGGGCATTCGACAAGCAAGAGACGATCGTCTCTTTGACGTTTCTTCAGGGCTTCGGTTTCAAACCAATTGATATTGCGTTGCCGTTAGGGCCAGTCATTTTATCAGGTGCTTGTACTCTGGCTTTGCTCAGTCTTCCTGTTGTGATTATTACGTCTCAAGAGACGTTGCGATCGATACCTGCGTCGTTGCGGCATGCCGCGTATGCACTCGGAGCGACGAAGTGGCAAACGATTTGGCATCAAGTTCTTCCCGCATCTTTGCCAGGGATCTTAACCGGTGTCATTCTTTCCCTTTCACGGGCGATTGGCGAGGCTGCTCCGATTGCCGTGATTGGCGTTGCAGCTCATTTGAGTTTTGCTCCGGGCCGCATCACTGGAATTAGCGATCTCGTTCAAAATCCCGACAAACTGCTTCGTGCTCCGTTCGATCGGTTTACGGCACTTCCGACGCTGGTTTACAGTTGGGTCAATGAAGCTTCTCCAAATTTTGAGCATGTTGCAGCAGCTGGAATTATTGTATTACTCGCGACTTTACTGACGATGAACGGGACGGCGATTTTTATCCGCCAAAGGTTTCAGAAATGGAATCGGTGGTGACTTACGGGCGTCAAATTTGAAGTGGATGCATCAATACCAACAGCTCGCCGAGATAATTCCTGTTGCAAAACGAACTGAGGGTCCATTTTCAAAAGTTGTTTTAGCCTGTTTGTAATTCGAAATTCAAAAGAGATGATTCACAGTCATGGCTCTCGTTAAACGATTCACCCAATTTGTTGATCCGCCGAATGAGGGAAATATCACTCAGGTGCCGGAATCCGTCCCAACCCTTGGCACGCCAAAAATCGAGACACGGGGGATGAGTTTCTTTTACGGTACGAAACAAGCACTTTACGACATCAATTTGCAAATCCAAAGTCGAGCTGTAACGGCGCTGATTGGGCCTTCGGGATGCGGTAAGAGCACGTATCTCAGATCGTTGAATCGGATGAACGATATCATCGAAGGGACGCGTGTCACGGGCGAAGTGCTGCTCGACGGGGCGGATATTTACAATCGTGATGTCGACGTCGTTTCCTTGCGTAAACGAGTCGGAATGGTGTTCCAGAAATCGACTCCTTTTCCCAAATCCATTTTTGACAATATTGCGTTTGGACCAAGGATCGCCGGTCAGACGAACAAGTCTGAATTGCAAGTGATCGTCGAACGATCGTTGAAGCAAGCCGCGCTGTGGAATGAAGTGAAGGATCGGCTTAAGGAATCGGCGATGGCCCTTTCGGGCGGGCAGCAGCAGCGCCTGTGTATTGCTCGAGCACTCGCCACGAATCCAGAAGTTCTTTTGATGGACGAGCCCGCTTCGGCACTCGATCCCGCTTCCACCGCGCGGATCGAAGATTTGATTTTTGAACTCAAACAGAATTATACGATTGTCATTGTTACCCATAACATGCAGCAGGCGGCCCGAATCAGCGAAATGACGGCGTTTTTCTGTGTGGGGCGTCTTGTGGAAATCGGTCAGACCAAACAACTGTTTACGAATCCGACTCAAAAGGAAACCGAGGATTATATCACCGGTCGATTCGGCTGATTTGTGAAGGTGCTTCGACTCCAGGGGCTGACCTTTGCAACATTCGTCCAGATGCTGTCCATTTTGCCAATTGAAAATCGTATCGCCCGAGAGCCCCAGTTGAGATAGCGGAGAAATTTTCTTGTCAATTCATTTAATTCGCGATCTCGACGATCTCCATCGAATGCTTCTGACGATGTGCGCACGCGTGGAAGAAATGATTCATTCGGCCGTCGATGCATTACACAAGCCAAACTATGATCGCGCCCGACAGATTATGTCTGCCGACGATGAAGTCGATCGAATGGATGTTGAGATCGAAGAAGAATGCCTGAAACTTCTCGCACTGCACCAACCGGTCGCCATTGATTTGAGAAGAATTACCACCGTGCTGAAAATTGGTGGCGAACTGGAACGTGTGGCGGACTTGGGCGTCAGCATCGCGGAACGTGCGTGTGGAATCGCCAGTTGTGCCGAAATCGCCGTGCCCGAGAATATGAAGGATATGTCACGACAGGCTCTGGATATGCTGCATCGCAGTATTGACGCTTATGTTCACCTGGACGTCAGGACCGCTCGCGAGGTTTGTGACCAGGACGAATCGATCGATGACCTCAATCGAATTATTATCGAAGAATTGACGCGACTGATGCAGACGCGACCTGATCTAGTTGAGCCGGCATTGCATATGTTTTCGGCGTCGCGTCAAATTGAGCGGATCGCAGACCATGCGACAAACATCGCTGAAGATGTCGTTTACCTGGTACAGGGTGAGATCATCCGACACCGCATTCGGACATCGACGGTTGCCTAGAACACGTTTTTGAAAACCCATGAGCAAACAAAAAATCCTGATCATCGAAGACGAACGCGCTTTGCAAGAAGTGCTGACATACAACCTCGAACGCGAGGGATTTGAGGTCGCATTAGCCGCCGACGGCCAGGATGGCCTGCGCAAGGCACGTTCGTTTGAACCGGGTTTGATCCTGCTGGACCTGATGTTGCCCGTCATCGACGGCCTGGAAGTCTGCCGACAACTGCGAGCGGATGCCAAAACTCAGGGGATTCGCATCCTGATGCTGACTGCTCGAAGCGAAGAAGTTGACGAAATTGTCGGGTTCAACATGGGTGCCGATGATTATGTGACCAAACCATTTAAAGTCAAACCGCTGATCCACCGTATAAAAGCTCTTTTACGCCGAGCGGGTGCGGACCAGCAGTCGCGCGACGTCGTCTCGATTCACGGAATTGAAGTCGATCGAGTGAACCATACTGCGAAAGTTCACGGCGAACTGGTCGATCTGACACCGACCGAGTTTCGGCTCTTGTGGTCGTTGGCACGAGCCGCTGGTCGACCCTTCGGACGAAATGAGTTGATGGACCATTGCCGGGGTGAGGATGCCAATGCGTTGGAGCGGACCATCGATGTCCATATCCGTTCGCTTCGCCAGAAACTGGGAAGTCTCGGCGATGTGATTGAAACGGTACGAGGAGTTGGATATCGATTCCGAGGAGAATCAGAATCACCGAGCGGAGGGAATTCAAATATTTCTCCGGACGACTCAGTTTGATTACGACAATACTCTCGACTTTGTTACCATCCTTACCCTCGCGTCCTTCTGTTCAAAATTCTTCTCTTCCGTTCAACAATAATCCCCCGCCCTGAAATTTGATCGAAAAGTTCAAGCGACTAGTTTCAAAGTGAAGTGCTACTTGGAAGACCACGACTTTGACCGAACGAACAAAGAATATCATTTTCACTGAACTCGATTTCTTATCCGTTAGTTTCATCAGATCGATCGCACTTTTTTCGTTGGGTATCAGTACTAAGGTGTCACTGGCGTGAGCCTTCGTTCGTCAGTGGTTTCGGCATTCGGTAACATTCAACGAGTGAGATGTTGAGTCACCTGGGTGAACCGATGGCACAAGAAACGACTGCTGAAATATTGGCGGCGATCAAAGCCGCCAAGAATCCACCTCGGCCAAAAGAACTTCCGATCCATGTAACGGGCGGATCGGAATGCGGCTGGACCGTTTCTACGTCTCAGACGACAACTCGATATGACAAAGAAGAATCGTCGTCGGATGACGAACAGATTCAATTGGCACTGACGGAATTCTGGCGAAAACTCGCCGTTGAAGTCGGTGCTGCGTGTCACGGAAAGTACTGGAACGCTTTGTGTGTCGAGGCCACGATGGACGACGTTCTGGAAAGAAAGTTGTCCGTTCAACGCACGTTTGTGGTCGTAATTTGGACTTATCCGCTGGTAAACTAATAACTATTCGATCCTTGTGAACTCATGCACGGACGGCGGGTGTCGTTCATCCGCCTCGATACCAACAACCTGGTACCATTTCGTTCCAAGCCTTTTGGATACACATGAACCTGATGTTCTTCACTGACATACTCCTGAATCGTCAGTGGTTCGCCTTTAGGATTGTATCCGTCAAGAGCGCGTCCGGTGCCCAAACGGTGAATGATGTCAAAGATCAATTTCTTTTTCAGATGAAGCGCAAATGAATGGTTCGCATTGGCGATAGTACAAATCATGTCCGATCGTTTGGTGGGTGAGAACTTGACCGTACCGCATGAATTGTTCAACGACAGCGTTCCATCGAAGCCATAGTCGACCTCAAACCCATGACGCTCAGCAAGTTGTCGGACGCGCTTCTTGTATTCGTCCACGAGAATGCCATCAAATTCTGTTCGAGAACGCTCAAGATAATTTGCCCAGTTGACTCAATTGCTACCTCGGCACTTCAATTAACTCGAACTTTCCATTTGCCAAGTCGAGCAGGGCAACAGTAAACCGCTCTGCGCGGTGAATTGCACCAGGGTTGATCCTGCGAACACCTCCTTCACTCAAATCACTTGGGATGTGCGAATGACCTGTTAACAGAAACTCTGGTTCGTCCGCCAGAACACGACGAATATCCGTCGTGAGATGACCATGTGCAATCCCAACGCGGTGGCCAGAAACAACGATCACGCCGCCCCATCCTAAGCAAACGACTCCCGTTGTTGTCGCTGTTTCTTCGAGATACGGAACCATGTCGGAATCATGGTTACCAAACACGAACCAACTTGGTAATGCCGCCAGTTCTTCGACAATTGGTGGACTCGCCAGGTCTCCGCAGTGAATCAGAGCATCGGCACCGGCATGGCGCAGTATGGCGATCGCCACCTGCGTACGCACCAGTTCGTCGTGAGTATCTGAGAGGATGCCGAGCCTCATTGACTCTCCGGTGTCACCCAGCGACTGCAAACGTTAAAATTAACCGGCGGCGTACTCGCCGTCCGTGTTGAATGCCTTGATACTCATCATGGCCTCCTAGAATGGAGGCGTAAGTCCGATAAATTTGAGCGATACCCGAAGATTCGCAGGCTCGTCTGTGTGGGACCAGCACGGATTGCGGGATCAACCGCTTCTTCTTCCAGGAGACCGATGATGAGATTCTACCGACAACAGCACGGATTTTACTGCGGCGTCGACTTGCACGCCAGAACAATGCACGTCTGCGTCGTCGATGACGAGTTGAGGGCCGCGGCACTTTTCAAGAACGGGGAAAAGGTTTCGGATCGAGAGTTTTCTGAAAACTCGTTTCTAACGCCAAAACAGGACAATGGTGATACGCTTCGCGATGGCAGAGTTTTGAGAGCGAGCTGGAAACGGAGCGCGTCCCCAGCCGTGAAAATGCAGTCTTCCTGTAGACCGTGGATTTGGTTTCCGTTGGGCTTGCCCCAATGGGACCGGCAACTGCAAGCTACTTATCAATGTGTTGATGGAAGCTCTCCGTCGGCTTGCCCGGATGGAAGCAGCGACTCCCTGGCTCGCCAGCAGGGACTAAACGAAATGACTTCAATTGACTCTCATTCCTTAACAATTTGGCGACGTTCAGGGAATGAAGCCTGCGTACCGTTTCCGTGATGATGTCGGAACGTACGACCGGAACCGCGATTCGAAGTCGCGTGTCAGCGGAGTAGCGAGCCAGTCGCTGCTTCCATCGGGGCGAGCCCAATGGAGAGCGGGACATCACGCTGCGCTTGTTGTAGCCGACCAGTTGTGATCCCGCTGGGGCAAGCCCAGCGGAAATCGGAAAGACTGGCACTCGGCAGCATTCTGGCACTTGCACGGATCGCCTCGATTCGGGGAGACACCGGGGTTGCACGGCGATGGTTGATGCTGTGTCCCTCTCCTCACCCCGAGTGAAACCTCATTGGACACGACGCGAGTCGCGAGCCAATCCCTTTGAAGCGCCGGTTGGTGGGGCACGGATGAGTTTCTTGGAGAGTCTGAATCACGATCCCGCATCACCAATGCGGAATCGTGATGGCTGCGACGCCTGAGCGACGCGAACTCAACGAGTTCGCCGGTCTTTTCGGACAGCCGCCTTGGTCGCAAGATCACTTCGGCCGAACCCACAATACATGTTTGGTGCGTCGCACCGGATTCCTCCGGGCGAAACGACACCGTTGGCAGAAGCGCACCGCAGCAATATGCAATCAAAACCAACCCAGATCACCCTCAACGATCCATGTGAGGAAATAATTTTAAAAATCCTCGCCGCAATCAACGTGCGCTCTCTTAACTATTGGGGCCATATACATCTTCGGCCATTTGATTGCCTTAGTTTTGGTTTTGGAAACGAAACCGATCGTTGAACGTTGGCTTTTGACCGCTATTTGGACATATCTGCTTTTTGGAAACCCGTGGTTGACGTAAGGAGTACTGCGAGGGCCTTTCGACTGAGTCGGTCGCCAAGACTGATCACCGGCGCATAAAAGGAAAAGTGATTCAACCCCAACAATAATTCGGGAATTTCCGGTACCTTGTATTTTAACCGAAACCCCGTTGTTGCATGCGAGAGCACCAACATTGGCCTGTCGTGCGGATCTGAAGTCTCATCGTCAGCCGCAAAGATGTGATATTCTAGGAACGCCTCATTGGGGTAACGCAATTTCCAAACGGTTCCCTTTTCACCGAGCTTGCCATCACAATAAATATCACCACTGTCATCCCGCCGAAGTAGGCTGTTTGGTGCGTTGCCAAGTGCAAAACTTTTCGCAACATCTCCTTGATAATGAACGTCAATGACACTCCATATGCACGACTGCGCGCAATCACCGGCGGTGCCGATATAGGGTGCCACATCTGCAATCACCAGATTCCGTATCGGGCTGACGCATCGAATTCCATTGAGCCAAACGGATGTCTCATCAGTTGGATATTGTCCCTTGGCTTGAATGCAATATTGGTGGCCGTTATAGGGCATCGAGTCGTGGGACCCAACCTTTACTTTAGTGTACGCTGATTCTTGCAATGCAATCTCCTTTGAGATTTTTGTCAAGTCGCAGTCAGAAGCCAACCCATCAACAATGAGGAATCGAGTACGAGTCAAAATAATAATGACTTACATATTCCCGAAAATCAATTCTTGCACGTTCTCAGGGTTGGGACTATCAATATCAACCAATACCTGCATCGGTGCTTGCCTAAGAAAGGCTACAAGAATCCAAGTGAAATATTGTTTTTGACCGCCCTGCTGGTCAACGAAATATTGCTTCCAATCAGCAGTGTCGATGTTTGTAAGCTTAAAATCAAACGACCCACCTGGATGGAGTTGGATCCCACTGACGGTTCCTAAATAGCTGCTTTCCAACATTGAGTCGCCCTTTTTTCCTCTGCGAATGTTTACAACTACATATTTCCGCAAGCTAATTCTACCACTATATCCGGATGGTCACTTTGAGCCCGCACAGTCAGTGGCTCTTGTGTAAGATAAGCCGAAAGAACATAACTGTAATAGAGCTCTAGAGCGACCTGAGGGTTCACGACAAATTGCTTGTACTTTTCAACGTCTTTTTCCTTTAGCTTGAAGTGAAACTTCCCACCCGGATGGAGTTGGAGCCCACTTACTGTTCCCGTGAATACAGTTATCAGCATTGAGTTTTACCCTTTTTATCGTGTATGTTTTTAAAAGTTATTCATTTCAATGGAAACACAACGAACCACCTCATCGGTTTATCAATGATTGCCGCGAACGGCAATGGAAAGGGGACAGGTTCAGTTGTTCGTTGTGATATTGACCTGTCCCCGTTCAATTTCCATTTATATTTAGTCGAAGAGTTAAATGTACCGGACGCTGTCTAGTTGCGTATCGTTTCCGTGTCGTTTTGGCTCGGTGTACGCGAAATTGTGGCCACTATAAACCGGAAAGTCAACTACCATACGGCAACAAACGATTGTGTGGAACAATATTGTTATCCTAAAATACCTCGTGCAGCATGTTGTGATATGGCTGCGCGCAATAAATGTTGAAATAGACTGTGCGGTATGATGCGATGTGAATTTTGGCAAATTGGTGGGTTGAAATCGAGTTCACACGCTGGGCGTTTGGGCGAAATTGTCTCGGCAGAAAATGAATTGCAGCGGCCGGTGGCAACGAGCGAGTCTCCGGCACAAGTAGACGAAACGGCCGTGGAACGCTGGTTGAGGCGCGGTCGAAATGCAATCCCTCAGAATGAACGAGATGAAAATCGTGCCGATTGGATGTACCGGAAAATGGAGGCGTTTGCCAGACGTTTTGGCGAGCGGCTGAGCACTTTTTGCGGGGACGATGTGCTGGATTACCTGACGGAGTTGACTCGACGTGGGCATACTGAGTGGCAGTTTTCGCAGGCGCTCGATTCGATCTGCATTCTGTTGGCGTTTGGCTGCGGTCGGAAGAACGTCCGCATGGGTGAGTTTGCAGGAAGACTGGCTGATTCGGCGGGCGGGGTTATCAGACGAGGTCGCTTGTCAGACAGTGGTGTCGAAGAGCGAAGGGGACCGGCGGTCGATTGAGTTTATTGAAGAAATGGGCGAAGGATCGCATTTTGATTGCGATGAAGAACGTGAGGACCCATCGCTTTACGACGGTAGTGAGGCAGGCATTAGGGTGGGACAATTCTTTGCAGTCCCACCAGAACCGATTTTAATGCCGCGAAGTTCGGACGTAACGGCGGTTTCGAGGGTCGGGAAACCGGGGGACGCAAAAACACAAGACGGAATGCGGTGGGACCGCGCGGACTTGTCCCACCGTACTGCAGTTGCGAAGATCCCTCGTTTGCGCATCGGGCTGGCGTTGCCGGGGTCTGTTCTTGACCGGCTGGCTCGGCGGATTCGGTTGCTACATTACTCGCATCGGACGGAAGAAGCGTATACGAGTTAGTGGCAGCGGTTTGTCGACTATATCGCTTTTTCAGAAAAAGGGGGACCGGCACCTTGCGGAGCCAGCCCCCTTTTTTCTGAGTTGTCATTAGGAAATGACGATGCCCGGCGGTTTCTGGAATATCTGGCCGTGGAACGGCATGTTTCCGCCAGTACTCAAAACCAGCCTTTAAATGCACTTGTGTTCATTTTCAAAGAGATTCTGGGGCGACCGCTTGGCGAACTGGAGATGCATCGTGCTCAGCGAACGAAGCGATTACCGTGCGTATTGACTCGCGAGGAAGTCGCGCTCGTGCTGAAGGAACTGCCGGGAACGTACCACCTGATCGGCCAACTGCTATATGGGGCCGGATTACGGCTGCTCGAATGCCTGCGGCTGCGAGTCAAGGATGTGGTTTCAAAGCCCGCCAGCAGCCATACACTGCGCCACAGCTTTGCGACTCATTTGCTGGAACAAGGAACAGACATTCGAACCGCCCAGGATCTGCTCGGAAATGCCGATGTCAGCACGACAATGATTTACACGCATGCGATGGCCAAGCCAGGCTTGGGAACGATGAGCCCACTGGATCGACCGTGAGGGCAAACTTTTGGCCGCCAGCGTTGAATCTTCGTGGCTCACTCACCGTTTTGAGGCGACTGCTCGTGTGTTCGTCGCTTTAGACGAGAATTGCCCGCAAGCCCTTGGTACTTGCGGCCGTCGGGGTTCGCGTTGTGGTGATTCTTCGGGGAGCAGCTCACCCGCAACCGGTTGTTGGTTGTGAGACATCACCAGCACCTCACCTGCCGCCAGGTGGTCATCAACACCGGAAGTTGGCCTGAACGTCTTCATAAGCTACCAGCGGAAGAGACACGTGCCCCAGCTTAGGCCGGCACCGAAACCGCTGATTAAAAGCGTGTCGCCACGATTGACGCGGCCCGCCTGAAAAGCTTCGTCCAAAGCGATCGGGATCGAGCCGCCGGATGTATTGCCGTATTGCTGCAAGTTGTTGAACATTTTATCAACCGGGATCGCCAACTGTTCGGCGACGTTGTTGATGATTCGGATGTTCGCCTGATGCAGCAAGACTAATGAGACATCGTGTGCCGACATCCCGGTTTTTCTCATCACCACTTCGATACTGTCGGCCACAGCTCGGACGGCCCACTTGAAAACGTTTCGGCCATCCATTTGCAGGAATTGTCGGCCAGCATCCAGGTCTTCGTGTGTTACAGGATTCTTGGAACCGCCTGCCTGGCGATCCAGCATGCAGCCTCCGCCACCATCGGAACCGAGTTGGTAACAGATTAGACCTTGATGAGCGTCTCCGCGAGTCAGTATCACCGCACCGGCCCCGTCACCGAACAGTGGTGCGACCTTTTGATCGAGCGGGTTAACAATACGGCTGTTGCAGTCACCGCCGATCACCAAAGCCGTTCGACTGTTTCCGGTGGCGACATATTGAGCGGCGGTTACCAGAGCGTAGACGAACCCTGAACACGCCGCGTGTAAATCCATTGCCGGGGCATCAATCCCCAATGCTTCTTGAACCAGATTTGCAGCCGTCGGACATTGGTAGTCTGGAGTGAACGTACCGACCACTACAAGATCGATGTCTCGGACGTCAACACGACCGTTTCGAATCGCTCGCTTTGCGGCTTCGATACATAAATCGCTTGTGGCTTGTCCGGGCGCCGCATATCGACGGGCAAGAATTCCAGTTCGTTGTTCGATCCAGGCAGGGTCGTAACCGAATCGCGACTGTAAATCGGCGTTTGTGACGATATTGTCGGGCACATACGAACCCGTCGACAAAACCTGTACACCCATCAGCGAACGGGTGCGACGCGTCCAACTGGATTTCGATTCAATCGATCGATGCGGCACAGCACCAAGGGAGGCATCCAAACCGTTCCCTTGACTATCCGTTGCTCTTAAAACACCGCTATCGTACATGGATCGCATCCTCGACCGGCGAATCGCCTGTTACCCTCGACTCTGCCGAGATCCTTAAAAACACTGCTCGATGAACCTTAACTTCCGCTCAAGATTACGCGAAAGCAGCAATAATTTACAGACTTCCACGGCGAAAAGTATTCGTGAAGCGGAGTATATCGATCACTTTTCTCACAAACCAGCCAGTTTTTCCCATCGAATCACAACTTCTTGAAGTTTGAGGGATTATGGGGATTTTCAAAGTTTGAGCAAGATGGATCGTTTTTGACGGATCGAGTGCGTAGTCCAATTGAAGTATTCGGGTGCCACCGGACGACCGTCTTCGGTCACCCAGTGCACTTCGATTGCCTCGAAAAAAGAGAAGACACTGCGTCGGAGAAGACTCCGATGCAGTGGCACACAACCCGAACTGTAACTCTTGCCAACGTGCTACTCTTGCTTTTCGCTGTTCAGGTACTTCACCAAATCGCGAATGTCCTGAATCGAAAGCCGGCTTAGCAGGCCTTCCGGCATCATCGAAACCGACTGCTGCTGACGCTCCTGGATATCTTGAGTCGCAACAACGATTCGATCGGTAGCCGTCTGAAGAGTGATCGTACTCGCATCTTCCGCCTTGACGATGCCGTTGATCACCCGACCGTCCTTTAACTCCACAATCGTGACTCGATAGGCATGCCCAACAAGAGCACTGGGGTCCATGACGTTGATCAGCACGTAGTCGAGATCCGTTCGCTGGGCACCGGTCAGATCAGGACCAACCATTCGCCCCTCACCAAACAGTGTGTGACAAGACGCACAGTTCTTCTGGAATATCGCTCGCCCATGTACTGGATTCGCCGCAGAGGCATCGCCCGCCAGGACTTGGCGCTTCATTTCTGCAATCTGCTGTGCCCGTTCGGCTGAGGAGGGTTTGGCTCCGAACAGTTTATTGACCAGTTCTTTGAGCTTTGGTTCCTTGAATCGCTGCAGCTGACGAATGTCAAATTCCGAGAGGTCACGTTTGTCAATTTTCCCAGCATCTACCGCCGTAACCAGCGCCACCGCGGTCTTTTCGCGAGCGGTTAAAGTGCTGATTGCGTCGAGCTTTTCCGCATCGCTCAACTTGGAATACAGTCCAAGCAATGCATTTCCCACTTCGCTTCGGTCGAATCCTGCCAGTCCCCGGATCACGGTTCCCCTTAACGCGGGGTCGTTCAGCCGATCAAGCAGCAGATCCGCAACACCGGGACGCCGAGTTGTCACGAGGTCGGCAAGTGCTCGCTCTCGTCGAGGGGCTTCGTTCTTCTCGTTCTTCACAATTTTGACGAATTCATTGAAGGCATCGTCGCTTCCCTGAACCAGCGAGATTCGCTGGCTCATTTCGCGAACCGTTGCATCGGGACTCATCGCGTATCGAGTTGCGACAGACTTCCAACCTGCGTCCGGTTTCAAATCGCGCCGTCCTTCAATCGCGGCGTAAACCCCGGTTAAAATGTCTCGCTGAACGTCCAGGCCGCCACCACTTTCTTCGAGCCATCTGAGAATTGGAGCAAATCGTGGAGACTCATGAAACGCAAGATGCCGGGCAATGAACTGTCGCAGTTTGGGAATTCTCGTCGCCAGCGCCAATGGTAAAACTTCATTGTCATCCTGCGAAATCAATGGCTCGATTCCATACCACATCATCAGCACCAGATTGTTATCCGGCGTGTCCTCGGAATGCGAAACAAGACCCCGTGCGATTTCCTTTCGATTCGCGAGCGGTAGTCGCTGCAACCCCGATGCGAGCTGTAGCCGCACGTAGGAAGATGAGTCCATCTTCGCCATTTCCGCTAGCCTGAGTTCCGCCTCTGGCGAAACAGACTTGGACTCCAATTCCAAACGGACTTTCCAGCCGCGAATGGTGTCATTTTTCAGCGGAAGCGCAGGCGACAAAAGTTGGTCTAAATTCAGTTTCTGCAACTCACCGATCGCATGCAGTGTCCAAAGCAGTTGCAATCCCTGTTTCGTTTGTTTGTCTGGATCGGACGTAGTGAGGTTCGCTGTAAAAAGCGAAAGCAATTGAATCGTCACTTCTTTCTTCAGTTTTGCACTTGCAGAACGCTCCTGCAAAATACGTCTCGCATGATTGGCTCGAAGCCCATCTTTGTCGATGAGATAATCGATCAATTGATCATTCGTGAGTTTGCTGAAATCAACCGGCTTTTCACGTATTTCTCCGTAGGTGACTTTAAAGATTCGGCCATTTTCCCGATGGATTGTCGCGTCGTCGTAATTGTGGCATTCACCCGTATCAGACCAGTCGGTAAAATAGATTCCATCAGGCCCCTGCTTGACGCAAACACCACGAAACCATGGGTCGCCGGACGGAGCAAAGTCGGTCATGTGTTTGGCAACGTAACCCGATTGACTTCGTTCCAACTTGTCTCGATTCAGTCGCTGTCCGTGAATGTTCAGCGTAAAAAGGTTGTTGTAGTACTCGGCAGGAAACTGATCTCCCAGATAAATCATTCCGCCCGAATGAGCGTGTCCGCCTCCCGCTTCGCCGTGCTTTCCTTTCCCGTCGCGTGAACCTTCCCATGTCCCTCCGGCCCAGTGAATGTGATCGGCACAGGTCTGCATCAATTCAAACGTCTGAGGATTAAAGTCCTGGCCGAACATTCGCTTGAAGCGAGCTCCAGGAACGACATGAAACGCATGTTCGATCACGCAGTTGGTGAGAAAACCTTCGCCTCGATCGTCGAACGCCAGTCCCCAGGGGTTCGTCGTCCCATGAGCGACAACTTCGAATTCGTGACGAACAGGATGAAAGCGCCAGATTCCGCAATTCATGGGAACCCGTTCATTATCCGGAGTCCCTGGCTTGCCAATTCGCGAATTCGAAAGGATGCCGTTACAGCCATATAACCAGCCGTCCGGCCCCCATGTCAGTCCATTGGCAACATTGTGAACGGCCTTCAGATCGAATCCATCAAGCAAGACTTGCGGTGGTCCATCCGGAACGTCGTCGCCATTCGCATCGGGGATGAAAATCAGATTCGGAATCGCCGTCACAAAAATACCGCCGAATCCGTACTCTACGGAACTGAAGTTGACTCCTTTGTCGGCAAACACCGTTCGTTTATCGAATTGTCCGTCTCCATTCGTGTCTTCCAGAATCAGAATCCTGTCGGCCCCTTCCTTGGTTCCTGCGGGGAGCCACTTGGGATAGGAACGGCATTCAACCACCCACATCCGTCCGCGATCGTCAAAGGCGATCGACATCGGCTGCATGACATCAGGCTCGCCTGCGAAAAGTGTCGCATGGAAACCGGGTGGCAACTTAATGCTGGCAGCGGCTTCTTTCGGCGGCAGCGGTCCATCCGCGCAACGTGCCAAGGTCGGAATCATCAAAAAAACGGTCGCGAAGAACGCCGCACATCGAATCATCGGTATCACTTTCGTGGAATGTAAAAAATGTTTGCGGCATCCTAATGAAATCGCGACCAAATGTTGAGCGTCGACCGGGTCTGATGAAACGATCCAAAGTTAGAATGTTTGCGTTGTTGGTGAGCCGCCGCAGGCGGTTCGCTAGATGCTTCCGCCCCATGAACTTGAGGAACTTTGGCACCAACTACAACCTCAAGTTCCAAAAAGCGAAAAGCTTTTGTAACAGAAATCCACAAAAAGGGTCGCATGGTTTTACCGTCATCGTTCATGCAGTTCTCGTCGGAGGCGCTATCGAACCATCAAGGCACGGCCTGATCGAATTTTGCAGAAACCCTGAAACTTGACTGCGTTGGGTAAGACTTCGATGCAGTGGCACGTCTTGTCGGAACCGTTTTGAAAAATCCTTCTGTTCGCTTCCCTGTAGGGCTGAATTCAAACGGTCCCTCATGTAACATCAGCGTTTGGCGATGCATGAAGCATCCTAATCGATTCACTTATTTCTGGAGAGAAGCGCAGCATGACAAACAAGTTTTGGTGTTGGGTCGCGGCAGTGGCAGCCCTGCTTTCGGGGATCTCGGCCGCGAGGGCCGATGTCCGGTTGCCGGAAGTCATCAGCAACAACATGGTCCTGCAAAAGGATATCCCACTCCCGATCTGGGGTTGGGCGGCACCAGGTGAAGAAGTCACCGTTACGTTGGGGACAGCCAGCGTAAAGGCCGCTGCCGACGGAGCTGGCAAGTGGAAAGTCGTTCTTCCTGCGATCAAAACCGCCGGTGGCCCACATGAAATGATTGTGAAGGGGAAGAACGAGATCAAGGTGGGGAACATCCTGGTTGGCGAAGTCTGGGCCGGGTCCGGGCAATCCAACATGCAATGGAATGTGGCCCAATCTACTAACGGTGCACAGGAAGTCGCCGACGCGAAGTACCCGAAGATCCGCCTGTTCGTAATCCCGCTTGTTCCTGCGGGAACTCCTTCGGATTATGTCGGTGCGAAGTGGGTCGAGTGTACGCCCAACACGGCGGCAGGCTCGTCTGCCGTACTGTACTTCTTCGGTCGGGAAATCCATCAGAAACTCGACAATATCCCAGTCGGACTGATCACAACCGCATGGGGCGGAACTCGAATCCAGCCGTGGATTCCTCCACAAGGGTATACTGCAATTCCCGAGCTGGAAGGCGAAAAGAATGAAATGCTGGGGATGCAGAATGGGTACGCGGATCAACTCGTGGGCTACGCCAGTTCGATCAAGAGCTATCTCGAAAAGATCAAGGCTGCTAAGCCAGGCGATGCACTCCCCCCCGTGCCGCAGAATCTGCCCGGCCATCCGCTGAACAACAACTATCAGCATACGGGACTCTATAACGGGATGATTCACCCGATTGTCCCGTTCGCGATCCGAGGATTCCTATGGTATCAGGGAGAATCGAATAACGGCCAGGGGATGCATTACTATCAACTCAAGCGTGGGCTGATTGAAGGCTGGCGATCGGTCTGGAACCAGGAAGAAAATCGCGATTTCCCGTTCTTGTTCGCTCAACTTGCACCCTTCAATTACCAGGGTGATCCAACACGACTGGCAGGAATCTGGGAAGCACAAACCGCAACCTTGGGTGTCAAAAACACCGGTATGGCAGTGCTGACCGACATCACGACACTCAATGACATTCATCCGCCCAACAAGCAGGAAGTGGGCCGCAGGCTATCGCTGTGGGCTTTGGCGAACACCTATGGCCAAAAAGGACTGGTTTACTCTGGTCCGCTTTATGAGTCCTTAGAAGTGGATGGTAACAAAGCGATCGTCAGCTTTAACCACGCTGCCGGCCTGAAAGCTCGCGATGGAATGGACCTCTCGTGGTGGTCAATTGCTGGCGATAACAAAAAGTTTGTCAAAGCCTCAGCGAAGATCGAGGGCGATACGGTTGTTGTCACGGCTGCGGGAGTCACCAAGCCCGTGGCCGTTCGGTTTGGCTGGCATCACATGGCGGAACCGAATTTGGCCAACGGTGCAGGATTGCCAGCATCGCCGTTCCGAACCGACACATGGACCGATGCCGAAAACGCAAACCCATGATGGTTTGATTCCAGCGGCACTGTTTGACTCCAACGACGTCAAGCAGTGCCACTTGACGATTCACCGGTCGGTTCCAAACGATGAATCCATCGCTGGACCTGCAATGCATCACTGTAAGTCGCACCGGCGGGGACAGGACACTGTCCCCGCACGACGCGGCAGAAACAACGCAATTCTTCGGCCATCATACCTGTTGGCCCACTTGAATCCGTGCGGATTTCCAAGGCCATTGGCCATTGTGCCCGTTCGTCCCAGACCTCGACCGGACGGGGATTCGGCAGGATGCGCGCCGCCCACCCCTCTCCAAAAACCTCCATCCGATCAAAGCCACGCGGAGCCATCCCTTTGGGTGTCAGGTATGACGCTTTGAACGAACCGAGCGTCCCATTTGGCCACTCGAGTTGTGCGAGCGCGACATCGACATGACCATCCCTTGTGCGATGAAACTGGGAGGTAAATCGTTTCGGTTCCTCACAGCCTATCAGGACTTGTGCGGAATACAGATCATGGATCATCGCCGCGACAAGTGGGTTTTCACCGGGAAAATCGGTGACGATCGTGGCAGGTCGATGCCGAACGCAATCAATTAAAGTCGGACGACCGCGACGCGAGACTTCTTCACGCAGTTGTTTGAACTCGCTGTTAAAAAGAAGGATGTGGCCGAGCATCAGGTTTGACGAATCAACTTTGACGAGCGGCGCAAGGCTTTCTGCATCGGGCAAGCAATTGGCAATCGGCTTTTCCAGCAGCACAGACTTGCCAGCTTGCAGAAGCAGTCGTGTAACAGAAACGTGATCTTCGGTCGAACAGGCAACGACCCACGCTTCCGCATCGGATTCATCCACGGCTCGACCCAAATCCAGCCAGCCAGGAACATCGGGCAATTCGGTATGAATCCGATCAAGACTTTGCTGCCGGCGTGCGACAACGGCAACAAGCTCTGCTTCTGCCAAACCGGCGAGCGTCAATGCATGAAGCCGACCGAACCGCCCAAGTCCGATCACGCCAATCTTAACCGGTTCAATGATTCGCGAGCGGACCATTCGGTAATTCCACAATCTCAAACAATTCAACGACAACGAACTCGTGCGTTGTCCAATCTCAATATTCATGTGCCATTGGATGACCGTCTTCGGTCACCCAGTGCTCTTGGATTGCCGAGAAAACATGTAGGGAAGCCACTGCGTCGGAGAAGATACCGATGCAGTGGCACAAACCCGAACTTTAAGTCTTGGCAAAGAACTATAGTATCAAAAGGTCCGAATCCCCTGTATCCGTCACAGGCTCGGTCGATGGCAGAATCATATCCGCTTGCCAGAAGCTCGACAGCTTTTGAACGATCTCAATGAATTTCGGCAGATCGAGTGGTTTTGTAAGAAATGCTTCGACAGTTAAGTCACCAAGCTGTGCCTTTTCCCCTTCACCCGTCATGACCACGACTGGTAGCGATTTTAATCCGTCGTCGGCTCGGACTTTGGCGAGCAATTCCAGTCCATCCATCCCCGGCAGCTTCAGATCGAGTAGCAACAAGTCGGGACGCGGTGCGACGGCATACTTTCCCCCACGTTGCAGAAAGCTCAATGCTTCGGCTCCATCGCTAAGCCATGTTAATCGGTGTTGAATACGCCCCTGCTGTAATGCGCCAATGGCAATTCGAGCAAACATCAGGCTGTCTTCGACCAAAAGGACTTCCATCGGTCGGCCAACGGTTTCATTAGACATGTTGAGCACTCGCACACGACCAATTCACGACTACGCCACCAATGTTTCCAGTTTTTGTAAATCGAAAACCGTAGCATGGACTTCAGCCCGTGCGCTCCATCATCTCGCACGGCCAAAACCCAAATGACAAAAACCGACAACATCTCGCCCAGATTCTACTCAATTTCCGGTTTATTTGCTGGCCAGAACAATAACAAGACAATCAATGCCAGAACCGGAAACCCACAAGCGAGCGCCATCCCCTGATCATAGGATTTCGTTTGATCAATCCAACGTCCAAAGTATTTATGCATCGGCGATGATGTCAGCCATGCCAATGCACCAAGACATCCCATCACTTTTCCCTGATGCCGAGTCGAAATCTCTTGACTGAACGAATAATAACAAGGAAACAACCCCAATGCCCCAAGAGCCACCGCAATTAGAGCGATGTTCAATCCGGGACCGTCCCTCGCGATCCATGGAATCAACCCTCCCGTAGCGACGAGCGCCGCACAGACACCAAAACCAATGCATCGTGAACGATGAGTATTAAAACCAGCTTTATGCAATCGCCGAGTCAGCAGCCCTGTCGACAGGCAACCGACATCCGTGGTCACATTGAACCAGAACATAAACGCCAGCATCGACTTCTTGTCGTAACCGCGTCCCTCTTCTAAGAACAACGGCATCCAGACTCGAAATAAGTGCCAGCAACCGTTGATGGCCACAACAATCACGACCAGCACGACAAACTTCTGGCTGAGAATCGCAGAGAGCAATGTGTCCCTGTTGTCTCCCTGGGCCTGCTGTGACGCTGTCAGCGGCGGAACAGGTGCAAGATCCGAGGAACGTGTTGAAAAGACCCAGACAACCGCCCAGATCGAACCGACTGCTGCGATAATTTGAAAGATTGGTCGCCAGCTTCCTGGCGCATCGGTCAATGTTGCCAGCATAATCAATGGAATCACAATGGCTCCGATCGCCGTTCCACTTTGTAAGACACTATTCGCCAAGGCGCGGTCTTCAGGCGGAAGCAGCCGGTACGTTGTCTTTAGCGCACAAGGCCAATGACCTGCTTCAAAGAAACCAAGAAACACGCGACAAAGCATCAATCCCAGGTAAGTTTCCACAAAACCCGTTAGAAACCCCATCAATGACCAAAGCAGCAACACGATCGGATAGAGCCACCGGACGTTGGTCCGATCCGCAATCGCCCCGAAGACAAGTGACCCGACGGCGAACGCCACACCAAAGCCAAATTCGAGATTGCCGTATTCCTCATTGCCGATCTTGAATTCGGGTTTAATCTTCGACGCGACATTCGACAGCGTCTGACGATCCATGTAGTTGATCGTACTCGCACACAATAACAGTCCACAGACCCACCACGTCCAGAACGATCGCGAGGCTGGTTCTGAGGTCATGCATTTGGTTCCTTGTTACCGCGTAGCGAAATTTTCCAACAGCTTCAGTCCCACCTTCTGGCTCTTTTCCGGATGGAACTGAGTCGCAAACAGATTGCCCCGCTCAATCATCGATGTGAACGGAATTCCGTAATTTGTGCGAGTAGCAATGACCGATTCATCCGTGGGTCGTACGAAATAGCTGTGGACAAAATAGACCGAAGCGTCAGCAGGAATTCCCCTTAACAGCTGACAATCATGGGTCGGTTCAAGCGTGTTCCAACCCATGTGAGGAACTTTAAGATCCGGCATCGCAGGAAAACGAACAACGTCCCCCGCGAGAACTCCTAAACCCTTCCATTCCCCGTCTTCAAAGCTGACATCGAACAGCAGTTGCAGTCCCAGGCAGATCCCCAGGAACGGCTTATCTTGCCGAATGTGTTCTCGAATCGGTCCAACCAGCTCCAGTCGTTCCAGTTCGTGAATCGCATCGCGAAAGGCACCAACGCCTGGTAGCACGAGCTTTTCTGCCGAGGCGATTTGATCAGCCGACGTCACGATTTCAGCAGCGACACCAAGCTTCTCAAACGCCTTCTGTACACTGCGAAGATTACCCATCCCATAGTCGACGATTCGGATCATATTCAATAACTGTCACAGGAAAGACTAACTTGGAAAACGGTACAGACACGAAAACGAACCTGAGGTTCAGGTCCCAAAGCGACGAGCCAGCTCAACCAGCGTCTTCACCATATGACCCGTCGCTCCCGCCTCGCGATGCGGTTTGTTCGACGACGCAAACGCAGGCCCGGCAATGTCAAGATGGACCCATGGCTTATCTGCAACAAAATGTTTCAGGAAACGAGCGGCGGTAATGGCACCACCCCAGCGTCCGCCGGTGTTCTTGATGTCACCGACATCACCCTTGATCAGGTCTTCGTACGAGTCCCACATCGGCAACTGCCACACGTCTTCTCCCGACGCCTTCGCAGCGGCGAGCAACGTATCGCACCATGTCTGGTCGTTCGTAAAGGCTCCGGAGACATCTTCACCCAAAGCCACAACACAAGCCCCGGTCAAAGTCGCCAAATCGACAATTCGATCGACCCCAGCATCGACGGCGTAGCTCAAGACATCAGCCAGCACCAATCGGCCTTCGGCATCAGTGTTGAGTACTTCAATCGTCACTCCATTACGGGCCGTGAGGATATCGCCGAGCTTAAACGCTGAACCGCCCGGCATGTTTTCAACCAGGCCCATGTAACCAACAACGTTGACCGGCAACTTCAGTCGAGCGATCGCGATCATCGCTCCCAATACGGTCGCCGCACCTGCCATATCGCACTTCATCGTCAGCATGCCATCGGTCGGCTTCAGAGACAATCCACCACTGTCAAACGTGACTCCCTTGCCGACCAGGGCCAGTCGCGGTGCGTTGGGGCCACCTCCGTCATGTTCCACAATCACCATGCAAGGGGGCTCGGTACTCCCTTGAGCCACAGCCAGCATGGAACGCATCCGTTCCTGTTCCAACCGAGGTTTCTCTAGCACTTCCACCCGCAACCCAAAATCAGTGGCGACTGCTTGAGCCCGTTTGGCAAATCCCAGCGGAGTGATTTCCTGCGGCGGACGGTTCACCAGATCCCGTGTTAGATTGATGGCCTGCCCGAGAATGCGGCCACGCTCGACAGCCCCATCCAGTTCGGCCGTACCGGAAGCAACAACCTGCAAACCGACAAACGGATGCCGACCTCGTTCTGCCCGAAACAGATCCTGTCCCAGTGAACCGACCATTCCACACGTCGTTGCCGACGCAACAAAGTCAGCCCGGGAAACCGCTCCGGTCGATTCCGACGGGACTGCAATCGCAACCCGAGTCTCTTTTTTATCGGAAACCGCTCGTGCGGCAGTCATCAATGCTTTATCAAGTCGAGCGATCGTCAGATCGTTTTCCGCACCCAGCCCGACAAAGAGAATTCGGCTGGCCCCGATCCCAGTGACGCCGCGAAGAGGCAACGTTGAAGCAAGTTTACCCGTCAAATCTCCCAGGGATTTCAGTCGAGTGACGATTCCCCCCAAGGCATGATCAAGCCCAGCCAACGAGCTGGAAAGTTCAGCAGACTCCAGGACAGGAACGATCAACCAATCGGCTTCCACTTGCGTTACAGGTTTATCGGTTCGGCGAATCTCCATCGCGTCAGTTATCCTTCATATCATGCGGGTTCGTACGAGTGCGTTGATTGCCTATTCAACGCGAAAGCAACCAGATTCACAAGGCAAACCCGTCTGCTTGGGATTCGATCCGAAACTGATGTCGTAGGGTGGGACACGTCTTCGAAGTCCTGCCGCCATTATCAAAAAGGAACTTGGCCAACTTCACCAAAGTTGGCCAAGTTCCTTTTTTCATAGGCTTTTTCACCGCGTTTGAAGTTGACCAACTTGGTCAACTTCCCAGTCTATAGGCATTTTTGCAGGTTTGAAGTTGCCCAACGTGGCCAACCTGATCATTTTCTTTCCATCTTTCCCCTTCGTGTCGTTCGTGCTCAAGACTCTGCACTTGTGTTCCGCCAGAACCCTTCCGCGAATTTTGGTGGCAAAATTCGATCAACTTCGACCATTTCTCGTATTTCATAGGCTTTTCACGATTATTTTCTCGTTTTCCGGGGTGTTCGAGTTCGACGCGGTTCGGGTCTCCCCAGCACTCCAAGGCGCGCCCGTGCGACGTAAGTCCACGGATTCTTTCTCTCTGAACATCTCGTTGACCGGGGAAACGATTTGAACAATAGGCAAACATAACGAAAACATTGGAACCTTTCGGTTGTATCGAACATGGGACGCCGTCAACGACACCGTCCTGGCGACGTGGGCGAATTCGACTTCCCAATACGCCATGCCGTTTCCCGCAAAACACCAACTGAAAACGGTCGCACAATCCCCATGTCACAAAAAAAACACACCACAATAGACATACCAACACAATAGCATTTATCGCGAGTCAATAGGCAAATGGAAATACTTTCTTAATATTTGGAACGTGCCCACTCCAGTTTTCAGACTGATTTGAGTCCCACGAATGGCTTTTGGTTTCCGTTGGGCTTGCCCCAACGGGAGCAACGACTGTGCCGCTACGCTGGCCATTCTTCGCTGAGTTGTTTCACGATTGTTCGCACGAGATCCTCGCCAAGGTATAGTCCCGTCGAGATCAATTCCTGAAGCACCATTGATCCCGATGGAATCAGGTTTCTATGCTTGGCACGGACAATGACTCCAAGAGTTCCAATCAGTGGAATGTTCAAGCTGCGTGCGGCCATTCTGGCGGACGCGTCATCTTGAACAACCGTCGCACCAGGTGTCTTCATGGCTGGTTTCAGGCACCGGTTGCTTCCGTCATGATTTCCTCAACCGTCGCATGGAACGGCGATACACCAAAACGTCCTAATGCCGTCACGAATTCCGCTCTTGAAATCCCAGCGATCTCTGCCGCACGACCCTGCGAAACCTTTTTTAACTCGTAACATTTCACCGCTGCCGCTAGCCGCATTTCGCTGGCAAATCCAACAGAATCCTGGCGCATTTCCGCTAAGGCACCGTCCGGCACTTCGATTCTCATGGAAGCCATCGCGATCACGCTCTTGAACTCTGGAAATTCGGCGTCGACGTTATTTTCGTCGAATGAATGTGAGCATGGTTGAATTGTAGCGAATGCAAGGTTCGTACAAAGTAGAATTTAGCCAATCGCTTTGGCCCCGGAGCGATGCGGAGTGTGGCAACTCACGAATCAGAGCGTTCAAAAGGGAAAGTCCGTGCTGTGTATTGAGTTCCGAAATCAGGTTTCTGCCATGGCCGACTTTGTTGTTTTAAGAGGAAGGCAATGGTGATGTCGCGCGTTAAAGGCGAGTTCGACGCTGCCAGCACGGCGTGCATTTCCGCATGCACGGGTAAAACAGCTTCCAAATGCCTGAAAACGAAGAAAAGAAAAATTGGAACAATAATCAGCACTAATCTTCGCTAATCAGAAATTTCAAAAGTCTTTGACTTTTTGCTGACTCTTATTCGTGCGATTCGTCAGATTCGTGGTCAAAACTCTTTTGCGATCATTAAAATCGTTCAGAACATAAAACATTTGCCAGATTGGCGTTAAGTTTTCCTGCGGATGTGAACCTCGCGTCTCGCGCAAATTTCATGGTGAGTATTACGGGACTGTTCCTGGAATTGTCGTAATGCTCGGCTCGGCGATGAACAGGGTCTCTTTTCGTGACCGCCTTCCAAACGTTAAGTAGGTATTTCCAGTTTTCCGTTGACAAGCGACAAAACCTGTTGTTTTTTTATCGCCACCTACTTGGCGAAGAAGAAGCCGAAACGGCTAGAAAGTTGTTTTTAGAAAGTAGTGAGTAGACAATTCATGAAAAACCGGCGGCTTAAACCGCCCGGCTCGAATGGATTTTCGAAACCAAAACCTGATGACGACAATTGATCTTTGACAACTTGGAAAACAAATTTCATACGAACCGATCCGTTATCGTGTTTGGTGGCGGGCGATCCGTGCGGTTGTTGTTTGCCCGCAGGGTGAAGCGTAACGGGTGGTGGGTGGAAAATTCAAAAAGAATCCGAGGATTCACATCCTCGGCGCGCCTGGGTGGAATGATGGGATTCGAACTTGATCGAACTCGAACACCCCAAAAAACGGGGAAAAAATCGCTAAAAGACTATAATTTACGAGGAATGGTCGAAGTCGCGAGAACTTTTCGATCAAATTTTTCTAAGGCATGTTTGCCGCAGAGCGGAAGCGAACGCAGAGTCCAGCGAGGCTTCGCCTCAGACCAAAGTATCCTTCTCGCTCCGCCGAGAGGATTGCCGAAATGAAGCGGAGCTTTGAAGAGGGTCGTTACCAAGCTGGAGCTTGGAAACGAGATAATGCTCTCCGACTGGGCGAGCCCTTCGATAAAGTTGCTGTGCCGGATAGACTTGCGGCGGCGACGCCTTGCGTTGCAATTGCCGTTGAAAATCACAAAACTTGTAATCGCTGACTGGATGCAGCTCGCATGACTGAACCGAAGAAGAATTCCCCGAACGTAAGTCCGATGACGGTGCCGAAGTTTGCCTCGTGCAAAGGCCGCTCGCAAAAGCTGACGGTACTGACCGCATATGACTTTGTTTTCGCCAGTCTGTTTGATCAGGCAGGGGTCGATGCGATTCTGGTCGGTGATTCATTGGGAATGGTAGTCCAGGGCAAATCGACGACGATGCCCGTTACGCTGGAACAGATGATCTATCACGGCGAGATTGTTGCTAGAGCTGTCAGCAGGGCACTCGTCATTGTCGACATGCCTTTCATGTCGTACCAGGTCAGTCCAGCTCAGGCGGTCGAGAACGCTGGCCGGATTTTCAAAGAAACGGGTGCTGGTGCCGTTAAGATCGAGGGAGGTGTCCATCAGGCTGACACCATTCGAGCGTTGGCTGCGGCTGACCTGCCGGTGATGGCTCATGTGGGATTGCGGCCTCAATCGGTTCGAAAGCTTGGGGGGATGTCGAAAGTTCAACGAGACGAAGCGGCGTTGTTGGCGGATGCTCACGCTGCGGAAGAGGCTGGAGCGTTTGCAATTGTGCTGGAATTGATCCCTCGTGCGATCGCGTCGGCGATTACCAAAAAACTTACCATTCCGACAATTGGAATCGGAGCGGGGCCTGATTGTGACGGTCAGGTGCTTGTCAGTTATGACATGCTTGGGTTGACTCAGGGGTTCCAGCCAAAATTCCTGAAACGATATGCCGACCTTCAAGCATCGGCGTACGAGGCAACGACTCGTTACATCGAAGAGGTTCGTAGCGGCATGTTTCCCGACGCAGCGCACTCCCACGAGTAGCCGCGTCCGGTCGAAAATTCAAAATTTTTGCGGACGATGGCGTCCGAGTCAGTTTCAAGGGTTAAATTCGTTGGACTTCACACCACCGCCACGATCTGCCTGGTCGATCCAGGACGACATCACCTATCTCAACCACGGTTCGTTTGGACTGGCACCGATCGTCGTTCAGGAATGTCGCGAAGAGTGGTCGCGCAAGTTAGAACGAAACCCGATGGATTTCTTCTTACGCGAAATGGAACCAGCGCTGGATGAGGCGATGGCGTCGCTTTCAAAGTTTGTCGGTGCCGATCCGCGCGACATGGTTTTCGTCGACAACGCGACGGTGGCGATGAATGTTGTTGCGGAGAATATCGAGCTGAAAGCGGGCGACGAAGTTTTGCTGAATGATCACGAATATGGAGCGGTATTTCGGATCTGGCGACAGAAATGCGATCAAGTCGGTGCTCGCGTCGTCAGCGCAAGAGTTGGTAATTTTTCCGATCCGCAGGACTCAACAAATGACTCTGGTCAGACCAACATGACTCGCCGAGTCGTTAATTCGATCTTCAATGCCGTTACCGATAAGACCAGGCTGATTGTCGTAAGTCATATTACGTCACCTTCGGCGATCATTTTTCCGGTCGCAGAGATTTGCCGCGAGGCTCGCGAGCGAGGGATTCCCGTTTGTATTGATGGTCCCCATGCGATTGCGATGCGAGACGTCAACCTGACAAAAATTGACTGCGACTTTTATTGTGCCAGCCTGCATAAATGGCTGAGTGCCCCGTTTGGGTCCGGCTTTTTGTATGTCAAACGCAAGTATCAGCAGCGGTTGAAACCTCACATGATCAGTTGGGGACGCAGCCTTGGCGGTCGGGACGAGCGTTGGCAGGACCACATCAACTGGCTGGGAACACGCGATCCGGCTCCGTTTCTTGCAGTGCCTGCGGCGATCAGTTTTCTTGAAGTAGTGGGCTTGGAAAGCTTTCGGAGTTGGACGCACGAAATAGCACGGTACGCTCGTGAAAAACTTGAACGCCTGTTTGACACGAAGGCTTGGGTTCCGGATTCACCAGACTGGTATGGGGCGATGATCGCCGTTCCATTGCCGGCAAGCGACGTTAAGAAAGCGAAGCCGAATGCCATGCATCCGCTTCAGCAGCAACTTTGGGAACGATACCAGATTGAGATTCCGATCTCAGAATGCTGCGGCCAATCTTTCATACGCGTCTCATGCCATCTATACAACACGCGCGATGACATAGATCGACTGATCGACGCCTTGTCGAAACTAATGGCTTAGGATTTGAGTTGCTAAATCCGGTGCAAGCCAAACCCAGCGTCCGTTCACCATGGTTCCGCAAACTCGATTTGTCGGGCCAAACAGTTCCGGCTGTGGACTTCGTTGAACTGAATCGGCCAATTGTATCAAAGTGAAATCGGCCGGCGCTTCATTTTCCGAATGCGGTTTGAAACTCAAGGCGATTCGACCGTTTCGGGAACCTAGTCGCAACAGGTCGAGATGAGTGACATCGGTGCGACTAGCCGCAAGAAACTGGAGCTCTGCAAACAGGCTGAGATCGGGGTTCGAGGCGCGACTGTCTGTCCCGATCGCAACACGACCGCCAAGATCGATCAGGCGTCGCCAGGGATGCTCTGAATGTCCGAATGCCGCATGAGTTCTCGGGCAGTAAACCAATGTCATTTGCGGTTGTGAGGCCAGGAATTTCAGTTCACGTTCATCGAGATAATTGCCATGAATAACCAGCGAACAAGGAGCATTTGACAGCAATTCCAGATAGTCCAACGGTTTTAGCGGGGATTGAAACAGGTCATCGCGCCAGACTCCGAAGTCGATCAACATCTCGCGAAACTCACCGCTTCCCTGACAAAGCAGTTCAAGCTCGGCCTTCGTTTCCGCAAGATGCATGGCCAAGGGGCAGTTGGTCAGCTTGGCGATTTCGACAGATTCACGAACAAGATCCAGATGAGTGCTATAGGGAGCGTGCGGACTGATGCCTCGGGCCTCACCTTCCGTATCCGTGATATGCGATCTGGCGAGTTCTGTTTGTTGCCGGATCCGTTCTGGGTGAAGACCGAGAACTTCTTGAAAAACAACACCTTTAAACCCGGGCTTCGCATAATTAGCGGACGACCACCCGACTGTGGAAATCTCACCGAGAATCGTGGTTCCCGATTGCCAGGATTCCATAATACCTGTGCCGATTGCTGCGCTGGTTAATCCTGGGTTTTCACGACGGTATTTGACGACGTTTCGAATCCAGTCCGTGAACTGACCGGTTGTTGGAATTGGGTGATTCAGGGAACTGAATTCGAGGTGTGTATGGGCGTTAACCAGTCCTTCGACCATCGCGACTGGTCCAAGTTCAATTGAGTCCGCTGTTCGACCTGGTTCGATACTTGCGACACACCCGTCACTCATCCGAACTGTGACGTTGGATTGCGACTCGTCGCCAATAATCAGCCATTCAACGTGATAAGACTGAGTGTCATTCACCGGAAGACTTGCCTTGTTTTGTTAGGTCTTGTTTGGCGCTGTTTTTCGTTTGGCGGATAATGTACGACGGATTTAAACGTCATTGGTCATGTTGAACTCGCAAAAACGGACACTCAAGGTGAGCGGGGAGATTCTTTCATGGAATCTGAATACGAGTTGGGGAACGAAGAATCCGAGGGCTTACGCCTCCCGGCCCACCTGGTCAACGCGCGAATGATAACCCAATTCTGAACCCGTCGTCCGACGCACATGAACCGGCTGTGCCGACCCGAGGGCTGACGCGCCCGGTTCACCTAGACTCTCTTTCTAACGAAATCATTGAAATGGAAAGACCTTTTTTACAATCACTTATGCGACGATTTTTCACAAACTTTAGATCTCGCACTCGCCCTCAGGCATGTACGGGCTCTTGAACAGCAGCCGCGTCCAAAGCTTTGTAGGCTCCGAAATCATTGAACCAGTATCGTTTGGCAAATCGATAGGCCCAGCTACGCTCCGGGATCTCATGCCCTGGACCATATTGCGAGGGGCGGGATTCCATTTGGGTTAATTCTGCCAATGCGGTTTTGCGAGCGGTCTGATCACCTGCCTCGTGACTGACGACCAGTTGATGCAATAGATCGGGGCGCTCCAGCACGATACAGCCACGAGTCGACTTCGCGGCGAGTTGCCTGAAATCCTGCAGGAATTCCGACTTGCCGATCACGTCACGAATGTGCCGCTTGTCATGGATCGACTCTTTGGCAAACTGAATAATGGGGCAAGGTTCGATCCCGCCCCAGGGATTAATATGGTGCGTTAGACCTGATGCGGCAGGACAAATGGCCTGGCCTTCTCCGTCGTAGTAGGCATCAATAATGCCGATCGGTTTTTTGACTCGCATGTCAACCACGAACCGCCTGATCCGCAATTGTTGTTCACGCGTGAGCGAAAGTTCGGGCTGTGGATTTGGCCCCATCGGTCGATAGACATGGAACCACGAATACATGACTCCCATTTCGATCAGACGATCGAGCCAGGCTTCGTTCACCAGGTCGTCGATATTCGTCTGGCATACACTGGTACAAACACCAGTAATCACCTTGTTCTTCAGGCAGTTTTGCAGGCCTTCCATCGTTTTCGAAAGAACATCGGGTCGACCTCGACGTTCATCGCTGATGATCTCGGTCCCTTCGACGCTGATCAGTGGGGTGATGTTGCCCAGCCGGCGCATCTCTTTCGCCACTTCGTCCGTAATGAAGTGACCGTTCGTGAAAACCTGAAAGTAGCAATCCGGGTGAGCAGCCAGGATCTCGAGTAAATGCGGATGCATGAACGGCTCACCGCCGACGATACCAAAGAAGCGGTTCCCGACCTCTTTTGACTCATTCAGCAGCCGATTCATCGATTCGACGTCGATTGTCTGTTGCTTTGCGGCAACGTCGACCCAACAACCCTGACACCGCAGATTGCAGCTGTTGATGACGGAAATGTAGATGAACGGCGGAAAGAATTCCCCTTTTTTCATCCGGCGTTTGAATCGTTCAACGGACATCATCCCCTGGAAACCGAAGTTGTACGCAAGCTTCCAAAGAAGTCGCTTGTCGGTTTCCACCAGAAGACGCCGGGCCATTCGTAGATACATTGCAACAAATCCTCAAGCGGCTTTGATCCGCCAATTCGACCATTGTTCCATCAGCAAAAGGTCCCGCCATTGCACGAGACAATCTACATCATATTGAATACCGAAGCATCATACAGCCCGAAGCAAACCTGACGATCACTCAGAACTGACACTCGCCGCGTTGACCGGCCAGTCAACGAGGGATGACATGTTATACGACTCCTGCGGCAGAGATGCGATGCGTCGGTTGAGGCCGACCGGGCCGGAACATCTGAGCTTCGCCGAATTGAGGCGATGCAGTCCGGGCCGAGCAGATGTCTCGAATGGTCTGTTCAACCAATGTCCCTAACAGTGCAGGGTCGCATGCCACGCGGGCGTTGACAACGAGATCGACATTCTTTGTGCTGATGTGGGAGGGGAGCGATAGTTCCGGAGGAAGATCTCGACTGACAAGGTTTGCCACGCCGAAGGCTGCATCACTCAGGCCGATCAGCTTGAGATGTGCGACTTCCAACCCCTGATCGACCAGTCGTTGCTTGAGTCCGCGAATCGCGTCCAGCAACAATTCATCCAATGCGAATTCGACTGGCGACGAAATTTGAACACTACTATTGAGCCAACCGAGTTCCGCCTCACCCTCGGCATACGTGTCATAGTCGATGTCGAGAACTCGCCGACCGAATTCGCCGACCTGATCGAGGAACTCGAAATACGCGTCGAAACCCTTGCCGGTCTTGGCTGAGACCGCCAGTCTCGGTGTATTGGGATATTGTTGATCCAGCAACGAATGCAATTCCGTCAGTTCTTCTGGTTTCAACTCGTCGATTCGGTTGATCAGAATCAAGTCTGCCTCTTCGAGCTGTTTCTGCAGGATATAGGCAGCTTTCGGTGAAAACCCGGTCCCCGGCTCATTCTTCAGAATCTTTCGCCCCTGGCTGGGCTTAAGAATCACGCCATAAGGGGCGATCTGAAATCTGGATTGATACAATTGCTTCAGGGGCTGAATCACGGTTGCCACCAGATCCGTGCAACTTCCGACGGGTTCAGCCAGGATCAGGTCTGGAACCTTGTCCTGCCCAATCTTGTCGATCGTCGAGATCAGGTCGGTAAAACGGCAGCAGAAGCAGGCACCGGCCACTTCCCCGACTTCGAAGCCTTGTGAGCGAAGCGATTTCGTGTCGACCAGATCTGCTGCCTGATCGTTGGTCACGATCCCAACCGACAAGCCTTTCGACATATAATGCCGGGCCAGACGCGCTAACGTTGTGGTTTTGCCGGCACCAAGAAAACCGCCAACCATGATGAAGCGGATTGTATGAGACATCAGTCGCCTTTTGTGAACAGGGTCGTTTGACACACGCATTTGGTTCGCAACATAGTAGACAATGCCACTTCAATGGCATCAAGTAACAACGTCAAACAGGTCGAGATCGCGAGAATATGAACTACCAGAACGCAGAACGCCCAGCGATTCTGGGAGGTATTCCCGTACGCCCGAAAGGTCCACCAACCTGGCCAAGGAGTGATCCTCAAGTCGATTTCGCAATTCGAAAGTTGCTGGAATCTGGTGACTGGGGTCGATACCACGGTCCGCATGTCCCGGAACTCTGCCGACGGCTTTCAGAATATCAACAGATTGAGCATGTCCTGCCTTGCAGCAGTGGAACCGTTGCGGTCGAACTGGCACTCAGAGGTTTGGGGGTCGCTGCAGAGGACGAAGTCATACTCGCTGGATACGACTTTAAAGCAAACTTTCAGAATATACTTTGCCTGCGTGCGACTCCTGTTCTGGTCGATCTCGACCCTTCGACCTGGCAACTCGACTGCTCGCGACTGGAGACCGCGATCAGCACTCGGACCAAAGCGATTCTGGTCTCACATTTGCACGGTGGCTTCGTGGATATGCCAAAAGTACGGAAGATTGCGGATGAGCGGGGGATTCCCGTGATTGAGGACGTTTGTCAGTGCCCCGGTGCAAGGCTTTATGGGCGGCTCGCAGGAAATTGGGGTGATGTTAGCATCCTCAGTTTCGGGGGAAGCAAGCTTTTGACGGCAGGTCGTGGAGGTGCTGTTTTGACTTCAAGAACTGACATTGCCGAGCGGATCAAGCGATATGTCCATCGAGGCAATGACGCGTACCCTCTTTCGGAGGCCCAGGCAGCAATCGTCCGTCCGCAGATCGATCAACTCGATGAATTGAACGAATGCCGAAGGAAATCTGTACAAAGACTCATATCGCGACTTGCTGACGGTGTTGGATTAACGGTTCTACAACGGCCAGTCGAAAACCTATTGCCTGCGTATTATAAGGTTGGCTTTCAGTACCGTGGCGAGGACTTTCATGGTATGCCACGGTCCCTGTTCGTGGCGTCATTACGTGCAGAGGGTATTGCATTTGATCCGGGGTTTCGTGGACTGCATCTCATTCATGCATCTCGTCGATTCCGTGCGGCAAATGAATTGACGCAGGCGAGCCGAGCCGACGCCGAGATGCTGACCTTACATCATCCGGTACTGGTTGATGGCAACGAAGCAGTTGACGAGGTGGTAGATGCGATTGAAAAGGTTCGTAAATGGTCCAAAGAAATTCAGTCCAGATGTTCGACGATCGAGAATTCAGGAACTGAACAGACTCCAGTACGATGACTGGCGGGTGATATATCGAACGATCCCATTCAACAATCCGTTGAGGATTCCTGGACTCCGCATACAGGCATAGGTCAACATGTCGATCAATGAGAAAACTACAACCTTGACACCGGCCGAAGCCGTGGCACGATGCCAAATCATTTTTGCGCACGCTTGGATGGTGAGAACGTTCGTCAAACATAGTGAAGTTGTCGAGGACTTTCCTGAACTGATGCAGATCGTTCGAACCGTGTTCGATTCATCACGAGCCTTAGAACCGAAGGTGGCGGAACCGACGGCTTACCTGGCGATGCTGCGAAAAAAGATTGGGAAATTAAAAGCGGCTGCAGTTCAATTTGGGGTCGATGCCCCACTGGCATCCGATCACACTAATTTTCGCCAGGCGGTCATTTCCATGGATGGATGCGTGGTTGAGTTGCAAGCGATCCTCGATTCGTTTCCACCACCATCCATACCATCGATGCCCGCGAACTTTCACACGAAGGCAAATTCGGTTATCCTTTCCGATGCAGACGCCCCCCCACCTGCCGAATGATCTCGCCTTAATTTTTCCCTCTTTGTTCTCGCTCTCGGTGCGTGGTTATGCCTGATTCGCTTGTATTCATGATGGGTAAGTTCGAAGCCCGGATACCGACTGACCGCCATTATTTCGAGTCGCATTTGTGGGCTCAGTCGAACGGAGATTTATTGCGAGTTGGTTTCACGTCTTACGCCGTTCGGCTATTGCAGGACGTTTACTTCCTGGACTGGCAGATCGACCCCGATTCGAACGTTCGTCACAAACAGGCGATCGGTGAGATCGAAAGTTCGAAAGCAACGTCGACGTTATACGCCCCGGCGGATGGGCGATTGGTTCGATTTAACGAGGCTTTGCTGAATGACCCCTCCTTGATCAACGCCGATCCTCACGAGCGAGGATGGTTATATGAATTTGCCACTTCGTCGTCGCTTCTCCAACCGGACGAATACATAAAGGTATTGGACGCGGGTTGGGAAAAGACGCAACGGATCTTGAAAAGTCAATTTAACGAATGATTTCTTAGAAAGGGCCTTCGCGTGGCCGGAAGAAAAATCAACGTCATCATCTCGCAGGCACCGGGAAAGAACCCCGTCAAGCGACATCTCGAAGAAGAGATCGCTACACAGCTGATCCTTTCGGGGACCGCCGAAGTTTCTGTCGTTCCGCACCTTTATGATCTGACTTCGGATCATACGGGGATGTTATGGCTGAAATCGTTGAAAGGGGACCTGGTTGTTCTGGGTTGGCTGTATCCCCGTGCGATTCGCTGGGTACTCGACCGCAACGGCGTGAAGGGTAAAGTCGGTGAATCTCGATTAAACAAGATCGAAGATGAAAACCAGGACGACGACGAGCAACAATCGGCCATCGAAGATCAAGGCGAATCCATATCGCAAGGAATCGGCGCGCTCGACGTTCCAAATCGTTTGGTGTTTGCGATCGATTTGCGAGACGACCCCGATCCGCAAACGTACGTCAAAGAAATCGAGCGCATAGCCAATGTCATGACGGTCCCACTCGTTCAAATCTCGGGCATTGGCTTTCAATCATCGTCGTCAACACAAAATACTAAACCGACGACCAATGGCGAGTCCAACTTGAACGGGACACCCCATTCCAATGGAGTTTCTCACACGAATGGAGCAACGCACGTTGACCAGTCGACGTCAGTTGAGCAGCCTGCCTCAGCGCCAGTGGTGATTGCGGGAGATGGTATTCGTCGACGCTGGTATCCTGTGATCGATTACAGCCGTTGCACGAATTGCATGGAATGCATCGACTTCTGCCTGTTCGGAGTCTACGGCGTTGATTTGCTCGACCGAATTCTTGTTGAGCAAGAAGACAACTGCAAAAAGGGATGTCCCGCATGTAGTCGAGTCTGCCCGGCAAACGCGATTGTATTCCCGGAACATAAGACTCCTGGAATTGCTGGTGCAGAGGGTGGGCCGGTCGAAGATTTCAAGATCGACTTGTCGAAGTTGTTTGGTGCCCCATCGGCACTGGAGATGGCAGTACTGGAACGAGATGTTGAGCTGGTCGCTGACGGTCGCGATGCAGTTGGAGCGACTGTCGGAATCCCAAAACGCCAATCGGGTGCTTCGACAAAGCCGAGAGACGCCCTTGACGATCTCATGGATGGATTAGACGCATTGGATGTGTAAGCGTTTATGACAACGCCTGCCGGAGTGAGATTGCGCATGTTAAATTTCGACCGCCTTCGCCGAGGATATGAGATCGCGGCGACGACGCTTCTTGATGAGGCGACGGTGAATGGAAGATGGGAAGGCGAGCTTTCGTCGTCGCCCCTTTCAACGGCAACAGCGGTGGCTGCATTGCAACTTGTCGAGCGCAATCAACCTCAGCGTGCCGCAGAATTTGAAACAATCGTCAAAGGGGGATTGAAATGGCTGCTCGAACATCAGAACTCCGATGGTGGATGGGGCGATACAACGCTTAGCCACAGCAATATTTCGACAACAACTCTCGTCTATTCCAGCTTTCATCTCGCAGGTTATGACGCGAACACAGACGACGTATCAAAGCAGGCCAAGGCCTATATTGACCGTCACGGTGGATTCGATGCCATTCGAAAGAGATATGGAAAAGACCACACATTTTCGGTTCCAATTCTGACACAGTGTGCGCTCGCCGGCCTGATTTCCTGGCAAGAATTGCCTCCCTTACCCTTCGAGCTGGGGTGTCTGCCTCACTGGTTTTATCGTTGGATCCACTTGCCTGTTGTCAGTTATGCCTTGCCCGCACTGATTGCGATCGGGCAGGTGCAGCACTATTTGGCCCCCTCTCGAAACCCATTCATTCGACTGATTCGACAAACGGCGGTTGGACCGACGCTGCGACGATTAGAGGGAATTCAGCCGGAAAGTGGCGGCTTTCTGGAAGCGACTCCGCTGACGAGTTTCGTCACGATGAGCCTTGCCGCAATGAATCAGGCTGATCATCCTGTGGCCCGGCGCGGTATTGATTTTCTCAAGGCGTCAGTACGCGAGGACGGAAGTTGGCCTATTGATACAAATCTTGCGACATGGGTTACAACGCTTTCTGTCAACGCTCTACGGCCAGAATCGCTTTCCATGGCACATGCCGACTCGGTTGCGAATTGGTTACTTAACCAACAGCACAGAATCGTACATCGCTACACGAACGCCGCACCCGGCGGTTGGGCTTGGACGGATTTATCCGGTGGTGTTCCGGATGCCGACGATACACCCGGTGCGATTCTGGCGTTGCTCAAACTCAATCCAACTGCAGCAAACCTCGCCCCGTCGCTGGCCGCCGCTGTGAAGTGGCTGCTTGATCTGCAAAATAACGATGGTGGCTGGCCGACATTCTGTCGCGGTTGGGGTGCACTTCCGTTTGATCGGAGCACACCTGATCTGACCGCACACGCACTTAGGGCGCTTTACTTCTGGCGAGAAAAACAAGTTCGCGAACGAGTTGACGCGGAAGAATCAAATCGCGGCTTGATATCTCGAATCGACCGAGCAGTACCAGCAGGATTTGCATACCTGGCAAGGACTCAGCGACCGGATGGAACCTGGTTCCCACTCTGGTTCGGCAATCAGTTTTCCCCGGATGAAGAAAATCCTGTATACGGTGTCGCTCGTGTGCTTGCAGCCTATCGAGATTGGAACCGACTGGACGAATCGGTTCCCCAGTCTGCCATCGCCTGGCTCGCGGAAGTTCAGAATTCGGACGGTGGCTGGGGTGGGGCAAAAAACACACCATCGTCGACGGAAGAAACCGCGCTGGCAGTAGAAGCCCTACTACCGTTAAGGAAATACAAAGAATCGTGCGATCGCGGATTGGAGTGGCTGGTTGAACGAGTCGAGTCAGGAACCTTCCGAAATCCGTCGCCGATCGGTTTGTACTTTGCCAAGCTGTGGTATTTTGAGCGGCTTTATCCAATAATCTTCACAGTGTCCGTTCTGGCTCGAGCCATCGAGCAAGCAGATCAGACTCAGACAGAATCGTCCGATTCGACTTACCTTGAGGAAGGCGCCGCGATACCATCCGGTCACGCCAAAAAGACTTAGCAAATGTCGGTGCCATTTTACGGCCCCAATAACGATCATGCATGCCAGTGATGGCTTGATTTGGACACCTGAAAGGCAGTTTATGCTCGCCGAGACGAATGGGACGATGATTGAAAGCGATGAGGCCACGACCGAGTCGGTTGGGACCATGACCACTGAAGAATCGACCGACGTGGAAACTCATGTTGAGGATAAGCCTCGGCGGAATCGCAGTACGTCACACCTGAAACTCGTCCCCGAGACACTTGAGTTACGCGAGCACATTCGATTGGCGGCCGAGACCTACACCAAACAACTCGATAAAAGTCGCCCGTTCAATAAATCCGCCCTGGAAGCACATTCTCGAAAACTGCTCGAACAGATCGGCCAACCCGAGGGATTTCTTGGGTTTGCGATGGTCTTGATTGGTAACGCATTCTGGAAGCAGCAATTTCTTGCGATTCCGTTCGAACGACGACTTTTGCTGTTGCCACATTGCTTGAAACATGCAGAAGGTTGTCCTGCAGATTACGACGAGTTTGGCTTGGATTGCGAGAAATGTGGCGCGTGTTCGATTGCGGACTATAAGGTTCGAGCCGAACAACTTGGCTACAAAGTGCTCGTCGCAGAGGGTTCGCCGATTGTCCTTAAAATCATCGTTTCAGGACACGTCGATGGAATCCTTGGCGTTGCCTGTTTGAACGTACTCGAAAAGGCGATCGACAAGGTCTTGCTTGCCGGTGTTCCATCATACGCCGTGCCACTCCATTCAGGTGACTGCAAGAACACGAAACTCGATGAATCCTGGGTTTGGCATTGCCTGGACAAGTACGAACCGCTGGAAGAGTCGCGAACCTCTGGTTATGTCCCCATGATGCGAGCCTCGAACCAGATGTTCGAGGACCAGTTCGACGAGGTCTTGCCTCAAGTTCGGCAAGGGACCAGCACGGGAGATACGTTGCTTGGAGAAACAGAGTCGATTGCTCGGCGTTGGCTCGTTCAAGGGGGCAAGCGTCTTAGGCCATTCATTACGCTGGCTGCATATGATGCACTTACGGGTGGTGCCGGGTTACAGGCTTCGCCTGGTGATGATTTGCCCAAGTTTTCAGTTGAAGTCCGACGCACCGCGATGGCGATTGAAGCCTTTCACAAAGCGTCATTAGTTCATGATGATATCCAGGACAATGACCCGTACCGGTACGGTCAAGAAACTCTTCATCGTCAATACGGAGTAGGAACCGCAATCAATGTCGGCGACTATCTGATCGGTTTAGGGTACAGGTTAGTCAGCCAAAGCCGCCGACAAATTGGAGCCGAAGTTGCAAGCGACATTCTTGATCGACTGGCCAATGCACACCTCAAGCTCTGCGAGGGTCAAGGTGCCGAATTGCGTTGGACCGGCGAAGAAATCCTCAAGCTGACCGCACTCGATGCGATGAAACTTTACGCCTTGAAAACGTCGCCTGCGTTTGATGCGGCACTTTATGCCGGCCTCCGATTGGCCGGTCCCACGGAATCATACGATGCGATGGTTCAGGCGTTTTGCCGGCACATCGGGGTTGGCTTCCAGATCCTAAACGATCTGCAAGACTGGGAAGAACAGGCACCGAACAAGATCGTCGCGGGACGAGATGCCGAATTAGCAAAGCCAACCCTCCTGCTGGCACTCGCCCTCGAAGCGGCTACCGGAACCGTTCGAGAAGAACTTGAGAAAGCGATTCTCGAACCATCTTCTGCCATCGTACGTGCAGAACGTATGAAATACTTTTATCAGAAACTCGGCATTTTTGAGCGAGCACAAGCGCTCGTTGAAAAATGTCGCAGCCGGGCCGAAGCGCTGGCCGACGAAGTCCAGCCAGACCCACTGCGTCAGTTGCTCTATTTCCTGATCGACACCGTCCTGTCAGATTCGACGGTCCCAGTGCCACAAGTCAAACTAGTTCCTCTTACGGGGTTGCTACCGATCGTTGGCAAAACCGTCGGTGCGACGTGAGCGACGCATGGCGCATCCGTATTTGTTTCGACTCGATGATCGTCTCTCGCGAGGACTGTCCCAATGGGACCAAGCCCGACGTGAGCGTCACCGTCAGTTTATTCTCACTCAGCAGAATGAAGATGGTGGCTTTGGCGGACGGGGGCTTCCTGTTGAATATGCAAATGAGGAACCCGAGGGACGCGAGTCAGACCTCTATTACACCGCATTCGCGATTCGTGCGTTGTCGGCTCTAAAATCGTTTACCGCTGACGACGCACGGCGAGTCTCCCGGTTTCTTGATTTAGCCCGTCATCATCAGGCAACCGTGATCGATGTCGTCAGTTGGCTCTACTCAGCCCTGATGGTCCAGGGGGCTTCCGGGATTAACCTCATGGCTCAGGCGGATTCGAATTGGCCTGAGCAGTTGGCCATGCGACTTGAAGGCTTCCGTTCGTCAGATGGAGGATACGCTAAGACTCACGAAGGGGCGCTTGGCAGTACCTATCATTCATTCCTGGTGGCCCTCTGTTATGAACTGATCGGTCAGACCTTGCGGGCACCACAGGATCTGGTCAGTTTCATCAAAGCCCGACAACGTGATGATGGTGGCTTCGTCGAAATTGCCCCGATGAAACGAAGCGGTACGAATCCAACGGCGGCGGCTGTGGGAATTTTGACGCTTCACTCGTCGATTGGCCCGAATATGCGAGCAGATGTCCTCGCTTACCTCGCAGAGGTCACTAGCGACGAAGGCGGTTTTCAGGCCAACTCTCGGATTCCTTTTGCCGATTCTCTTTCCACGTTTACGGGATACCTGACCTGCCTTGACCTTCAAGCCCCAGACGTAATTGACCCTCGTCGACTGGAACGGTTTATCCTCGCACTTGAACATCCCGAAGGTGGGTTCCGAGCGGCCGCCTGGGATCAGTCCACCGACGTTGAATATACCTTCTATGCTCTTGGCACACTCGGACTGTTGTGGAGCGACAAGCCAGAACCACCGAAGCCTTCTTCAGTTTCGTCATGAAGCAGGTAGGTCCTGCCACCGTCTATCGCTCCAACACTTCGATAATCTTCTGAAGATTATTCTCGACCACAATGGGACTGTTGGCATACTCGGCCGTCTTTACTCCTCGCATCCCAAGCTTCTCTTCAAATAAGTCTGTATTACCCGAATGATAAGCAACTGTTGCATCAGGGTCCTTCAACTGATGGCCGGTCAGAATACAAACGACCCTGTCGCTTGGGGCGATCACCCCTTCCGCTCGCAGGCGTTTCGCACCAGCAACGCTCGCCGCGCTGGCTGGCTCGCAGCCGAAACCACCTGCACCAACTTGAGCCTTCGCGTCGAGAATTTCTTGATCCGTAACCTGTCTTACGACCCCATCGCAAGCATCCAACGCTCGCAAACACTTCTTCAGATTCACGGGACGATTGATCTCAATCGCACTCGCCAGGGTTGATGCCTTTCGATTTTCGCGATCCATGTCGGAAAAGAACGTCTCCACGGTGGAGTGGTCAGACATTCCGCCGTCCCAGCGAACGCCCCGTTCTTCGTAAAGCTGATAAAGTGTATTCGCTCCGGCAGCATTAATGACCGCCAGACGTGGAATGCGATCAATCAGCCCTAGCGCCTTCAGTTCGGTAAACGCTTTCCCGAATGCGGACGAATTGCCAAGATTGCCGCCAGGAACAACAATCCAGTCTGGAACTTGCCAGTTCAGGCTTTCCAAAACTCGGTACATGATGGTCTTTTGACCTTCGAGCCGAAATGGATTCACGCTGTTGCAAAGGTAAATCCCTCGTTCACCGGCGACTTCACGAACC
The DNA here is from genome assembly GCA_903834925.1 of uncultured Schlesneria sp. GTDB lineage: Bacteria > Planctomycetota > Planctomycetia > Planctomycetales > Planctomycetaceae > Schlesneria. Next base: position 108,193 of record CAILLA010000276.1, read on the forward strand.
CGTTCAAGAGCATCATCGAAGTCACCCAGCACCTGCAGTGTTTTCGCGTTGTAATCAAGGGCTTGCGAAAGCTTGCCATAAGCAATCTTGCCGCTTCCGACAAAGACGACCACACGAAACAATTGAGCCGTACTGGCATAGATTGCCAGCGAAGCGCTCGTGTTTCCGGTCGAGGCACACGCGGCAACTTTCGCACCAACCATGCGAGCATGGGTCGATGCGGCGGTCATTCCGTTGTCTTTAAAACTGCCCGAGGGATTCAATCCCTCATATTGCAGAAATAGCCCCCCGGCGTTCATTCCCACATATTTGCCCACCGCAGGGCTTTGCTGCAAAATCGTTTGCCCTTCACCGATCGTGACAATGTCTTTGTCAGCGGCAAAGGGAAGCAGACTTCGAAACCGCCAGACACCACTGAAGTCCAGTGGATCACGACGATTGGACCATCGAGACTCGAATTCTCGCATCGATTTTGGAACCGGCAACTTGTCCCACTCGTATTCGATGTCAAGCAGGCTACCGCAGTCAGGACAGGATGTCAGAACATCCATCACGTCGAAAGTCGCGCGGCAAAGGGGAGCGATACAACGCTGGAACGCAAGCGGTTCAGGACTATTCACGTCTCATTTCTTTCTGAATCTTTAAACGATTTGTCTTCGGTCAGCCTCGTTCCGAGAGCGGTACAAAAGCCCGCTCGGCATGACCGACATAGCTGGCTCGAGGGCGGATTGGCTGGGGAGTCTGCTGCTGTTCGATAAAATGAGCAGCCCAACCCACCGTGCGACCGACCACAAATAATGGAACAAACAGATCGGCGTCCATCCCAAGATAATGCAGTATTCGAGCAGCAGGCCAGTCAAAACTGGGCAGGATCTGTTGTTCGTCCCAGACGGCTGCTTCAATTGCCGATGCAACCTCTTCCATCGGCAATTTCCCTACCTCGACAGCAATCTTCCGGCAAAGTGGTCTTAATATTTCCGACCGTGGATCGCTCGTTCGGTAAACCCGGTGCCAAAAACCTGGCATTCGCTCGTACTGCTTCAAGACCGCACGAACGATTTGCGGGGCCGCTTCCGGCGCTTCCACCGCCTCCAGAATATCAATGGCCTGCCGACCCGGTCCACCATGCCAGACCCCCTTGACCGCACAAATTCCGGCAATCACGGCCGACAGAAAGTCAGACCGCGTCGAAGCAACCACGCGAGCCACATACGTCGATGGCGTCAATTCATGCTCGGCACTCAGGATGAGAAACGTTTCCAATGCCTGTTCGGCGAGCGGTGTTGGTTCCATGTTTGTGAGGCCCCAAATCAGGTTCCCCGCGTAACTTAAATCCTCGCGGTGTTCCACCGGTTCCCAGCCCCGTGCAAGACGATGTCGCGCGGCAATCAGAAGCGGTAACTGGGCCAACAAATGCTGAAGCGTTTCCCAGACATCGTTGGCTGATAATTCCTCTTCGTAAGCATCGGACAGGCCCAATAAGCTGATTCCCGTTCGCAAGACATCAATCGCCGGAACATTCAGCGGAAGCCGCTCGATCCACGATTCGATGTCGCTTTCGACAACGGCAGACATGCTGAGAACAGCCTGCATATCCGCAAGTTGCTCCTGCGAAGGAAGATCGCCCTTAACAATCAAAAACGCTGTTTCCAGAAAGCTCGATTGTTCGACTAATTCAAAAATCGAATAACCTCGATAGAAAAGGCCCTCGTCAATCGATGAGATACCAGTCTCGCCGTCAACAAGCTTTTCCACGAGATGCCTCGAAAGTTCTTCAGGAATCATTCACAATCCATTTCTATCGATTCTCGGTCGTGATACCAGTCCAATGATCCGTTCGGAAAGGCGATGCAGGCAATCCTGCCCGGTTGAAAAGATTCCCTTCGGGATTATCGCCCCAAGAATAGCGAACCGCTACCGGTACGGTGACTTCTGCAGAAGAAACAATAATTTTATTGCCGTCAATTCGACCAGTCGCCCAGACAAACTTTTTATCCGCCGCTGCGACAGCAAACCCCTTGAGTTCCCCGCCATGGGAAACCATCCCTTCGCCAATCGACTGAAACTCCAATTCAATCTGCGATCCCTTCACTTTCATCGATTTGAACTCAGGACCACTCGCGACGACATCTTGACCGTAAGCAACCTTCAATGCAGACAGCGCTAACCGGTGCCCCACGTCTTGTTTGTTTTTGGGGTGGATATCACGCGGTTCGCCAAGATCAATCGCGACAACCATACCCGTTTTGGATAACGAGAGTGCCGTTGATTGAGCTTCCCTCATTTCGGCCCAGGCACTCTCTTCTGGTTCCACCGGATGGTCGGGCTTGGATTTATCAGAAACATAATTGGCTAACTGAACGTATAAAAACGGAAAATCGCCCTGCCCCCAGCCTTGCCGCCAGTCGTTGATCAATACCGGAAACAGCTTGCGATACTGGTACGCTCGCATCACATTCGATTCTCCTTGATACCAGATCGCTCCCTTAATCGAAAACGTTTTTAGCGGCGCAATCATTCCATTGAACAAGACCGACGCTCGGTTCGGATTGTTGGCCTGATTCGGATCACTACTCGCTCGCTCAGATCGTTCCAAAATCTTGGAAAAGTCCTCGTCCTGCTTTAATGCCGAATGACTCGTCCAGGCCTCGCAGATCGCTCCGCCATGTGCCGCCTGCACAAGCCCGATAGGACGCTTCAATCGTTGATGCAGTTCGCGACCGAAGAAATAAGCGACGGCACTCATCCCTCCAATCGTTTCCGGTGAACATTCCACCCATTGTCCGTCATTATCATCTTGTGGAACACGTGCGGTACTTCGTTCGACTTTGAAAAATCGAATCATTGGGTACTTCGCTTCGGCGACTTCCTCCTGATGATTAAGCGATGCACTGACTGGCCATTCCATGTTCGATTGACCAGAACAAAGCCAGACATCACCGACAAGTACATCTGTCAATGTCTGAGTGTTCTTGCCCGTAATTGTGACTTCGACCGATCCAGGTTTGTTTCGAGCGGGTAATTTCACAAGCCATCGCCCGTCAGCGGCGGCCTGAGTCGTGGCAGTCTCGGGTTTTGGATTCTCGCCCGCATCTTTATCTTTCGAAATGATCGTAACCGTGATTTCTTCGCCGGATTCAGCCCAACCCCAAAACGGAATCTCACGCCCCATCTGCAAGACCATGTGGTCGTCGATCAGAGACGGCAACGTGACGTCACCTCGAGCCGAAGATGTCGCGGCAATCAGCGCAAGAACGGCGATGAAAGTCCGACACGACATACAAGAGCTTCCGATAGTCACTGCGAAGAATAAATCAAGACAATCAAATCGGACGGGACATCGAAACGTTCACGTCGAATCGAGACAGACACACCGCCATCCCGTATAGTGTACCGAGTCGTCGACATTTCTTGCCATCGTAGACAGCGAGAGTGGCGAATCGGCGATTCCCCTTACAGACTTCCGAAAACCAACCAACCATAAAGTCCCATTGATGTCATCGCCATTCCTGATCATTGATGGCTACAACCTGATGCATGAAGCGGGACTCGCTCGCGCAACATATGCCCCCGGTGATCTCGCACGTTTGCGTCTCGAATTACTGGCCAAACTCGCTCGAAGGCTGACGATCGAAGAGCGAAAACGATGTACCGTCGTCTTCGATGCGATTGATGCCCCGGCAAACTTGCCCGGTCGTTTTATCCATGAAGGAATCCATGTTCTGTTCGCCGAACCGGGACACGAAGCGGACGAAGTGATCGAAAAACTGATCAGCCAGAATTCTGCGCCACGTCGATTAACGGTTGTTTCAAGTGACCATCGGATTCAAAACGCGATCCGTCGACGAAAAGGGATCGGACTCGATAGTGATCTCTTCTTGAAACAAATCGAATCTCCTCATCGCCAAATCGGTCCGTCCCGGAATTCCGCGTCACCCACCTCAGACCCAAACCGCGATTTGAAGTTCTGGATGGAGGAATTCGGCGGTGTCAGTTCGGAATCGATCCAGAAAGAACTTCTCGCACTTTCCGCCGATCCGAAGAACGACTGGGATGACCAGATCGAAAAGTTACAACAGCAACTGAAAAACCCCGCTAGCCTGGACGACTGGCTCAACGAATCCACAAATTCAACACCACCCCCTCGTTCAAAGAAACCCGGCAAATGATTCGCCGTTCTAACAATGCGTTTTATGCAATCCCAACGAAACCCCACTGCCCCTGAGGCAGTGGTAAACGGGCCTTTGCCCTAGCGCCTGAAACCAGACGCATCATCGCCCGATAATCCGAAAGTAGCCTTCTCGTTCCGCCGAGAAGAAAGCGTCGAAGAGCACTGCGTGACCGAGTACGGTCATGCAGTGGCACAAGTCTTTGACGATTGTCCCTGTTTTCCCCGACAAAAAATCCTGAGCGGCGTTGCCCATCGACTGCCAATCTGCAACGTTATTCATATATTGATCGAGTCATTTCACGAAACCCAGAGTGCCAAACATGCAATTTGCCTCCCGTTTTCAAATTTGTGAAAAAGCCGCAGCCTGGTTCGTATTGGTATGCGCGTTGACCGTGCCACCATCGACCGCAATCGCACAAGGCCTGGATGTCGTGAAATCCACGTACACCAAATACGAATATCGCATCCCAATGCGTGACGGCAAACGCCTTTTTACCGCTGTCTACGTTCCGAAGGATCAGGCCAAGACTTATCCGATTCTGCTGAACCGGACTCCCTATAGCTGTAAGCCATACGGCGTCGATCAGTATCGCGAAAATCTTGGTCCGTCCCAGCTATTCGGCAAAGCGGGATATATCTTCGTGTACCAGGACGTACGAGGTCGCTGGATGTCCGAAGGGGAATTCGTCGACATGAGGCCGCAATTGTCGGCCAATCGCGGCCCGCAGGAATTCGATGAAAGCACCGATACCTGGGATACCATCGACTGGCTGGTCAAAAACGTACGCAACCATAATGGTAAAGTCGGCATGGCCGGGATTTCGTATCCAGGCTTTTATACCAGTGCCGGAATGATCGATGCTCATCCGGCTCTCGTCGCCTGTTCACCACAGGCTCCGATCGTTGACTGGTTTGTCGGCGACGACTGGCACCATAACGGAGCCTTACAACTTCCGCACGTCTTCAATTTCATGGCAAAAAATGGTCACGTACGACCAGAACCAACAAAAAAGATCGACCACAAATTCGATCACGAAACACCCGATGGATACGACTTTTTCCTACGGTTGGGAGCACTGCCAAACGCCGATTCTCAGTATTACAAAGGTGACGTCCCTTTCTGGAACGAAGTGATGAAACATGGAAATTACGACGACTTCTGGAAGGCTCGTAATCTGCGTCCACATCTGAAACAAATCCGCCCCGCTGTCATGACCGTCGGTGGCTGGTTCGATGCCGAAAACCTGTTCGGAGCTTTGGAAACCTATAAACAAATTGAATCTGCCAGCCCGACGACAAACAACGTACTTGTGATGGGCCCCTGGGTCCACGGTGGCTGGTCCGGCGGCGACGGCGAAGTTCTCGGACACGTCTCCTTCAATGCCAAAACCGCTGTTTTTTATCGTGAACAGATCGAATTCCCCTTCTTCGAATTTCATCTGAAGGGTGAAGGCAAAGCAATCCACCCCGAAGCCTGGGTCTTCGAAACGGGTACGAATGTCTGGCGACAATACGATTCCTGGCCTCCCAAGAATTTTTCGCCGAAATCGTTCTACCTTACTTCCGGTGGCCGCCTTTCTTCAGAACCGCCAAAACAGACCGACCCGGAGTCCAATTACGACGAATACCCCAGTGATCCAGCCAAACCCGTTCCGTATCTGGACAAAGTCACGATCAACATGGCCCCGGAGTATATGACAGCCGACCAGCGTCATGCATCACGTCGACCTGATGTCCTGGTTTATCAAACTGACATCCTGGAAAATGACACCATGGTGTCAGGTCCGATCGAAGTCGAACTGCATGTTTCCACCTCGGGAACGGATTCCGATTGGGTTGTGAAGTTGATCGATGTCTATCCAAACGACTATCCCGATCCAAAAGAAAACCCGTCAGGGGTAAAAATGGGAGGCTACCAGCAACTGATCCGAGGCGATGTCTTTCGAGGAAAATTCCGAAAGAGTTTCGAAAAGCCAGAACCCTTCGTGCCGAATCAGCCCGACAAGGTCAAATTCACAATCCCCGATATCTGCCATGTCTTCCGTCCCGGCCATCGAATGATGGTACAGGTCCAGAGCACCTGGTTTCCTCTGATCGACCGCAACCCTCAGACATTCGTCGACATCTACACCGCCAAGCCATCCGATTTCCAGAAAACGACTCAGCGAATCTTCCGCACAACGACCATGCCCTCACGGATCACTGTTCGAGTCGATCAGTGATCCAATGTGACGTTGACCGAGTGCCACTCGCGGCAACTTGAACAGCCAGTCTTGTAATCTTGTAGGGTGGGACAAGTCTTCGAAGTCCCACCAATCGGCTGGCAGGAGAGTAAGCCCCGAAAAACGTGACCACACCCTCAAAGCGCACATCGAACCGCCCCGGCTGGCCCGTCGCTCCAAATCCACGACGACGGGGTCAGCCGCACAAATTGATACCGAATTGTCAAAGATCAAAGAAACAACGTAGGGTGCGGACAAGTCTTCGAAGTCCCACCGTCTTCCCATATTGTTCACTCGTAGGACAAAACCAAAAACAAATTTCCGTTGAGTGACCCTTCTTGAGATTTGAATCCCTTCGCCATTTACAAGCCTTCTTCCGCAGTCCCCCTGTTTTCAACGTGAGTCCCTTCGTCAA
>CAILLA010000277.1 GCA_903834925.1 uncultured Schlesneria sp.
CTGGTTACCATTCGAGCGGTGTCCGAACTATTGGAAATCAGCAGATCGGCCGATCGCAGTGATTGTTTGAGGAATGGGCTGACCCACTTCTTGCGTCGAGCCAGCGAGAACTCGGCACCATGGGACATGATGACCAGCGGAGCACCACTAAAGAACCGGGCCACCTGGCCCATCAGACCGTGCGGAAATGGCCAGTGAACATGAACCACATCGAATTTTCGGGTTGAAGCGAGCCAGGCCGCTGCAATACAGCCGAAGATGATGTAGGGAATCGCCAGCAACTGCATGTAGGCTTTGCGAATCTTGTGTGTCGCCCCTTCTTCGTGGGTCAGTCGTTCAATCGACGCAGGTGCATAGCGAAAACGGCGAACTTCGATTCCGTCCAAAGTATGTGATCGCAAGCCTTTGTAGGACGGAGCCAGAACCGTGATCTGGTGTCCGCGATCCTTCATTTGCTTGTGAATCTCTCGCATCCAGGGAACTGCATAATCAGACTCGTGCCGTGGGTACGTCGATGTGATCACCAATACGCGTTGCTGAGCTGTCATGATTTAGTTTTCTACGATCAACCGAGTTTATTGATTCTGAATTTGAAAGAGTGTCAGGTTGATCGCCAGTTAATGCTTGCACTGGCGATGATACCTACCATTGCGAGTCGTGTGCCAAATTAACAAAAGACCAAGGAAAATCATTTTTCCTGTAAAAACAGAGGAGATCGGCAATCGCGACAGAATGACTGCAATAAATAAAGTAAAAAATACATCATCCGCACCTTTGGATTACCCAGCATTACAGCCACGACACCTGAAGAAAACACCAGGCACAGCAAAATATACCATACCCATCTCAAGGTAAAGACCTGAAAGACGGTCGGTTTCATTGCCTTCTCCTTGCTGCCGGATCAACATTACCGAGAGAGAGCCTCCAAAAATCAATGAAATTACTCCCACGCCCCTTCTTCTGGGATTGAAGAATCCAGGGTTGGCAGGACGACGACTTAATTGAGAATTTGGTTTTCGGTGGTTGCGAATCAAAAGCGCCTGATGTGTCGCTCTTGAAGTCCAGGTCTTCCTTCTTCAATCTCGTCGAAATCAAAACAGGGGCAATACCCGAACCAGACGAGCGACCAGATTTCACCCTCTGATATCGGAGTCGACTTTGCTAGGATTCGCGACATCGTGGAAAAGGGGTCACGTACGGGGAGGCGTCACGGTTCGTTCCCCCTGAGGGGACAGGCAACAATCTAATGGCGTACTGATTTGAGAAGTCAATTCTCATGGGACGGCGGAAAATCGATTCCTTCACGAAGTTATTTTAACTGTACTCATCAATTTCAATGAATCATCAGGAGCGTAAAGTAATGTCTGGTTCGATGGCGATCATTTTGGCGGCGGGGAAAAGCACACGCATGAAATCGGCGCTGCCGAAGGTGCTGCACAATGTCTGTGGCCGACCGATGATCGAGTATGTCATCGACGCGGCTCGATCTGCGGGAGTAACCCGCATCGTCGCCATCGTTGGGCATCGTGCGGAGATGGTGCAGGCAGAGTTGTCAAAACATCGCGACATCGAATTTGCGCTACAGGCCGAACAAAAAGGGACCGGGCATGCCGTAATGATGTGTCAGGAACAACTTCGGTCGCATCACGGCCCCGTCCTGGTGTTGGCTGGCGACACGCCGCTCCTTAAACGGGACTCGCTGGAGTCGCTGTTAAAGACACAAAAAGAACAGGACGCCGCATGCGTGATCGGAACTGCCGTGACGGAAGCGAACTTCGGGCTTGGACGGATTATCCGTAACGGGACCGGGGGCTTTGAGAAGATTGTCGAAGAGAAAGACGCTACACTCGAAGAAAAGAAAGTTCAGGAGATAAATACGGGTTGCTACGCCTTCGATTCACAAGGATTACTTGCGTCTCTCGATAAGATTCGCCCAAATAATAGCCAGGCCGAGTATTACTTGACCGATTGCCCTCGCTTTTTGAAAGATGAAGGGCGAACAATTGTGGCTCTTGAGGCGTTCGACATGGTCGAAGCCTTGGGCGTCAACACGCGAGAACAATTGGCTCAAGTCACGCGGACGCTGCTGCAAGCGGCAATGTCACGCTGGATGATCAATGGAACGACGATCGTCGTCCCCGAACAGACGTTTATTGATCCGCAGGTTCAGATCGGAGCCGACACGATCATCGAACCGTTTACACATATCAGCGGGGCGGTCGTGATCGGTGACAATTGTCATATCGGGCCGAATGCAGTTCTGACAGGGCCGCTCAATATCCCCTCGGGGACGACGGTTGGTCCGTTTCAGAAACTGCGTGGCGGGTGAGTTTTAACAAACTGACGAAAAACGTCGACTTGCCGCAAAATAGGATCTTGGGTGCCACGGTTTTGCCGTCTTCGGCAAAGCCGTGCTCTTCTACACGTTATCGAATCACGAAGACACGGTCTTACCGAAGACGGTACGACCGTGGCACCCAAAGCTCCATCACTTTGTCGGTCTTTCTGGCACCGGCAACCGCCAGTACCATTTCCCGTTTGTCTTGTTTTCCTTTTGCGATAGACCGCCTAACAGCAAGAACGCCCGGCGAACGGTTGCCGGGCTCATGCTGTACTCACGTGCTTCGTTGAGAACGGTTGCAGACGGGACTTCTTTGGCTTTTAGCCGTCTTTTCAACCAATCGAACACTCGAGCGAGTTCAACATGGAATTCTTTCCAGTACTCATCAGCCGAGATATTCGATAGCTCAATGGCCGTTTTGGAATTGGGGCGGCGCCTTGATGATGCCGAATTGAGTGAGACGAGCGGATTGTTTGTCAGATTCCCCGATTTCATGTGAAATTCCTGTTTACGAGCATGCCTGAGTGAAAGACCGGTTTCCGAAGGGCGATTTGCCGTTGATGAGCATTCCAATGCCAATTGCGACATCAATTCATCATTAAATTTTAACGATCTATATCGCACAGAGGAATGGTGACAGGGTGATTCTGATGTGAATTCGCGATATGATTTGGTCGGAAAAAATCACGAAATTTGGATTGTCGCCACCTAGCTCGTTTCGAGTAAGCAGATGCAAGAAGACCAGTTGCGACGAGTCCGCGAATATCTGGACGATTACGAAATCCGCGAGCGTGAACAGCGGCAGGCGCTAAGGCACGAAGTTCTCACGATTGCAGAACGAGACGCCGCCATTTACGCTGCCGTTCGAGCGGCGATATTGGGTTCGATTCCGTCAATCGTTTGGTCGATTTTTGCAAGCATCCGTTCGAGCTGGCCACCAGGTTTTGCTGTGCTATTTGCACCGCTCTGCTTCGTTGTCCCGTTTGTGATTATCGCTGCTGCGGCTGGCGTGGTCGGAGGTCTATTTGCTCATTGGTGGTTCGCGGAATCAACGATTTCTGTCCGACTTGCCGCCATCGCAACGGCCTTGCTATGCGATGCAGTTTTGCTTTTCTGGGTTGTTATACTTTCGATTTGAGGTCGTTCTGAACTGATTCGACTGTTCCTATCGCACAGCGCAAATCGTCTACGTCGCTATTCGAACGTCTTGACATTCTGCTTGAACTTTCAGGTGAACCTCGTACAAACGTCCGTTGTCTGCTAAACTACCTGCAAACCGGAATGTACGATTGTGTTCAGCGTCACCCCAAATTAGGGGTGAACCGTCCGCAAATTGATAGAAATGTCTTTTGAGTTTTGATTCGATCCCTGGAGTTTGCTATTTCCGCCGCCGTCGCCACCCCCAGTTCCAAGAACCGATTGCAGCGCAGTTTGGAAGACGCCTGCCACATTGCTAAGCTGTGCGAAGAGTATCGCGGTAAGGATACAGTCGTCCTCGATCTCACCGGTATCACAGCCATCATGGACTTTTTTGTGATCACGACCGGTACGAGCACCCGGCAGATGCATGCGCTGTCCGACGAAGTTCGAGTGCAAATGAAAGCGCGCGGTCATAAGCCCCCTGCAACCGAAGGTTACGAACAAAGTTCGTGGATTTTGCAGGATTGGGGTGACATCGTGTTGCATTCATTTCTTCCCGATGCCCGAGAACTTTACGATCTCGAAGGACTTTGGGCTGATGCTAAACGAGTCGACTGGCGAGCGATTGTCGCTCCCGCCGCTCCGTAAAATCATCTTCCCCAACGAAGCAAACTGCTTTCGTTGGTTTTTCAAATGTCAATTGTTTACGAGATTGTGTTCTGGAGCACACGCGTATGACCGCTCGAAACCCCTTTCGTATCGGGTTGACTCGTGATTTTCTCAAGCCCGACGGAACGATTGGGTTTGGTGATATCGGCCTGGAGTTGATTGACGCTGCGTCAACCGTTGTCTGGGAATTTCTGCCTGAAAATCGACCCGTGCTGGGACCAGATCAAATCGAGGGCTATGACGGCTTGCTGGTCCTCGCTTCGAAAGTTACGGCAGAAACGCTATCTCAAGCCGATCGTCTGTCTGTCGTCGCGCGGTTTGGCGTTGGCTATGACAACGTGGATGTTCCCGCCTGTACTGAGGCGGGTGTCTTGCTCACGATTACTCCCGATGGCGTACGTCGTCCGGTTGCCGTGTCGGTGATGACGCTGTTGCTGGCACTTTCCCACAAGCTCTTGATCAAAGACCGGCTGACTCGCGAAGGGCGATGGGGCGAGAAATTAAACTTTATGGGACAAGGGGTTCGCGGCCGGACGTTGGGGGTGATCGGCGTTGGGAATATCGGTCGCGAAGTGTTTCAGCTGGCGGCTCCGTTTGAGATGCGACATCTTGGGTTCGATCCGTTTTTGAAAACGCCCGTTGAGGGAGTGGAGCTGGTTTCGCTCGAAGCGTTGTTGCAACAGTCAGATTACGTTGTTGTCTGCTGTGCGCTAACGCCAGAAACCCATCATCTGCTCAATGCAAATCGGCTGGGCTTGATGAAGTCCAATGCTTATCTAATTAATGTGGCCCGTGGTCCTATCGTCGATCAAAACGCGTTAACCGATGTGCTGACGCAAGGTCGGATTGCCGGGGCTGGCTTGGACGTTTTTGACATTGAACCGATTGCATCCAATGACCCACTTTTGGCTCTCGATAATGTGATCGTGTCGCCACATGCGATTTGCTGGACCGACGAATGTTTTAAGGGTATTGGCAGCAGCGCGTGCCAAAGCCTGATTGATGTTGCACAAGGACGAACGCCATCGCATATCGTGAATCGCGAAGTTCTGACCAGTTCGCGGTATTTGCAGAAGCTTGAACGATATCGGTAGCAAGCGAAGTCGAAGAATGGGACTTATGGGACAAATACGTCCCATAGGTCCTATCCAGTCCGATAAGTCCCATTCTTTAAACGCGACAATCAACCTCACGGCGTAGCCGGCGTCACCGTTGCGGCCGCAACCGCAGCCCCAGCTGGCCTGAACGCTTCCGTGTTGATCGTTGCGTGCAGGATCTTAAGCTGAATGTTGATTTTCAATCCGTCGCAGCGTTGATGGATGATCTCAGGCAAGCCGCTGAACAACAGCGAAGAATTCTCTTGCGTGTAATACCCGCCGATCATACTTACCAGACCCAAGAGATCACTGCAAAGACTGAGATACAGCAGATGGTCTCTGCGGATGGACGGATCAGTCACTCCGAGAACATCTTTCGAGCTTTGATGAATACTGATCAAGCTGACGAGTGAATTCAGTTCATGAAACCGCTTTCGATAGGCCATCATCTCAAGTCCCGTTAAGGCAAGGAACGCCAGGACAAGGTTGATAATGATTCCCAGAAATGCATCGACCCCCTGAAACAACTCACTCGCTTTATCCAGGTTCGGTTCGTAGCGTCCATCGGACATCGAAGCGTGTTGGCCGTCGAGCAGATGACTGGCGGCGGCCAGCATTCGTGGCGTCATTCCCTTTCTGGCGATGAGATAGGTTTTCACCGTATAAGTGGAAACGGCCTCGGAAGGAAACATCGGAATGCTGCGCAGATATCCGACGGGGACGACATGCGGACTGAGGTATTCCAACTGCGCGACACGTGCTCCGATGTCGGGCGAAGCGAGTCGAAACCCGGCGTCTGCCAACCGATCCGCCGCCAGTAGTGTTTGGGAATCTGATGGATCCTTTACGACAAAGACGGCATCAATGTCATCGGGTATCTCATAGCTGTTGTCATCCTTGGTCAATTGCTTCCAGTCATGGACAAAGTTCACTTTTCCCTCTCGCTTCCATGCCTTGAGGAAACTTTGAACCACCGTGTGACTTCCCGCTCCTTTCGTGGAAGTCAGAATCGTTCGAACCGATCCCAAATCTTTGACAGAGTCTCGGAGGAACCAGAAGATGACCTCAGGATTCGGCGTTTCAAGCCGCGGCAAATCGACAGGAATGTTCAGACCACCTTGAACGAATCCCAGGTCCGCTTCTCCTTGCTCGACTTTCTCGATGGCTTCACGGGAACCGGGAACAATCTCTTCTGTAAACTGGATCTGGACTCGATTGTCCTGCGACATTCGTGATTTGAGAGCTTGAAAATCACGATCGGGAAGTGCGACTTTCAGAGTCGTTGTTCGAAAGAACAGCATGTAAATCCAGATGAGCAGCAGGATCAGCGCCAAAGCGAGAAACGCCGCAGGCAAGCGATGTAGCCCGAAAGGGCGACGAAGGCGATGCGCAACGTGTTCGGCATCGCGGGCAGCGGTTGCAACGCCTGAGGCGAGACTCATCAAACCCGTATGTTGAGGTAATTCTCGCTCGACGCGTCGCCTGACGTCCTCAGCATTCTGAACGACGGGTCCGATTCTCAGCCGAAGTCTGCTCACTCGTAGCTCCTATTTATTCCAACTGCGATTAAAACTGCACTTTAGGCGATCCTCGGTTGGGGGATCGGATTTCAGAAGCAGAGGTTGAAGAGTGATTTCAATTTGCTGAAGAATTGTACTGGATCTGGGTCTGCTGGCAGAGGTTTGAGGAATTCTTCGTGCAGCATTTCC
>CAILLA010000278.1 GCA_903834925.1 uncultured Schlesneria sp.
GTTAAATCGCAACTTCCGCCCAGATGACCAGTTCCACAGCCGCGTTGAGGGGCAATTCGTTGGCTCCGACGGCAATTCGGGTGTGCTTGCCCGCTTCACCAAACGCCTGGACCAGCAGTTCCGATGCACCGTTGATGACTTGCGGCTGTCTGGTGAATCCGTGCGCCGATTGAACGTATCCTTCGACTCGTACGATTCTTGTGACTTTGTCCAAACTGCCGATGCATGCTTTGATTTGAGCTAATGCGTTTAAGGCACACATTCTCGCCGCGTAAAAGGCTTGCTCTTCCTGAATTTCCGTACCGACTTTGCCTTTAAACATCAGTTCTTTACCAACCATCGGCAACTGACCACTCGTGACAACCAGATTTCCGGTGCGTAACACGGGGACGTAAAATCCGACGGCTTCTGGTGCAGCTGGAATCGTATGGCCGTGTTGCGATAAACGTTGCTCGACGGTTTCACTCATGAGTGGACTCCTGATGTTGATGATTTCAATAGGGCGATCGAGGCACGTTATTCGGAATCGGGTGTGACTCTCAAGAGCCGATCGACTTTGGGCGAATCAATCACCTTCTTCTGACCACCGGGCCAGGTGACGGTCACTCGCTCGATTGTATCAATCTTTCCCAGACCAAAGGTTACGGGAAGTTCGCTTTGAGAAAGATAGCTGCGAGTTGGCATCACTTGACCAATCTGCTTACCGTTCGCCCATTCCACTTTGACCTGGGCACCGATCGCTGATCGATTTTGTTTCGGGCCGGAAACGTCGACTCGCAGCCAATGGTTTTCCAACTGTTGATCGTTGCGAAGAAGTCTTGGTGGTGAATTCACGGCTACGAAAAGCAAATCCAGATCGCCGTCGCCGTCAATATCCGCCACTGCTGAACCTCGGCCAACCATTCGTTTAAAAAACTCGCCTCCGCACTTGTCTTTGGGAACCTGAGCGAATTCCGTTGGCGATTCCGGGCCACAGTTCCAGAAGAAGTGTGGCGGTTGAGCGTACTGCTGGCTCAACTGGACCTTATTGATTTCATTTTCGAGATGGCCGTTTGTCGAGACAATATCGGGTCGTCCGTCGAGATCGACATCGACGAACAGAGTACCGAATTTCAGTTCTAGGCGAGATTGGTATCCGATTCCTGTTGCATTGGCTTCATCCACAAAATCCATCGAATCGCCACGCGTCACATAGAGGGCCGTCATCTCGTTCGAGAAATTGCCAATCAGGATTGCCAGATGTTCTCCATTACGAAACCGCGTGGAATCAATACCCATGGCGCCGCGAGCATTTCCCTGTTGGTCAAACGCGAAATTGTGTAGCACGGCAACTTCTTCGAACGTTCCATCTTGCTTGTTGTGAAACAGAAAATTCTGGACCGTATCGTTGGCCACGACAATGTCCATGTAACCATCCAGGTCTGCATCAATGAACGTCACCCCCAGTGATTTCGCAACGGCAATATCTTTTCGGGCGGGGTTCGTTACATGCAAACCAGACTCGGCACCCACCTCGGTAAACTTTCCTCCGTCATTTCGATAAAGGTAAGGGTAGGTACCGGGAAAATTCTGCGGTCGTCCGTATGCCCGTTCCCGACCGGTCAGTGTAAAGGGTTGCGCCTTATCAAATTCCCGGGTCCACTTCACATAGTTAGCAACAAACAGATCCAGATCGCCGTCGTTGTCATAATCGATAAATCCGCAGCTCGTACTCCATTGATCGACTTGGCCGGCGACACCTGTTTCGGCAGTCACATCGACGAATTTTCCACCATCATTTCGAAAAAGGCGATTCAGACCAACCGCAGTGAAGAACAGATCGACATCACCGTCACCGTCAAAGTCACCGACCGCCACTCCCTGACCGTAAAAAGTAACATCCAGACCAGCGTCTTTGGTGACATCGGTAAATTGGCATTCCCCGTCATTGCGGTAGAGCGACTGTGTTGGCGGAGGATCGACGCCGATGACGTCCCAGGGCCAACGGCACGAGTTGACGAACAAGATGTCCTGATCACCGTCGTTGTCGTAATCGAGAAACGCACAACCGCCTCCCATCGTTTCGGGAAGAAGTTTTTCCCCGGCAGCCCCACTATCGTGCTTGAACTGAATCCCTGCTAAAGCAGTGATGTCCTTGAACGGCATCTCGGGGATTTCGACCGTCAGCGCTTTCGGGGGCTTGGGTGGTTCATAATCAGTTTTTGATACGACCGCTGGTGGTCTCCGATTCATTTGCTGATAAACGACGATACCAATCATCAGTGCCAGGACGATCAAACTGGCGGACCAGACGAAAGCCCGCCCTACGACAGCGTCGTCGCGTTCTTCTTCCTGTTGCGGCTGATTCATCAATTTTCTTTCTTAGCTCGTATGCGGCAATGGCGAGGGCCAATTTTTAATCGATTACCAAATCCAAACGAAACCCCACCCCCTCTACGGGGGTGGTTAACGGGCCTTTGCCCTAGCATGTGAAATTAGACTAATCAACTGTTGATGCCCTCAGGTTCTTGCCATCTGCGTTCGTATTGCAACTCGGCACTGCTTGACGGAAGATCGTCAAGCAGTGGCACGATGTTCATGCCTGAAATCAGACGGATCAGCTGCCGATGCCCCTGGTGCAAAGGCCCGATTACCACCCCCGTGGAGGGGGTGGGGTTGCGTTGCGGGTTTGTGAGGCTCGTTGTTTTTTACTTTCGATCAGTCACAGCCTCTCCTTCCGCCGCTCGCCCGATTTCAGCAAGACCTGGAGCACCTGGTCGATTCAGCGAATAAATGACAATCGGTTCCGACGCTTTTGCCGCAGGTGGATACTTTACTTTAGCCCTTTCATAAGCCAGATCGCGGGCATTGTCGTCGGGCTTGTATCTCTCGTGAAGTCGTCCATGTTCTTTTGCCAGTTGATCATGTTTGTCAGCAGACGTCTGGTCTAACGACTTCTCAGCAATCGACTTCAGTTCGGTGTGAATTTGTCGCAGTCCATAATGAGCTGCAACGTTTTCCGAATCGATCTTCAGTGTCTTGTCGTATTGCTTAGCTGCATCTTCAAGCAGTTTCTGGCGCGTGGCAGTTTCTGAGGGTTGTCGAATCTGCTTCGCCTGTTCGAACAAAGTGTCACCCAGTCGATTGATGACCTCATAATCCATGCTGAAATCGAATCCTCGCGCGGTTCGTTCTGGAGTCTGATCCTCAAGAACCGAACGGAACGCTGTTTCGGCTTCCGTGAGTCGACCTTGTTGCAGGTTGATCACGCCCGTCAACCACGAGATCGTCCACGGTGGGGCAGGGGGATCTTTGAATTCTGACGCCCGGGCCACTGCGGCAGTCGCTTCGTCGAGCAATCCTTCTTCAAAATAGGCTCGGGCGATATTCAATGCACCATCGTACCTCTTGTTATCTTTCAATTGTTCAAGTCGTGTAAATGCTTCGTCAGCTTGCTTGAGTTCGGCGCGGCCTTTCAGGAACAGGCCGATCCCATAGTCATTCCAACGTTGCCATACCGGAATCTCGACTTTTGCGTTCTCGACAGCGGTATCACTCCCTTCGATGGGAAACGTGATTGTGTCGCTGGCCAGCGTCGTAACAGGAAGGTCATTGGAATAGGGTTCTGGTGGCTGATGTCCGCGAATCGGCGCGTCACCCGTCTTAGCCTGTTTTGTGAAAAAGTCGGTATAGATCTTGTCGAACTTACGATATTGCACTTTGACTTCAACCGTGATTGGTTCGCGCACATCTTCGGGAACTGGCAGGCTGTAATGCACGGTTCCCGCTGCACCGGGCGGAATCTGGTTGTTGTAAAGTGGCGTGAAAATATCCTGAGGATTACGACGATCGATTCGATTTCCGTCTTTATCAAGCATGAAAATGTTGATGAAGTGCGACCAGGGATCGACTTCCTTCTTGTCGTCCATTCCCCCACTTCGACCAATCACTTTTCCGCCGCTGGTTACGGTGACATCGAGCCAGACCTCGTTCGAGTCCGCTGTCCCTTGTGTGAATGGATGCCCAACTTTCAACGTTCGAACGACCGCTTCTAACAAGTAAGTCTGTCCAGGCTTCAGCTTGGGAACTTCCGGGCGCAGCGGCGCGATCAGTTTTCCGTCGATCTCGCCTCCCTCTTTGAGTCCAAAAATGTCGACCCGTAGTTTCTCTTTCAGAAATTCCTGATGTGCTGTGATCGCCGCCTGATCCTCTTTTAACCATGCAAGTCCCGTATTGGCAGCCGGGAAGAAATGGTTGTGGATACTCGGTTGTTTGACCTGGGCGAACAGTTTGGCTCCAAAGTCCTTCGATTCCTGAGCAGGCATGTGGCATCCGTTGCAGTTCTGGACCGCCTTTTCGGGGTAGTAAAAACTGCGTGCCCCGTGCCCTGAAACACCGCTTAACAGATAAGTATCATGATGATTCTGTCCGCGAAGGAACTCTTTGTAGTGGTTCACCGCGAACGGAATATGGACCTTGTGGCACGTTGAACAGAAGTCCGCCGATGTGTGAAAGTCTTTGAGAAACGTCTTCTTGTGGAGTGCAGGCTTTGCCTTAATCAGTTGATTGTTAATCCACTGCAGGGCTGCATTATCGCTGAATGCAAACGGGTATTGCTCGGGTTCTTCGATCGTGAAGTCGGCATTACCACGAGTACTGTTGATGTGAGTGATTGCATGGCAGACCGTGCAAGTGATTCCCGCTTGAGAGGTCGGGTGATTGACGTCATCAAACTTCGGGTCATCGAAGGCACCGCTAAAGAACGGGACGGGATCGTGACAACCGGCGCAGAAACGGGACCCGCGTACGTTTCCGTCTCGTTTTAACGACACTTCACGGGTTTCGCGGACACTCGCCAGGTAGGCTGGGTTGTTGAACGAACTGAAATGATGCGAACTGTGGAACCAGCCCTGATAGGCATCCTGGTGACACTTCAGGCAATAAGCATCGTTCATTAACGAAGCCGCAGGGATAAAGTTTCCGGTGGCAGTGCGAGCCTGCGATGGGGCGAAGTATTTGTCAGCCCCTTCTTTCGGTCCCGCCTGATTCCATTGGCGAGGGTCTTGATTGTGAAGCGTGATCATGCCCACCCCGGTTGCAGCCACTGCACCCAGGTAGCCGAGTCCCAGCTTCCAGCGGATTTTCGGCCCCGCCAGCCGATGCAGCCAATACAGCCACAGACAAAACAGCGGAGAGGCAACGTGTGCCCAATAGACTACGGATCGAGTCGCAGGACTTTTGATCACGAAGACCGAACCTGACCCGCCGAAATCTATTCGCATCAGTAACACACCGCTGATCAGCAAGACCAGCGAGCCAAAAAACAATGCATAACCAACTCGGATGGCACGTTTATTCTTTCGAAATCGCGTGTTGGTAATGTGAATCCACACGAACAACAGAAATGGGACAAGCATGATGATGCCGAGGATCAAATGTCCGCCGAACATCAGCATGTAGAACCAGTTTTCGTAAGTCTTGCCTGACTTCCAGCTGAGAAATGTAACGCTGGCGAGATACACCGAATTTGCCCCGAGCAGGGCAATCAGTGCAAAGACAAACCACATCAGGACTCGCAAGCGGGGGCCAACAGCTGGGATGACCGTAGCGCGAGCCGGTCGGGGTAATGGTGTTGCGTTCGGAAGAGACATCGAAAAAAACTCCGCTGAAGATCGCCCATGAATGAAATGTGTTGGACGAGATGGCTCGTCATTTCTCTGGGGATTCCCCTTTCGCTTGCGACCGGGTCACAACTGCCGTCAGGAGCTGAATCATGAGCATCCGATCGGTCGACATCATTCTCGACTGACCGAATAAAAGAGAAATCCCTGAATGCGAGGATTCGCGAAGAATCCTCGCCTCGAACTCGGCCGTTAGAGAAGCCGAGGAGGGCGATCAAGGCGGTCAGCGTTGGGAGGATTTGGCAACAAGCTTCGATCTTGCTGTTGGCGATACCACTCGTCGGTCACGACAACGCAAGTTGTTTCCAGGACGTGAAGTTCTTTGAACTTGAATGCTTGCGTATCAGGCTGTGGGCGATTGATCGGAATTACTGGTACCTTTTGACAAAACGGATCATTGCAAACCGGGGCTGACGGAAGCGAATGGTGACCGGAAAATTCTTCGCCACTTGGATTCTCGACAACGGCTGCTGTATGGCTGGCCCCGTGAAGATAGTCGCCGCACGAGGCATTTAAGCTCTCTGAAATCACAAGAACCAACACAAATGCAAGCAATCCCACAGCCCAGCGGAATAGTCCGGGACATCGGGATGATGAAACTTGCGGTTCGTCGCTCATGATACTCAATTTTCCGCAGACACAGCGGACACACAGAACTCGTTTACGCAGTGTAGGGGCTGTCTGTTGGAGTCGTCAAATTGATAATCGTTTTGGTCCAAAGGATTTCTGCTCGGAAATCCTAGAATCCAGAAAGGCTTCGCGTCAGACCAAAGTAGCCATCATCGCTCCGCTTAGTGAGCATCGTTCGAAAACCTGCTAATTTCCAATCCGCATATTTTCAAAAAAGTATTCAAACGAAGTCTTTGTCCCGATGCGTCGGCAACGCTTGAACAGTTTCCGACGCATGCTCATCACGCGGAAAGGCTGTCAGTGTTTGTCGTGTGGGCTTTAGCCCGCACAGGATGTTGTTTCGCACGGGCTGAAGCCCATGCTACGGGTTGTGGCTCACCGTTCTCTACTTACAAAAACTAACAACTTCGGAGCGATGATGGCGACTTTGGGATTGCATTTAAAAGGCAAAGGCCGGGGACTCATCATGGAGTTCCCGGCCTTCGTTTGGATCCGTTGACAATGTCGTTAAGGTCTAAGCTTAAGCGACCTGGCCTGAGCTCCGAATCAGAATGGGTCGGCGTTGCCGTTCGAAGCCGAGGTGGGTGACGGTGGCAATCCGCTCGAATCTGACGCTGCTGATGCTGGTTGGCTGTTGATCAGCTGATCCTGCAACGGCAGTGGTGCAGCGTCAATTGGCTGAGGTACGGATTGAATCGGTGGGACAATCTGGCCATTTCCAGGCAATGGCTGAGGACTTGTCATCGGAGCCGCATACTGACCGGGTGGACACGATCCATTCGTGCCATTGACTGTCATGTACGGCCCGGCGTTTTGCCCACCGTGCAATCCTGAATGTCCGGTATAGGGTCCCAAATTTCCAGGAAAGAATCCGTTACAATATCGTGACGCGGAGACCGCTGGCGGTGTCGTATGCCATTGAGCGGGAATCGGCCGGGGTGGCAAACGATTTGGCATTGGCTGCCAGAATGGGACGTGCTGATAGTAGTAGCCGAGTTGAGTCGTATCCGTTGGTTGGTAAACCATCGGAGCTGTTGATTGACTGTAATCAGCACCTGCTCCATACCATTTTTGTGGATAGTAGTTCGTGTACTCAACACCACGACGATGCAGCGGATATTTCGTGGGAGGAGCATACCCGTAATCAGGCGAACGCTTGCAGTAGTGTTCGCCAAAATGGCCATTGAAACACCCACCGCGACAGCCTCCTGGGCAATTCCCAGATTGACAATCCTGACCGATTCCGGTGGGGCAATTTCCTGTAGGGCAACCGCCAGCCACTGGACCGTACTGATGTCCGCCGACCTGCTCAACAGACTGAGCGGCCGCTGTCTGGACTTTCGATCGAACCCGACCGTCGCTGATTCTCACCATGCCGGCAGAGTCGGGTCCCTGTTGTGCGAATCCACTGCTCGCTGAACCCAAGATGAGCATGAGCGAGGCTGCTATCCACCCGTTCGATTTTGTGAAACGCATCGCAGTTTCCTTTTCGTCGCCGGTCGGAGCAATCCACGGCGGTCGCGGTTCATGAATGCCGCTGTCTGCGGCTTCTCAAAAGCACTGTTGTGACACCAAGACTAGTAAGCGGGATTCGACACTGGCACTAACCGACTGGAAGGAACTCCCCAGCCATATTCGTATGTATGTCCGACCACAGGCGCGAGTGGAACCGAGACCGGGATACCATATCCCTGAGCGGCCCAGACCTGCCCATCGCGTGGGTCGTTGTGATAAGGAGTCACTGGGTAGACCCGTGAGTAATGACCGACCCAGGGAAGTCCTGCGCCTCCACCACCCGTCGGGATGAAATAGCCAAACTTGCACTTGAAGTATTCGAGCATCGCCTGGCCGGAGTGGTCGTGATAGTAGACTCCGCCAACGTGTCGAGCATCACCGAAGTACATTTGATGGACAGCCGCGCTGTGCATCCGTGCGCGACTTCGAAATGACGATCCTCCAATATTGCCCGAAGGATAATCGGAGTACTGGACATCCTGACCGGCGTAATTCTGACCTGGTCCCGCGACATAGGACGGCGAGCCAGCCCCAGCTGACTGCGTTGATCCGTTCGTCGCGTTACAGCTTCCGTCCATCAGCATGGCGCTGGTCGGCGTCACACGTCCGTTCGCGACGTCGCTCATTTTCGGCCTTGAAATCCGTACAATGCCGGCTTGACCCGAATCCTGAGCAATGAGGTTTCCCGTCAGGCTGGCGGTGAGGCCAATGACGAGGACACTCTGAACGAGGTTTTTCCACAAAGATTTCATTTCACAAATCCTTCCGTTCACTTCGGATGGGCTAAGCTCAACATTTATCGGTGAGGTCCGCGAGGCGGACTTGCAACTCCCAGTTTCAATTATTCGTCTCATATTCCGGCGCGTTGATTGTCAGCGGGGAAATTCCAGGAGGTTTTGGGATTCCCGTGACACCTTGCCACGCAGGGGCATTGTACCCGCCAACCCGTTTCGCAAACGGAATTGAAGGTGGATGCAAGCCACATTCTGGACCGTTTCGAGTCCACACAGTTGGGCCGTAACCTCTGATGTAGTTCGTCCAGTCTCGAAGGTTTTCGTGTTCGACACGACAGTGTTCTTGTTTTCTTCGATGAGCCCGCGCGATCAACGATTCCCGGTAAATTTGTGATGACCGGCTTCGGGCGTGAAACCCAACCGCTTCACTTCCATCCACAACAGAATCTTGAACATCGGCCATCGAGGTAAAGCCAGCAGGCACGACCTTTGAAGCAGAACTCGACGATTCGACCGTGGTTTGTTTTTTTTTCACGTTTCCAGCAGTCGTTTTCGCGACTGTTGGCTCGGCAGTCCAACCGACTGTCGTCGAGGCGGCACTGACCATTGTCAGAATCAGTGCCGCTCCCACTGGAATTCGTATTTGCATATTGAGTTCCTGTTACCAAACCTTTGGAATTTCAACGCCTAGCGCCACGCTCCGTGATTGTAGGACGTTGCAGGTGGGTGCCAGCCGGCACCACTCAAAAGGCCTGGGTAACTTGAACGATATTTGACCTGGACCATGGTCCCTTGAAGTTCCCACTTTTCATGTGAACGAACGCCGAGAGGGGTCAGAATCCATCCCCCTTTAACGCGATGGTAGAACGGCGGATAAATCGCTCGGTAAGTGTGAGGATAAAGCATTTCTTGAGGAGCCAGGGCCTGGTTCGTGATCATGGTCGATCCAGCCCAGATGGGGATATTAGGTCGTGGTGTCGGATACATGGGAGCACCCAATCGGACATATCCCTGTTGTTGCATCGGGCCAGCGTCTCCGCCAGCGGATGCACCAGCGAGATTCGCATCGATTGGCATCGGTGGACGACAGAACTCGCCATTGCCTTGTGCATTGCGATACGACACTGGCTGAGCCATCCGATCGCGTTGCGACTCAGCGGTCACAGGTCGATTCATTGCCGGCTCTGGAACCGTTGCGAACGGATCTGAGTCTTGATCCTGAGCATGGATCGACGGCATCATTAGGGCGGATAAAACTACCGGCCAAACGGCGGCCAATTTGCGACAAAACATCGAATCCCCTCCTTGGGTTGCCATCGGCAACGTGTGCCCGGCAAGACTCCCTGTTCATCCGACCTATTCGGACGATAGAACCCTAATCAATTTCGGTTCGGACCGATCGTTGAAATGAGTCATTCCCGGCTCCGAATCGTGACAGCGAAGATATTTGCAAAGGATTGCAATTTAACGGCTTAAGATCAGTTGCAGATTCTCCGCAGTCCGTGTAATTGATAGTTCCCGAAGACTTGGCTCAGACGGAAAAGTCCACCCGAATTGTGCCATTGAACAGACAAACGGAGTTGAAATTGGCGAAACGCACGTCCGACAACGAAAACGGTGAAAAAGGCCAGGAAGCAACGGATCGGATTGAATACGTGCTCCTCAGCCAGGAAACACGTAAGCGATATTTGAACTATGCGATGTCGGTCATCATGTCGCGAGCGCTTCCCGACGTTCGCGATGGATTGAAGCCGGTCCAAAGGCGAATTCTGTATGCGATGTACGAGGATCTTCGCCTGACAGCCGACAGTAAGACGTTGAAGTGTGCGAAGATCTCCGGAACGACGATGGGTGATTACCATCCCCACGGCGAGGGTGCGATCTACGACGCACTCGTCCGCATGGCTCAGAACTTCATGCTGCGGTATCCGTTAGTTCATGGCCAGGGAAACTTCGGCTCGATCATGGGTCTGCCTGCCGCTGCGTCGCGTTACACCGAGGCGAAGCTGACTCAGTTAGCCGAACACCTGATTCAGGAACTGAAGTTTCAAACGGTCGACATGCGACCGAATTACGATGGTCGCGTGAGCGAACCAGTTGTCTTGCCAGCTCGCTTTCCCAATTTGCTTGTCAACGGAGCGTCCGGCATTGCGGTGGGGATGGCAACGAACATGCCTCCACACAATCTGGGCGAAGTAATCGCTGCCTGCATCCATTTAATCGAAAATCCGGAAGCGGAAACCAAGGATTTACTCAAGCAGATCAAAGGACCTGATTTTCCACTCGGCGGTCGAATCGTGACAGATCGCAAGGACTTACGAGCCATCTACGAAGAAGGGCGAGGCTCAATCAAAGTTCGCGGCGAATGGATGCTGGACAAAAGCAAAAAGGCTGGCAGCGAAAACCGAGTCATTATTTACTCCATCCCTTACGGAGTCGAATCGGGTCCGCTGGCCGCAGAGATCGGAACAATTGTCAATTCACGCAAGCTGCCTCAGTTGCTCGATTCCAATGACGAAACCGACAACAAACACGACTTGCGTATTGTGCTGGATCTGAAGCCCGGTTCTGATCCGGAGCCTGTGATGACGTATCTTTTCAAGCATACTTCTCTCGAACAAAACTTCGGCTATAACGCCACGTGCCTGATTCCGGAAGAAAACGGCTCGATGGTCCCCGCCCGGTTAAGTCTTGTGGATATCTTGCGACATTTCCTCAAGTTCCGCCTGGCGACGTTGCGAAAGCGATTCGAATTCGACCTTCGGCAACTTGAACAGCGAATTCACATCCTTGAAGGCTTCGAGATCATTTTCAATGACCTCGATCGGGCACTCAAGATCATTCGCAACAGCTCAGGGAAACGAGATGCCTGTGACAAGCTGTTGAAAGCATTTCCGCTGCTCGACGAACCGCAGACGATGTCGATCCTGGAAATGCAGCTTTACAAAATCTCGCAACTTGAAATCGATTCGATCGTTGGTGAGCTGAACGAGAAACGAACCGAAGCCGAGAAGCTTCGTAAATTGCTCGCATCGGAAAAACGACTTTGGGGTGTGGTGAAGTCAGAACTCGAAGAACTCTCGACCAAGTTTGCCGACAAGCGCCGTACGACCATCGGCAGCAGCGAAGAAATCGTCGAATTCGATGCCAGTGTTTACATCGTCCGCGAGAACACCAATGTTGTGCTCACGCGAGAGGGCTGGGTCAAACGGGTTGGACGCCTGCAAAGCGTGGAAACCACCAGGGTCAGGGAAGGGGATGTCGTGCTGGACGTGCTTCCCGGCAGCACAGTTGACAACATCATTTATTTCACCAGTGACGGCGTTGCCTACACGCTGCCGATCGAATTGATTCCCGTTTCGTCGGGTTACGGTGAACCGATCTCCAAGCATGTGAAAATGGGAGACGGCGTGACGATCGTTGCCGCAATGACGACCGACGCGCGTTTCACTCCATCGGATCAGGACATGGGTGAAGGGCTGCCAACTGCCCCCTATTTTTTAGCGTTGACCGCTCAAGGTCAGGTCATGCGGCTGCCTCTTGCTCCGTTTCGCACACCCTCGACGAAAGCCGGTCGCAAATACTGCCGTCCGGTCGAGGGAGACCGCGTGGTCTGGGTCGAACTCGTTCGGGACGCGACATCAATGTTCGTCGCGACAAAACAAGCACGAGTGATTCATTTCTCGATCGACGAAGTTCCGATCTTGTCCGGGGCAGGCAAGGGGGTTCGAGGGATCAAGCTGTCTGATCCCAAAGATGAAGTCCTCGGTGCGGCTCAGATGGCTCGCCCCAGTGACTGCTTACGAGTTCAATCATCCGCAGAAAAATTGCTGGTTTTCGGACAGATGAAGTACGAACTGACGGCCCGCGGAGGAAAAGGGATTCGAGCAGCTCAAAGAAGCACATTCACAGAAATCGTCCGCCCAGACATCATTCTGGTGGACTGGGCCACGATCGAAGCAGAGAAGGGCAGCAGCTAAAAACAAAACAGGCGAGCCGGGGGTGTCAACCCCCGGATTCTTCTCCGGCTTTAAAGGGAGGGCGAGGCTGGCCAGATGAAACGAACAGAATATGGGATATTTGCGTTTTTGGAGTCGATGCGTTTTTTGGAACAGAAAGCAACGATCATGGGTGCCACGGTTTTACCGTCTTCGGTAAGGCCGTGCTCTTCGGACACGTTATCAACTATTGAAGACACGGCTTTACCGAAGACGGTAAAACCGTGGCACCCCGAGTTTTGACCGTTATTCCAGTCATAATGCACAACAGTTTTTCCCTACGACAGTTTTGACCGTTTCATTCGATCAGGGTGATCCCTTTCCCGATGCAATCTCTTCGCGGAGTGCGAAGAAACAAAACGTTAGAACAACGGAAGTGTTTATGTCCAACGCCGAATACACATCAAAAGATATCGAAGTCCTGGAAGGTCTCGAACACGTTCGCATGCGGCCTTCCATGTATATTGGTGGAACCGATTCCCGCGGGCTGCACCATTTATTGTGGGAAATCCTCGACAACAGCGTCGATGAACACCTTGCAGGACATTGCACGGAAATTATCGTGACTCTGCACAAAGACGGTTCATCGTGTACCGTTGAAGACAACGGGCGCGGGATTCCCGTCGATACTCACCCGAAGACGAAAAAATCGACACTTGAAACCGTTTTGACAACGCTCAACGCTGGTGGAAAGTTCAGCAGCCAGGCCTACGCCCGTAGCGGGGGATTGCACGGCGTCGGTTCGTCCGTCACGAATGCACTGTCGAGTGAAATGGTCGCGACGGTCTATCGTGACGGTTACGAGTGGTCACAGCGATACAAGCGGGGCAAACCAACCACGCCTGTCAAACAAGTCAAACCGTTTCGAGGCCGAGGCACGACGATCTTCTTTCGGCCCGACGAAGAGATTTTTTCGAAAACAACCTTCAATGCTGACACAATCCGTCAGCATATGGAAGATATTGCTTACATTCACGCCGGTTTAAAACTTGTCTTCAATGACGAAGCCAAGAAAGAAAAGTACGAATTCCTGTACCCGAACGGGATTGTTGCATATCTCGATAAGATCCTCGCCGAAGGACAAAAGAAATCGATTCACGAGCAGGCCTTTTCGGCCACACGTGACGATGCTGGCGTGAAAATCGAAGCGGTCCTTCGCTGGACCGAGGCCACCGATGAGCAGGTTCGCAGCTACGTGAATGGAATCCGTACTCATGCTGGTGGAACTCACGAATCCGGTTTTCGTTCCGCCATTGCGAAAGCAGTGCGTAACTATATCGAAGTTCACGACATCAAGATCAAAGGGGTTGTGATTGAAAACTCCGACATTCGTGAAGGGGTGCTCGCGATTCTGTCCGTCTTCCTCTCGAACCCGATGTTCCAAGGGCAAACGAAAGAAAAACTGAATAATCCCGAGATGACTGCTGCGGTGGAAGGAATGATCCGTCCGGCGCTCGAAACCTGGCTGAACAACAATCCCACGATTGCTGATGCGGTGGTTGGAAGAATCGTGCTCGCCGCACGAGCTCGCCAGGCGAGCCGCGAAGCAGCAACCGAAGTCCGGCGCAAGTCGCCAACATCACGCAGAACAAGCCTTCCCGGCAAACTTCTCGATTGCCGAGCCACGAACCCCGCCGAAGCGGAACTGTTCATCGTCGAAGGTCAGTCCGCAGGTGGAACAGCCGGAATGGGTCGCGACAGCCGAACCCAGGCCATCCTTCCGTTACGCGGCAAAATCCTGAACACGGAATCACTGGCCACCAGCAAGATTCTTGAAAGCCAGGAAATCAAAGATCTTGTCGAAACACTGGGAACGGGACTCGGCCCCAATTTCGACATTCATCTTCTGCGCTACGACAAAGTCATCCTGATGATGGATGCTGATAGCGACGGCTACCACATCAGCACGTTGTTATTGACCTTTTTCTTCCGGCACATGCGAGACCTGATCACCAACAGAAAGCTCTATCTCGCTCAACCGCCGCTGTATCGAATTCAGGTTGGCACACAGATCATGTACGCACAGGATGACGCACACAAGGAAGAAATCCTGGCCGGACTACCCGCCAACCGCAAACCCGAGATTGGTCGGTTCAAGGGTCTGGGCGAGATGACGGCAACGCAATTGAAAGAGACAACGCTCGACCCGAAGACACGCACGTTATTGGCGGTCGATATCGACAGCCTCGTGGAAGCAGACCAGACGTTCTCGCAGCTACTCGGAAAAGATGCCAGCGAGCGTTATCGAATCATCATGAGCGATGCGAATCTTGTTGATGACTTGGATGTCTAACCGTTCGTGAGCCTTTTAAATGAATGTGCCACTGCTTGACCGTCTTCGGTCAAGCAGTGCTCTTTGATCGATCGAGCGAGAAGCCACTGCTTCTGCGAAGACTCCGAAGCAGTGGCACAAAAGAGAACCCTCATTTTCTCGTTCACAAGCTCCGGCTTGGGAACGTTTCTTTCCGAAGCTCCGCTTCGAGGAAGCGGATTCGTGGCGTTGGTTTCCAGTCTGGACGCGGTTTTTGCATCAGCGGCTTGAAGCCGCTGCTACGGTGTGTGAATCGCACTGCAACTCGACCAAAGTAGCCATCATCGCTCCGCGTGATGAGCATTGTTCGAGAACCCTCCGTATAACAATCCGCGTGTTTTCAAGAAAGTATTCAAAAACAGTCTTTGCCCCGAAGCTAAGGCAACGTTTGGATCGTTTCCGACGCATGCTCATCACGCGGAGCGATGATGGCAACTTTGGAAGAAATCTTGGAACTCAAAGACGTCCGATGCCATGGCACCGAGTCCTAATCGGAAGTTTGACATAGCACTAACCACTGGGGTGCGGTGACTTTGACGGCTCACCACGTTAGATTTGCCGGGGCAGGGGATGGCCGATGGATGACGCCCCCTGGTTCCCGGACTGGGGAAAACGAACCGTACAAAAAGGAAATGTTGATGAAATTGCAATCCGCGTTGTTGTCAGTCGTGTTGTGTGTATTCTGCGCCGGGAGTGCCAACGCATTCCCACCGATGCCAGGCTACTTAAAGGACGGCTACAAGGATGACAAGAACTACAAGTCATTCCTCGAAACGGTTGATGGGCTGAAGATGAAATGCGACGTGTGCCATAAGCCAGGCGCCGACAAAAAAGGGAAGGGCCACGGCCTGAACGATTTCGGGAAGGTCTATCACGATCGATTCAAGCCAAAGGATTTCCAGGCCGCTGACAAAGAGAAGAAGACGGACGAAGCATTGAAGATCTTCAAAGCCGCCTGGGAAAAATCGATCACAGAAAAGAACGCCGACGGCAAAGTCTATTTCGACCTGATCAAAGAAGGCAAACTTCCCGGTAAGAACGACTGAGCATCATTTTGCTCGTTCCCAAGCTCCCGCTTGGGAACGCTTCTTTTCGAAGCTCCGCTTCGTAGCCGCAGATACGAAACCGCCGCACGTGTCGAACAAAATAGCCACGTCGGTGTCCGTGGACGGCCCGTGAACGTAATGGTCACACCTCATCGCAAACAATCCGTGACAAGGCGGTTAGCTGGGTCTTACCTTGGCCGGATCATCGTTGCGCTAGTTCTGATCGTTGTCGTTTAAGCGACGTTTATTTGGCTGAGCGTCGTGTTCACTGATGCCGGACTCGAAACTTTGAAAACGATGACGAACCTCAGGGACGTCCGTCTTAATCATACGCAAACGACTCCACAAGGAAGAGAAATGCTGCGGAAGGGGTTGCCGTATTGCAACGTCCAAACGAATCCGTGACCCATCGATCAGCGCGATCTGGATGTGCTACTCATTACGCTCTGTACCGACTCTCATCGATCTGATTTTACGCGGTCCGAGTGATCTACTCGACGTTTTGGTCATAATGAGTCGAGCGGAATGATTGGGAACTGAGTTCCCAAATTCGCAATCAGCCGTTGATCGGCAGTGACGAGTTCACATCCTTCGCGTTCCGCCAACGCCACATACAAGCAATCGTATACGCCGATCTGCGCCAGTGTGGCGATCTCAACTGCCCTGCTCAAATAGGGAAGGTAGGGAAATAGCTCAGGTGGGTAAGTGAGCAGGCGTGCTAGCCGGACTTCGGCTTCGCCAGGCAGCAGAAGTTTTCGTCGTTCCGCTTTAGTCAGCGCATGTGCAACTTCAACGGGGAAGGTATCAGGGGCGATGAGTTCATGTCTGTGATTCCTGAAATCGGTTTCCAATGCCAATGCTTTGGCCGGGTCGAGTTCGGGTAACACGAACTTGACGGCGACGGATGCATCAAGAACGTATCTCATTGATTGCGGGCATCGCGAACTAGATCAACGGCCACATCCACGGTGCCAATCCTGTTGCGGGTTTCCTCTCGCATGCGATCCATGTCCTCTCGCGCCTTCCGGCCCGCTTCGGGATCACGTATCCCCTTTATTAAACGAGACATCACTTCATTTAATTCTTGTTGCCCCGTTGGTAGCGTTGTTGTACTCATGCCAGAATTGTTCGAAGTTTGAAGGAATGCGTCAACTGCAGAAACCAAACTTCATCAAGAACATCCCCTTTTTAAACGTGACGGATCAATTCGGCATAATATCGCATTCGGCTTGTTCGGTTCGTTCGCGTACGGTTTCGACGCCATTGCTCAAAAAAATTCGCACGCCGGGCGAATGCCCGTCGATCAAGAGAAGAGTAAAGAGGGTAAAAAGAGTAAGAAGTAATACGGAGTCCTCACGCCGCACGACTAACGAACAACCCGAAAACCAATATCGTAGTAACGGTTGACAGGAGCGAACCAGAAGCGATAGGCAGACCGCGCGCTCCAGGCATTGAGGCTCCAGGAGCCACCACGCAGCACACGATATTCCGAGGGGACGACAACGACATGATTGTTTGTCGTCTCCTTGCGGTTTTTATACGCATTGGCATCGTAGTGATCGAAACACCATTCCCAGACGTTTCCATGCATGTCAAACAGGCCGAATTTGTTTCCGGAATCCACATATGACCCGACGGGTGACGTCCGTTCTAAATACCGCCCCTTGGCCGTCGTTCCAAAAGGGTAATTTCCGTCGATATTCGCACGATCACCATTGAGAACGTCGCCGAAATGAAAGGGGGTTGTCGACCCTGCGCGACACGCGTATTCCCACTCCGCTTCCGTCGGCAATCGATACCCATTTCCCGCCGCAATCGAAACCGTGGCCGCTTGAATCGAGCCTGAATCTCGCTCAATGTGCGTCATGTTGTAGACGGGCGAAAACCCATCTTTCTCGCTGAACTTGTTGCAGAATTCAATCGCGTCAAACCACGAGACGGATTCCACGGGAAAACGCGACGTCTCTTCCCCATCGATTATTGCAAAACGACTGGGGTTTGTCCCCATGATTTTCGCGTATTCCCCTTGGGTCACGGGATAAACGCCCATCGCAAAGGTTTTCGTCATCTGCACAAGATGCTGTGGCTGCTCATCTGCAAACCACTCCCGTTTCAACTCAGGGTCGGCTTTCAAATAGGCTTTCACTTCCTCCGGGCTGCTTCCCATCCGGAATGAACCTGCCGGGATCGTTACGAATTTCATCCCCGTTGTCTTGGAAACAAGTTCGTTTGCGGTTGGTTCTTGCGGCCTGGTCGGGCGTGGTTTTGGTGCAGGTTCGGTACGGATTGGCTCAGATGTGATCTTCGTTTGCGGAACCAGATTGTGCGCCGACGGGATCGCCCAAATATCGTGCTGAGTCAGCACTTCCGCCGAAGGGATACCCACCGGCTGATTGGCGAGTAAGAATGCCAGCGAGGATACGGGCATTTCCAGGATTCGAATTGATTCTTTGTCGATCAACAGGTGAATTCCATTCTCCGGATTGACCGGCTCGTCAGTTCGCAGGATGCGTCCGTAATGCTGTGGATTCCGGCGAAGCTCAGACCAGTGTGAACTGTTGCGAAGCAGCCCCTCGAAGAAATGAGGTGCCCAGCCTTGCTCGCGGATCTGCTGGAGTTCGATCATTTCCCGCGTTAATTCTTCGCCGGGTAACGACGGACGCCCCAGATTGGTCAAGATTGTGCGAATTTCGGCCTCGACGGTATCTCGCATTCGCTTTTCAATTCGCGAAAGTTGAGATTCAAACGCAGCCATCTGGTTCGCATTGGAGAGCGCTTCGTGACGTTTGTGAAGTCCTTCGACTAATTGAACCGCCGCCTCACCGACAATCGGGATCTGTTTGATCCCAAACTTGACGCCACACATCAGGATTTCTGAAGCGACCATTTTTCGCGTGAGCGCCATCGGTCTGTTTCCTCGATTCAATATCAAAAAGAAGGCCGGAAATCAGTAATACTCAGTGGGAACGTTAATGAAAACGGCTCGGATCACACTTTTTCCTGTTGGCAATTAAGATTTTGTCCACTCGTGAATACCGCCTGCTTGTTTTTCAACCGATCTCAGGGTCACCACCGAAACCAAGAACGGGACAAAAGATTCGTGGCAAGATTTCGCGGAAGAAAACTTCCGACGCCAATACATGTCGTGCATTCTTTCCCTGACTTCGTCAGGATTTCGTTAGTGCAACGGAAACGAAGTGCGCTCCCGCCTCTTACGCGACGAGAATCCTCTTCTGCGTCGACACATCGTTTGATAGAATCACGGCATGGAAACAATCAGTCGCAATGTCAGGGATCTCGGTGAAGGCGAGCGTTCTGTAATGGAGCAACTCGTGGGACATCACTTGGCCGACGAACAGAAGCTGGTCATCCAAGTCTTTGGTACCAATCTCAATACCGAGCCAACTCAGTCGGGAGCGGATCTATTGCCCGATTGGTGCAATGTTTATGAGGGGTTGACTGACGATCAAATCGCCGAAATCGAGAAATCGATCGTACGGTGTGATGTAAGCCGTTTCATTGAATGATTTCATGGACGAAGCCCTGCTGGACACACCAACAACGACGCAGATCTGATTATTGCCGCAACCGCGTTGGAAGCGGGACGCACGCTAGTCAGCGGTAACACGCAGCACTTTGCTTGGATTCCAGACCTTGTTCTGGACAACTGGCGAATGTCTTAGTGCGTTCGGATGAACTGTTGGCATCGCTAATACGCGCCTCGAAGACTAGCGGATAAGCGGCGTAATAGCCTAAAGCAAGGCGTCATCGTTCGTTTGGCATATCCTCAGTATCGTCAGGAAATGGATTAGGCGACTGTTTAAGCTTGAGCGATACATCGAACGATTCGTCCGCGCGTTCGAACCGTAGATTCAATTCCGTGTCAGGTCGACACTGCAAACTTCGAAATGCCGAGATGGTCATCTCGCGTGCCGGGTGACCATTGATTTTGACAAGGATATCGCCCACGCGAACACCAGCATCCTGTGCCATCCCCCCGGCAACCCACGACGACGAGTTTGTCATCGACGATTTTGCACGCGAAACGGGATAGGTTTGTTCGAGGCGGGTTGTGCAGACGTTTTCCGGGACGAAAATAGGCTTTACGATTAGGAAAATCGAATTCTGCTTCGAATCGCTCTAGGAACTTCAGTCCTGCTTTACTCCTCTGGCTCGTCGAAACATCAACGTTTCGCAAGCGAATATTCCCTAATTCAACCTGATCCAGAGTTCCCGGTTGGGAATTCGCGAATCCGCCCGCGGCCACGACGAGCAATCCACCTTCGACGACGATTCGCCGCTTTTTTGTGAGCTTTCGAAACAGTACGTGTTCCAGCTCAAGGCCGAGGTTACTACCTGAATCTAAAAAAATGTCGTGAAAATTGTCGTCGGAAATTCTTAGTCGAACCGATGGCGTCCCAGACTTATCGAAAGTAATTCGTTGAATCTCGGCTGGGGTGCCGCAGGGTGTGTGAACTAAAGCGGCGTAGCCGTCATCGAAATTCAGCCGTAAGACATACTTTTTCAAAAAATCCATTCCAATCACTCCTGCGACTGGCTGATCCGTTGCGGACCGAATGAAACTTAGATCGAAAGCCGCGACAGTTGGTACGGCCAAGTCGACGTCGGAATCTCCATTTACAATTCTCATGACGGGAGAAGTGTAAAAGGACGTGGAAGCGTCGCCGATCGGTGTCCGAACCAGCTTGTCCGCCACCAGCGGTTTTCCAAGTTGGTTTTGAAATCGAGTATCGAGGGCCGTCGTCGAAGCTCCAGTGTCAATTACGAAGAGAGCCTCTTCATCAAATATCTTGACCGTCGTACAAATATACTCTTCTTCCACAAATTGACATCGCAAAAGTTCCTCGGCGACTGGCGCTGATTGCGCCCATGCCGGAGCGGACAACCCCCTAAACCAACAACTCACCATCAATGCCAACGCAAAGGTTATTCGGCGCTTGGCCCATGATTGGGAAAGCGGGGAAAAGTTCTGCATGGGTAATTGACTCGTCAAGTTACGATTCCATCTCCAAAGACGACGCTGCCTCATTTGCGACCGAATCACAGACGGAAAACTCGAAAG
Source organism: uncultured Schlesneria sp. (assembly GCA_903834925.1). Classification (GTDB taxonomy): domain Bacteria; phylum Planctomycetota; class Planctomycetia; order Planctomycetales; family Planctomycetaceae; genus Schlesneria. The sequence continues at coordinate 20,978 of CAILLA010000278.1, forward strand.
CGCGTTAAGCAAAGCATTAAAACAACGTGGAGACCTTTGGTCGCCACGTTGTGCGGGGTTGGGAGACCGCGCACAGCGTGAACAGTGTCGTAAACCGTTTCCGTGACTATTTCTTCAGCTTCCGATCAAAATACTCGAACAGTGCTTTCTCGGCCTTTTCGGCGTCAGCTCCTTTGAAACCGTGGCCGGCTCCTTCGAGGGTGAGAAGTTCTGCTTCGACGGTTGATGCCTTCAGCTTATCGACCAGCCAGACCGCTTGTTCGTGGGCGACGTACTTGTCTTCCGTTCCGTGAATGCACAGCGTTGGTGCGGTGTCGGGGGTGACCCAATAGAGTGGGCTTCCTTGGATGTGAAGGTCGCGTTTGGTGTCGAGGTTTCCGCCAAACCAGAGCGGTAGAACTTCGTGGGCGTCGACACTCTTGCCGTAGGACTTGGTGAAGTCGCTTGGGCCGTAAACGTTGACAACGCAGGCGACGGAGCTGGATTGATCGAGGTTGCCGCCGGTTCCTTCGAATCTTGGAACATTTGCGGTTACTGCCAGAAATTGTGCCAGGTGTCCGCCCGCTGACCCGCCTGTGACGCCGATTCGAGCCGGATCAACCTTGTAGTTCTTGGCGTTGGCTCGCATCCACCGGACCGCAGCCTTGGTATCGTGGACTGCGGCGGGGAATTGGAACTTTGGCGCCAGGCGATAGGAGATCGTCGCTGCGACATATCCTCGTTCCGCCAATTTCACGCAAAGGGTGTCATAGCCGTCTCGCTTCCCGGCACGGAAACCGCCACCGTGGATGCAGATCACGGCAGGGAAGGGGCCTTCGCCAGCTTTTGGTCGGGCCAGGTTGAGTTGAAGATGTTGATCATCGGGATTCGTGTATTCGATTCCTTCTTCCCAGACGACGGTGTCTGGAACCGGAGGGGCTGCGACGACCAGATTTCCATTCAACAAAACACATCCCACCACGCCAACCAGTAAACTCAGTCTCATCCTGGGGTTCCTTCAAGTGCGAGTGCAAAAAGAAAGCAGCGAACTTCGCAAAGCTTAGCAAACCTGATTACAGAACTCTTCTGACTCGTCTCGATTTCGGGAATGTTGTTGCAGAGACCCCATCGCGGCGTTGAATAGACTCGACAGACACAGGAATTCCGCTCAGAATAAGACCATACTGCTTGAGGCAGATCGTTGTTTTATGGAATTACGACTTACGGGCCGAACTCGGCCGGAGAGACTTGTCGATGACCGCTCATCCTGAATCCCATACGCATGAAGTGACTCATGATACTCTTCACGGTGATCCTCGACTGGAAGTGGCGAAGGCATTGAAATTTGAGCCTTCAGAACTTGTCGATTTCAACAATGCGGACAAAGCGGCCGGGCAGATGATGGGGAAACTGTTGGGTTTTCTCTTTTGCGTCCTGCTGTTCCTGATGACCGGAGTCAACATTTGGATGTTAACTCACAGTTCAGACATCAATGATACAGATCCTCAGGCATTTGCAAACGGCAGTGCCGGTGGCCATGCGGCTGCGGCTCATCATTGAGTTGAGATTTCGAAGAGCACGGCCTTACCGAGGACGGTAAGACCGTGGCACCCTTCTTAGGTATCGCCTAAACGTTCGCGGGCAATTTCGGCCCAGGGGCCTCGCTGGTCGAATTCCAGATAACGTTTCCAGTGGGCTGCGGCGTGTTCTTTTTCGCCCAACTGCTCGAGCACGCCAGCGAGATGAAAATGGACCTCGGGGTAGTCGGGATGCAAATCCAGCGCGATCTGGAAGGCCGTCCGGGCGTCAGCTAAATCTCCGATCTCGGACAGCACGCAACCGAGTTGGGTCCATGCTTCCAGAAATTTGTGATCGAGTTCAACAGCCATATGGTATCGTTCGATTGCCGCGTGTAGTTTCTTTTGTCGGTACAACGCTTCTGCAAGATGAAAGTGGTACGACGGGTTCAGCGGGTTGCCGATCGTGGCCAATCGCAGTGCTTCAATCGCATGAGTAATCTCGTTTTCGTCCGCCAAACGACAGCCTTCGCGAAACCAGTCGTCGTCGGTCCACCCTTGTCGATCTGCTGTGTCATTTACCAGAGCAGGGCGGATCGGGATGATTGACGGACCTTCCGACTGATCAAGATCAACGTCTGGTGGATCAAAATCAAAAAGCCGTTGGCCTGATACTTCGATCAGTCCCAGGTCGTCGCGGAAAACCAGTCCGTGCGCTCCCCGTGCCAAGACTTCCAGCTGAGCAAGCGGTCGGACCATATTCGGCAAAAGCGCATGCAACTTCTGCAGGCTCGACGAGATTTGTTCGGCTTTAACACCCGATGCCGCCAGTTCACATAATCGCCGAGCGCTGGCAACTTCTTCAAAATCGAAGTACGGCAGGCGATAGACTTTTTTGACCGCTTTGATCAGTCCCGCCCGTTCCCAATGCCGGATGGTATGGACGGAAACGCCCAGCAATTGAAAGAGCATTGCCGGCGTATACAACTTTTGCGTTTTCCTCTCAGGCGGCTCAATACCGAGTAACTTCAGCCATTCGGACTCGGAAACAATCCGAATCGGTTCACCTTTCTCGTGAAGCTGACGAGCGTGCTCCAGCTTGATAGACGGAAGTCCATCAGGCTCAAGTGGCCAGCCTTCTTCACCAACGACCAGAATTGAGGTTTGTTGTCCGACATGCTGCATCGACGTGCCGCCATGCTGGTCGACAAGCTCCATAGCCTGGTGATGCGTCATGGACGCCAACGTTCCCGTAAATGCGACACGTTCTCCGCAGAGAACGGGCGAGCTTTTCAGTGTGGAAACAGCATCAGCCAGGTTTTCGGGCATCACGAGTCGCAAGTGTCCGGTGGTAAGAGTGGCGATTCAATATTGATTCCGCATATCATACACTCTTTTGCGGTTCGACTAGAATCCAATGAGGCTGCGAGAACGCTTTTGCGTTGTCACGAGTTAATGTTCGGGTTGAGTGCCACTGCATCGGAGTCTTCGGAGACGCAGTGACTTCTCTTTTTTCGAGTTCATCGAAGAGCACTGGGTGACCGAAGATGGTCATCCAGTGGCACCCGAATCCTTAGCTTTGACAGAGCACTAGATTCGATTTCAGCCAATTCGTTTTGATTTTCGTAATATCGCAAACTTGCTCGATACTTTTTCCTCGGAGTCTGACAAAACATGTCCGCCTTGCAATCCGCCGATCCTGCCCTTTGGTCCGCCATTCAGAATGAACGGACTCGACAGCACGACGGCCTCGAACTGATCGCATCCGAAAACTACACCAGTGCGGCCATCCTGGAAGCGGCCGGGACCGTGCTTACCAACAAATATGCCGAAGGATACCCTGGTCGCCGGTATTACGGTGGTTGTGAATACGTCGATGTCGTCGAGAGTCTTGCGATCGAGCGGGCACGCAAGTTGTTCGGGGCTGAGCATGCCAATGTTCAACCTCATGCGGGGTCACAAGCCAATATGGCTGTGTATCAAGCGACATTGAAACCTGGCGATGTGTTTCTGGCGATGAATCTGGCGATGGGAGGTCACCTGACGCACGGCATGAACCTGAATTTTTCCGGGCAGCTTTACCAGCCGATCCCGTACGGTGTTCGCGAAACCGATCACCGGATCGACTTTGACCAGGTTGCCAGGTTGGCGCGCGAGCATAAACCGAAATTGATTGTCGCCGGGGCGAGTGCTTATCCACGTGAGATTGACCACGCTAAGTTTGCTGAGATCGCACATGAAGTGGGGGCGAAATTGTGGGTCGACATGGCTCACTATGCGGGACTGGTGGCAGCGGGCATCCATAACAGTCCTGTACCGGTTTCGGATTTTGTGACCAGCACGTCACACAAGACGTTACGTGGGCCGCGTTCGGGTTTTGTTCTGTGTAAAGAACAGTACGCCAAGGAAATCGACAAAGCGGTTTTCCCCGGACTGCAAGGTGGGCCGTTGATGCACATCATCGCTGCCAAAGCAATCTGCTTCCAGGAAGCAATGCAGCCGTCGTTCAAGGATTATGGAAGACAGATCGTCGACAATGCGAGAACTCTCGCCGAAACACTGATGTCGGGTGGAATCAAGCTGGCAAGCGGCGGAACCGATAATCATTTGATGTTGTGCGATGTGACGTCGATTGGGCTGACAGGCAAGATTGCCGAGAAGGCTCTGGATCATGCCGGGATCACTGTCAACAAGAATATGATCCCCTACGACCAGCGCAAAGCACTTGACCCGAGCGGTATCCGTATCGGAACAGCGGCTTTGACAACGCGTGGAATGCGACAGGCAGAAATGAAGCACGTTGGTGCCTGGATTCTGCGAGTTCTCAATTCGCCGGAAGATGCAGCAGTGATCGAATCGGTGAAGGGTGAAATCCGCGAGTTTACCAAAGCCTTTCCCGTTCCAGGGATCGGTTAATCGTTTAACCCGAAGCCAGTGGCGCAGGCAGATCGGCGTCCATCCGATCTCTTCAAGCGTTGCCCCGGAGCTATTTTTCGCAATGGCCTTACGAGAAATGACACCTCGGCGGACGTCAATTCCGCCGCCTCACTCCCGCTTCTCTTCGAGGCGCGGTTAGACGATAAAATGCCTGCGGCGCAGCTGACATAACGGAAGGGACTTGCAGGACAATCAATCCTGCAAGTCCCTTTTCGCATTGTGGGCATCTCGAACAGCTCGACTGAACCGCTCAAATTGTTATTTGCCCTTCTTCTCGTTTTTCACCTTTCGCTTTTCTTTCAGCGACAGTACGGCTTTTTTCTGAACTTCCTTTTTCCCTTTGTCTTTTTTGCCTGTTTCCGCCATGCCAGTTCTCCATTGCTTGAAAAAGACCTCATTCAGACGGAACACCGAATCCCCGTCTTCATGAAAACAGGTTACCAGATTCGTTCAACTTGAGTTACCGTCCAAGCAGTCGTTCGGCAGAAATCACGCCATTCATACTGCCTGACCGAAACCCATCCAGGTCGACCGTCACGTATCGGAAACCGAGTGACCGCAATTCTGAACGAACGCGATCTCGTAGAGCAGGGGTTAGAATTCTGCTCACTTCGTCTAACGGAATCTCAATTCGTGCCAAGTCGTTGGCTTCGCAACGAACTCGCAATTCCCGCAGGTCAAGCAGTTGCTTCAAGAATTGTTCCGCTTGATCGATTCGACGGACGCGCTCAGGAGTCACCTCGACGCCATACGCGATCCGACTTGAAAGGCAGGGGGCGGCTGGCTTGTCCCACACGGGAAGGTCCCAGAACTTTGCCAGTTCCCGGACATCGGATTTGGTCAGTTCCGCTTCGACAAGTGGGGAGCGAATCTGGAATTCGGCAGCGGCTTGCATTCCGGGACGATAGTCACCGCAATCGTCAAGATTCGCACCATTTGCCAAGACATCGACACCCAACGTTGGTGCCAACTCGGTCAGACGTGAATAAAGTTCAGACTTACAAAAGTAACAACGATTCGTTGGGTTCTTGAGGTAGTTCGCATCGGAAAACTCTTGTGTCGAAAGGATGACGTGGCGAATTCCGATCTGTGCAGCAAGCTGCCTAGCTTCATCCAGTTCGCCTTCCGCAAGACTTAGGCTGACTGCGGTGACTGCGACGGCCTCTGCGCCGCATGCCAGATGAGCCGCCTGGGCGACGACCGTACTGTCGACACCTGCCGAAAAAGCAACTGCGACACGACCATAGGCAGAGAGAATCTCCAGCAGTCGGTCTCGTTTTCTTTCCATCGCCGGGGTCAGCGTCGACATTGTTTTGCAACCAACAAAATTGGAACAGGGGGGTGTAAAACGAACTTTCTCATACGCATTAAGGTTTGAGAGTACCGGTTTGTTGTATGACTCACAATCTGTGAGCCGCACGGCTTAAGCGGAACGGCGAAATTGCGTGAAGTCTGTCGTGTTGAATGGTATTGCCGTATAATCCGTGAAGTCGGGTACAAAAGGGGGCCGCAGGGTGACTGGTAGAACTGATTCCTCTTCAGTGGGTAAGATTTCGATGCGACGAACAATTCACACGATTTGCATTTGTTGCCTGGTTCTGATGGTGCTGATGCTCGGTTCATTACGAGCGGCCATCACAGCGGATCAAAAGAAGGAATTGAAAGAGATCGGAAGCGAGATCGGGAAGATCTCGTCTCTCGTCTCAAAAAAGAAATTTGACGACGCTGGTGCTGCGATCCAGTCGGCCGAGGAACGGCTTGCGAAATTCATCAAAGAGTCGGAATTGAAGGAGACCGATCCGGCCCTGAAGTCTGTTCAGCTTCAATTGGAAAAGGCGAAGACGTTGCTCGGCAAGGCCAGCGGCAAAGGGACCACCAGCTTTGCGAAAACCGTGGCTCCAATTCTTGTCAGCAAGTGTGTCGGTTGCCACGGCGAAGATGGCCGAGGTGGCCTCAGCCTGGAAACATTCGCTGGATTAGAGAAGGGTGGTGCGAGCGGAGGTATTGTGACACCAGGCAATGCCGAAGGAAGTCTTCTGTTTCAACGACTGGTCACGGAAAACGATCAGCAACGAATGCCAAAGGGTAAAGACCCTCTCACGCAAAAAGAGATTCTGCAGATAGGGACCTGGATTGCCGAAGGTGCAAAGTTCGAAGGGGAAAAATCGACCTCTCTGGCAGACCTTTCCAAAGCGGCTGCAAGCGGTAAACCGGCCCCTGCACCACGTAAGCTGGTGATCGCAAAAGAGACTGGTAAAGAGACTGTCCACTTCATGAAGGATCTGATGCCCGATTTGGTGGACATCTGCGGTCGCTGCCATAATGACAGAGACAAAAGAAGCGGATTCTCTGTGATGTCGTTCGAAAAATTGATGAAGGGCGGAGAAACAGGTGTTGTGGTCGTCGGCGGTAGCCTTGAGAACAGCCGATTGTGGCGACTTGTCAATGGCGACGATCAGCCTGTGATGCCTGCGGGAAACCAAAACTTTATTAAGCGCGAGTGGTACAATAATCTCAAAACCTGGATACTCGAAGGGGCGACGTTCGATGGCGACGATGCGAAGAAAAACTTCCCGTCGCTTGATGAACGGGAAGCCGTGGCGCGTGCGAGGTTTACTCCTGAGCAATGGCTCGAACGTCGTAAGTCTGCCTCAGCCGGCGATTGGAAAAGGACTTTTGCAAAAACGGAACCGAACCAGCGGGAATCAGCTGAGTTCTTAATTTACGGCGATGCTTCTAATGAAAGATTAGAGCAAATCGAAAAATGGGCAAGCGAACAGGCCGCTTCTCTAAAACAGACGTTCAAAATTAAGGACGAGCCCATCTGGAAGGGCAAACTTGCCGTTTTCGTTTTCAAAGAACGATTTGGATACGAAGAATTCAATAATTCAGTCCACAAACGTGAGGTCCCACCGGAAGTCATCGGGCATTCACAGGTCAACTCTACCATGGAAGATGCGTTTATCGCTCTTCAGGATGTGGGTGATGCGGTGACGGAATCCTCACCCGGAATGAACGTTAACGTTATCGAGCACGTAACGGGTGCGTTTCTCAAACGAGGAGGTAACGGATTGCCGGATTGGCTTGTTCGAGGAACGGGACTGGCGCTGGCTCATCGAAAATCTGCCGGAAATATTTATCTTGCCCGGTTGCCGCGTCTGGCTGGGGGGATTCTTCAAGAGTCAAGCTTAACGGAGCCAGAGAAAGTCTTCGTCAACGGAACTTTCGCCCCCAGCGAAGTTGGGCCAATCGGGTTTACGATTGTTGAGTACTTACTGAAACGCGGAGACGTTCAGTCGTTCGGGCAACTTGTGAGTAAACTGCAAACGGGTTCGACACCCGAAGCCGCGATTAAGGCTGTCTACAATATCGACGGAAAGACCTTGGCGTTGTCGTATGCTTCATCGCTGCCAAGTGGCCCGAAAAAGGGCAAAAGATGATGATGAATCGATCCATTCTTTTTGTTTGCCAATATGACTGATGTGATTGTGATCGGCGGCGGGGTGATCGGTTTATCGATCGCCTGGGAACTCTCTGGCTGCGGTCTGTCCGTGCGAGTTCTTGAACAGGGGCAGTTTGGCCGTGAGGCCAGTTGGGCCGGTGCGGGTATGCTGCCACCTGGAAACCTGGCGAAGGCTGAGACGCCAGAAGCTCGGTTGCGTGGCGCTACGCACCAGCTTTGGCCAGACTGGTCCAAAGGACTTACTTCAGTCACCGGAATGGAGAACGGTTTCACCCGGTGCGGTGCGATCGAGGTTCGGTTTCCAGACGATGGCGCTCTCGGTGAATGGAAAAATGGTCTTGATGGCTTGAATGCAGAAGAGGTTCTCGTTGAAACGTTAGGCGTTTCAGAGATCAAACAACGGTTTCCCGCTCTCAGTTCGGAAATCTCTCATGCCTATTTCTTGCCTGATTTTTGCCAGGTCCGAAATCCGCGTCATCTCAAAGCTCTGCAAATTGGATGCATGATGCGTGGAGTTGAACTGGTTGCTGGATCGCCAGTTCGGAAAATTGAAACCAACGGGGGGCGAGTTGAAACGGTTCATGCGGGAGGGATCAACCATCGAGCCGCTGAATTTGTTTTTGCCGGAGGGGCTTGGACTGGCGAATTACTCAGTCAATTGGGGATTGGATTGGAAATTGAACCGATTAAAGGACAGATCGTTTTGTTGCGTACCGGTCAGCCATTGTTTCGTTCGGTCATTCAAGTTGGTCGCGAATATCTCGTCCCGCGAAATGACGGTCGAATCCTGATCGGTTCGACGGAAGAACGTGCCGGTTTTGATAAGCGCAACACGGCCGAGGCCGTTGGCGAACTGATTCGATTTGCTGAGCGACTTGTCCCAGGTATGAAGGACGCGGAATTTGAACGCTGCTGGGCAGGATTGAGACCATATGCTTCAACAGATCGACCGTACATCGGTCGGCTTCCGCAGCTGCACAACGCAAGTATCGCCGCTGGTCACTTTCGGTATGGATTGCATTTATCGCCGATCACAGGCGTTTTGATTCGCCAGATTTTGCTAAAGCAGAAAGTCCAATTGCCTGACGATTGTCGCGTTGTCCCTGGAATCGATCCAATTTCGTTTTGGTAAATCGTTGTCGATCCTTCAATGGCGCAAACCGGTCTCATGGGGGCACGCTGGATCTCACTGGAGTATTGAATGCGAGCGGTCGTACAAAGAGTATCACGAGCAAAAGTGACCGTTGCGGGCGAGGTCACCGGCGAGATTGGACTTGGGATGCTCGTTCTGCTCGGTGTTTCAGAGGATGACACGCCAGAAGACGCATGCTACCTGGCGGACAAGTTGGTCTCGCTCAGGATCTTTCCTGACGACGAAGGAAAAATGAACCGTTCGTTGGCAGACGCTTGCGGTCAGATGCTCGTTGTCAGTCAATTCACGCTGATGGGAGATTGTCGTAAAGGGCGACGCCCGAGTTTCATCAAAGCCGCTCGTCCTGAGATTGCAGACTCGCTGTACCGCAACTTTGTCGTCGAAGTCCAGGGTCGGGGAATCCAAACAGCGACGGGTCGGTTCCAAGCCCATATGGATGTCGAATTGGTCAACGATGGACCTGTGACTTTGCTCGTCGATAGTCGGAAAGAATTTTGAATCCGGGACCAAGGTGATGGGACTCATGAGACGAACGGGACTTATGTGACGCATGCCTCATTTGCGGATTGTTGAACCGTTGAGGTGACAACAGACGTCCGTTTGCAATTGCAGAGAAAATGACACAGGAAAACGCCAGATTCAGGCGGACCATAGAAAACAGGCGTTTCTTTAGATCAAAAGGAAACATAACAGACATTATCGGACGTTGTGTTTCGGTTTTAAAAAGCCGTGTTCTGCCGATGTCTACGGTCGTTACTGGCCAATCATCGTTTCGGATCCGGTCTACCGGAAACATACGACCTACAGGTCCCATAGGCCAGGAATCCAAGCCGCGTGTGCTGAATCTCAAAAAGTCTGATGGAAGTCATCGCCCGACGATCAACCGGCCCCGTTGACCAACGTTTCTTCAAACTCACCGATTGTTCGAAACTTCTGGTAACGTCGTTCCAACAGCGCTTCCGTGGAAAGTGTCTCAAGCGATCTCAGGTTTCGAACAATGGTTGCTTTCAGTGTGCTTGCCATTGCGCGATGATCTCGATGGGCGGCACCAAGTGGTTCGGGGATTACTTCATCGACAACACCGAACTTCAACAGATCGCGTCCCGTGAACTTCAGTGCGTGAGCGGCCTTGCTGGCGAACTCGACGCTCTTCCACATGATTCCCGCGCATCCCTCAGGACTAATGACCGAGTAGTACGCGAATTGAAGAATGCCAACGTAGTCGCCAATACCCAGCCCGAGCGCCCCGCCTGACCCCCCTTCACCGATCACGATGCAAACGATGGGAACAGGAAGCTGGGACATCTCGCGCAGGTTCACGGCAATCGCATACGCCTGGCCGCGTTCTTCGGCTCCGATTCCCGGATAAGCACCTGGAGTGTCGATGAGACAGACAATCGGCAAATTGAATTTTGCCGCCAACTGCATCTTCAGCAATGCCTTTCGATATCCTTCTGGATGAGCACAGCCGTAGAGACATTCGTTTCGTTCTTTGAGATTGCGGCCCTTGTGCTGGCCGATAAAGAGAACTTTACAATCATCGATTTTTGCAAATCCTGCGTTGATCGCTCGATCGTCGCCGAACGCTCGATCGCCGTGCAGTTCGATAAATTCGTCACAGATCAGCTCAATATAATCGCGCGCCTGTGGACGGTCCTGGTGGCGAGCGACTTGAACGGTTTCCCAAGGATTCAAATTCTCGAAAACATCACGCTTGAGTTTTGCAATTTCGACTCGCATATTTCGAATCGATTCCAGCGTCGTCGGAGTTGGACCCTGCTGGGACTCAAGCTTGGCGAGCTGATCTTCCAATTCGACAATGGGACGTTCAAAAGGCAGCACATACTGAGGCTTCATAGATCAGACCCGTCTCCACGTATTTCGAATGTTCCACGAAGCCGTCCGTCTCAACGGACCGTTACTAGGTCCGAGCTGGCGAAATCTTGCCAAACGCACCGTGATCGCTTTCGCTTTCCAAATTTTCTTCTCAATAACCAAGAAACGATTCACCGCAGCAGAGTCTGCCTGGATCGTACAATTCTTAGCCGCGAATCGACTGTTTCAACCCGCGAAATCGATTCCTATAGCAGATCAAAGCACATCCGGCAAATCGGTCATGAAATCAAGATCCGCACCCGCTGATGGGGGTGGTGTTGGTGGGGGAGTTGGACGCGTTGGTACCGGTACGGCTGGTTTTGCCGACACTACCGGTTTTGCAGGTGCCGGAGCAGGCGGGCCCGGTTTTGTCGTGGGTTTTGGTGCTAATGCAACCGGTTTCTTCACTGGAGGAGTGGCGTTAACCCCCTTTGCTGCTGCGGTTTGAGGCGAAATTGGTTGCGGCTGTGGCTTTGGCGTCCCCGGCGGAGGCGTTGTCTGGACCGGTTGTTGAGCCAACGTGCCTGGAAGCGGTTGTTGCATTGGCTGCGGATACCCCATTGGCGGCTGAGGTCCGTATTGTGGAACTCCCGGCATAGGAGCGGCCATTCCTGGCATTATTGGTACCTGCCCTGGCGGATATCCGGCATAACCCTGCGGGTACTGTGGGAAACCTGGCGGATATCCTGGCATCTGCATGGGCATGGGCATGGGCATTTGCATGACTGTCGCCGGTTGAGGTTGTGGCGCGGCTGGCGCAGGCGTGGCGGCTGGGGCTGGGGCTGGTTTCCCTGGCTTTCCTCGAGCCGCCTCAGCTGTTTCAGCAACCTTGATTCGTGCATCATTTAAAGCCGATTCCGCCTTTTTCTTCTTGGCTTTGCTTTCTTTTTCCTCAGCAAATTTTCGGGCGAATTCCGGATTGGTTTCCAGCATTTCTTTGAGTTTTGCGTCGGCCCGACTGTCTAACCGGATTTCGGACAGCATGGTAAGTGCGTCTTTGTCTTGATTCGCTTTTTTCTCTGCAACAGCGTCGACAATATCTTCCTTAAAGATGCGAATCCGTTTGAGTTCGGCGAGCACTTCATCAGCGCTGGCCGGGCGGTCAGCCGGTTTCTTTTTCAAAAGTTTGGCAATGATCCGATCCATCTCAGGCGAGACGTTTGGATTGAACTCCGACGGATTCGGAGCTTCTGCTCGAAGATGCTTTTGGAGCAACTCTTCAGGAGTAGGAGCCTGGAATGGGGTCTTGCAGGCAAGAACCTCAAAAAACAGCACTCCAAGGCTGTAAAGATCTGTTTGAAAAGATGGTTGAGTTCGGCGAATTGTTTCGGGGGCGATGTAGGTTCGGGTTCCTTGAATCGACTTGAGCTTCCCTGCAAGCAATTTACCGATTCCCAATTTCTGCTTCGAAGACAACGAGAAATCGCAGAGGCGAATCTCACCAACTTTGTTCATTAATACGTTGTCGGGCTTGATATCGCGATGGATAAATCCTTTTTGATGGACGTGTGACAGTGCTGCACAAACCCCTTCGAACAACTGGCGAATTTTTAAGTGGACCCCATTTGTATCGGCCTTAATCTGAAGCTTGAGATTCGATGCCCGGAAGTATTCCATCAGGATATATGTGTGGTCGCGATTCGACGAGAATCTTTCGAACTTCACAATCTGCGGGTGATCGAGAAGTTTGTGGATTTCAGACTCGCGCTTCATCTGCGCCTTGTTCTCTTTGAATTCAGGCACATCGGTCTTCAGCAACTTCATTGCCAGATGTCGGCCCGACGACATCTCAACCACTTCCCAAACCTGGCTACTGCTGCCCGAAGCAATGCAAACTGCGAGTTGGTACTGATCGTCGATAAGTGATTCATCATTAGCCATGATCGGCTCCCAATCCAGATTGCAATCGAGTTGCTTCGCGATACGAACGAGCACGGACACTCGAAGATGACGGTACCAAGTATAACCGCCTCGCCTACCGATGTCCCGCGCCGATTTTGGATCAGAAGGGGACCTTGGCCTTTTCAGTCGGATTGGGGTTTGCGGGTCTGTCAGTTCCTGCTGCTCCACCCGGGGCCGTCGCAGCAGTTCCCGATGATGGCCTCAATTGAAATCCGTCGCCGAATTGATGTGACGCTTCGTAGATTACCTCATCTCCTTCAGCGAACGGGCCACTGACAAACACTCGCGAAGTGCCGATCTGCCCTAAAACAGCGACTGAAATATCTCGAACAACAAACTGACGAACGACCTGAACCTTTCGGTGTCCATCAGCCAGGTTACCAATCGCTACGACCGGAACTTCAATGACCGGCTGCCGTGGGATCAATGGGACGTAAACCGTCTGCCCCACCTTGATCTTGCCATCACTATTGTCGACGACAACAACCACCGAAGCGATTGAGTCAAAAAGTTCGCGAAGGACATCAAATTTCGTTGGCAGCGGAAGGACCTGGTCAATCTTCCCTTCAACTTCGCTCGCTTCGATCTTCAATGAAAACGGTTTGCCCGTTTCGGCCAAACCCCGTTCAACGGGAATCTCGACCTTCATCTTGCTGCCGTCGGCAACAATCGCAACGGGATCACCAGCCCGTACAAATTGCCCCTCTGTGACCAGGATTCGTTGTACTTCGCTCGCGAATGGACTTCGCACATTCGTCTGGTCCAGTAGCGACTGAACAATTTCAACATCGATTTTTGCAAGGTCGACCTTGGCCTGAGCCAATGCTGCTGGAACTTCTTCTTTGCCGGCTGCTCGTTGTTCGATCAGCGCAAGCTTTAACGCCGCTTGTGCATGAGAAAGCTTCAGCTTTTGAACGGTATTATCCAGACGGACAACTTCACTTTGTGGTTGTACTTTTGAATTCGTCTTCGCCACGATCTGCTTGATCGTACCATCAAACGGAGCGACCAAGGTCACCGTCTGGATCGCTTCAACCGATAAAGGAACGCGGTATTTGTGAGCGTCAATCACGCGCGAGGACTCACGCTTGATAACCACACTATCGCCCGTCGTGGCCATCGGCAGATTCCCTTGCGAGAACCCAACACCCGAGCCAAACATCACCCCGACCACCATTGTACCGATGGCAAAAAACAGTTTTCGAGATCGAATCATAAGTCTTTCCTTCGCAATGAAGGTTCGATGGGAATTGAGACAGTAAACCTTGAGCGTCCGCTAAAGCTACGCGCGTTATTCCGCGATGTCAACAAATCCTTGTTATCCGGCTTGTTCCGTTTTCTTCACAAGTGCCGCTTGTGATCAAAACGACGTTCGATCAAGATACGATTCTTTCCGGGATTAACCCGCCAAAACAAATGCTGGCGGTCAAGAAAACTCAGCTTGAAAAGCAGGCGAAAGGAAGTGACTTGTGAATGGAGCGTTGATCGGTCTCGTTGTTTGGTTGACTGCATCGGATCTGCAAGCGGGAACCGAATTACAGTACGCGGGGACAGTTTCACAACAAACAAAAAATGGCGAAACCGAAGTCAAATCCTTTTCGTTTTATGCAGTGACGCTCATCAACGAAAAAGCCCAACCGCAGATTGCTTACCAGTTGGAAGAACGGGGCGGCGGTAACTGGGGCTGGCCTGAGCAATTTGGACTGTTAGCGCTCACCGATCTCGCAACAATCAAGTTGCGTCCAATCCAGCTACTGCAATCTTTTGAAGAGCAACAATATTCCGTGCCCATCCGCTCGCCAATTTTCGAGTTCCGCGACAAGCTTGCGCTCCAGGAATCGTGGACCGACGGCCAACGGGACTACGTTGTCACTCGCAAGAGAAACCTGAAGAATCGAGAAGGGTTTCAAGTTGAAGTCTCCACGAAAATCGGTCGCAAACAAACTTTGATCGTTGAAGCAGCTTCAGGCATTCTGTTGTCACTCGAGGAAAAAGTGATCATCGGTCGTGGTGATGAATTCCGATTGAAGATGGAGCTTCAATCTCAGAAACAGCTTACTGACTCCGAGCTTGCCAAGAATCGACAGCCGTTTGATTCATTGCTTGGAATTCAGTCCGGACTCGGTCGAACAGGCGAGCAAAAAGTCGTCGAACTGACAATCGATCAACTGAAATCGATTCAAAAAGAACTGCCACGAATTCAGAAAGAGGCTGACGAGACCCGCTGGTCGAAGTTCGTTGCTTTTATCTCAAGAGATTTGCTGCAACAACAAAAGCGACTGGATGGGGTCGCTGGATTGCAAAAGAAACTGGTCGGCCAGGATGCACCGAAATGGAACCTGAAACTCGTTGACGGAACCACTTTCTCCAGCAGCGACGCGAAAGATAAAGTGGTCGTGCTGCATTTCTGGCAATATCGGGGCGAGCCACTTAGCGAACCTTACGGCCAGATTGGATATCTCGATTTTCTTAACAACAAGCGAAAAAAGCTTGGGGTCCGAGTCATCGGCGTTAACGTTGATGAACGATTTGCAGGTACCGATCAGAAAGGGGCTGCAACACGATCGATGAAAAAGCTGTTGGAATTTATGAACGTGGGCTATGAAATGGCCATCGACGACGAATCAACGCTTTCGGAATTTGGCGATCCCCGTACGTTGGGTGCCCCTCTCCCCCTTTGGGTCGTCATTGGTCACGACGGAAAAGTGGCCCACTATCACACGGGGTTCTATGACATTAAACCCGACGAAGGACTCAAGCAACTCGACGATGCCGTCATTGAGGCGATTCGACGTCAAAAAGCAAAGTAAGTTTAAAGCGACTCCCCAGCACTGATCGACGTTTTTCCAATCGCTCGAATCGTGACCATGAAGTTGTCAGCAAGCTTCGGGCACCCAAATATCGGGGTCCCGACTCACCGACAAAATATCCAACGTCGAACCTGTCTCGCGCTTTTTGAACAACAAGTCGAGGTACTGTCCCACGCTCGATAATACCAGGGCTGATCGAGCGACTGCGGAGGTTCGGAAACGCTCAGTTCCACGCGATTTCCTTCGCGGTATGCATTTGATGTTATCACCCCCTCCAACAGGCTACCCGGCGAAACACGAGGCGGCTCCTTGGCTGAGATCAACTCGGCTGCCATCAAAGCATCCGTCATGTACTCTGAGCAGTGAAGACCTTCGCAACGATTGCCCGTCAGATGATGCCTTACCGCGTACTTGCGGCCAATTTGGCTTTCCAGGTGCGTTTGATATGCGAGAGCCTTTTCTTCGGTAAAAGGGACTTTCGGGTGAACAATGTGAAACGTCGTTGGAGATTGTCGACGCAAATATTCTACGAGCGGCATTTTTCGCACGCCAACTCCGTTGGTGCTTTCGTAAACCATGAAATCCCCGCCTGTTGCGACAACACCAGCAACGTGCGTGAACGAGCTTTGGGTGAAGATTTTCACGGCGAGGCAATCACCCTGGCTGAAGATTAACGATCCCGTTTGAAGCCCTTGCTGAACTTCGGCCACCAGTGGCGCCGGCGGCTCGGGAGTATTTGCATCCATCTCCGGACTGCAACAGGCGATCGCGCAAGCGGCAATGACAGACCACATAAACAAGCCTCCCTATTACGACAATCCCTGCAAGAATTCCTTTGGAATATTTGCATCAATGTGGTATTCGTCAATGGGGATCAAACAAATTTTGTCGTTTTACGCGATCAAACCGTAGCATGGGCTTTAGCTCGTGCGAATTGTCACCGAATGTTACGGATTCATTCCCAGGGTTTTCACCAGGAACGCCCATTGATCGGCGACTTCTTCGATCAATTTATCGGTCGGTTTCCCCGCCCCATGACCGGCGCGAGTTTCAATCCGAATCAAAGTCGGTGCGTCGCCTGATTGGCAAGCTTGGAGACGGGCGGCAAATTTAAAACTGTGACCGGGGACAACGCGGTCGTCAGTGTCTGCCGTCGTGACCATCGTCGCCGGATACCTGGTACCGGACTTGAGATTGTGATATGGCGAATAGGCAAACAACGCTTTGAATTCATCGGCGTTGTCGGCACTGCCGTAGTCATCAACCCAGAAACGACCGGCTGTAAACTTCTGGAACCGCAGCATGTCCATCACTCCAACGGCCGGCAG
Organism: uncultured Schlesneria sp.; assembly: GCA_903834925.1. Lineage (GTDB taxonomy): Bacteria > Planctomycetota > Planctomycetia > Planctomycetales > Planctomycetaceae > Schlesneria. Next base: position 37,942 of record CAILLA010000278.1, read on the forward strand.
GCACGCGCCATACAAATCAGGTCGCTGAGTCATGCAAGCGCCGACCAGAAGTCCGCCATTGCTCCCCCCCTGAATCGCAAGTTTCGAGCGACTTGTATACTTGTGCTCGATCAACCACTCTGCCGCCCCGATAAAGTCGTCGAACACATTCTGCTTGCGAAGCTTCGTCCCCTGCTTATGCCAGTCCTCGCCGTATTCCCCCCCGCCACGAAGGTTTGGCATCGCATAGATTCCACCCATTTCCAGCCAGCCGATCCGCGCAATCGAAAAACTTGGCGAGAGCGAAATCGAAAATCCGCCATACCCATAAAGGAGCGTCGGATTCGTTCCGTCGAGCTTAATCCCTTTCTTGTGAGTGATAAACATCGGCACTTTTGTCCCGTCTTTGCTGGGATAAAAAACTTGCTCGACGGTGTAATCATCAGGGTTAAACTTGACCTCAGCCTGCCTCAGTTTTGTACTCTTCCCGTTCAATAGATCGTAACGAAAAATTGTCGGTGGCGTTGCGAAGCTGGAGAATGAATAGAAAGTCTCGGTATCAGTTCTCTTCCCTCCAAAACCGGCGGCAGAACCGATCCCCGGAAATTCAACCTCGCGCACGAAAGTGCCATCCAGCGAGTACATTTTTACTTGAGTCTTCGCATCTTTCAGATACGTCGCCACAAACATGTTGGCGACGATATCGACCCCAGTCAGGGTTTCGGTTGATTGCGGCACGATCTCGCGAATTTCTCGTGGCTTGCGAATGTCGATGGCAACGATTCGCTTCCGAGGAGCATCGAGATCTGTCTGAAAGTAGAAGGTCGTTCCTTCGTTTCCGATGAAACTGTACTCTCGATCGAAATTGTCGATTAATTCGACGGGCATCCCGTAAGGCTCGGTCAAATCCTTGTAGACAATCCGGTATTTGTGATCAGTTCCTTTCCAGATCTCAATCACCAGAAAGCGACCATCCTCTGTGACGCGCGTGTTGAAACCCCAAGTCGGTTCGTCAGGTCGCTTGTAAACCTGAACATCGTCAGATTGCGATGACCCGATCCGATGATAAAAAACCTGTTGATTCAGATTCGTTTTCTGAAACGCAGCTCCTTCAGGGGGTTCGTCATATCGACTGTAGAAGAACCCCTTGTTATCGGGTGTCCACGAAGCACCGCTGAACTTGACCCACTTCAGTTCGTCGGCAAGTTGCCGGCCAGTTTCCACTTCAAGGATGCGCCAGGTATTCCAGTCTGAACCGGCTTCAGCCACGCTGTATGCGGCAAATCGACCATCATCGCTGAATGAAGTTGACCCGAGTGCGACAGTTCCATCTTTTGACCATTTGTTAGGGTTAATCAGAACAACGGGATCGGCGTTCAAGGACTCAAGCTTGTAGAGAACGGATTGATTCTGCAGTCCGTCGTTTTTGAAATAGAAGTACCGCCCCCCCGCCTTGAATGGAGCACCGAATTTTTCGTAATTCCAAAGCTCGGTTAATCGCTTTTTGATCGCGTCACGCTGAGGAATCGCGGCGAGGTAAGCAGTTGTAATCACGTTTTCGGCGGCTACCCAATCGGCCACCTCTTTCGACTGACGAACGTCATCTTCAAGCCAGCGATAAGGGTCCTGAACCTTAACGCCATGGAGTTCATCGACCTGATCAACCTTTTTCGCATCCGGGTATTGCAATTTCTCACCTGCACAAGCACTGCTGATCACGATTGCCAGACAAACACACGTCGATACGCTGTATTTCATAAGTCATCGCTTCTTGAGAAATTTGGACTGCAAAACAGGAAGTCGAACCTTCCAACTCCCCTTCCCCGCGATTTGCTTCAGGCCGACTCGTCATCTTCCACTGCCATACCAACGAGGTCGTAGTCTTTTCGCTGGACGATTTCGACGGGGACAAACATACCAGGTTGAAGATCTTCACCACTGACAAACACCGCACCATCGATTTCCGGGGCATCCATGTAGCCTCGCCCAACCCAGATTCCGTCTTCCAGCTGTTCGTCGATCAGTACATCAATTTCGCTGCCAACCAGCGAATCACCGTATTCAAAGGCGATTTCTTGCTGTAATGCCATCAATTCATCACGGCGGGCATTTTTTACTTCTTCTGGAAGATGTCCGTCCAACTTGATGGCAGGAGTGTCAGGTTCATAGGAATACGGGAAAACGCCCATTCGTTCGAACTGAGCCTCTTCGACGAATTGCTTCAGTTCACCAAATTGCTCGTCCGTTTCACCGGGGAAACCAACAACGAACGTTGTTCGCATCACCAGACCGTCAACTCGATTCCGCAACTTTCGAACAAGCTCTTCTGTCTGGCTTCGGTTCACCTTTCGCTGCATTCGCTTCAGCACCTGATCGTTGATGTGCTGAAGAGGCATGTCGAGATAAGGAATCACCTTGGGCGAATCGTTGATCGCGTCGATCAGTTCGTCAGTGAAGTGAATCGGATAGAGATACATCAACCGAATCCAATCGATTCCATCGACCTGATCCAGTTCCTTGATCAGATCGACCAGCCGAACTTTGCCATAAAGGTCCAGTCCATAATAGGTTGTGTCCTGGGCGACAATGTTCAGTTCACGCACGCCGTCTTTGGCCAGTTCCTGAGCTTCCGCAATCACCATTTCGATCGGCTTGGTGATGTGCTTACCGCGCATCTTGGGGATCGAACAGAAAGTACAAGTCCGGTCACACCCTTCCGAGATCTTTAGATAGGCATAGTGTTGAGGGGTAATCCGAAGCCGTGCCCGGTCATCCATCGCTTTTAACGGTGCTGGACGGAACAGTTCGCGTTGTTCCCGAGCTCCGCCGATCAAATGATCCGCAACGCGATTGATTTCATCGCGACCGAAGACTCCGACAATGTGGTCGATTTCGGGCAGTTCGTCGAGCAGCGCCGGCCCCAATCGTTGCGGTAGACACCCAGCGACGATGACCCCCTTGGTCTTCCCCGCCTTTTTCAGGTCCAGCATCTCGCGAATAACGGCTTTCGATTCCGCTCGCGAACTATCGATGAACCCGCAGGTGTTGACGATGACAAAGTCCGCCCCATCCGCTTCGCTCACCAGGGAATACCCATCTAATGCCAGCGTGCCGAGCATCTTTTCACTGTCGACAAGGTTTTTTGGGCATCCCAGCGACACGAAGGCGTAGGTTATTGCACCCTTCTTTGGCTTCGGGTATTCTGTCTTAGGGAGTTCTGGCGGTAAATCGCCAAGAATTGGAAGTTGGAATTTTGAGTCCACTGTCGTCCCCTGTTGTCGTAAAGGGTTTGTTCGCAAAAGTTTATCTTACCGAGGTCCATCGTGGTGGGCAAGAAGGCATACAGTTATATCCGATTCAGTTCGCCAAAGCAGGCGGATGGCGACAGTTTGCGGCGTCAAACAGAAATGA
>CAILLA010000279.1 GCA_903834925.1 uncultured Schlesneria sp.
CCACAACTGACCGCTTCCAATGTTGTTATCGAAGGATTGGCACCCAGGAAATCCGGAGCCACGAAAGGCGCAAAGGCCACGATGCCCGATTGGGACGGCTGCGGCCCTTGCAGCAAGTGCCGGACTATCATCAATATGAAGTTCGATAACGCTGTGTGCCCGATTTGCGGCCATCAAATGAGCTGGCAAGAGGCGTTTCAGAGTTCCGGAAGCCATCGCGGCACATTGCCGCGAAACGTCTATTCGGAAAAGGATCTGCAATAGTCGAAGGAGGAAACAAGGTGGAATTCGTTCAAGGCGAGTTTCAGTTCCGCATTCCCCGAAACGAGTTTCAACAATATCGCCAACGGTTTCTCACTGACCAATTACCCACATGGAGACCGCAGCAGATTCACTGCACAGCCGTCGAAGACACCGGCTTCGTCCCAGAGGGGCCGACCATGATTATTCGGGTTCGTTATCAATGGGTCGAGCAGACAGACGAGAAGGGCAATGCTGTCCAGAAGTGACATGAAGGTTCCGAGTGGGTGCGATCCTGAGCGATGACGTTATAAAATATTTTCCGGACCTTCGGGCCGTCGCCGCTCAAGGGCTACGCGTTCCTGGAATGTCATCGGCGACTTGGTGGATGAACACTGTAGTGACGTTATTGGGCGGTTTGCCTCCTGCTCCGGGGTGGCATCGGACTCATTCGCTTGATCAGAAGTGGAGCGGCCTTCGCGCCGACGACGGATGCGGGCGGTGATGGGTTCCTCGGCGGTGGAGTGCGTTTGGCGGGCACGCTGCGGCGTGGCCTCGATGCTGTTGGCCACCTTGAGTGACTTGATCTTCTCGGCCAGTTCGGAAGCAGTCGGCCCCTCCGCATTGTCTGGCTGATGTCCGGCGTTGGCGGAAAGCCCTGCCTTGAGTTGGTCGCGCAGCCCAGTCAACTCGGCGAGGTAGGTGTCGTGCGTGAAGGGCTTGCCCAGTCGTGCCTGATAGTCGCGAAGCTGGGATTCGGAGATGGCGAGGTCTTGCCGCACCCGAACAGATTCCGAGCCGTAGGCGTTGGCAAGGCGCTCCAGATTATTCAGGACGGCACGCGGTCCCTGGTGTTCGCGGGACAGACCGGATTGGCGAGTGACCGCACCTTCAAGGTATACGTCGGGCGGAAACTGAGGATTCAGGACAATTCCGAATCGCAGGCCACGATAGATACCAAGGGGTACACGGGTTGGCTCGCGGATGTTCTTCGGCAAGCCATCGAGCTTGCCACCGAGAATCTCGTGTATGTCTTCGCGAGGGTACGTCCGTCCGCCGATTGCGATGGGATCTGGGGCGTGAGCTTTCGCGGTGTCCTCGTCTGCCGAGAGCTTGGACAGTCGCTCGGACAGGCCAGCGATCATCTTCGGCAAATCTCGCACGCTCCGGCGGGCGACATATTGTTCGTCGAGATGGTTCTTCTTTAGCAGTGTGAGCCGTTGCAGTTCGGCGTCGGCCTCAGCGAGAGTCAGCACCGCCGGGTTGCCCGATGCAATCGCCTTGACCTCGGCGTAGGACAGTTCCTGACCGCCAATGTCCTCGGCGCGGCGGGCGGCGTTATCGCCGGTGATGACCTGGCCGATAAACCGGGCTTTGGTCTCTAACGCCTGCCACATATAGGCGTCGAACGACCCTTCCGTGACATAGCGGTAAATGGCAACCTCGGCGTTTTCGTTACCCTGGCGGAGAATCCGGCCATCGCGTTGCTCGACTTCCGCTGGCTTCCAGGGAGCGTCAAGGTGATGCAGAGCGACCAATCGCTTTTGGACGTTGGTGCCAGTCCCCATCTTCTGCGTGCTGCCGATCAACACTCGAACTGATCCCTGGCGGACCTTCTCGAAGAGTGCCTGTTTCTTGGCATCGGATTCCGCATCACCGATGGCGGAAATCTGCTCGCGAGGGACACCGTGGGCGACCAGTTTGGTGACGATCTCTTCGTAGGGCGCATACCCCCACGGGGTAGGATTCACGCCCATGTCGGCAAAAATCATTTGCGTGCCGCGTGTCGTCGCGGACTTCTTCCAAACGTCCACGACGTTCTCAACGAGGCGGTTGACCTTCGATTCCGGGAAGTCGGGCGCTGAGGCTGACAGCATCCGAGCGTCGGTCGCCAGTTTGCGTCCGTCGGTGGTGATGGCCAGAGCGTTATCAACTCGCGGGTCCACCTTCTGAGAGCGGAGCCGGTCGTAGCGTTCCACCAGTTCTTGTTGAAGGGCTTGCTGCTCCTCGGACATCGGGCAAGCCACGACGATGGGCTTGCCGGTTTCCAGACTGGGCCGAGGCAGGTTCAGCATCTCGGCGGTCTGCACGTCGGAAAACGCTCGGAACATCTGCTGGAGTTCCGGCAGGTTAGTGAAGCGGGCGAATCGGCTACGCGGACGCAACCCAGCGCCGTCAGGTGAGATTTCCATCGTGTCAACGACTTCGCCAAACGTGGCTGCCCAGGCGTCGAAATGTTCAAGCCCCCGGCTGCGCAATCCCTCGGGGTCGAGGAATCGCTGCATCGTATACATCTCGACCATCGTGTTGCTGATCGGCGTGCCGGTGGCGAACGTCACCCCATGCCCGGCGTGTTGCTCGTCGAAGTATCGGGCCTTCATATACACGTCGAAGGCCCGCTCGCTGCCGCCGGTTTGGATGCCCGCGACGCGCTCCATCTTGGTCGGTGTCTCCAGGTTCTTAAAATAATGGGCCTCGTCGATGAAAGCGTGATCGACACCGAGTTCATCGAACACCAGCCCGTCATCCTTCTTGTCCTTGGCGAGCAAGTCCTTCAGGCGTTCGCATCTCGCAGCTTTCTGTTTCTCGATGGTCTTGATGAGATTGCGGTTGGCTCCCTTGGCACCCGCATGTTCGCGGAGCAACTCGTCATATTCGGCGATCTGCTCCAGCAGAAACTTTTCCTGGTAGTCCCGTGACATGCCGATTCGCTCGAAGCTGCTGTGGGTCACGATGATGCCGTCCCACTCGCCGCTCGCGATCTTGGCGGTCAGGAACTTGCGGCGGTCTTTGGTGAGGTCTTCCTTGACGGCAACCAACAGCTTGGCATTCGGATAAAGCTGCATGAATTCGCGGGAAAACTGCTCCAGCAGGTGGTTCGGCACGACGTACATCGGCTTCTTGATAAGCCCGGCCTGCTTCATCTTCATCCCGGTCGCGGCCATCGTGAACGTCTTGCCGGCCCCGACGACGTGGGCCAGCAGCGTGTTGCCAGAACTCATGCCCCGCCACACGGCATCGTTCTGGTGGGGGCGAAGCGTCAATGATTGACTCATCCCCGGAAAATCGAGGTGCGAACCATCGAACAGTCGGGGGCGCAGATTGTTGTAGGTATCGTTGTAGATTCGCACGAGGCGCTCGGTCCGTTCTGGGTCGGAGAACACCCACGAACGGAAGCATTCCTTGATGAGCTTCTGCTTCTCGCGGGCAGCCATCGTCGCTTCCTGATTGACGACTCGCTCCTCGCGGTCGCCGTGGTCGATGGTGTCATAGATCGTCGGCGACTTCATGTTGAGAGCCAGATCAAGTAGCCAAGTGCCGTTGGCCCGAGCAGTGCCGAATTCGGACGTGGCGGCCACTGACACTTTGGCGGCGTAGTCGGGTTCGAGACTCCAGACGGCGTCTTTCTTCAGATGGGCGACGGGGACGCTCGACGGCTCGACGTGGAACAAGTCGGCTGCGAACGCATTGACGTCGCGTTCCGGTATCCACGGTGCCCCGAGATTAGCGTCGATGTCACCGGGCAGCACATCCTCGGGTTGCACGCCTCGCAGGGCTTCCGCGTTGCGGGCATAAGAAGAGCCAGCTTGAGCAGCAGCCGCGAGTTTGGAACGGACGTTGCCGGACAAATACGCATCGGCGGTCTGCCAGCTTTTCGATTCGGGGTCGTGAAAGATTAAATCGCCCAGTTCGTAAATGATCTGCGATTCGGGTTTGCCATAGAGTGTGGCGATGTATGGCAAGTCCACCGTCCCACGTTGGTTCAGGGAGACGAGCAATCCTTCTTCGGCATTTTTCACCTGGGTGACGGGTGGCGTCTTGCCGACGACATCCTTCACCATGATGGCGGCTTTGGCCGCCTTCCCCGTGACTTCGTCGTAATCCTCCAGGGACATGACCAGCATCGCGTCCGGGTCTTCCCGGAATTTCACCAGGTTGGGCATCCGGCGAATGATGCTGCCGTCAGACGTTTCGCCGAACGTCGTCTTGTTAATCGGGCCATACGCAACTACGAACTGGTTGTAAGCCCATCCCAGTTCCCGGCGGGCCTCGTTGCGGTTCGCCTCTGGCCAGCCTTCGTTCTGTGACTGAAGCACGCGGCGGGCGCGGTCACGCAGGCCGACCAGTGCGGAAAGGCGTTTGCCGGTCAGCGTGCCATCGGACCTCAACGTGGTGCCGCCATAGACGACGGACACCCCTTGTCCGCCTTGCGACTGGTAGACGATCCGGTCATCGCCGACGAAAAAGCTTCCTTCGTCGATGTACCGCTCCGGCGGCGGTGGGACAAAGGCCGGTGCCGTTTCTGATTCGATGACCGTAACCCGCATCGCCTCGAATTTCGGAAGCCGTTCAACGGCTTGCCGAAGTTGTCCGGCCAGATCGCCGTTGCTTTTGACGCTGTAACCCTCGCCGCCATAGAGCGTGTCCTTGCGGGACCATGCTCCCAAAATCATCTCAGGATGATTCAGGAAGTAGCGGTTGACGGTAACCTCTGCGCCATCGATCTCCAGCGGAGCGACGCCCAGCCAGCCGGAATCGACATGGCAGGCGGGTTCGCTCCGGTCACGCTTCCGAAGAAAGACGATGTCGGTCACCACGGAGGTCCCTTCCCGCTTGAAGGCATCGGAGGGCAGACGAATGGCCCCCACAAAGTCGGCTTTTGAGGCGAGGTACTCGCGAATGGCGGCGTTCTGTTTGTCCAGCGTGAAATGAGTGGTCACCAGTGCCATGACTCCGGCGGGCTTCAGAGCGTCAATAGATTTGGCGAAGAAGTAGTCGTGCAGGGAGAGTCGCTGGCCCTGATAGTCGAGCTTCACATCGGCGAACGGCACGTTGCCGACAACGGCGTCAATGCGGTCCTCGGGCAATCGCGTGTCGCGGAAGTTCTCAATGCGGATGTCCTGGCCAGGGTGGATCGCTTTTGCAATCCGTCCCGAGATGGAATCCATTTCCACGCCGATGAAGCGTGCCCCCGGCTGACCATATCCCATGAAATTGCCCGTCCCGCATCCCGGTTCCAGGATGGTGGCGTTCGCGGGAACTCCCAAACGGGCGATGGCCTCGTGAATCGTCGTGATGACGATGGGCGACGTATAGAAGGCGTTGAAGGTGGTGCGCTTCGCGCTGTCGTACGCGTCTGGAGTCAGGAGTGACTTGAGTTCCTGCCCCAGTGCCTGCCAGCTTGCATCTTTGAATTGGCCGCTGATGGGTTCAGGAAAGAGGGAGAGGGCCACGGCACCGAAGCCGCCGAAACGAACAAGAATCTGTTTTTCTTCAGCAGTCGCAAGCCGCTGTTCTTGCTCGACGGCCTTGAGCGTGCGGATCGCAGCCAGAATGTCGCGGGTTTTTCCCTTCTCACCGCTGGCAACGGTTCCATTGAGCGAAGGTGCGGCTGGAGCCGTGGAACTTTGCTCGGTGGTCACCGAGTTTGTGTTTGGTGTGATCTGCGGTGGGCTTACCGACCCGTTGGTATCGGCTGGCTGAGTGGATAGTCCGGTCGCGGACTCATCAGGGAGGTCGTCGAAGAGACTGCGATGGCCCCGTGACCGGTTCAGTTTCTCGACATGTGACTCACGAGATACGCCACCGCGTTGTCGAGAGTTGGAAGTTCCCCGTCGTCCTGTGGAGACAATGAGCGCAAAAGTTCCTCCAGGTCGTTGATCGCCAGTTCCAAAGATTGGCTGTTGATCAGGCTTGGGTCGCTGTCCGGCTTCACCTGAGTGAGAGTCTCTTTCCAGACTTCGTGATTGACCTTCAATTGCTGAGCGCAGGCCTCCAGCGTCGGCATCAATCGTCGCGTTATCCGCAACAGTTCGTGCAACTCCTTTTGCTGTTTCATCAGTGTCAACGCGATGGTCTTGTACTGCATGTGCTTCTCCTTTGACGGAATACGATAGAGAGTTTTCCGGTTCCGGCGAATCGCCAGAACCAAAACCGAAAAGCGAACGCTGTCGCCAGAATGGCGGTTTCTTCGCCATCGTCAGGGACACGCAACGGTTCGGCGTTCCCGACGATGAAATTGACGCGAGGGTTGCGGTTGTTCCTCCGCCGTTCGATCTGTCCGTCTTGTTCGCAGTGAATCCGCGACGAAGGCTCGAGCAGGGAATATGCACGGAGTGACTGGCATGGTCACCTCGACCTGTCACGGCCTTGGTCACGATCCAGTGAGCCAAATGCGTTTCTAAGAACTTGACTGGCGGCGACTCCCGTCATGACGATCATTGAGCCGAGCGACACATACTCCAGTACCATCGCCACGCGCGGACTTTGACAATTCCGCGACATCTGGTGGGCCTGAGTGCCCAGGTCTTGCAGGTGATAGAGTGGCGGAACGGTCATGGGACAACCGGCTGCTAGATTAAAAGGGAATTTCTTGCCCGGCATCGATTCCTTTTTCCTGCCGGATCATTTGGCGTACCCCCTGATAGAGCCTTTCCGCTTCGATGCGGGTGGTCATCGCGGACTCGGACGTGACCGGATGTGACCAGATGCGATCTGCCGGATTCCATCGATAGCCAGCTTCTTTCACCATCTCGATGACGGCCTGGCTCGGCTTGTCCTCGGGACGACCTTGGCCAAACTTGATGGCCATCTGGCGTTCCCGCTTGCTCTCGAAGAGCTGCACTCCTGCCACATAGTCAGCGGCAATGCCGAAGGGGTCGGGAGCGAATGAGACTTTTCTTTGACCAACTCGTTCCGCAAAACTTCGGCCCTCGGCCTGGGTTTCGTTGACGGGTGGTTCAGCGACTGCTGACGTGCCTTCTGCCGCTGGTTCTTGACCGGGTGCGCGTTTTCGTGACATGTGACGATCCTCCTTGTCGTGATGCGGGCCAATCCTTAACCCGTGTTAACGACCTTAACACGAAAACTCGCTGGGCGCAAGTTTTGGATCGTTGATGATCGCGACTTGGGTCAATCGTGCTGAAACCGTCTGGGACGCACGATCTTGTCGGTGTCGATTCGTCCCTCGCCTTCGCCTGCGATTTGGGGTCGCGCTCGGCGAGGGATGAAGGACGAGTATTACTATCAAGAAGAGCAACACCGCCAACCTATTGATTTGCTTGAAACGGGAACGACACGTTTCGACAACTGTCCGTCAGGTCCGACCGGTTAAGCGACAGATAGGGCTTGCGCTTTTGTCGCAACCATGACATTCTCCTGTCCGAGCAGTGACAAAAATGGAGGAGAGAAATGACGCTCAATCACCAAACGGACGTGGCTCAAGCCAACCAGATTACGATGAAACGAGGATTTCCCGTCTATCGCAGGAATCCCAGTGTTCCCACAACCGACGCCCTACCGACACGAACGCGACGAATCCGTGTGCCTGGGGGAAAAGGAGCGATGATCGTGGATAGCAGCACCGGGGAAATCAAAGGCTTGGGGGGCGTGGGTTTCTGGTGGGAAGAGGAGGTCGACAGCAGTCGCTTCGTCAAGCTGTTCCTCGACGGCATCAAGCAAGCCGCCGGTTTGTCCAAGGCGGGGATGCAGGTTTTCGAGTTGGTCTATCGAGAACTTCGCTGCAATCCAGGCTCCGATGAGATCAAGTTGAATCTATACGTGGCCAAGGACCACGGCTTGGCGGATCGGACTTATCAACGAGGCGTGCGGGAACTCCTTGAAAAAGAGTTTCTTTACCGCAGCCCCAGCGACGGCGTGTTTTTTGTCAACATCCGCTTCATGTTCAACGGCGACCGACTGGCGTTCGTGAAGACGTACCACTTGAAGGATGTCGTCCGCCAGCAGGAGCTTCCGCTGGTAGACGGACCGACCCTGACTGATCGGTCGGTGTGAAGATTCAAGTCGCTGTCGGGTCACCGTCGTGATTGCTGAAAGTTACAGAATCGTGTTTACGCATGTCGGCGTCGGGTTCGCTCCCCGACGCCGCTACCTGATGCTCTTGGGAGAAACGCTGATCAAGAAGTTCCCGCACCACGTCGGCCATCTTCTCTCCTTTCAAGGCACACTGACTCTTGACCCTCTGATGCATCGACAATGGGATGTCGATCGTTAGCCGCTTCATTGGCTCGTCAGATCCGGTGCGGGCTGCGACCCAGTCATCGGGAGAGCTGGGGGCGGACTTCGCGGTGGGTTTGTCGCCGATGCTGATCCTTTTCATACAGTAAAATCCCTGATCTCGTCCACCAGGGCAAGCAACTCCGTACAAGCCGGGTGGGTCGGAGAAATCTCAAACACGGTCTGTCCCTGGGCGGCCGACTCGGCGAATGCGATCCGCTGGCAAATCGCTGTCTTCATAACCGGGATGGGGTAGTTTCTCAAAGCCTCAACCACATCTCGCCCGAGGGCTGTATTCACGATTTTGCGATTGATCGCAAATGCGGATTTCAGGTTTGGCTTGAAGACAGTCGCCTCGTGCATCAGGTCGATGATCTCTTTCGCGGCCCACACGTCGTAAGGCGATGGTTGCACGGGGACCAGCACCAGATCGCTGGCCATGATGGCGGACCGGGCCACATCGTAAACTCGGGGTGGGCCGTCGATGATGACCACGTCGAAACCTTGGGCAAGCGTCGGAAGCTCTTTGTGAATGGATGGTCTGGGGAGTCCGGCGACGGGGAACAGTGGTTTCATGCTTCGAGCGGCGGCCCAGTCGAGGGCTGATCCCTGCGGGTCGGCATCGACGAGCAGAACTCTTTTGTTGCGGCGGGCGAGTGCGTCGGCGACGTGGATGGCGAGCGTGGTCTTTCCCACGCCGCCCTTTTGGTTGAGGAAACTCACGATCATGGATACCTGCCAGAAATGCGTTTTTGCGGAATTGCGATTCTCGGCGTATCACGATGTTTCGCAGTCGTCAACGATTTTTGGCGTGCGTTGGAGGAGCCGTAGATTTGGTCAGTTTGTGGGGCGTCTTCCCGACTTTCCCCGGGAAAGTCGGCCTATGCAGAGCATAGGGAAGACGCCTGTACAAAAAATTGTCTTACTGGCCTTCAAAAACCTACTGTTCAGTGATGTGGGAATGATGGGTTTTTTGACCTGATTTTCGCTTGAGAAATGCAGGCTTTCAGGGCATGGTGGCGGAGGCGTAAACCCTCTCGAAACGGTGCGTTTCGGCGAAAATCCACTGGGGCTGCGGCTCTCGAATCATATTGAGAAGTCGCACAAAACCCCAGAAATCCATGATTAGCCGAGAAGGGGCTCGAACCCTCACGGGACTTTCGTCCCACAGGATTTTAAGTCCTGTGCGTCTGCCTGTTTCGCCACTCGGCCATTTCGAGCCACGGATTGTGGCGTGCTTGGCTTCTCACTGCAAGACTGCGTTGTCAGGAAATCTGGATTCCGGTGATCTCGGGCGGGAAATCTACGGAATGACACTGAATAGAAGACGTTGGTGACCACGAATCTTACGAATTCAATGCGGGTTAAATGCGGGTTAAACGGAGATTGGTGGATTCATGTTTCATACGAGTCGATCCCTCGGCAACGGTTGATTCGTTTTCGAGAGAGGCTCATCACGCGGGAGCGATGATGGCTACTTTGGTCGGTCGTGATACGTTCTTGAGCCATCAGAGCTGTCGTTGAGTTTACTGCTTTCGAAGAGCACTGTTTCACCGAAGACGGTGTAACAGTGGCACAAATTTCGACTCGTCTTGTGTTTTAGTTCTTCTTTAATCTTGCTCGGTATTTGTCGTAAAACTTTGTCTGGCGGCTTTCGGGTTGGAAGGGTTGGCCGTGGATCAGGATTCCTTTGATCTGAGTGGTCTGCTGCAATGGAGACCCATCCGTGATGATGATGTTGGCTCGTTTTCCGGCTGTTAATGAGCCGAGGCGATCCGCTGCGCCGAGGATTTCGGCAGAGGTTAGCGTGACCGATCGGACGGCTTCTCGTTCCGGAAGGCCGTAGGCGACCGCCATTGCGGCTTCGAACGGGGCGTTGCGGCTGTTTGAGGCTGTGTCGGAACGGAAACAGAGTTTGACTCCTGCTTCGTGCAAGCGGCCTGCGTTGGCGTACGCGGCGTCGAAGGTATCGTAATCTTCAACCGGTAGTCGCATGACGGGGCCGACGATGACTGGGATGTTGGCCGCTTTGATTTTGTCGGCAACCTTCCAGCCATCAGTGACACTGCACAGGACGATTTTCAGTTTTTCTTTCTCGGCGAAATGCAGGGCTTCGACGATCTCCTGTTTTGTGTCGGCTTCGATGTAGATTGGTTTCTCGCCACGAAGATAGGGACGCAGGGCTTCGAAACGGGGGTCATTCAAGGTTTCAGTGGTAGCTGGTTTTCCGTCCGCGTTGGGTTTCGCATCGGACTGAGGCGATCTGGATTTGTCGTAAAGTCTTGCCGCTTTCAAGTGGCGGGTGAGTTCCTCGATCGCCTGTTTTCGGTTCCCTCCGCTTGGCCAGAGCAGATGCAGGCCGGCTTCCATGTCAAGGACCATTTCGGGCATGGTCCAGCCAGCGAGTTGAACCAGCGATGTCTGGCCAGGGATGGTTCCTCCGTGAGCACGGCCATGAGACGTCATATTGCCTCCGCCTGCTGGAAGGCAAAGGGTCGTGGTGATGCCGCCTGCTCGGGCAACGGGGATCAATTCGGAGTCGGGATTGATGGCGATACCGGCTCGTAGATCGGCTTGAAACTGGCCGATTTCGCTCAGGTCGCTGGTTTCGCGGACTTTGGCGATTTCAATCAGGCCAACTGATGTTCCGGCATCGATCAGGCCGGGATAGACATGCAGACTGTCTGCTTTCAAGACCGGCATTCCTTCCGGGATTGGCAGATTGGCACCGACTGCTGCGATCTTGCCATCCTCTACGATTACGACTCCGTTGGGGATGTCGTCCGTGTCGATCGGATGGACTGTGGCACCGGTGATGGCGTATTTCGTGGCTTTGGCCGCGTCGAGATCGATCCGGGTGATTCGTTGTTCTGGCTTCGGAAGGAACAGTTCCGGGGGAGTGGTAGAGCGAGCGACACCGGCGGGACTCATGCTGCTCGGTTGTTTTTCTCGCGTGAAGTAGGCTTCACCCGCAATCAAGGTCTGTTCGCAGCGTGAGAACCCGTTCAGCGGATGACCGTTGAAGATGGCGATGTCGCCCTGTTTGCCGACTTCGATAGAGCCGATTCGGTCTGAAATTCCCAATTCTTTCGCGGGGTTCAAAGTGATTGTCTGAAGAGCGGCGTCGGGGGGCATGTTTCCGTAACGGACTGTTTTTGCCGCTTCGGCATAGAGATGCCGGATCAATTCCCAATCGTCGCTCTTGATGACCACATTGGCGCCTGCTTCGTGAAGAAGAGCTGCGTTGTGTGGAGCGGCATCGAAGGCTTCGACTTTGTAGGCCCACCAGTCGGCGAACGTACTGCAACTGGCTCCGTGTTTCACGATTTCCGGGGCGACTTTGTAACCTTCGAGCACGTGCTGAAGCGATTGGACCCGGATGCCGTGATTCTCGGCGACTCGCAGCAGCATCAGGATTTCTGCCTGTTGATAGCAGTGCGAGTGGATGAATTTCTGATGGTTCAGGATGTCGGTCAAGGCTTCCAGGCGAAGGTCTCGGCGTGGTTCGAGCAGCCGATCGGCGGCTCCGCCTGCCTGGCGTTTGGCCTGTTCGTATTCGAGCCAAACTCGTCGATAGTCCAGGGCTTCCATGAAGGCTCGGTTGAGGGTGGCTTCGACACCGAGTCGTGTGTTAGGGAAGCGGCCGTTTCGGAATTTTACATTTTCACCGAGGGCAAATTTCACTCCTGAATTGGAACCGGGAAAAAGGTGATCCGCAGCACTCAGGCCATGCTTCAATTGAACGACAGCATCTTGGCCGCCAATACAATTCGCAGAGCCATGAAGCAGTCGGGCCGTGGTGACGCCGCCTGCCAGGGCACGGTACTCGCTGACATCGGCGGAATTGACAACGTCACGAACGCGGACTTCGCAGACGATTGAAGAGGTTGCCTCGTTCACGCCCCCTAAGCCGTTTGAGATCATGATGTGACTGTGTGTGTCGATGATCCCCGGCATCAGATAACGCCCGGTGGCGTCGATGACGGTGACTCCCGGTTCTGGCTGAATGTTCGGGCTGATGGCGACGATCGTTCCCGCTTTGATCAGAACCGATGTTTTTGGGAGGGTCTGACCGGTTGCCGTCAGGACGGTTCCGTCCTTGATCAGCACGTTGCCGCCGGTCACGACTGGTCTGGCTTTACGGTCGTCGATCGTTTCGATCGGTTGGTCGCTCGGGGTTGCCTGAGAATTGGCGGTCTGTGTCGAAGTCGAATTGTTCGCAGGGGACAGTGCGTTGGCGGTATTCGTGGGTTGAGTGGCATCCTTCTTCGGTTCCGGATCACTCGCTTCGATCCCTGTCAGCTGAACGCCAGGATTTGGAGAGGATGCGCTGGGTGAGTCCTTCGGTTCAACTCGTTTGGCAGACCATTTTGTTGCGGCACCGAAGGGGGATTTGAGGTTTCCCTTCAGTTCTGTCGGTTGAAACTGTTCTATTGCTGTTTTTGCGGCGGCTTGAGGTTCGGTTTGAGGCTTGGTCGGAACGGTCCATCCCGCTGTGTCGAATTTCAGCTGGATCGTGGAATCGCCGGCTCCGATCGACACAACGAATTCGATTCCGTCTTTCGTGGCGGTTCCTGACGTGATTCGTCCGTCACCCTGATCGCAAACGAAGCGACCGGAAAGAGTCCGATCTGTCTGAGTCAGTTCCAGGTCTCCGCGGACTTTTGCGTCGGAGGAATCGATTTCGACATTCCATTTTCCGGCGACTTGAAGGGGAGCTGGTTCCCCTGGTTTGGAGGGTTCAACCGGTTTCGCGTCTTTATGATATTCATAACGCTGGCTGCCGATGACAACATGCCTGACCTTTGATTGTTCGTTGTCAAACTGTCCGGTCAGGGCGATGAAGTACGCAGGTCGACCGACCACGATTGTACCGAGTTCCCGTTCGAGGCCGAGGATCGTCGCTGCCTGGGTGGTGATAGCGGCGAGAGCGGCGTCTTTTGACAGGCCATTTGCGATCGCTTGCCGAATTCCTTTCAGGACGTCGGCGGGTGATTTGCCGTCTCGGGATGAGACCGCGAAGCGGACTCCTGCTTTTTGGAGTTCCGCCAAACCCGCGACGCGACGCTTCCATTGAAGCAGCTTTTGTTCGCGGACGCGTTGTGGTTCGGGGATGTCGGCATATTCGTCGGTGCTTGGCTTTGATGGTTCAACTTTTGGTTCGTCACCGAAATCGACGTGGACGATGACATCGGTTTCGGTCGACTTCAGCCGTTCGGTGATCCGATATGCTTCGTGGCCACCCCAGATTGCGATCCGCAATTGATGCTCGGCTGCGAAGTTGAGTGCCCGGTCATGATCGTCGCGTGAGTTGGCAAGAAACATGGTTTTTAGTCGACCGGCTCGAATCGCACTGAAGGCATCAAGGGTCGTATCGGTTGCGGGTCGATCGACGCCGGTGACTCCGTCTGCGAACAGTCGCAGGTGTTTTTCATGTCGTGCGGCATCCAGAATTGTCTGTCGCAGGTGAGCGTGGACACCCATATTGGTGGCGGGGTACTCATCGCCACCTCGCTCAGAAAGCTGAAGTGTGGCGAATGTGGTTGGAGAGAGAAGCGATTCGCGGACGGGGAGCGATGCGAGGTTGACGACGGCACCTTGTCCACTGGCGATTCGGCCACCGGGGAGAACATGTACGGCGACGAAACCTACTTGCCGATACTTTTCGAGGTCTTGGGGTGATGGTTTCAGATGTTTCGCCGCAGAAAATTCGGGTGTCAGACCATTATGGTCGTCACTTCGTAATCCGGCCAGCGCGTATTTCGAGACGTCGACGTTTCGCCCTTCGACGGGAGTTGGTTTTGAATCGTCCAACAGAGCGACGGCACCGGCGTCGACAAAACCAGGGTAAATCGTCAGTCCGTCACCCTCGATAATCTCGGCATCGGTGGGGATTTCGACATTCGGGCCGACAGCCGCGATCCGGCCAGCTCGGACCACGAGAGTTCCGGCTTCGACCTGTTGGCCTGGAGCGGTGACAATCTTTGCGTTTCGGATGGCGAAGGTCCGAATGTGAAAGCCTGGTTCTTCATCTGCTCGTAAGTTTTGGTTTAACGAACTGAGGCAAACGGAAATGGCGATAAAGAGGCAGGCGAAACGGTTCAATGAACCAGGGGCGATCGGTGACAACGCAATATTCCTGAATACAAGGGCTATTGAAGACCCTTGCAGCCTAATCGCTGGACCAGACCGTTCGCCAGTGGGTTTTTGCGGATCTGCTCAATTTGTTTCGGCAGGCCGAATATCGTGACGGGAATTGGCCGTCGACCTTGATCACGCCGTGAAAAAGAAAGTGTGCGAAAAGTCGCGATTTGAAGAGGCCTGTGCCACTGTTTGACCGTCTTCGGTCAAGCAGTGCTCTTCGACAGGCAAAAGGAGAAGCCACTGCTTCTCCGAAGACTCCTAAGCAGTGTCACGTCCGATTGATACCGTTTTGTAAAAACATTACCGCAATGGATTTTTCAGCATCGCCGGCGCGAGAGCCGGGTCGTCGAGATCCAGGCGATAAAGGATCTGGTTGTAGTCGTACCGCGGGGTTGGTACGGGGTGGTCGGCGAACTGTTGCGTGTACGTTCCTTCGAAGAGCAGGATTGGGGTGTCTCCTGAGATCAATTCGGGGTGTAAGCGAGGGTTATAAAACGTGTAGTTGTTGTGCGACAGAATCTTGACGGCTGGTCCCCAAGGACCCGTTGGAGAATTTGCTTCAGCGTACCAGAGTTCTCCGAAAACAGATGGTTTGCCGAACGATTGCATGAAGACAGTGACCCAGCGTTGGCGATAGGCATTGAAGGCGATGGAGCCGGTGTGGGGGACGATTGATTTTCCGTCGATTGCTGCGGAGATTTCTTTTTGTGGTTCGAGGGTCTGCCACTGGGACGGGTCCTGCCAGGCTTCTAAAGTAGCTGGGCATCGCAATTTCGGCAGAGGATTTCCGAATAAGACCCATTCCTTGCCGTTTTCGTCCTTCCAGAGAGCAGGATGTCCGTCGGGGACCACCGGTTGATTTGGAGTTTCTTTCGATTTCGTCCAGACCGTTTTCAGGGGGGTGAATTCTGATTTTTCTTCGTCCCAAACGCATAGTCCGGTTTCGTAGGCTTCGAGCGGTGGTTTCACCTTAGTGTAGGTGCAAACGAGTTTTGGCTGGTTAGTTTTGTCCGGCAAACTGACATATCCATTCACCCAGGTTGGGCCGGTTCCCGGCATTTTTGCCACTCCGCGAGGTTCACCTTGATTGTTGGTGAAGAAATTGAAGGAGGGTCGAAGCGGTGGCTCATATGTTTTGAATGGTGCCAGGCTGGTTGTGGCGCTGCAGGTGTCGAAGATTCCCAGCGGGTACCGGGCGAGCGTTGTGTCACCCCAGGCCCAAAACAACTTGTCGCGATGGATGGCGGTTTGCACGGAGTCGCAGCCGACAATTGGGGCATCTCTCCAGTCGGGTTCGAGTCCGAGTTGCTGACTTTCGCTGAAAAGTCCTGTACCGGTGAGTCGTCCGATCCGTTTGGCAATGATTTTGCGTTCGAGTTCCACTTTCAGTGTCTGACCTGGTTGGGGAACAAGCCGGACGCCTCGGTACCCAAATCCATCCGCCGGAACTTCATAACCATGCCCCAGAACATCGAACCAAACGTCTTTTCCCATCAGTTCTGGAGCGTTGAATGCGATGATTCCCGCGTTGTCGGTAACGAATCTCACGAAATTCGTGGTCCGCAATTCGACAAGTGGAATGGGCCAACCTGTTTTCTTTTCGGTCACGACAATTTTGCAGATTTTTGATAAATCAGCTGAGGTTGCGCATTGGCAGAGCGAAATCAGCAGTGAAATTACCAGAAATGCCTGTCGAAATAGGGTCGTTTTCATTGGATGGTCGTCCTCGAAACGTGGAAGAGACCACAAGATATAACGATTAGGCCGGGTAAACGACGGACTATTCCGTAACTTTTTTCGAACTCTGATAGAAATTTGCAGTTTTGTTCAAAAGACTTGAATTGACAGAACTCGCAAGCTCGATATGATCCCATTGTCGATACGTGCTTTCCGACAGGCACAGATTCAGGGGTGTTACCTCTGAATCGCCTCGCTTCGCAAGATGTCCAAGGTTTCGTGGCGGTCTCCCAAGAATTGCTGACGGTACGGTTTTAGTAACGTTACGCTGTTCGAAATGCTAAGGGTGGCTGTGGCATCTTGAGTTCTTCGTCCTCAGGCTCATCAGTTTGAAACGCTTTCTATTCGCGTTCAAGCGTGGGTTTTCGACGATCACTCAACTTGCTGTTACGTTGGTTGTTCTCTGGCATTCGCTCGTTATTGTCTGAAACGCTCCTTTGAGGTGAAAATCTTTCTCGCCTTGGTGTGCGTATTTGGGCGGTGATTGTGGTTGCCAAGTTCGCTGGAAATGGCGTTCGTGGTTTTCGGGCGTGTTAAAGATCGGGCGGAGCAGGGTTTGTTTGTTGTGAGTGTCGGCTGTACGTTTTGAGGCAGGTATTGTCTGTTGTCGGCTTTGTTTTGGTCGAGGATTTGGCTTTCTGTTTTGTCGTTTATTTTCAATCTTGGATCCCGTGTGACGGGGTCAGACTATTTGAGCGGAACCCGCCTGGATGCGCTGGGGATTCCAATCTGGACCGATTTGTTCTCCGCCGAATGGTGCATGCCATTCGACAGCGTTGAGGTTTTCTTGCCCGCTCGCGCTGAGTGTGTTTAGCCAATGGAAATGTTTATGACCGCCGATCAAAGTTCCGGTTCCCCGAAACGCGTAGTCCGTCGCCGTACGAAGAAGGTGGATGCGAC
>CAILLA010000280.1 GCA_903834925.1 uncultured Schlesneria sp.
GTTTGAGACCGCGCAGCACGAAACAGGGAAGATCATTCAGGACCAGGAAAGGGGTGGCGGTATGTTGGTGCTCTCTCGAAAGCCAGGCGAAAAGATTTTGATTGGTGATAACGTGACGGTCACGATTGTTCGCATCGGTCCTAACACCGTGCGGATTGGTATCGAGGCTCCGCGAGATATGAACATCGTTCGCGAAGAACTCTGCGAACACGCTGGCCACATTGACGAACAGATCAATGGTCATAACGACACTGAATCTCTTTAACGAGCCAGTCGACTTTCTTGCGATGAATTTTTAGAACCAGCGTGGCACAATAGCCTTGCTGGTTTTTTTTTACGGACATGCCGATCTTTTTTTTGCGATTGGGAGCAATCCATCATGTTGAACCTCGCTGGCTCTGGATCGACGCACACATGCGATGGCGTGTCGCGCCGTGACTTCATGCAGGTCGGAGCACTGGGAGCAATCGGTCTCTCGATGGCCGATCTGACCGCGATGGAAGCTCGTGCCGCGGAAGCGAGTCCTCACCGGACTGGCAAAGACGACCGATCGTGCATCATGATCTTCAATCTTGGTGCCCCGAGCCAACTCGACACATTCGATCCCAAGCCAGAAGCCGCTCGGGAGATTCGAGGGCCGTTTCAACCGATCGCAACGAAGTCACCTGAGATCCAGATCAGCGAGATTTTCCCGAAACATGCCGCTCTGGCCGACCACATCTCGTTCGTGAGAAGTTGTAATCACGGTGCCCCGGCTGTTCACGATGCCGGATGGCAGATGATGCAGACTGGTCGATTTTTTACTGGCGGCGTCAACACACCTCATGCGGGAAGCGTGACCGCATATTTAATGGGACGCAAAACGGACCTTCCACCATTCGTCGTGCTGCCTGAATTGATGGGTTCGGGGGGCGGAAATATGCCAAATGGACAATCAGGAGGCTTTTTAGGAAAGGCTTACGATCCGTTTGCCCTGAACGCCGATCCCTCAAAACCCGATTTCACTGTCCCTGATTTGCTGCCACCGAAACAGATTGGGGAAGCGCGATTGCAACGACGTCAAAAGCTACGCGATGTTGTTGATCAAACAATTTCCGGTTTCGAAAAAAGTGAAAACGCCCAACTGATCGACAGCAGCTTTCAATCGGCCTTTCGAATCATTTCAAGCCCCCAGGCAAGACAAGCATTCGACCTTTCAAAAGAACCAACGTCAGTCCGCGAACGGTACGGAATGAACCGTTTTGGCCAATGCTGTTTGCTGGCCCGACGCCTCGTCGAAGCGGGAGTCCGGTTCGTAACAATCAACACGTTTTTGACCGTATTCAACGAAGTCACTTGGGACATTCACGGGACACTACCATTTACGTCCATTGAAGGAATGAAAAATATTGTTGCGCCGATGTACGACCAGGGATATAGCGCACTGATCGAAGATCTCGTCCAACGGGGCCTGCTCGGAAACACGCTGGTCTGCAATCTGGCAGAATTTGGCCGAACACCACGAGTCAATCCTGCCGGCGGTCGCGACCATTGGCCGCAGTGCTGGACAGTCTATTTTGCTGGCGGCGGAGTCAAAGGTGGGCGAGTCATCGGTCGAAGTGACCCGATTGGTGGATATCCAGCTGAACGTCCGGTAACTCCACCCGACGTGGTGGCGACAATTTTTCACAGCCTGGGCTTTAACGTGGAAGACCATCTGCCCGGCCCGGCAGGACGCCCCTTCCCGTTAGCCGATTCGGGAACCAAGCCGATTCATGAGCTGTTTACGTAAAAAAACCCTTCGCAAGCCGACGGCTTCAGACAAGTTTTTAAGTTGTCTGAATACGCTGGCTGCGAAGGGCTCGTCCCCCCCCGGCATCGAAGACCCGCTTGGATCAACGACACACGAGTAGCTTAAGTTGAGTCGGCCCGATTTGGGAAAACCAGTCGACTCAATGGAATGGTTTTGAGAATTCTTCCCCGAAATGCACGGCTAGTGATTACGCCTAGGTTAGTACCCGGCGTCCTCATTCAAACCTTGCTGGGAAGCCAGGCGATCAGCCTTATAACGCTCAAGAGCACGAATCTGATTCGACAGCTTCTGCTCAGGTCCCTTCGGGAAATACTGAACATCGTCGTCGAGATAGTAAGCCGATGGCAAGGTTTGGCCGCCAATGGTTGTCTGCAGGCAACCAACTGATGTCATTGACATCAGTAGCCCTGCCATCAGATGCATCTGCCAGCCCGATTTCGCTTTCATAGCAACATCCTTGCACGACCAATTCCCCACGAAAATATCGCGGCGTTCCCAAGTAAAATCGGCCATCACAACCCGAATCTTTCGTAGAATCGGCACAAAACTCCAGATTTATCTCGTTATGCGGTTTTTGCGGGGAAAATCAAGAATGCTGACAGCCGGCACTGCAACCCATTTTACGCAGACCATCAAAGTGAACGCCGGGATTTCAAAAAGCAGCATCGATGGCCGACACACGGCATTGGCGACTTCTCTGACGCGGTTCTGGCATCATCAAACCGGTTGCCAGCGAAAAGTCGTGCATTCGGTGACTGAGGTTCGTTACGATTTTGATGTTTGAATATCTCAGGCGTCTCAATCACGAAACTGGCCGCAGAATCATGCTAAGTCCCGTTCGTATCTACGTTCTTTTTCATCCGGATTCCGCAGAGGGAAAAGATCTGACTGACCGGATCTATGATTGGTTTCGTATGCGAAACATGGAGGGAATTCCCGTCTACATTCGGTCTCAACCCATGAAGGACAAAAGGGTCCCCGAGGAACCTGAGGGCAAAAGCGTTGCACTGGAATATCTGGTGCCACTTGTCGATGCGCATATGGTGCGTGACGCTGCCTGGCACCACTATCTTCAGAATCTGACAGAAAAGTGTCTGGATGAAAAAACTAAAGATACGACTGGCTGGGTAATGTTCCCCGTTGCGATGGATGCAACGTCATTTAATCTTCCCGGCCAGATTACCCAACGAAACTTTATTCGATTCACCAAACCAGTCGAAACGAGAAATATTGATCAGCAGCACGAAAACATGGAACATGCGTTCATGGGGGTGCTGAAAGACCTGACTGAAGCCATGAGCCGCGATTTGAACGCGCGACTCTTTCCTGATCAGGTTGGCCGAAAACTCAAAATTTTCATCAGCTACTCTCGAGCGGATGGTTCAACCGTCCCCAAGGCAATGCGCGATTACATTCAGGGCCGGACCCAATGTGAGGCTTTCTTCGATGAAAACGATATCGGCTTTGGCTCGAAATACGAAACAGTGTTGGACCAGAACGCCCGTGAACAGGCGCGAGCGTTAATCGTGGTGGCAGGGGACCACTATGCGGATCGACCTGTTTGTCGCTGGGAAATCTTCAAATTTACAAAGCCAACTCTAGTCGCAGTTAATCCACCAGGCAAAAAAAAACGACACATCCATGTTTTTCATCCGGTCATGGTTGTCAATACGCTGAGTAGTCCAATGATCACCCGGGTCGTTCCCGAATTGGGACAGGCACCTACAATCCGATGGGAACCTGGACGTGAAATGCTCGTCTTCAGCATGTTAATTCGATTGGTGCTATTTGGTGCCCGAAACGTGCTGGCCGCTCGACAAAACGTGAATTCGCTGCATAACGGAGTAATTGTAAACCGCCTTCCAGGCCCCGTTGCGCTCAAGCAATTGATTGACGAAACGTCAAATGAAGCTCGGAACGACGATGTGGAAATGCGAATTCATTACCCCGGTAATGGATTGCCCCTGATGGAACTTCGATTGCTCGAAACGACCTTTAAGAACACCCGGCTCACCGCATTTCGGGATGTGGACAAGAACTTACCTGCCTCGTTGAAGCAGCACCTGAAAAATCGACAGCGGCCCTTGAACGATCAAGTCATCGTGCTTTCTTATGGTCGTTCGTCAGAATTAAACTCACTGGGTTATCTGCCTCAACACCTGGAAGAAGCATCCATTTACTTGCTGCGACCACTTCTGCGTCTTGGTGCGGATATCATGTATGGAGGAAGCCTGCCAAAACGAGAAGATTTGGCAGGTCCCGTTCAAAATATGACCCTGACTCTGATGAACTTGCTCAATGACGAATTGAGTTCGGCGAGTTCTTCCGAGACGACGCAGAGTGATTCCAACAAGGAATCGCAAAACGATCTCACTACGCCGTCGCGGCTCTTTCTTCCGGTTTCCTGGCCAAAAACCGAAGAGCTTTCCATCGAGGATGAAGCGACCTGGATCAGTACTTGTTCGGTCATCCGGCTCGAGCCAGATCAGGTCCAGCTGAACGGAGAAAAGCCAAAGAAAGGAACTCCCGAATTTGCCGCCTGGCAAGCCCGAATGTTGAGCTACGCCCGCCAACTCTTAGCTGCCGGCTTCGACTGCCCCGTACCAGGGAATCTCTCGCGCAAAGTAAAACCGACTGCCATCATTTTTATCGGTGGCAGGATCACGGAGTTCTCAGGATGTATGCCAGGAATCATGGAAGAATTCCTGAATGGAGTGAAATACAAACGCCCCATTTATCTGTTGGGTGGGTTTGGAGGTGCAGCCCAAATCCTTGCAAACGCAGTGTATGACAAGCCGGAATCCAAACCGTCTTTTTTCAACACGACGCATTATCAGAATGAAGAAGGCTACGACAAAATGCTCAAACATCACCAGGAATTGGAGCTTCCGACCAGCGAACAACCCCAACAAAAGCTCGACTGGCTATGGAATACCCTTGTAGCGTCTGGCAGCAAAGGCTTTTCGAAACTCTGCGGGAATGGACTGACGGAATCTGAAAATAAAGAACTTGCCAAAACCACGGACACAATGAAGGCGGTCCATCTGATTTGGAAAGGGATTGCCAGGAAAGTGAAATCCACTTAATTCGACCGCAAAACGTCTGAAAACCGGAATAATTGCTGGCAAGCGATATTCCGCTGCATCCTGTAGAAACTCTTGGGACACGGCCTTTTCCAAGAACGGGGCAAAGGGTTCGAATCGAGAGTTTTCTGAAAACTTTTCTAACTCCAAAACAGGAGAATGGTTATACGCTT
Organism: uncultured Schlesneria sp.; assembly: GCA_903834925.1. GTDB lineage: Bacteria > Planctomycetota > Planctomycetia > Planctomycetales > Planctomycetaceae > Schlesneria. Next base: position 5,049 of record CAILLA010000280.1, read on the forward strand.
GGTTAAGGCAGGGTTTCGAGAGCGAGCGGGAAACGGAGTGCGTCCCCAGTTCTGCAGATGAAGCATCCGTCCAACCGAAACCGTACCCGCCAATGTCGCTTACTCTGGAAACCCGACTGCTGGTTTGCCATTCTGACGGCCGAAAAATCACTTCGGCTTGTATGCGAATTCACCCAGTGCTCGACCTCGGTGAATCGACAGGGAGGCGGCGGAATGTTTGGCTGGTTCAAATCAAAACCTGTTCTGGCGGATGACTGGCGAGACTGGATCGACTGGCGATTCGACTGGCTGAGGCACGAACTGGGCGATCGCCTGCTGCGTCAGAAGACCATTCTTCCCTCGACAGGTATCATCCCTGCTGGATATGCGGGCAACTGCGACGGTGCCGAGAAAACGTTCTCGAACGTTTGCAGCCTGATGGGAATCGAACGGCATCGGGTCGAACTGAAATTTTATCATCGACAAAGTTACGCAACGGTTGTCAGACGCGGAGGGGCTGATGCGGCAGGGATCTACGAAAGGAACGACGCCGGGCAAAACGTGATCTGGATTGAAGAATCTCAACTCGATGAACCGATTGGATTGATTTCCACATCTGCCCATGAACTGGGGCACATTCTTCTTTTGACCGACAGGCACGAACTTTCCGATGAACTCGACCATGAGCATCTGACCGATTTGCTTTGCGTCTTTGCTGGATTCGGTCTATTCCTGGCCAACTCGGCCCGTCAGGATCGCAGTTGGGTGAGCGGATCGTTGCAATTCAGTTCGACCTCATGGCTCGGTTACATGACAATGCCTGCGATTGCCTACGCACTGGCTCGTCGAGCACATCTGCTAAACGAAGGCATTTCGTCGTGGACAAAACTGCTTCGAGCCGACGCCCGATCGGACTTCAAACAGGAATTCGCTGCACTTCAATCTGGCCAACGAACTCCCTGGTCTGGACGATCCGGAGAAAAACCGGACGCCTGTTCCAGACTGCAATTTGTTCCTGCCCACGTTTCCATGACGACGAAAGCCCCAAAGCCCGGCGTAGTCATTGACGATGATCAACCGTCGGAAACGAATTCAACTGCTGAACTCGATGTTGTCGTACAGAATGCACGAGATGATTCCGAGCCAGACGAAGCGACCGATCCCATCGGGGTCTCCGCAGATGATGAATCGGAGACTGACTCAGATGATCTCATCGCAGCTGAAGAAGGGAATGTGGAAGCGGATGAACTGTTCACTCTCGGAATTGAGTTCATCGCCGAGGAAAATTATCAGGCTGCGATCGACGCATTTTCAAAAGCCTTACGGATCACACCGGACGATACTGAACTCTATCGCGAACGGGCAATCGCCTTCCTGAATACCGGGTATCTTCAAGAGGCGATCGCGGATATGACGCGAAGACTGAACGAGTTTCCTGACGACGTTGCTGCACTGCGGTCGCGGGCCGCAGTATTTTTGGAAGTCGGACGTTGTCCTGAAGCGATCGACGACCTCAGCCGCATCCGCCGGTTCGACAAAAATGCACGGGACTATTTGACTTCTGGCTTGATCTATGCCCGGATGGGAGATCTCCAGCGGGCCGTTAGTGAGTTAACCCGATCCATCACGATGGACCCGTTTCTTTCCGATTCCTACGTCGCCCGCAGTCGCGTTTACGAGTTCCTTGGCGAACCACAACTGGCAAAAGCAGATTTTGTAGAAGCGATTCGTCGAAATCCTGATTACGAAGATGAAAACGTCCGTCAGTCGATCGCAGCCGCACGGATTCCGATTCGAAATTGAAATGGCGAACGTCAAATCAATAGGCTGGGAATAAATCGCGGTGGACTCGAAGAGCCATGACCGGGCATCCGTGGGGATTGAAGAGGCCGAAGAGACACGCAGTCCCAAGATCAGGTCTAAACATGGGATTGAAGAAAAGGGGACAAATCGCCATCGCGTCGGTCAGGGGCATGTGTACCAAGGTCGCTTTAAATCATTCCCCGTCGAGACGAACGAGTACTTCTATCAACTCGTCAGGTACGTCGAGCGGAACGCGTTACGCGCCAATCTGGTTCCGCATGCGGAAGACTGGAAGTGGTCGAGTCTCTGGCGACGAGCGTCGGGGACCGCCGAGCAGCAGAGTTTGCTGGCGAAATGGCCATTGCCTTGTCCACGGAAATGGATGTCATTTGTGAACGGCGCCGAAACCGAAGCGGAGTTGGAATCGCTACGCCGATGCGTTCGACGCGGACAACCATTTGGATCCGATCAATGGATCGAAGACACCGCCA
>CAILLA010000281.1 GCA_903834925.1 uncultured Schlesneria sp.
GGACGGCCTCCAGAGAAATTCAAATATCCGAGCAATTCTTGTGCTGTCGTCAAATCGGATTGGGAAAGATTCAAAGTCCCGGTCCCCCGGCCATAAATGTCGTCAGCCAACTGTGGCAGTCTTTGCCGAAGAGACAATCTCCTCAAACAAAGGTTCTCAGTTCTTTGCATAGAATACGGGACTTGTCATCCGGTAAGCAAACCTGTTCGCACGCGATTTGGAGACAATCTGAATTGTGTTGCCAGGACTGAAGGTTTTTGACTCATTCCAGATTCCGGCTATGCCGATTGTTCCGATAAGTCTAATTGCGCTGATTTTGCACCCTTTCTCGGATTTCAATCGTTAAACCGGTTGTTTGGGGGGAATGGGTTGATTGAGGGCGTGTCTAGGCTTGTAAACCGTTATGCAGAAATGATTTCGAGATGAGCCTGGCGTAAGCCTCCGGATCTGTTGCGTGATTGATTGACTTCAGCCCGAAACTTCCGGTCGGCTGACCCGAGCCAACGCGCCTGACTCCTGAAGCAAGAAATACAAGTACCTGCGATGAGCGGTCGAACGAAGGAAGCCCATTCTTTTAAAGTCTTTCCGTTCCTTGCCGTGCTGATCTGCACGATGGGGTCGCTGATCTTCTTGTTACTCGTCACGAGTCTGAAAATCCGACAGAAGGAAACCGCGTTCGCTGCTTCGGAACGAGCCTATCGCAATCTCGCAATCGCCGAAGCCGAGAACTCGGCTGAACTTAGCGAGCCTGTTGCAATACCCGATCCAGAACCCGAGCCTCCAAAAGTTGTCACTCGGCCCGTACGCAAGCCGGTTTTCCGGCCGGTTGAGCCCGTTGACGATGGTTACGAGCTTGCTCTTGCAGAACGCAAACGCGAGCTAACGGATTTGAAAACGAAAGCGCGGACGCGTGCGGAACAACTTGCGTCTGAACGTGAGCAACGGCTGCGTGTTCTCGCCTTGCGTCGACAGCAGGTTGAAGGAACGCTCGAAAAAACCGACGAACTTCAGTCCGAGATTCAACAACTTGAAAATAATCTAGGCGAAATTGCCGGGGAAGCCGCAGCGACAAATGACCCCACGGAAGACGCCGAGCGCGTTCTCGTTGAGCAGCAAATCCTTCAAATGAAGAGGCGTCTGCGTGCCGCACAAGTCGCTGATGCGACGGCCCAGAACGATCAATTTCAGGTCGTGCCGTTTGACCCGCAAACGGGGACAACTCGACGCCCAATCTTCATCGAATGCTCCGCAGCCGGGATTCGTTTTTTGCCTGAAGACATCCTCATTACCGCGAAAGACCTTGAGGGCTTTACTCCGAAAGCCAATCCCATCGCGGCCGGCACTGGGGCGCTGATCAATTACTGGACGGCCAGAAACATGAAGCAGCAAGACCCCCGGTCTGAACCCGAGCCCTACGTGCTGATGCTTGTCAGGCCAGAAGGGGTTGTAGCGTATTATGTTGCGTTGCGAATGTTAGAACCGATTCGTACGGCTCAAGGGTATGAACTGATCGAAGATTCGACTGCCTTAAAACTGCCGGACGTTGACGGTGGTGCAAAAACGGCCTGCCAGTCCGCCGTGAATCGATTAATGACCGAGCGTGATAAGATTGCTCGCTCGGCCCTGGCGAGTGGATCGGGAAGTAGTGTTTTTGGAGGTGCTCCCGGTCGCAGAGGTTCGGGTGGCGGTCGTCCAGGCGGTGGTGGTTCAAGAGGTGGCGGCTCAGGCGGGGGAGGCACGGGCGGCGGCAGTTCTGGCTATTCCGGCTCAGTCGGTACCGGCGGAGGGCAAGTGTTCGGTGGCGGGATTGGTTCCAATTCGTCCGGAACCAATGACCCACTTCAATCGGGCGGAAACAGCTTCACAATGAACGATCTGACGGGTGGTGACAACGATGTTGGATCTCGAAGCTGGGAACGTGTTGAAAACTTCCAAGGTCGTCCGCGCGGAAAAGCCGGTGGAGACGAAGTTGCAGGCGGGTTCGGTAATCAGGCTGGTGGATCATTCGGAAATACGGGTGGATCATTCGGCGGTAATGGATCGGGAATGCGTCGCGGTGCCAATTCCGGAACTGATACCGGATTTAGCGGTGGCCCTGAAGTGGGGACCGGCGACGGAATTTCCCGCGGATCGTATGCAGGCAATGGGGGTGGAGCGGGCAGCGGCCCAGGCGGGGATCAGGGAGACGGAACGGAGGATGGGCCGGGTGGTTCCATGGCTGGCGGACCTGGCGGTGGCAATGGCGGTGGACTCAATGCTGGGACAGGCGGTGGGCCCGGTGGTGGAGCGGGTGGTCAAGGTTCCGCGACGTCGGATCGGGGCAACTCTCGAATGTCTCAAGGTAATGGAAATCGAAGTTCTGGGGGAAGAATTCCAGGGAACTCGAGCGGAACTACGTTCAATGGTTCTGTATCAGGTGGAGTAGGATCGGGACAATCATCGGACGGTTGGGGCGAGCCAGAGCCTGGGATGCCGATCGGACAACGTCCGAATCGCAAATCTTCGAAGTCGAAATCAGGTGGCGACGGAGAATCGTATGGACCTGGGGGAGATTCCGACGGCGACGGCAACTTCGCACAAGGTGAGAGGAGTTCCGGTTCGCGGTCAGGTGGTCAATCCGGTTCATCCGGCTCGTCCGGTTTATCTGATAGCGGTTCCTCATCGCCCCGCTTCTCTCATACCAAAGGATCTGCGACGAGGGCTGCTCGCCCCGGCGAGAGACCAAGCAAGAAGAGCAATGATGACGACAAACCCTTGGAACCCGAAATGCTCGCGGGCCGACGCTGGGGATTTTGTGAACCAGGAGCGAGTATTGGGTTTGAGAGGGAAGTTCGCGTTGACGTCACGGAAGATAAACTTTTGATCGCCGAAAAGTATGCGATTCCCGTCGGGCAGGGGGAGTCGAGACAAGAAACGTTGGAATTGTTTGCAACGGCACTCGACAACTATTCTCATGAATGGGGTCGACCGCCGCAGGGATTCTTCTGGGCACCGCGATTGAAATTTATCGTGAAACCCGAAGGAAATAGTCACTACGAACAGGTCAACGCCATGATGACCCGTGCGGGTTTGGCGACCTCGCATGAATTCTCGAAACTAAATGAGACGATCGAATTTGGCCGCGACACGGCGAGTACCACCAAGCCGGCGAAAAAACCTGCGCCAAAGACTGCGGCTTCAACGAAAGCGGGAGCCAACCGATGAGTCGTCGTCCGAAGGCAGAACTTCAGTTTGGCTCCGACTCGTTCCTTGATGTCGTGGCAAACATCGTCGGGATCTTGATCATCCTGATTGTGATTGCGGGTCTGCACGTCAGTAAGATCCCGGTCGTGTATCTTCCGCCGGGTACACCTTTGTCCGATGAACCTCTCTCTGGCCCGGTGGATTATTCTTCCGCGAAGCAAATTGGGGCGATCGAAGCAGGCAACAAGGAACAGCAGTCTCAAGAGCTGATGACGTTGCAAGAACCTGAAGAAGAACCGGAGCCAGAGCCAGAGCCTGAACTGCAAGTTAGTCCCGTACGGCCTCCTCTGCCCGAGTTGGTTGTGCCACATGAACTCGTGGAAATGACGAAGGAGCTGGAAACTGAGCTGGCATCAATCACAAAAGAAGAGCTGGCGCTTGCTGCTCGCTTTCAGGAATCGAATCAGCGGCAGGTCGAGTTAACCGAACGCCAAAAGGCAGTTCTAGGGATGGTGGCGCTGTCGGCTGAACAACTCGAAGCGAGCAAAAAGAAGTCAGCAAAAGCAGTCGCTGATCTGGAACTCGCCCGGAAAGACCTGGAACGGCTGACCAGGCAGGCCGAGGAGATTGAAGACAAGCCTGTGAACGTCCAAATGCTGGAACACAAGATCACGCCGCTCAGCCGCGTCGTCAACGGGAATGAGAAGCATTACCGTCTGGAACGAAATCGCGTCGCGGAAGTACCGGTCGACGAGCTGGTTTCGCGACTGAAGGACCAGATTCAAAAACGAAAAGACTGGTTGGTGAAAACACGGCAGCATCAAGGTCAAATCGGGCCAATCGAAGGCTTCAATATGCAGTACCTCGTCCGTGTGGAGTCACTTTCGGGGTTGGAGGAACTGAGAACGGGGCAGGGAGGGTATCGGATCAGTCTATCCAACTGGCAGATTCATCCCGAACCTGAAACCAGAGGTGAGACTGCTGAAGTCGCTTTGCGTAAAGGCTCGAAGTTCTACCAATCGATTCTCGGTGCATCACCAGATACAACGCTGACGTTCTGGGTCTATCCCGATAGTTATGCGATCTACCGGAAGCTCCAGAAGTTCACGCACGATCATGGATTTTCCGTTGCCGGTCGACCGCTTCCTTCTGGAGTTCCCATCTCGGGCTCGCCAAACGGTTCGAAATCAGCAAGCCAATAATTGGCGACGACGTCGATTGGAAACCGAAGCCGCATGTCCAATAAATTCACGGCGCGGGCTTCGCCCGCAACCCAATCTGGAGAAGAATTTGAACGACGAAAAACACGAAAAAAGAACAGTCGAGGCGAGCCGGGCGACGTAAGTCCCCGGATTCTTTTCTTCAATAGATTCTTCGCGCCCAGCAAAGAAATCAAACGTTAGTAATACCGACTGCAGAAACGTCGGCAAAGGTCTGATACTTTCGAACTGATGCGGTCAGAATCTTAAAACGTCGCGTGTTGCGACCCTTGTTGACCTCATCACTCATTTAATCCGTGCAATCGATTTTGATCTACTGATGTGGAAATTGATCTGGTCTGGCGTGCGGTTCGGCGCGCCTTTAGACTTGAGCTGGCTCTTTGCGCTCAAGCATCAGACAGGATTTCCTTCATGCCAAAAAAATCGTGGCTCACGAATCTTTATCGCCGATTAGCGATTCCATCGGTACGTTCGCGACGAATCCGTCGGCAATCCGGGGACACGCGTTCGGCGATTGTCGAACACCTCGAATCGCGAAAACTGCTGACAACCGTCGTTGGCCCTGCAGCTCCGACGGTGATTGAAGTCCTTCAAGGATCGGGTCCGGTCGTCGTTCATTCGGGAGACCGATTGACTGTGTCGATTCCTTCGTTGTCGGTGGTCTTTTCTGAAAATTTGAATGCCGTTCCCGGTGGGGCAAACAGTGTAACGAATCGTTCCAATTGGGATCTGACTCGTTACGGAGTCGATATCAGTGATCAGATTTCGGGGATCACGTTCGGTCAAGACCCCCATACAAACCAATATGTGGCGCGCGTGTCGTTCGCCCATCCGCTTTCGGAAGGTGGATATCAGCTTGTCGCATTACAAACGATTCAAGATCTTTCTGGCTATCCCTTGAATGGAGATGGCAATAGCGTAAACGGTGCCGATTTTCACTGCGTCTTTGCGGTTGCTACGACCGTCCCTGCCGGTTCGGAACAAAGAGTGAACACGGTCACTGGAGGTAATCAGACGCAGCCTGCCGTAGCGATGGATGTCCATGGCGACTATGTTACAGTCTGGTCGAGCTACGGTGAAGATGGCAGTGGCTATGGCGTTTATGCTCAACGTTACAGTTCCGACGGAAAGGCTCAGGGAGGCGAGTTTCGAGTCAACTCATATACGGCCGGGTATCAAGGGACGGCGGCTGTTGCCATGGATGCTGCGGGCGACTTTGTTGTGACATGGGAAAGTTTTGGCCAGAGCGGCCCAGGGAGCGGTATGGGCATTTATGCTCAGCGATATAATGCCGCTGGAGTCGCTCAAGGGTCTGAATTCCATGTCAATACGTACGGGACATTGGGTCAGGAAAGTCCTTCAGTGGCGATGGATGCGGCAGGTGATTTCGTGATCGCCTGGTGGAATCGAACTTCGGCTCCAAATGGATATGGGTGTTATGCTCAGCGGTATAACGCAGCGGGAATTGCACAGGGAACCGAAACCAAGGTCAACACACCAATCGCTGGCTACTATGACAATTCCTTTTTGCCGAAAGTGGCAATGGATGCTGTTGGTGACTTTGTCGTCACGTGGACTCAGCAACCATTCTCGGGACTGTCAAGCACAATTGCACAGCGTTACAACGCTTCTGGAGCACCCCTGGGAAGTGCGTTTGTTGTTTCTCCGCCCGACAGTGGAAGCAATTCACCTGTGATCGCGATGGGCGCCGCAGGCGATTTTATCATCGCCTGGGACCATCCAGAGCCCGTCGGTGGTGGCATCAGCATCTACGCTCGACGATACAATTCGTTGGGAGTTGATCAAGGCCTGTTTCCCGTGACCGATTCGACAACGGTCAATCAAATTACGCCCGCAGTTGCCATGGACGCGGTGGGAAATTTTGTTATCGCCTGGCGTAGTCTCGGCCCGGGTTATCATTACTATGCAAAGCGATATGACAATACGGGGACCGCTCTCAGCCCTGAATTCCAGGTCAATACAACCTATGCGGGGTATGCCTCAACGGATCCTCCAGCTGTTGCCGTCGATAATTCGGGTGATTTGATCGTCGCCTGGCGGGACGACGTGCAGGATGGAAGTGGTTCGGGAATTTACTCACAGCATTACCTGGCTGATGTGGCACCTGTGCTCTCTCAAATCGAGTCGATTCCAGTCGTTGACGTTGCACCCTTGGCGGTACCCATCACTTCGTCGCTGCTAGTTTTCGATTACGACAGCAATAACCTCACGGGGGCGACGATCCAAGTTAGCGGCAACTACCAACCTGATCTCGACCGACTGGTCTTTGCAAACGCCAGCACACCAAAAATTACGGCCAGTTGGAATGCAGTCACGGGAACGTTGACGTTGTCAGGGCAGGACTCGGTTTCGGACTATCGGACCGCGCTGCGCAATATTTCCTTCCAGAATGTCTATCCCGCTCTCAATACGTCGCTGTCTCGCTCAATCAGTTTTCAAGTGACTGACGGTTTGTTGTCCAGTAATGTGGTCTCGCGGAATGTGACTATCGTCGTTCCGCCGACGCTTTCCGGAACTGTTGATAAGTTAAGCTACATCGAGAAAGCCGTACCGCTGTTCATCGCACCGAATCTCGTTGCAAGTGACCCCAACAGCGTGAATTTTGTCAGTGCCGCGATCTCATTCGTGAACTGGCAAGCCGAAGATCGACTGAGTTACACGAACCTATTCGGTCTACAGGCGTCATTCAGTCAGGATCTTGTGGCACATACCGCCAGCCTCACAATCACGGGCAACGACACGATCGCTCACTATCAGGCGATGCTGAGATCGATTGGGTATTACGACATCAGTTCCAATCCAGTTACGACACCTCGATCGGTCAGTATTGCGGCCACTGACGGAGTTTTCACAAGCAACAAGTTGAACGTCAGTGTTTCCGTAACGAGTGTCAATGATCCACCATTGTTATCAGGTATCGAATCGTCACCACTGATTTACAAGGCGAATGCGGCCCCGCAGTCGATCTCTTCGACGGTTCAAGTCAGTGACCCTGACAGCAACTATCTGACAAAATTAACCGTCCAAATCACGGCCGGATACCAGAATAACTCCTCTGGCCATGACGTTTTGTCGTTTAAGAATCAACTCGGCATCACCGGAATATTTGATTCTTCTTCGGGCACTTTGACGCTTTCTGGTTTTAGCAGCCTTTCGAACTATCAAACAGCGCTGCGTTCGATTCAGTTCAATACATCCGGAAGAACGATCAGCGGAGCGACCCGTACGCTTACGATTGTGGCAACCGATAATTACTTGCCGACACCTGCGACCAGCCTTCCCATCACTCGCAATATCACAGTCCAGACTTAGGCATCGACCTGATCGGGTATGATCCGGTTGGTGTGGAGTTGTCGCAAAATCGCGTTGTGGATGATTACACTGCCAGGCGAGGCGATCTCGTTTTTCCAAAACGCATATGGTCAAACTGACTTAGAGATGATTCGAGACATTTACCAGGACCAACCACAACCGTTGCAATTGCAACCGTCGTCCCCTGATATTTTGACTCCGTTGAAGCGGCTGATGATCGGGACAGTCCAAGTCGGCTTCCCGGTCGTCCAGGCGGCACTGAGTGGTTATAGTGATGGTCCCATGCGGATTGTCGCGAAGCGATTGGGGGCGAGTTACACTCTTGCCGAAGTCATGATTGACCGGTTCGTACTCGATCTCAAATCGCGTCATCGCACTCGGCGACATCTTCTGGTCACCGATGAAGAACATCCGGTCGGCGGCCAACTGATGGGTTCAGAACCCGCTGATTTTGGACCCGCCGCACAGAAGCTGGTTGGTGCCGGTTTCGATGTCATCGACATCAATTTCGGGTGCCCAGTCAAATCCGCTGCCGGAGCGTGTCGAGGCGGATTCCATCTCAGCCAACCGGATATCGCCCTGGAAATCGTCAGTCGGACCCGTGACGCCGTTCCTGATCACATTCCTGTGACGCTGAAGATGCGACGCGGTGTGGATGATTCGACCGAGAGTCGTGATCGGTTCTTTCAAATCCTTGATGGAGCGTTCGAGCGAGGCGTTTCTGCGATCACGGTCCACGGCCGAACGGTCGAACAGAAATACATTGGCCCGAGTAACTGGGATTTTCTTCGCGAAGTGAAACAACACGCGGGATCAAAGACGATCCTCGGTAGCGGCGATCTGTTCACGGCGCAGGCCTGTATCGACATGTTTCAGAAAACGGGCGTCGATGGCGTATCGGTGGCACGCGGAGCCATCGGCAATCCCTGGATTTTTTCACAGGTCAAGGCGTTGGCGTCAGGTCTTCCGATGCCGGAACCCGGTTTGATCGAGCAACGTCGGGTGATGGAGCTTCAGTTCGAACTTTGTGTGCAAGTGAGCGATGTTCCGCAGGCACTGACGACGATGCGAATGTTCGGGATGAAGTTTGCGCAGTTGCATCCCCAATACGAGGATGTTCGCAATGCCTTTGCAGCTTCAAAAAGTATTGAAGATTGGAATGGTGTCCTTGATCAGTGGTATCGTCGATAGGCGATCGTGACTTTGAATTGTCAGCCTGGCGCGTTGTCGACTGTCAATATTCGGGTGCCACTGGATGACCGTCTTCGGTCACCCAGTGTTCTTCGATCGCCTTGTCCAAGAGAAGACACTGCGTCTCCGAAGACTCCAGCGAGGCTTTGCCTCAGACCAAAGTAGCCATCATCGCTCCGCGTGATGAGCAGTGTTCGAGAACCAGTCGAATACCAAACAGCATTTTTTCAAATCAAGAATTCGAACCAAGTATCTGTCCCGAGGCTAAGGCAACGTTTGAATCGTTTCCGACGCATGCTCATCACGCGGAGCGATGATGGCTACTTTGGAAGAAGTCCGATGCAGTGGCACACGACCCGAACATTAATTCTTGACAACGGCCTAGCGCGGGACGATTGACCCGAATTTTAATTCGCCACCGGCGATCGTGGCTTCGATATTCAGGCGTAGGCGTTCGTTCGGGGAAGAGATGGGACTTATAGGACTTATGGGACGTATAGGGCCTATTCGACTTTCAGCAGTAATGTGGAATACCACCAGGTCCGCTAGCGATCCGCGTCGCAATCGGACGACTTCCTGCCCGAGTAACTTTGCCGGGTTTTGGCTGGCCATGTCGACCGCCTGTTTCACCGATACACCTGCAAAACTGATCGCGTTTGCGACGCATTCATCGATTTCTTGAGCCGAACCTGCCAGCAGTTCCTGTTGCCCGGCGACGACCAGCTTGCCGCTGGGGAGAATCTCGCTGCGGCCCAATTTGTTTTCGTAAACGCCGGGTGGACAACCTGCCCAACCAGCAGCGTCACAGGTCAGGATTGTTTTTTGTGGGGTCTTTACTCGGATGAATGTTCGGACAAGATTGGGTGGCAGGTGATGCCCATCGACAATCAAGCTGGCGCTTAGCCTCGGGTCAGCCAATTGTTCGTAAATCACGTTCCGATGGCGGTGAATCATCGAATGAGCACCGTTACCGAGATGCGTACTTAATCTTGCACCCGCATCGACACCAGACTGAATCTGCTCGGGAGTGGCCGCTGTATGTCCCAGCGAAACCACAACACCGCTTGCCACAGCCTTTTGAATGAAATCAATACCGTTTTTTACTTCGGGTGCCACGGTGACCAGCCGGATTCGGCCTCCGGAAATTTCTTGCAGGCGTTGAAATTCATCCCAGTTGGCCGGCCTGACATGTTGTTTCGGATGTGCCCCTCGCGGTCCGTCTTCGCCTGAAATATAGGGGCCTTCCAGATGGCAGCCACAAACCATTCGATTGGCCCATGCCGATTGCTCGCAGGCCTCTCGAATTGCGGCAAATCCAGTCGCCAGACCTTCGAACGAATTGGTGATCAGCGTTGGGCACAGGCGTGTTACGCCGAATCCAAAGTGAGGCGACAAGGCTTTCAGCACCGCTTCGGCGGTCAACGCGTCATCACTGAACCAGGTCCCCCCGTATCCATTGATCTGCAAATCGAGAAACGCCGGCGAAACAAACGGCCAGTCGTTAAGACTTCCTTGCGGCCATGCCGGCTCGATCCGACGAATCCGATCGCCTTCAATTTCGATGCGAATCGGTTCGCCGTTCGCGTAGTCACGAGCGAAAAGAGTGACCATAGGTTTTGTCATGCCATGATTTTTTGAATTCGAGTGACAGCCTCTTCAATATTGGCTCGGCTGTTGAAGGCACTCAAGCGGAAGTAGCCTTCGCCGGCGGCACCGAAACCACTGCCCGGTGTTCCGACCAGATTTGCCTGGGACAACAGGTGATCGAAGAATTGCCAGCTTGTCATTCCGCCGGGTGTCTTCAGCCAGACGTAAGGAGCATTGGTTCCCCCGTAAACGACAAGTCCTGCTTTTCGCAGTCCGGCACAAAGAATCGTGGCATTTTCCAGGTAAAAGTCGATCATGGCTCGAACCTGGGCTTTCCCCTGTTCGCTGTAGACCGCTTCGGCCCCTCGTTGCACGATGTAGCTGACACCGTTGAATTTGGTGGTATGACGTCGGTTCCAAAGCGAGTGAAGCTCAACCGACTCGCCCGTTGATGTTTTGGCCTTCAGACCTTTCGGCACGACGGTAAATGCACAGCGCGTTCCCGTAAAACCTGCGGTCTTACTGAAGCTGCGGAATTCAATCGCGACGTCTCGGGCACCTTCAATCTCGTAAATCGAATGTGGAATTGAAGGGTCGGTAATATAAGCTTCATACGCAGCGTCGAAGAAAATGATCGTGTCGTTGGCTTTGGCGTAGTCGACGAACTTTTTCAAAGTCTCTTTCGAGGCGACAGTTCCTGTCGGATTGTTGGGGTAGCACAGATACAGCAAATCGACTTTACGATCGGGCAGGGCGGGTGTGAAATTGTTTTCCGCAGTGACCGGAAGATAGACCAGTCCTGCATATCGACCCGTTTCGTCGGCAGCCCCAGTTCGTCCCGCCATCACATTGGTATCGACGTAAACGGGATAGACGGGGTCCGTCACTGCGATCACGTTTCCCGAACCGAAAATATCGAGAATGTTTCCGGTATCACACTTCGAGCCGTCCGAAACGAAGATTTCGTCGGCAGAGACTTGTGCTCCGCGACCGATGAAATCGTTTTGAGCAATCGCGTTCCTCAAAAAGTCGTAGCCCTGTTCGGGGCCATACCCGCGGAACGTTTCCCGTTTGGCCATTTCGTCCGTGGCACGGTGCATGGCGTCGATAATCGCTGACGGAAGCGGTTCGGTCACATCCCCAATTCCAAGGCGAATGATCTTTGCGGACGGATTTTCGGCGGCGAACTTCGAAACTCGGCGACCGATCTCGGGAAACAGGTAGCCCGCCTTAAGCTTCAGGTAGTTATCGTTGACGAGGGCCATTATGAAATTCTCCGGTTGGACGAAAGCGGTGTTTTGGATCAATATTTGGATCGAGTTGTAGAACCCCACGCCATTGAATTCAACCTTGCCCCCCGGCACAGCCGGTTCATGCGCGTCGAATGACGGGTCCGGCACAGCCGGCTTATGCGCGTCACGTGACGGGTTCAGAATAGTCGCACCGTTCACGCGTTGAACGCCCGACCCCAGAACATCCATTGTTAACGTCGACGCGCCAGTCAGGTCTGTTCGTTTGTCTTCGGGGACACTGCTTTTTTTGCGAAAAAGCAGTGTCCCCGAGGTTTCTCGATTTTCCTATTGACGAGCGTGTTGTATTGTTGTAGTTTTATGTCGTGGTTTTGTTGTGTTACTAACGGCGGGCGTTTCGTCGTCGTTCATCGCTCCAAATAACTCGCTTCTCTTCGAGGCGCGGTTAAACGATACGTTTGGACGATGAGTGGGTCCTGACAAAAACGGGGACAAGAATCCCGGGATTAACATCCCGGGCTCGCTTGGATTATTGGAAATCACAACCTGACGACGACAATTGATCTTTGAGATCTTGGAATGAAATTTAATCGGGCTGCCCCGGCGTCGACTTGAGGCGCTGCGCGATCCGTGGCGGTTCGTTGTTTGCCTTGGCGGGCGGAGCGTGGTTGGTAGCGGGCGGCGGTCGGAAAATTCAACAAGAATCCAAGGATTAACATCCTTGGCTCGCCTGGGAGGAAACATGGGATTCGAACTTGATCGAACTCGATCGAACTCGATCGAACTCGATCGAAGTCGAACGAAGTCGAACGAAGTCGAACGAAGTCGAACGAAGTCGAACGAAGTCGAACACGGCGGAAAAATGGATAAAAGCCTATGAATTATGGGGAATGGTCGAAGTCGGTCGAACTTGATCGAACTTTGACACCAAATTTCTCGGAACCATGAATCCAGCAGAATGGAAGAGAAGATTTTGAACAAAAGGAAACGAAGTTAATGAAGTGAAGAGAAAGCAGACACGGAGGATGCCGCCAGAACTGTCCGGGAAGCTCGGGGTGGAGGCTTCCTTCCGAATTCCTTTGTTCCCTTCGTTAACTTCTGTTCAATGGTATTTGTATTTCCAGACTTTCTACCCGTTTCGGCTCGCCGTCCCGATGATAAGGCGACAAAAGATGAAGTTGGCCAACCTCAAACTTTCAAAAAATGCCTATAAAAAAGGAACTTGGCCAACTTTGCCAACTTGGTCAACTATTTTCGAAGATGCAAATCGAACGAAATCGGCTTTCGGATAGAATTAGAACGGTGAACGATATCGAAGTCGGTTGAAATCTGGTGAACTCGCGCGAAGTCTGGTGAACTCGCTCGAACTTGTTTGCGACGAAAATGACGACGAAATCCTATGAAATACGGCAGTTGGTCGAAGTCGCGCGAACTTTTCAATCAAGTTTCACAGCAGACTTGATCACAGCAAAAATGGCGAAAAGTTTCTTGAATAGAAGTGGTGCGCAAACCTGACATCAGTATGAAGTTGACTGACAACCAGGCGTAGCACATCAATCGCTGATGTCGACACTCGTATCAATTAATTTCAAAAGAAATTAGCCACAGATCCACACAGATCAAGAGGAATAAATCCCATGAAAAACACTGGTTTCTGTAAGTTTGTATTTTGCATTTATCCGTGTGGATCTGTGTTCATCTGTGGCAAATTCTCTTCGCTTTCGCATTAAGTTCGGGGAATCGTTGACGGAATTATTCGGTGATGGAAAACGTGGGTAAAGACCAGTGTACGAACATCGGAGAGGCTTGTGGTGCCATTTTGGCAGTTGTGATTCAGTTCGACTGATGCTGCCGCTCATAAATTTCCGGCATTTTTGACACATGGGACATGGCGCGCCAGTTGCTTTTCATCCTTCCACGCGGTCGATGGACTGCCTTTCTGTTTCGATGTTGATTGCTTTTGGAGTTCCCCGTGTCGCAGCCTCAGGAATTCACGTTTCAGACCGAGATCAAGCAGCTTCTTCATATTCTCTCTCATTCGCTGTATCAGAACCGCGAGATTGCCTTGAGAGAGTTGATTTCTAACGCTTCCGATTCTTTGAATAAGCTTCGGCATATTCAATTGAGCGACGAGCAATATCGGGATGATTCCCCGTTGGAAATCACACTGGAACCGGACAAGGAAGCCAAGCTGCTTGTGATTCGAGACAATGGCATCGGCCTGACGCATGACGAACTGGTTCAGAACCTCGGGACGATTGCTCACAGCGGTTCGAAAGAATTTCTCCGTACTCTTGCCGCGAAGGCAGAGAAGGGGGGGGAGGCTCCTTCCGCAGACTTGTCGTTGATCGGTCAATTCGGAGTCGGGTTCTACGCCGCTTTCATGCTGGCCGAGAAAGTGGAAGTCGTCACGCGAAGCTACCGCGAGCAGACAGGTTGGCGCTGGGAATCTGACGGTTCCGGCCGATTTACGATCACGCCAGTCGAAGGAGACGTTCCGCGAGGAGCCCAAATTCGTCTGCATCTGAAAGACGACATGGATGAATTCACCGACCCCAATCGGTTGAAATTCATTGTTCGTAAGTATTCAACGTTTGTGCCGCATCCGATCAAGCTGGCAACCGATATTCTGAACGAGCAGAAGCCGATCTGGGTCGAACCCAAGAATCAGGTGACTGAAGAGCAGCACGCTGGTTTTTACCAGTGGCTGACGCATCATACCGACGAAAAACCGTTGTGGCATTTGCATCTTTCGAGTGATTCACCCATCCAGTTTCATTCGATCCTGTACTGTCCTCCGTCAAATTTCGAGCTGATGGGGTTCGGTCAGATTGAGCACGGGATCAATCTTTGTGCCAAGCGGATTCTGGTTCAGGACGACTGTCGCGACCTGTTGCCCGAGTATCTGCGGTTTCTGTACGGAGTTGTCGATTCTGCCGATTTGCCACTCAACGTCTCGCGAGAAACTCTGCAAGACCACAAATTGCTGCCAAAACTGAAGAAGGTTTTGGTCAAGAAGGTTCTGGATTACCTGGCGAGTTTGGCCGAAGAGCAGCCCGAGACGTTCAAGACGTTCTATCAACAGTTTGGTCCGATTCTTCGAACCGGGATCGGTCAGGATTTTGAGAACCGCGAGCGGATCGCCAAGTTGATGCGGTTCCATTCGACGCACACAGCGAACGAAGCCACACTGCTTGTGGGTGGCAAAGTCGACAAATCGTTGATCCCGAGTGTTTCGCTCGACAGCTATTTGCAACGCGCTGTCGAGGGGCAAACCCAGATTTTTTATCTCAGCGGCCCCGATCTCGATGCCTTGTCACGACATCCGTTGCTGGAAGCCTTCCGCAAGCGAAACCTGGAAGTCCTGTTCCTGGACGACCCGATTGACGAATTTGCGTTGACGCAACTTCATCGCTACGAAGGAAAGGATCTGATTTCGATCGATTCGGCTGACGTCAAATTCCCGGAATCCACGAATCCTGCCGAGACTGATGAATTAAAAATCAAGCCGAAGAACCTGACACGGATACTGGAACTCTTCCGTGGTGCATTGGATGGGAAGGTTGAAGACGTTCGCGAGTCGTCCCGGCTGACGGACAGCAACTGCTGCCTGATTAATCCTCAAGGAACGATGAGCAATCAACTTCAGAAGGTGCTTAGCCACACGATGAAGGAATACGAAATGCCCAAGCGGATTTTTGAAATCAATCCGCATGCCGGTCTGATTACTCGTTTGTGCGACCTCAGCAGCAATTCAGACAATGACGACTTTATTCGCGATTGCGGTCGCCAGCTGTACGCCAATTCGCTGATCCTGGACGGATTAATCCCAGATGTCGAAGAGACGACGACTCGATCACTTCGGTTCATGGAAGAACTAGCGAGAAGCAAATCGTCTATTGTGATATAAGCCGTTGAAGAACAGTGTTTTAGGTGCAATTGGGGGCTACTCGATTCGAGGCAGCCCCCGTTTCTTTTGATCGTTTAACCGCGCCTCGAAGAGAAGCGGGAACGGCGCGGCGGTCTTGCCTTCAGCCGAGGCGTCATTTCGCGTTTGAGCAATGCCGTAAGGTGGGCACGGCAACACTCGAAGAGATCGGCTGAACGCCGACCCGCCTGCGCCGATGGCTACGGGTTAAACGAAAAGTAACGCCCGACCACAGAGCACGGTGCAAGAATTTTTTGAGGGGTTGGGATAAACTTGGTAAACTCTACGGGCTATAGCGGTCGTTTTACACTGGACGCGGAAAACGCCGTCTGATCCCGTTAATTCTTACGATCGTTGTAACCGATACCTCAGGAGGAAGCGTTTTATTCAGTCGCATGGCGAGGTTTGCGAGCATTGACGTTCGCGTCGTTCTCTCCTCCACGCGGTTCACAAGGTTGTGACATGAACAAGTGGTATCGCCCTTTCGGTTTGGTGTTGCTGGCCGCCATGGCTGGTAATCTTTCTGGTTGCGCTCAAACGAGCGGATGGCTCGCCAAGAAGCCGCCTAAAAAGGGGACCGAAGAAAAGCTGGCTGATTCGAAGGATTCGAAGAAGAAAGCTCGCGATAAGGACAGCAAGGGGAAGAATTCGAAAGAACTCGCCGACTTGAAGTCCGATGAATCGAAGAGTGCTTTAGGTGGTTCAAAAGACGCCAAGACGAAGGGGAAATTGGCCAAGGCCGACGACTCCAGGGTCGTTGCTGCGTCAAAAACGGAAGCTCCCAAGAAAGTCAAACCGCGAGTCGATCCGCTTGCGGAACAAGACGCAACAGATACCCTTGCCAGTACAACGCCAATCAAGGCCAAACCAAAGGCTGCAGCTCGACGATCTGACGATGATCTCGACACGTTCTTGTCATCAATCGAGAACCCACCAGGCAAAGTTGGAAAAGATAAAGGTGCGGTCAAAGAACCAGCATCGGACGAATTCGATAAACCACCTGTCAGTGACGCTCGGAAGAATGTCGTACAGGTGAAGAAGGAAGTCGAGACCAGTGCTGGAGGGTTTGACGGAGATATCGCGGATTGGGCCGAAGAGAAATCCAGCCCCGCTGAAAGCCCCGTCAAAACAGCTCAGTCATCGACCGTTGCTTCGTCATTCGATAATGAGCCGATTAGCACAACTGGTACAAATGGTGACAGTGTTGAATCACCAACCAGCGACGAAACATTCGCTTCGACTCAGGAATCGCAAGAACCAACCGTCGAGACTTCCCGGAAGCATATTGCCAGAAAGGGAACAGGACGGGGTATGCAGGACCTGTGTCCGAACGCGAACGGCGATTTGGCAGACCTCTTGAAAGAACTCGATCCAACGGACGCCGAGTCGCTCAAGCGGGGTTTGCATCAGATCGGGCAGATGGGTGACAAGGGTGTCGCTGCGGCACCGTTGTTGCAGAAGATGTTGAGGCACGATGAACAGGTCGTTCGGGCACATGCCGCTTTGGCGATGGCTCGTCTTAAAATGACGAACTCCGAATCGATCAAAGTCATAACCGAGTCATTGAAATCGCGTGATGCCAGTTTGCGATCGTTCGCATCGGCTGTGCTCGGTGAAATGGGGCCTCAGTCGAACAAGGTGCTGACATCACTAGCTGAAAGCCTGAATGACAAGGATGGCCAGGTTCGACTTCGTTCGGCAGAGGTATTGATCCGGCACGACGGGTTTGCCTACCCGGCACTGCAATCGTTACTGTCGAGTCTGGCCGACAAGGACGAGAGCGTTCGCTGGCTGACGACCTATTCGCTGGCAGAATTGGCCCCCGAATCGCCAGAAGCGGTGCAGGCCCTGGTGAAAGCTTCGCATGACCCGGTCTTGAAAGTTCAAGTCGGAGCGGTCTATGCACTGGGTGAGATCGGGCCTTATGCCAAACGAGCCACCGGTGATTTGCGAAAACTGTTTAAGAGCACTGACGATGAAGAGCTGAAGTCGGCGATCGTTTACACGCTCGAACAAATCGAAAAGTGATCATTAGAATAAGTGATATTTGGAAGTCAATGATCCATCAATGACTTGATCGAGTTGCACGGGCTAAAGCCCATGCTACGGGGAAGGGCGACCTTCATTTTTCACGATCGATTAAGTTCTCAGGCTGAGTACCACGATGATTCACGTTCTTGCGTTGGTGGAATTGATCCCTGGTCATCGCGATGACTTCCTGCGTGAGTTCGCTCAAGTGGCGATTCCTGTTCGCCAGGAAGTCGGCTGTATCGAGTATGGTGCCGCCGTTGACGCGACCACCGACTTGGTACAGCAACAGCGTCTTGGCGATGATTTCGTACTGATTGTTGAGAAATGGGAAAGTCTAGCCCATCTCAAGGCTCATCTGGTCGCGCCTCACATGACCGACTATCGAATTCGGGTCAAACCATTCGTTAAGTCGACCCGATTGCAGGTTCTTGACCCAAAGGTCTGATTCTGGAATCGCGATATCGCTGGGACTACCGCAACTTCATATGCAGTAATCCTTCTGTGAGTTGACACACGCCGGGTTGCCGTCTCTAATTCTCAACGGTTGTAGGGCTTGTTGGATGGCCGAAGGGTTGCACGACTTTGGGCTCTATTTTCACGAAATTCTCTAAACACGGTGAGGAGTAAGTTCATGCGGAAGAGTTTGACTTGGATTGCGTGCTGCGCAGTGGTTGCGGCGTTCGTTGGGGGCCCAGAAGCACAGGCTCGCCCTGACTATTTGAAGGCATTCAATGCCGCGTATCCCGCCCTGAAGACCGAAGCCGAAGCTGCAAAGTGCGGAATCTGTCATCCCGAAGAAAAGAAGTCCGTTCGTAGTGATTACGGCAAGGCATTTGGCACGGCTCTGGGCGAAAAGAACGTAAAGTTCGCCACCGACGAAAAGAAGCTCACTGATGCCCTGAAGAAGGCTGAAGCCGAAAAGAGCCCGACCGCAGGCAAGACCTACGGTGAGCAGATCAAGGATGGAAAACTTCCTAAATAAATCGGATGACGTTTAATCGTCATCGATTTTGCATGGACCAGATGAAGCCCGATTCTTCGAGTCGGGCTTCACTCATTAACGCGGACGCCATTTTCGTTCGCAATACAAATGACTGCTTATCATGGTCACCGATAATTCACACGGGAAATCCGACAGCGAGCCAAAACCGGTTTCGCTTGAGAAAAATCCAATCTCCAAACGAAGTTCGAAACGCACATGGAGCGGCTTCGTCCGCGATCTCTTTATCTATTTTACGGTGTACCTTGTCGTCTCCGGTGTCACGATCGGCCCATTTTTCTGGAAATGGTACGGAGCCGTTCATGCAGATGGATCCAAGTGGATTGCCAGTTTTTACCAACCTCTGGCTTTCCTCTGCGAGATCTGTCCACCATTGAGCCGGCTAATTAATGCCTGGATCAACTGGTGGATACTCTGATTGGATGCATTGATCTGGCCGGATGCGTCGCGCAATCCGTTGATGGTCTATGTAATTCACGCATAAATCGCTCGGATTCGATTCGCTTTGTTCGTTTTTTCTGCTTCTTCGGATTCACACATTCAATGTGAAATTATGGTGAATCAGTTTGCTCAGATGAACCGAAGGTCTATACTCGTTTAGAGTGCCTTAAGTCTGATTGGGATCGCGGTCCGTTCTCAATGTCATAAAAAAACAAAAATCGCTTTCAACGTAGAAATTTCATACAGATGCAAAGCCGTCCAACGAATCTTGACGATTTGCAAAAGAGTGGATGGGTTTCCAAATCCGTCAAAGCAGAGCTTCGCGACAATTTTCTAGCGGCTCTTTCCTCGGGGGCGCCGTTATTTCCCGGTATCATCGGATACGATGATACAGTCATACCAGAGATCAATATTGCGTTGATTGCTGGACACGATATGTTGTTCCTTGGTGAAAAGGGGCAGGGGAAAAGTCGCCTAATGCGTTCCCTTTCGCGATTTCTTGACGAAGCAATCCCCTTTATCGCGCATCCTGAAGCTCCATTGCACGACGATCCGTACCACCCAATTACCCGCGTTTGCAAAGAGCTGGTGGCGCAAGTTCCGGCGAAAGATGTGCCGATTGGCTGGTGGCCGCGTGAAGAGCGATATGTTGAGCGGCTCGCGCCAGGTACGAAGTTTGCCGACATTATCGGTGAAATCGATCCTGCAAAACTGGCTGGGGGCACCAGCATGTCCGCCGAAGCAGCACTTCATTTCGGACTGATTCCGCGTATGCATCGCGGCATCTTTGCGATGAACGAACTACCTGAATTGGATGAACTCGTGCAGGTGGGAATGTTTAATATTCTCGAAGAGCGGGACGTGCAAATCCGCGGATTCCCTGTCCGATTCGACATCGACGCATTGATCCTCTTCTCTGCAAACCCTTCGACGTATAATCGAAGCGGAAAGGTCATACCTCAACTCAAGGACCGTATCGGTTCGGTCATCCATACTCACTATCCCACGGACCGCGATCAGGGAATCGAGATTATGGAACAAGAGACCGGAATCGACCTGGATGGTCCGTTCCCAGTCATTGTTCCAAGATTTATGAAAGAAATCATCGAAGAACTGAGTATTGCCGCTCGCAAGTCAAAGTACATTGATCATCAGTCCGGCGTCAGTGCCCGATTTAGTATTGCGAATTACGGAACGATGATTGCCAGCGCCCGCCAGCGCGGTGCTCGACTGGGTGAACGTCCGGCCGTACCGAGGATCAGTGATCTGGGGCATTTATATTCTTCGTCGCTCGGCAAGCTGGAACTCGATCTGATGGGGAGTCATCAGATGAGTGAACGCCAGATTCTTGATTCGTTGGTCGCAGATGCGATTCGCACGGTATTCAAAGAATACGTGGATGAACACGGGATGGACGAGATCTCGCAAATCTTTAGCAAAGGTGTCAAGATCGAAGTGGGTGATATGCTTCCTTCTTCGCATTACGCCGAACGATTGAAGCGTGTACCGCCGGCCTGGGAAAAGGCCTTTGAAGTGAATGCATCCGCTGATAGCGCTGTGCGCGCCTCATGCGTGGAATTTGTCCTGGCTGGTTTGTATGCGACAGAAAAAATCTCTCGCAGCCAGTCCCGAGGGGAAATTCGTTATGAAGTCTGACGAAGCAAGCACTGCGCAACTTGGCGGGGTTATTCATACTTATCAGAATTACGATCCGGCAAATATTCCCAGCCCGTCAGGTCCGCCACCCGATCTGGTATCGCCCGCGTTTGAGCACATGCTCGAATTCGGCAATATGCGTGAATTGACCGACGAAGAGTTAGCACGCGCGATTAAGCTCGATATTCGGCAGATTTCAGGTCTTGGGCCGAGTCTCGAATCGCTTCGAAAGATGCTGCTCGAACGGATTCAGAAAATCCTTGGCACTTACGAGACGAAAAAGGTTGTTGAAGAGGCGAAACGTGCATTCACGAAGTTGGCCCACAATACCCATCCGCCTGATGAATTGAAGGCCGCTTTTCAAAAGGGGGTTGCCGAAGAACAGATTCACGACCTCGAACGCCTCTGGTATCAGGCGGGTGGCGAAAAATCCCGGTTTGCGCGGCAGCTTGTCCAATTGGTTGATCGACTGGGGGACAAATACCAGATTGACGAATTGGCCTCGAAATACACGTTCACTGGCCGCAAGCCTTTGACAATCGACGGCGCTCTCGCCGTGAAAGAGGAACTCGAGAAAATCGAACGGCTGTTAAAACAGCTTGAAGAGGCTGCAAAGACGGCTCAGATTGCCGTCATCGATTTGTCCGAATTGAGTCAATATGCGGATGACGAGCAGCTCGACGCTTTAGCAGAGATGCAGCGTCAGGTCGAAGAAATGGTCCGTCAGCTTGCAGAACAGCAGGGGTTGGAGAAGACAAAGAAGGGCTATCAGCTCAGCCCCAAGGCCTATCGTCTTTTCCAAGGCCGATTGCTCGAACAGATCTTCAGCCAGTTGCAGGAATCGCGAACAGGACGTCATCAGGGACCGATCCAGGGTGAAGGGGCGGTTGAGATGCCCGTCACCAAGGAATACGAATTTGGAGACTCGGTCTCGCAAATGGATATTCCCCAGTCTTTGATCAATGCAATGGTTCGCAACCCGACAGGGCCATTGCAGATGCGGTCTGAAGACATTGTCATTCATCGCACGCGCAACAATCCGAAATGCGCAACAACCGTCCTGATGGACATGAGCGGTTCGATGCGACAGGGTGGTCAGTACATGAACGTCAAACGGATGGCGTTAGCCCTCGACGGTCTAATTCGTCGCGAATACCCAGGTGACTTTTTGCAATTCATCGAGATGGCAACGTTTGCCAAGCCGCGTCACTGCAGTGAAGTCGCCGCATTGATGCCGAAGACGGTTACGATTTTTGATCCAGTCGTCCGCCTGCGAGCCGACATGAGTCGCGAAGATATCAGCGAGTCGGATATTCCGCCGCACTTCACAAATATCCAGCACGCCATGCAATTGGGCCGACAATTTCTTTCAGCGCAAGACACCCCCAACCGCCAGTTGATCCTGATTACTGATGGCCTTCCAACGGCTCACTTCGAAGGGTCGCATTTGTATTTGCTTTACCCGTCCGACCCGGCAACGGAAGAAGCCACGATGCGGGAAGCATTGCTATGTGAGCGAGAAGGAATCGTGATCAATATCTTCCTGTTGCCAAGCTGGTCACAAACTCGCGAGGATATCCGGTTCGCTCACCGCCTGGCGGAAACCACGAAGGGCCGGGTGTTCTTCACGGCAGGCAACGATCTTGATCGTTTCGTCGTCTGGGACTACGTGAATCGCCGGAAGTCGATTGTTGGGTAAGCAACCCGGCCGACACGTAGATATCGAAAAGATCTCGACCGATTTCTCCGTTATGGATATCAATCGCACCTGATTCGACGTCTGTGATCACGCGATACAATAGGTGCGAGCTGAAATGGATTGCAAATTTTCCTTCCGTGGCAAGCGTTTTACGCTCCGATTCTTGCAGATTTTGGCATTGGTAGGATCACTCGTCTCGTTGCGATGCAATTTATTCGGCGACGAACAACCTTCAGGGACGGCAAGTGAAAAATTCCCTTTCACTCCCGGTCTACCAATTTCGGTCCCGGTAGAGATCTTCGGACAGATTCAACATCTCTACGTATCGACTGGTGTTGGAGTCACGTTTCTTGATGATTCGTATCGAGAGAAACTACGTCGCCTTCCAATTCCTGGCACTCTGAAGTTTCCTCCTACAACCGAAGGGTTTGAGTTCTATCCTTTTCCAGAAATAAAAGTCGCAAAAGTGAATCCGGATCATTTTTGTGGAATGGGACCCATCGGTGTCTTTTTAAAAATGCGAGACTTTTTACCCGAATATGGAAGTGAGGGGACTGGGTTTCTTGGGATGGACTATTTACAAACGAAAGTACTTCGAATCTGTCCTGACGAGGGGTTTGCCCAAATCGATTCTGTCGCCACAATGCAATCGGAAAATGCCGAACGAATCACACTTCGTGCGAATGCCACGAATATGCTGATCAAACTTCCGTCGGGGTTTCAAGGTTCCACGGTCTCGACAGTCGCTACGGATTCGGTTGTCTTGACGCCGGCCATCTTCAATAACCTGCTCGCCAAACGGCAGATCGTGTTAACTCAACCCCGAAGTGACATGCTTAAATCGCAATCACGTAGTGAGGGGATCATGCAATGGTTGGAGATTGGTCCGTACCGAATGCATAACATACTGGTCCACGAGGGACAGACTGTGAGCATCGGTCCCATGGTCTTGGCGAGATTTGAGATGGAATTCGATTTTCCCAATCGAATTGCGTACTTCAAGCCGAGCAAACGATTTTACTTGGCCGAACTGCGTTCTCGTTCGGGTTTCGGGACCAGCCGGTACGAGGGGCGGACATTTATTCGCGGCGTTAATCCAGCGAGTGTCGCTGCCAACTTAGATATCTGTAACGGGGATCGGTTGCTCAAAATCAACGGGGCTGATGCGGATCAATTGTCAATTTTCAAGATTCGTGAAATGCATTCTCAGCCGGGGGTTGAACTGACTTTGACGATTGAACGAGACGGTGAAACCCGTGATGTCGTATTGCAAACAACAAATGAACCCGACCCGTTTCCAGCCAGTCCCGAACAAACAGCCGAAGTACCGAGTTTTGATTTTGATAAATGATCCGTCAGTTTCCAACCGACGAACTCAACGAAGTTGGGTTGGTTCCTAATGCAACGAGTAACCGCAACTGGGCTCGGTTGTATTCGATCACCGCCGTCAGCAACTGCTGCCTTGCGCTGGCCAGCCGCGTCATACTGTTCAATGCTTCTAATGGCAGTGATTCGCCAGACCGGGTCAGTAGCAAGTCTTCTTGAGCGCCTCGTTCGGCTGCCGATAACTGTGTCCAGGTGACTGCGATCGTTCGACGTCGGGTGCGAACCTGCATCTGGCGTTCTGCCACTTCCCGGCGAATCTGAGCCAGAGAAATCGCCCGTCGAAAAATCGCCTGATCTCGCTCAGCCTTTCGCATCCCCTGCCAACCGTGATTTCCTGCTCCAAGATTCTGCACGGTCCAAATGGCCCACAGATCCAGATCGGTTCGGCCCTGGGTATTCGTGTAGAAGCCCGGAACTCCCAGGTCCTGACGATTGCTTCCTCCACCGAATGCACCGCCGCTGAATCCCAGCGAAATCAAAGGAAGCCACGGCCGCATCTTTTCGTCTCGCAATCGATATTCGGCGGCTCCAATGTCTGCCGACCGGGACACGACTTCGGGACGATGATGGTGTGCTTGAGCGACCAGTCCTTCAACATCCGCAGAATCATCGACAAGATTCAACATTTCAATCGGCCCCGATGGAGTCACGAGTCGAACGCTCGGATCAAGGTGCAGCAATCGACTTAATTCTGCTGCTGCAACGGCGGCTTCTTCCTGGGCTTGCTCTTCTTCCAGTCTCATCAATAATAAATCGGCGCGAGCGCGATGTGCATCGGCATCGCGTCCTTGGCCGACACGGGCGAAATCATTCTGAGCCTTCTCGATCTCTCCGATTTCTTTCAATGAGACGAGCAGGGCTTCACGACGGGCTTCGGCAGCGACGAGAGTCAGATAACTGTCTGCAACATCGAGAAGGGTCGAATTGTCGACCGCATGAGATTCATAGGCGCGGGCTGTTACCGTCTGTCCGGCGGCGAGTGGAAGATAGTAGGCGTCGCCCACATGAGCAAAGATCCTCACAGCGGGAATCCCGATCGTCTGGCTACCGACGGTTTGTGTCCCTCCACCAAAGTAAAGCGATTGGGAATTCACATTCCGGATTTGACCGAACGATGTTTGTAAAACGCCTGAATGCCGATGATAGTCGGTTCCTGCAGTCAATGTCGGCAAGAGTAACGCGCTCGATTCTTTGTGTTGTGCGATCGCCTCGTTCACAACTTCTCGCGCCAGTGCGATACGTGGGTTCTGCGATTCGGCCAGACGAAGTGCCGTCCCCAGATCGATCATCATTTCGCAGGCAGGTACAGGGGTGATATCGACATGTTTCGGTTCTGGAACCACTTCGTCATCCGGTTCAACGTCCTCCGCATTTCGCACAAGCAGTTCTGACTGAGGCTGCCCCAGAGCCTGATAGAGTTCAAACTGAGCGATATTGTAATTGATGATCGTATTCAGGAGCGCGAGTCGAGATCTGACGAGCAGTCGCTGACTGTTAAGAACTTCAATCGGCAGACCATCGTTACCACGAATGCGTTTCAGGTCCTCTCGCCAGGAAAGCTCTGATTCTCGAATTGCCTCTTCAGCCGTCGACAACTGGTGATACCGGGCGTGAACGCGCACGTACGCCGTGGCAACTTCGGCTCTGACACGGTCCAGAACAATCAGTTGCTGCCATTCTGATTGTCGAACTCGACTTTGAGATGCTGCGATCTGAGCTTTATTTCCGACTCCCAGATTTCGCAATGACCAATAGACAATCGCATCCAGATCCGCGCGTGACTGAAAGTTACCGAATCGTTCCTGGCCGCTCGCGTTGGGATCTGATCCAAACGGTGCCGCGGCAATATTACTTCCCCCGCCGAACGCACCCGAACTGAAACCAAGAAAGACAGTCGGCGAGAATGGAAGCATTTTTGCCGCGTCGAGTGCCAGCAATGTCTGAGTGAATTCCGCTCTTTGCTCGGCCAATTCCGGCCGCCTCAACGCAGCAATTGTCAGAAGTTCGGGTAAGGAAATCGGCTCTGGAACAATCGAATGCGGAACCGCCCAGCGATCACCAGGAACCAGACGAACAGCCGTATCGAGACCAACCAGCGACCCAAGACGGGCCGAAGCACTGAGCATTTTCCCTTCCGCTTCGATGACATCACTGTCTCGGCGAAGGAGTTCTACTGTTGCGCGATTTTCATCCGCCGGACGGCCTTCGCCGGCTCGCGCGAAGGCTTTCGTGATGCGGGCGACTTCGGCGAAATCCTGACGAGCCTGCCACGAAATGCTGCGAGTTCCTTCCGCACGTACAAGTTCCAGGTAAGCCGTGGCAACACGCAGTTGAATGTCATTATTGACGGTCAACGTATGCGCCACTTTCGAAGTCTGTACCTGGCGACTGATCAGGTATCGATAATAGCTGTCGGAGACGTTGAGGTTCCAGACAACGCCAGGGACGTTGACCGTTCCCGCACCGATTGCACTAGCACCAGCACCGACGAATAATGCCTGACGGCTGACAGTCAGCATATTGCCGGTCGGCTGCTGAAGCGTACCTGTATGGCTGTTGAAGTTCGTTCCCAGGTTGATAGTTGGTAGCAATTGGACTGCGGCAAGCTGCCTGAGAGCAGCCGCTTCCAGAACACGCTGTTGGGCCACAAGGAATTCTGGATTCTGGACGCCAATTAATGAGAAGACACCGGCCATATCGATCGGCGTGGTTTCTAACGGCTGTGACTGCAACATGGACTTCGGGGCGGCGAAATCCTGATTCATGGATTTCGCATCAGCTTCGTCTGCCTGGCAATCGTTGCAGGTGATTAAGGCAACGACGATCAGTAAAACTAATGAGAGACTCATCAATTCGACTCCGCGACGGGGGCTGGCGGAATCGTCGGGGGAGCCGAATGGATCAAGAGATCAGCAGGGGGCTGACCGATTGCCACATAAAGTTCGTATTGGGCCTGGTTATAACTCACGATGGTATCGAGATAGTCTTGCTGGGCGATGGCTCGCAGTCTCAGGTTATCCAGTACTTCGATCGGACGTCCTTCGCCAGCGTAGGCACGTTTCAAGTCTTGTTGAAATCCAAGTTCACTGGCTGTGACAGCGCGTTCCCTCAGGTCGAGCTGAGCTGCGCGCGCCTGTGTTCTCGCATAGGCGTCAGCGACTTCCGCGCGGATTTCGTTGAACCGCTTTGTACGCTCCCAATCGGCTGCTGCCAGCCGTGCTGTCGCAGTTTTTATGAGCGCTCGATTGGCAAGTCCCATGTTTCGGATCGACCAATACAGGACAATGTCGACGTCAGTTCGGTCACCGAAATCGCCGAACCGAGGTCTTCCGGTATTGTTCGAGTTGATATTGCCCCCTCCGCCGAATACTCCATCACTGAAACCAGCGATGAACTGCGGGGAAAACAACAGAAGTTTCGCACCGTCCAATTCCAGCATCGCCGCATGCACTTCCGCACGACGTTCGGCAACTTCGGGTCGTTGGTAAAGCGCGATCGCAATCAATTCTGGCAGTGGAATCGGATCGGGAACGATCGAGCGTGGCACAACCCAGTTTTCTTTCGATTGCAAACGGACCGACGATTCCAAATTCAGGATCTGTCCCAATCGAGCGGACGCTTCGACAATCGCGGCATCAGCAGAAAGAATGTCAGCTTCACGACGGCCCACTTCTGTTTTGGCTCGTTCGGCATCGGATTGGCGACCTAGTCCGGCTTTGGCAAATGTCGCGGTTATTCTGGCCACTTCCAGTGCCTCGTCACGAACTTTGACTGCGATCGCTCGTGTCCCTTGTTCTCGCACGAGTTGGCAGAAAGCCACTGCAACCTGTAGCAGGATATTATTCCGCGCGGCTGCCGCACCCGCCTGTGCCCGTTCTGATAGCTGGCGACTGACAAGATACCCAAAGTAGGCTTCGTTAACGTTCATGTTATATTGCAGACCAGGAATATTGACCGTTCCTGATCCGACGGCATTCCCGCCCGCTCCGACGTACAGCGAACTTCGCTCAACGTTAAGAATCTGACCGCTCGACGCCTGGACGGCACCGGTATGCGAGTAGAAAGTTGTTCCGAGATTGAGGTTCGGCAGCGCCTGTGCTGCCGCCAACTGTTGTCGGGCTGTCACAGCAAGAACGCGTTGTTGGGCCAAAAGCACTTCTGGTGAAGTCATACCGGCGAGTTGCAGTGCCGCAGGCAGGTCAATCGGAGTGACAGGTTCTTCAAATTCCAGTGAGAATTCACTAGCGGGACCCGTCGACGCGGGATCAAGCTTTGGCCGGTCTGGGAATCGCCTTAAGCCCGCCACTTCGTTTCGGTTATTGGAATTCGTAGCCGTGACCAGTTGAACAGATTCTTTCTGAAAGCTGTCTGTCGCGGCTGATCGTCTGGTTTCGGGGGGTGAAGCGGGCGAATTCGTTGGTTCGACTTTTTGCTGAGATTTACCGCTGGCACGAAAGCCAAGACGATTCAATAGACTTGGGCGGTCCGCCGATCTCACCACATCATTCCGGGCAAACCAGATGACAATCAGCACCAGACCGAAACTCGTCCTACGAAAAAATCCTGGCGAACGACGGAACTGTCTTCGCGAATTCTTTCCGCGGATTGTGAGCGTCCCGTCCATGGGATTCAATTCTTTTCAATTGCGATTCCAATCTTGAGATTGATCGCAGTCTGAGGCGTCTTCCTGACATCCCCTTGATTTCGTCACCTGACTTTGCCGATTTCAGCTTTGCAAGTCGATCAGCAAAATCCGCCGATTTTTCCTCCCCGTCGGATTACTATGCAATTATCGTTATCAATCGGTATCGCCCATTGTCTGTAAGTTCCGCACTCAAAAAACGACGGAATCGTGAAGGGTACAAAATGAGCAGGTTAAACCTTGCCAGAGCGTTTTTTTCGGCATTGCTTATCCCGTTCACCACGGTAAGTCATTCCATCACGGGTTCGACGTCATCTTGATTTCTGCGGGAAAAGGTTTTCCTATGGCTAAAAGTTTTTGTCAGTTGATTTGCCGTAGCTTCGTTTGATTTCAATAAATCACATCAAATCGGGCAACAAGCTGACAGTTTCGGTATACTGATCACGCTATGAGGCGAGATTGGCGACGTGGCATAGGCATTGCGACACAGCATCAAGTGGTACGAAGTCGTGCATATCAGCATTGCTGATTCGCGATTGACGAACCAGTCAACTGAGGTAGAGCGAGATCATCCTATCAGCGTTTAACGAGAAATCATCAATGGCTCGAATTCGTTTCGGACGTTTTTTCGTAGTATCAACAATGATCATGATCGGAGGGCTGATTGCGTTCGCATTGCTGCATCGTTCGCATTCTCCTTCGCTGTCAAATAACGCGTTTGCGGCAGGGAATGGGCGTCATCCGGTGTCGCCAACGGACTCGCTCGTCAAAGTTGACGTCGTTAAGCCACATGAAGGAGGAATGGAGCGAACCTGTATTTTGCCGGGTTCGATTCACGCCTACGAAGCGGCCGAGTTGTTCGCGAAAGTCCCCGGTTATCTCAAAATACAAAATGTCGATATTGGTGATCGAGTGACAGCTGGTCAGTTGCTGGCACAACTCGATTCTCCCGAACTTCAGCGTGATGTGGATCGGGGCAAAGCCGCCGTTGAACGAACTGAAGCTCAAGTTGGGCAGATGAAGGCCCGTATTCTTGCCGCCGAAGCCGATTTGAATGCCGCCAAAACGGGAATTGCGAGGGCTGAAGCAAACGTCAAACGGGACATCGCAGCGTTTGATTTCCGCGACAAACAGTTTCGGCGTTTTCAGGAACTGGTGAATGCAAAATCAGTCGATGAACGGTTGGTTGACGAGAAGGAAGATCAGCGATTGGCCGCACAGGCGGCCGTTGATGCCTCTCAGGCGAATCTTGCGGAATCGAAGGCCTTAGTCGCCTCAGCAGCGGCCAAAGTCGATCAAGCCAAAGCCGACCTTGTTGATGCCGAGGCGGAAGTTGATGTGGCGAAAGCAAACCTGTCCAAGGCCGAGGTCTTTGTGGAGTACACTCGCGTGACGGCTCCTTATGACGGAGTGGTTACGTCACGCGCATTCCATCGCGGCGATTTCATTCGCGGTGCCGATCAGAGTGCCGCTTTACCAATGTTAACCGTCGAGCGAACGGACATCGTCCGACTGGTCTTGTACGTACCGGACGGTGACGTTCCGTTTACCGATCCTGGAGATGAGACAGTCACCGACATTGATGCTCTTCCCGGTCATAAGTTTGCAGGGAAGATTTCGCGAATCGCGTTTTCTGAAGACAAAAAAACGAAAACAATGCGAACGGAGGTTGATCTGCCTAATGATCGAGGATTGTTAAGAAATGGGATGTATGGTCGGACAAAGATCATGCTTCAGGCGGGTAACCCAGAGGCTTTTACCGTTCCTTCATCGGCACTGAGCGGGACAACAAAGGGAGGCAAGGGGACCTTGTTTGTTGTACGCAACGGCATTGCCCGCAAAACGTCTATTGAGATTGGCGTTGATAATGGGGTTCAAGCCGAAATTACGAAAGGGATCACGTCGAACGACCTGGTGATCGTCGGGAACATTAATACGATTAAGGACGGGCAGCATGTGGAAGTCCATGAACTGAATTTTTCGGCGCCGAATAAACGGTGATGAGATTCCATAGATCAGAAGCGGGAAGATCAGTCGAATATTTGTGACGACCGTAACTGCTCTGTTCTTCCGCAATCCACCCAACACTCTAAAACGTGCTGTTCCGACAGGTTTATCTTCACGACATCCTCTGATTGGTATCCCGCTTCATGAACGGCCTGATTCGAGCCTCGCTGAAAAACCCATATGCCGTCACGGTGATGTGTTTGTCTGTGCTCTTGATTGGTGTGATTACACTGACGCGAATTCCGATCGATATTCTTCCCGTCTTTCGTTCTCCAGCAGTTCAGGTGTTAACCTTCTACGGAGGGATGCCGGCCGAAGGGATTGAGAAAGACATCACAGGACGCATCGAACGCTGGACAAATCAGGCGAACGGGATAGCGAGACAAGAATCCCGTTCTTTGATCGGAGCAAGCATTGTCCGAAACTATTTTCAGGGTGATGCCGATCCGAACGGGGCACTGACGCAAGTCAATTCCCTGGCATTGGCAGCGATGCCGACGATGCCTCCAGGGACGTTACCCCCGATCGTGCTGCCGTATGATCCAACAAGTTCAACACCGATTTCGATCGTCGCAGTCAGTGGTAGTTCCCATTCTGAGGCGACGCTATATGACACGGGGCGCTATGAAGTCCGCCCGATGATCATGAATAATCCAGGGGCAATCACCCCGATTGTCTACGGCGGAAAGGTTCGGGCGGTAATGCTGTATCTCGATCGGATACGTATGGAAGCCCGAGGGTTGGCGCCAGTTGATGTCATGAAAGCAATGGACCAGTTCAACATCTTCCTGCCAACGGGCAGCGTCAAAGTTGGTGAAACAGATTATGCCATCGATTCCAATTCGATGATTGAGATCGTTGATCGGATGGGGGCGATGCCTCTCAAAGCCGAATCGGGAAACGTCAGTTACATTCGGGATGTCGCGACCCCTAAGGATTCGTCATTCGTCCAGACGAACGTCGTTCGCGTGGACGGCAATCGCCAGGTCTATATTCCCGTCTTTCGCCAGACAGGGGCCAGTACGTTGACGGTTGTTGACACGCTGAAGAAGTCGCTCAAGTCGATGCAGGATCGATTGTCGCGGCCTGGTATTGATTTGAAGCTGGTGATGGATCAGTCCGTTTACGTACGCAGTTCAATCGCTGCGCTGGTGCAGGAAGGTCTGTTGGGAGCCATTCTCTGTTCGCTGGTCATCCTGCTTTTTCTCGGACAGTGGAGAATGACCTTAATCGCCATACTGACATTGCCACTGTCAGTTCTGGGTGCGATTGTTTGCCTGTATGTCACCGGCAACACCGTGAATGTGATGACGCTGGCAGGCTTGGCACTGGCAATCGGTCCGATGGTCGATAGTGCCATTATTTGTTTGGAAAATACGCATCGACATCTGGGGCTGGGGGTCGATCCCGAGGAAGCGGCCTACCTGGGTGCCAGCGAAGTGGCGCTTCCCGAACTTGTTTCAACCTTGTGTACGTTTCTGGTTCTAGCGCCGCTTGCATTGATGCCGGGTATGGGAGTGTTTCTCTTTCGCCCGATGGCCTTAGCTGTCGCGTTCGCCATGATCAGTGCCTACCTGCTGTCGAGAACTCTCGTCCCTTCATTCAGTGCATTATTGTTGCAGCCTCATGTTGCGCACAACGATCATCAGAAGCCTAAAGGATGGCTCAGCCGGATCTTTCAGCGTTGGGAAGCACTGATTGATCAATCGATTGTCTTGTATCTTCGTGGACTCGACTTCGTCCTTCGTTATCGAATTACAACGATCGCCTTGGGAGCCGCACTGTTCTGCATCGTTCTCCTGTCTTATGGATCGATCTTGAGGAAGGAGTTTTTTCCGGAAGTCGATTCTGGCGCATTTGAAATGGTGATGCGCGGTCCCAGTGGCCTGCGAATTGAGAAGACGGAAGAGTACGTCGCTCAAGCGGAAAGTTTGGTTCGTGAAACTATCGGCAAACACGATTTGCAAATGATTATTTCCGAGATTGGAGTCGTCCCCGACTGGTCTGCTGCGTTTACCCCCAACGCAGGGCCGATGGACACGATTCTTAGAGTGCAGCTCAGTCCACATCGAAAGTATAGCGCAGAACATCATATCGCGAAGATTCGTGCGGAAGTCGCCAAAGAAGAGTGGTTTTCGCAATTTGAGTTTGGCTTTGATTCGGGAGGCATGATTCGCAGCGCACTGAACGAAGGAAAATCAAACCCCATTCGAATTCGCGTAGTCGGCAAGCAGCAGAAGCTGGCTCACGAAATTGCGTCGTCGATTAAACAAGAGATTGCCAGGATCGACGGCGTTGTCGATGCTCGAATTCTACAAAGGCTGAACTATCCACAATTCGTGATAACGGTCGACCGTCAAAAGTCCGCCGATCTGGGACTGACGCAAGAGGACGTCATGCGGAATGTTGTGGCGGCTGCCAACAGCAGTATTTCTTTCAACAAGAAAAACTTCTGGATTGATCCGGTCAGTTACAACCAGTACTTCGTCGGTGTGATGTATCCGGAACAAGATTTTCAATCGATGGAAGATTTGCTGGATATTCCTCTGACAGGTGCAGGTCAGCAGACGCCAATCCTGTTGCGTTCGCTGGCGACGATCGCTCGCGCCTCGGTGCCGACGGAAGCGACACACGTCAATCTACAGCCTTCGATTGACCTGGTGATGTCGGTCGCTGGCCGCGATCTGGGGCATGTGGCCGCCGACGTACATCGAGTCCTGGAAAAATATGGCCGGGCTGATGGCAATGATTCGTGGATTCCGTTTGATCCGAACTCCACTGATCAAACGGTTTTGAAGGGTTTTAAGATTGTCCTCAGTGGCGAATACTCGCGAATGCAAGACACCTTTACCAATCTGTTCAATGGCCTGCTGCTGGCAATTCTGCTGATGTACTTTCTCATGGTGGCGCTGGATAAATCCTGGGTCGTTCCTCTGACAGTGATGCTGACGGTCCCACTGGCTCTGATCGGGATCTTTCCGTTTCTTTACCACACTGGTACCGCACTCAATGTTCAAAGTCTGCTGGGAATAATCTTCATTGTCGGAATCAAAGTCGCGAATACCGTCTTGTTGACCGACTACGCTCAGGAACTTCGTCGCCACGAAGGGCTGTCTCCATCCGAGGCAATTCGCAAAGCGGCATCGGTTCGAGTCCGACCAGTAACAATGACGGCTCTCGCCGCATTCTTCGCGATGATTCCGGCAGCGTTGGCTCTTGAGCATGGCAGCGAAGCCAACGCGCCGCTGGCACGAGCGATTCTGGGTGGGTTGATTGCAGGTGAACCAGCGACGTTATTTGTGCTTCCTTGCTTGTATTCTCTTCTGGTCAGAGAGCGTCGCTTGCCGAATGTTGACATAAATCATAAGTCCGTCGATTCTGCGTCAGCGTGAATTACCAAGGAGTTTCCGACAAGCCCTTCTTAAACATTAGTGCAGATTCTCCTTTCGGAAATCGAGCCATCGTGCCGAAAAAATTCCGACTTTCGAGTGCGCCTTCGAATTTCGGACGTGCTTTGCCCACGAGTTGTATTGAGCAAATAATCCATTCGCTCAATTGAGTCTTCGCGAATGTGAAAGCGACATAAATGTCTGCTAACAAAGGCTGTCGGACTTGTCGTGGTTGCGTTGTGAGTCGCCGCTCGCTCTTCTTTAAGGTTTGCCCCCGGCATATTCGCATTTCGACTTGAGCGATTTATTTCGTTCGCAGAATTGTGTTAACTTGTTTTGAAAGCATTGTCAGCTCAATTCCTATCCGTGGCACAACCGATAAAGTTGACAGAGTTTGCTCGGAATCGAGCAACGCTTCTTTGCTCAGCGTACTCGATCGGATATGGATTCTACATTGAAATGAAGTGGTCACTACGGGAAATCCTGCGACGTGATTGTGTTGCGCGGTTCGCAAGTCATTGCCCGGAGACTTCGGAAGTTGTGCATCCAAGGCTGTTTTTCAATAACCGGACAGAATCGTTACCGGTTAAGCAATTTCGATGGCTCAGCGTTCGTGACGTCATTCTCACCGTTGTTGTTACCGCAACTTTCGTCACATTCAGCAACAATGTGTTCGGCCAGGACGGACTTATCCCGTTACGCTTGTTAACTGATAGTGAATCGTCTTCGGCTCAACCAACTTCTCTTGCGGCGGAATTCGCTGATCGCTTGGAAAAGAATCAAATCAAAGCTGAGCACGAGAAGTCGAAAAGCAAGGGTAAGGACGAATCGAAGCCGGGTGAGATCGAATTATTGGGTTACATGACGGCTGATTCGAATGAGACAAAAATTTCTGCAGAAGCTGAGAACGCGTCCACAAGTTTGGCTGCCGAATTTGCGAAACGATTGTCCGATGTTGAGAAGCAATTAAAGAAGCGTGACGAAGCAGACGCCAAAAAAGCAAATACCTACCCAACGCATAAGATCACCGGGTTCCTGCAGGTCGATACGGCGTTCTATTCACAGACGCCTCGAAACATCGCGACCGTTGGTGATGCTCAAGATGGAACCGGGTTTCGGCGTGCCCGATTTGCTGTTAACGGCAAAGTGGCCCAATTCACGAATTATCAATTGGAAGTCGATTTTGCCGCAGCAGGGCGGCCCAGCTTTTTTGATAATTATGTCGAGCAAGGGAACCTGCCGATTCTCGGGGATCTCCGCGTCGGTCAGTTCCTTCAGCCGTTCAGCGTTGATGCGATGAGCGGTTTTCGAAATCTTGCGTTTCTGGAACGATCGTTGCCTTTCCTGGCCTTCGTCCCTTTCCGGCGCGTCGGCATCATGTCGTCGAACGCCACGGACGATGACATGACACACTGGGCCTACAGCGTGTTTCGCACGGGCGGTTTCAATAACGCCCCCCTGGGGGATTCTCGCTTTGCAACCGATTTCGGCAATGTGGGAGGTTATTCGTTTTCTACGCGTCTCACGCATCTGCTTTATTACGATGAGTGTGAAAAAGACCGTCATTTATGGCACGTGGGTTTCTCGTACAACTTCAGTGAATTAGGTGCAGACGATGCGACGGGGGCCGGCGTAAATGGCAATGCCGGTACTCCGAAGCCGTTCTATCAGTCTCGTACGACGCCTGAGTTTTTTCTCGGCTATCCTGAGAACAGCACAACCTTCGACACCGCTGTGAACGGGACGCCCATCTTTGTGGATACCGGTAAGTATCAGGCGAAGAACTTTAATCTCATGGGATTAGAAACGGTTTATCAGGACGGTCCGCTGAGTCTTCAGTCTGAATACATGGCGACTGTCGTGGAAAGCGTTGTTGGCCCTGTCTTTTACCAGGGTGCGTACGGAGAAGTGATGTACCGCCTGACGGGCGAACATCGGGGATACGACAAAAAACTTGCGTCGTTCAAGAATCCGGTCCCGTATGCGGATTTTCTCCCTCTGAAATGGGATGGCGTTCGTGGTTGGGGGGCCTGGGGTCTTGCCGCTCGGTGGTCGGTTGTTGACCTAACAAACCCCTCAAAACTCGACGGACATTACTACAACAGTAATACCAACTCGTTTAATACGACGAGCAAGGCTGGCAACGGAGTACTCAACGATTTCACGTTTGGTGTGAACTGGTACTTGAACCAGCACACGAAACTCCAGTTCAACTGGATTCATGCCATGCTGGATAATACGAAAAAAGGTAACAGCACCGCAGAACTGTTTGTCACTCGTATGCAAGTCGACTTCTGATCACTCCGCCGGTTTTTCGACCTTCTTCTCCGGCTTGGGGCGAATCTTGCCCGACTGGATATCTTTGACGACTTCGGCCACTTGTGCCGGATCGGCGGTCTTCATCACGTGTTCAACACGTGAGACAGGAGTTCCCAGTCGTTCCATCAGTTCTTTCGCCGATTCCCATAGTTTGGGCTTTTTCTTGTCGCTGGCGAGGTACAGTTCTGTCGCCAGTTCCGCCAAGCGCTGCTCGTCGAGTGCCGGTCGATTGTCGTAATAGCGCTGAATAACTTTTTTCTGATATCTCGAAAAATCCTGGTCAGCCATGATCGAGTCCCTCCGAAAGAATGATGCGACGTGCCAACTGGTTCCCAACGCCATCGTTAGGGAGGAAATCTCATTTCGCCGACCGTCGCCGCGAGTATATCGTACGGCGCGACGGTCTGACATTGGTAAAAATGCGGGTCGGCCGCGCAAGGTGGCTTAGACGAATCTCATGATTGTTGAGTTTCTGTTTCAATTCAAACCATCCCGTGAGTACTAATTTTTCATTCGCTGATCAAACGAACTCCGCCCCAATATCCAAATTCGTACGACCAGCCTGTCGCGACATTCATCAGTTCCAGGCGAATTTCTTTGCCCGCAAATTTGCTCAAGTCGACTTTAAATGTTGCCCACCCGCCTGTGCACGTTTTTGGACTGACGTCTTCTTTCAGCACCTGCTCTCCGTTGGCCTTGATCATAAGTTGCCAATCACCTCGCTGGTCGTGGCTGACATCCACAACCAGCGTTGTCTTCTTGCCAGCGGGGATTGCAAAAGCTCCAGACAAGACACTTGGCTTTTCCGCTGACAGCGGGTGAGTGCGAAGCACGCCCGATCGACCAAAGTGTTCCTTCAAAATCCCGACGCCGTTTTCGCTTGACGTCGCGGACTTGAATCCCGGCAGGACTTCATTGGTCGCCGACCCAAAGTCTTCTGGCTTGGGGACTTCTCTGGGAACAACTTCGCCCGCGCCTGCCAGTAGTCGTGCCGTCTTGTCCGAAGGATGCTTATCCAAAGAAATGAACGCAAACAGGTCGATGATTTCTTGAGGCGTCAGTTGTTTTTCTAACTGCTCGGGCATCAGCGAGATTTCATTGACCTTGAACTCGTCAATATCTGACCGGGGAATCACTTCCTGCTTGCCTCCCTGGACTTTCAATACAACCCGTTGAGGACTGTCTTCGGCGAGCAGACCATTCAACACTCGACCGCCGTTTGTGACGACCGTGTAAGATCGGTAACCAGCACCAATCACCAGGCTGGGGTCAAATACATTGGACAGCAATTGATTAAAATCATTGCGGCCATTCAAGGTGATGTCAGGCCCGACTTCGGCTCCTTCGCCGTAGATTTTATGACACTGAGCACAGACCTTTTTGAACGCCTTTTCCCCTTCGAAGGGATCACCGGGGGACTTGCGGATTAGCTGTCGCATGTCGGCGATATATTTTTCTCGGTTGGGATCTCGTCCCTCGCGGACTTGTCCCCAATGGGTCGCCAACAGCTTTGTCAATTCTTCATCTTTGAGATCTTTCAATCGCCTGGCCTGATTCAGATTGATCGCTGTGGCTGCAATTTGTTTATCGCCGATCGCAGCCAGTAAACTCTTGGCCCAACGAGCACGTTGAGTCAGCAATTCGATCGCACGCGGCTGAATATCGGGTTCGAGCTGTGTATAACGCGCCAGGATCACGTCGGCGACCTTGGGTTCATCCAACTTGCTGAGCGAGGCAAGGATCTGTGATTTAAAACTTGAAGGCGTCGAAGCCGTGTCGAGCGTTACGGCAACCGAATCAATCAGTCCATTATCCTTCGCGGTGATCAATGCATTCAGTGCAAGCAGTCGTTGCTCCTGCATCGCCTTGTCTGACGTAAAGATTGATCGGACGGCTTTGATCCCCTGTGAATTGCTCCAGCTTGTCGCGAGAAATGCGGCGGGTAGATACATCGGTGAATCGATACGACCGTCGAGAAGTTTTCTGAGATGTGGCTCCATCTCAAGTTTCATTGCCTCGCTTTGATCGGCGGACAGTTCACGATTCTGCACTTTTGTCGAGACTTGCCCCAGTCCAAGCGCGGCAATCTCTGGCTGAAAGTACGTCATCAGCGAAATCACTTTGGCAACGGGCTTCGGATCGAAGTTTTTACGCCCAAGAAGTCGTTCGATAACTCTTGGCATCATCGCCAATAGCGCGGCGTTGTCTTTGGTCTGCGGGTCTTGAAGCAAATTCACGAAGGGATCGGAATGTGACTCCAGAAATGGATGCAGATTCTGCCAGACAACTCGCGGAATAACAGGATCATCATCTGCTTCTCTCAGCGCCCCGATCAGGAACTGGAAATAAGTTGAAATCTCATCAGTTACGTTGCGGCCATCATTTGCTCGTATCAGTTTTGATGCTGCGATGACAACCTGGAGTCGCTCGCGTGCGTTTTTTGGTTCGAAGGGAAGTCCAGCTAACCGATAAACATTTCGACCCTCAATTGGATGTTCTCCCATAAAGCGAACTCGCCAACTTCTCAGGACCAGATCTGAGTCAAGAACAGTATTGTAAATTCGTTCGGACTGGGAGACGGACATACTTCCCAGCGTGATATACATTCGGCGGCGATGTTCAACGGTAAATTTATCGTGCCCAAGTCCAAAAAGGTTGTTATAAAGCAACTGGCCGACCGATTCCGTATTACGCTCCTGCAATAGACGCCGAGCGGTGTCGCGGACGAAATCATTCTTCGATCCGAGTCGCTCGATCAGCTTCTCGTCAGTCTCCTTTGCGAGATCGAATTCCCGCGCGGTTCTTGGAGTGTCCTTGTAGCGGACTCGATAGAGTCGTCCCTTCAGACGGTCGATTCCGGCAGGGTCTCGATTGGCATCCTGATAACAGTGATATCGATCGTACCAGTCGAGAACGTACAGGCTGCCATCCGGACCGGTTTTCTGCACGACTGGCATGAACCACGCATCATTGGCGGTCAAGAAGTCGGGTTCACCAAAGCCTTGATAGGTTGAGCCTTTCGATTCAACGCGGTCGACATTGATGCAGCCGCCGTGGATGTTTCCCATGTAAAGCTTGCGTCGATACTTTTCGGGGTAGGCGTCACTGTCGAAGAAGTGGATGCCGCAGTACGCCGCCTTCTGGTGTTTGTGTTTGACGATCGAATCGATCTTCCACGTGAAGGGAGGGTAGGGGCCACCTTGCCGATGGTAATAACCCGTTTCCACCAGATGCCACAGGTGATCGATCACACAGGCGGAGACGAACGCTTCACCTTCGTCGTTAAACGCGATCCCCCAGGGGTTGCTCGTTCCTTCGCAGAAGACCTGGAATTCGCGGGTCCGGGGATGAATCCGATACATGGCACAGGTGAGTGGCCAACCGGGATGCTTTTCGTCGTAGTTCGGGTTCGTCTTCGCATATTTGACATGCGAGTGATTAAAGACGCCGTTCAATCCATACAGCCATCCATCCGGTCCCCAAGTCAGGCTGTTTGGTAACTCGTGAGTGTCTGTTCGACCAAAGCCCGTAACAACGACTTCTTGTTTGTCGGCTTTGCCGTCGCCGTCTGTATCCTGCACAAACAGGATATCGGGTGAATTGGCGATCCAGACACCACCGTGTCCGACGGCGATCCCGCTGGGGATATTTAGTCCTTCCATAAAGACCGTGAACTTGTCCGCTTTGCCGTCGCCGTCCGTATCTTCCAGTATTTTGACCCGGTCTTTACCCGGTCCCGGTTCACGACGGGGATATTCAAGGGATTCGGTAATCCAGAATCGGCCTCGTTCATCGATCGTCATGGCAACCGGATTGACGATATCGGGTTCAGCCGCCACGACCTCAACCGTAAACCCTTCGGGAACGGTCATCATTTTCGCCGCCGTGATCGGATCACGCGGATCGTTCGGCGGCTTGTCTTGTGCATGAGGAATCAGCGGCTGCTTCACCTGTTGTGCGAACAAAACCGAACTGCAACACGCCATCAAGCCAATCACGATGCCAAATCGAAACGCTTTGCACATGGATGCAG
This sequence comes from uncultured Schlesneria sp., assembly GCA_903834925.1. Lineage (GTDB taxonomy): Bacteria > Planctomycetota > Planctomycetia > Planctomycetales > Planctomycetaceae > Schlesneria. The sequence continues at coordinate 40,296 of CAILLA010000281.1, forward strand.
AATCCTAGAAGCCGAAGTCTGAAAAGGAATTTGCATATGTTAAAGGAGAGCGGGCGAAGTTGCACTTCTGATTGGGACCAAAGTAGCCATCATCGCTCCGCGTGATGAGCATTTCACGGATAACTCACAATCACGCTGCGCTCTGCTTTTTTGTTTGAATTCATTGCTTACCAAATTGAGCCGAAGCTGCGGCAATGATTGACGCATTCTCGAGAGATGCTCATCACGCGGAGCGATGATGGCTACTTTGGTTGAGGTGAAACCTCGCCAGAGTCTTCTCCGAAGCAGTATTCCAGCGTTGCTGACGGGTCGCAAATTCGCAAAGTTAACAAAGAAATAAAAAGTGCTGGAGACCTCCTCAGGTCTCCAGCACTTCGTTTGAGCATCAATAACAATCAGTCTGGCCGTCGAGGCCGTTCGGGACGATCACCACCGCCACCACCAGGTCGACCACCACCAGGCCCGCCGGGAGGTCCGCCCGCGCCGCCACGTGGTCCGCGACCGCCGCCGGGACCTTCGCCACCACCCGGACCGCCTGGGCCGCCAGGTCCTTCAGGACCGCCATGCAGCTGAACAAAGTCATCAATGAATTTTTTCAGTTCATCTTTGCTGAGCTTGCCATCTTTGTCAGCATCAAACTCCATTGCGTGAGTCAGCATTCGTTCCGGGTCAGGACCAGGCCGTCCTCCACCGGGTGGACCTCCTTCTGGACCACCACGACCAGGACCACCGGGGCCGCCACCAGGTGGGCCACCCTCGGGGCCACGACCGCGACCACCACCGGGCGGTCCGCCAGGTCCTTCGCCACCAGGTCCTCCGCGTCCCCCGCCAGCACGTTCACCAGGAGGTCCATCGCCGCCGGGACCACCGCGTCCGCCAGGTCCACCTTGCCCGCCTGCTGGCCGATATTCGTCCTCGGTCAGTTTTCCGTCCTTGTTCTTATCCAGCGTCAACAAAGCGGCTGTCGCGTTTTTCAATTCTTCGGCCGAGATCACTCCATCATGATCGGCGTCCAAAGCTTCAATGACTGGCATCGGTCGTCGGCCGCCAGGACCTCCCGGGCCACCTGGTCCGCCGGGGCCTCCCGGACCGCCTGGTGGTTGAGCAATCGCAAATGTTGCACCAGCGGCAACGATGGCACCGAGCGTCCACATCCAACGTTTCATGGCAGTCTCCTCAATTTATAGGGTTCAACTAAAATGCATCGATTCAATCGTCGTCCAGATCAATTATTTTTTCTGCGTCGCCACGCAATACAAGAAGCGGTTTGATCTCAAGAACAGTTCGTTCTCGCTGATCGCTGGGGTCGCGTTGAAATCACTTTCGTCGCTGAATTTATTCTGAGCCAGAATCTTGTATTGAGGTTTCGCAGGAAGCACCAGGACTCCGTTCCATCGACTTGGGACATAAATGTTTCCCTTGGCAAGGACTGGCGAGGCATAGACAGGTCGACCGCCCGCTTCGAGTTCAGAAACTCGCTCGCGATAAACCATCTCTCCGGTTTTCGCATTTACGCAATAAGCCTGACCACGATCGTCAATCCAATACAAATGCCCTTCGTAAAACACGGGCGTGGAAACGTACGAACTGGTTTTGCTTGTCCAAAGAACCTTTGGTTTAGGCGAGGTTTTCTCTCCACTGATCTGCAAAGCCAGACTCCCCGCCGAACGGAAACCACCGAATACGAAAACCGTCTCTTTGTCCGCAACGATACTGGGGCAGATATTGCCTGTCAGTTGATGTTCTTCGAACCAGCGAATCTTTCCCGTATCAGGATTAATTCCCCAGATCTCACCGGGAACCGCGACGACGAGATCGGTCCGCCCCTCGTTTAATGTGATGAGCGATGGGGTTCCGTAAGCAAGTTCCAGAGCGGCCCCTGTCGCTTTCCAGATCTCTTTGCCGGTCTTTTTGTCCAAGGCCCGTATCGACTGACTTTCTTCGGAAGCGTTCACAATCACAAAGTCTTTGTAAAGAATCAAACTCGCCGCTGAACCCCAGCGACGATTACTTGATTCCTTTCCGACATCCGCTTGCCACAGCTGTTTTCCATCAAGATCGAATCCGAAAACGCCACTCTTGCCGAAGAAGCAATAAACCCGTTCACCGTCGGTGACCGGAGTATTGCTGGCGTATCCATGTTCGGAGATGTATCCCTGATAATTGTCTTCTGGCAGAAGGCCGGGCACGGTTTTCGTCCAGAGAATTTTGCCGTCGGCACGTGAGACGCATGTGAGGTGACGTTGGAGTGACTTCACGTCTCCGCCGTTCTCCTTGGGGACGCCATAACCGGAATAACTTGTCACAAAGATCCGATTGCCAAGAACAATCGGACTCGACGAACCGGCACCGGGCAATTCCGCTTTCCAACTCAGGTTTTCCTTGTCGCTCCACGTTAACGGAAGGCTCGAGTCGGCACTGATACCGGCACCGTCCGAGCCACGGAATTGAGTCCAATCCGCAGCCGGGCAACATTGCGTCATCAAGACGAGCGCAACGAGAGAAAACAGATTTCGAGTCATCGTGAGAAGCTGCATAAAAATTTCTATTTCTTTCGTTCGTATTGGAAATCCAAGGTTCCTTCGGCGATCTTGATATCTTTGATCGCCGACAACAAATTGGCACGAGTCGCCTGGTCCGCCGAAAGTTTTGGTTCGGCGGAGAGTGCATAGATAGTGATATGATACGTCTTAACTCCCGGGCCTTTTGAGCACATTGGGTCATACGCCGCTCGCCGTTTATCATTCAGTCCGATCGTTCCCGTCGACTTCGCATCTTTTGCGATTTTTGTGACATCCGCCGGAATGCCATAAACGACCCAATAGGATTTTTCCATATCAGGAGCGGTATGCCACAGGCTGAGTGCAAAACATTTTGTTTCGGGAGGAGCACCAGTCCATTCGACAGGAGGTGACGCGCTCGCTCCGTCGCAGGTGAATTCGGCTGCAATATTCCCTTTGGCATCCAGGGCAGAACTGCTGATTGTCAACTGCGGAAGATTGCTGCGAGGCTTGGCAGCATTGATGGGCAGTGCATTTCCGGGGCGTTGCTCGTTGTCACGTGGAGGGCCGGGCTTTTCGCCTCTTGGCGGTGGGCCATCGGCACGGGGAGGAGGTGGGGGCGGCCGTCGGTCATTGCCGCCGGGCCCACGTCGTCTTGGACTGTATGTTTCGTCCTTCGTCCCGCCGGCCGGATCGACGAACGTAAATTTGGCAGATCCGTCAGCCGCGATAACGTAGCTCACCGATCCGCGTTTCCCCCGTACTTCGTACGTCAGCTTGTAGCTGCCGGGTTTGGTTTCGACAAAGTCTGTGATTTTGGCATCACGAAGAGGCTTGCCATCGGGACGAATCGGTTCGGCTCGCGGTTGTGGATCGACCTGGCCACCCCGCTCGGTCACCTCACCGTGGAAACCTCCGTTGAGATACGGATAAGTCTTGGTGGCGTGATAATGGTAATTCCCTTTTGCGTCCTTATGGCCATTGAAGGGGTCGAGTCCCATAACCTTGGACCCATCTGGTTCCTCATATCCATAAATCGGATAACCATCGAGTGCATAGGCAATGGGCAATCCCTTACCGATCGTTTTCTCAAGATGAACAGGTGCAATGTGATAGTGGTAATCATCGGCTCGACCGCAGTGCCCGCCGAATTCGTCGAGTTCCCCGATCATGTAGGCGTCCTCACCCCGATTATTCAGCGGGTTGAAAATCGGGATGCCGTTGGCGGCCAAAGCGATGGCACCACGTAGAAAGTGGTTCTTGGCTGAAAGGGGATTCTTGGCCGGAACCGGACGAAGTGGAATGCGCCAGGCATTTTCACCGGAATACGTCTGGGGCAGGGGGACCTGCTGCTGCCAGGCGGTAATGCCGACCATCATGGGATGTGCGGGAATTCCGTTCGATTCCACATAGAAAAAATTTTCGTCCCAGCGAGTACGAATGGCTTTTGTTTTCAAAAACGCATCAAACGCCTTGGCGATGTCAGGTCGTTTTTCGTCGACTTGAGGCTGATCGTCGGGCGTTAACAGGGCCAGCAAGATTGGCAACTTTCTGGCAGCGATCTCATCAAGCATTTGCTCATCATTCTCATCATGCGAATGGCCAGGATGTGCGGTCGCAATCGATACCGCACAAAACAAGGCGAGCGACGCGACGATTGTAATCAGGCCTCTGAGCATCAGGATCTCCTGAAACCGGTTATTACGATCTTTGGGTTGATTATCAAGTATTCATTTTCCAAGGGTGATGCAAAGGCGAAGAGATCCTGAGGAATCGGTGACTTAAACAAGAGTCACGAACGAACAGGCAAAACCGCCGAACGTGGAAATGATTTTCGAAATTTTGCTCAGAATTCTCATTGCATTCAATTTCTTCTAATTTCTTATTCGTGCGATTCGTCAGATTCGTGGTCAAAAATCTTTTGCATTATTCCAAATTGTTCTGCATACAACTCAAAGTCCTGATTCGCGTATCGGATTTTGGCAACACATTTCCCACTTTCCCTCAATTAACACTGGGGACCACGAATCGGATCGATGATTTCGACGCGTCAAACAGCTTTTTCCAGAAACGAAAATCTTCAAATTTCCTTCGACCGGGAAGACGATTGTGACGCGATTGACCCAGAGAAGTTCCATTTTTCAACGTCGCAAAAGGAGGGTGCCACGATTATGGAGTCTTCGACATGGTCGTGCGAAATGGACGAGACTGCATTCGATCGCACGGCCTTGTCGAAGACTCCAAAACCGTGGCACCCCAGTTCGAAACCATTATCCATCCTGGAGATTTACGTAAATATTCGCGCTTTGACGCATTGATTGTGGTAGGATCACGGCTGGGATGGAAGCGCCGTTCCATACCCTGCCGTCTTAGATCGGAATCAGTATGTTGATCAGAGTCGGTTATGAAATTGCCTTCGAATCACCCGAACCTGCGGCCATGATTTTGATGCTTTACACGCATCCACTTCGCTCCCCAACCATCCGGAAGCCCGAGCACCTGCAGATCGAACCGTTTGTCCCTGTCACAGATTTTATTGATGCTTATGGCAACCGGTGTGCTCGAGTCTTCGTTCCGTCAGGACGAATTGTCTTTCGCAACGATGCGGTCGTAACGGATTCCGGGCTACCTGATTTGCGAGTCCCCAATGCGTCGCAGCAAGCGGTTCAAGACTTGCCCTGCGAAGTTCTGCAATATTTGTTGGCCAGCCGCTACTGTGAAGTCGACAGCGAACTGAAGGATGTGGCTTGGACGTTGTTTGGTAGAAGTCAACCAGGCTGGCCGCGAGTCCAGGCCATTTGCGACTTCGTTCACCAGCACATTCGCTTTGATTATATGAAGGCCCGAGCCAATCGAACGGCTCTGGAAGTCTACCGCGAGCGACACGGAGTCTGCCGCGACTTCATGCATCTGGCGATCACGTTTTGCCGGAACTGCAATATCCCGGCACGTTACTGCACGGGATACCTGGGCGATATTGGTGTCCCCCCTGTGGCCGCAGCAATGGATTTCAGCGCTTGGTTTGAGGCGTATCTCGGCGGACAATGGTACGCGTTCGACGCTCGAAACAATGTTCCTCGGATTGGCCGAGTACTCATGGCACGTGGGCGCGATGCGGCGGATGTGGCTCTGACAACGACGTTTGGGGCAAACACGCTGAAGTCATTCAAAGTCTGGACGTATGAAGTCCCCGACGGCAGTGTGGATTTCGGAAACCTTGGTTCTTTGGCAGGCACTACAAACGCGAGTCAGTAATGAAGGTGAGTTTTTCCAGGCGGAGCCAAAGGTTCAAACAGCCGAGCCCGACGGGAGAAGAATCGTCTTCTGGTCTTCCGGCCTGAAGGGCCGACAGTTCAAATAGCCCAGCCCATCGGGCTGGGAAATCACGAATGAAATTCCGCAAAAGGCCTGAAGGGCCGACAGTTCGCTGGATTCCATGGGCGGGTTATGCAAAAACTTTTTGTGGTGTCGATTGATCATAATTAGAATCAACGATCGAGACGATTGTGACTAACGTCGAACGGTTGGCGCTTCATGCCTTTTAGGTTTTCTAATTGTCGCTTACCCAGCCCGTTAGGCTGGGCTATTTGAACGAATGGACCTTTGGTCCGGAAGACAGAACATCATCGCCAACTCGTGGAGTCTATCCGTTACAGAGAAACAGCCAACAACCTTGAAATCCGCCTCCGAAAACGACTTCCCAAAAAGGAATCGAAATCAATTGACGATTTACTACTTCGCATATGGCAGCAATCTTTGGATCGAACAGATGGTCCGACGCATCGGCCCGGTTGATCGGAGCGACGGCTGGCCGCGACGTGTTTCATTGGCTGGCTATCGTCTGGTGTTCGACATGCAGGGCGAAGATGGCAACGTTTATGCCAATATTGAGCCGAAGACCGAGTCAAACGTTTTGGGTGTCGTCTATCGCTGCACCCCAGAAGCATTGCAGATCATGGATCAGTACGAATCGGGCTACGAACGGAGACAGGTGTCTGTCATCAGCGAAAATGGCGAACGACTTGATGTCACGACTTACGTTGCCCTGACAGATCACGTAACTTCGGTCGGGAATCTTCCAACCAACGAATATCTGAAAAGGATCGTCACGGGAGCAACCGAGCAGGGACTGCCCGAGGCATATATCCGCGAAATCGAACGACAACTGCATAAGTGATTGAAAAACATTGAGTAATTTTCCGCGACAAATTGGGCGAGTTCAACTGGCCAGATGCATACCGAATTCGTCAGTTTTGTTGTCACATTTCGCCCCGAAGAAATCAAAAACCGGTGATCGCGGAGCCTCTTTTACAGGTAAGCATTCCGAGCCTCATCCATCACCGCTCTTGCTGCACCCCCGAAGCCTGGAAAAAGCCTACCCGCATCATATCCTCGCGACTGAAGCATATTAAAAAGCTTTGGCGCTTCTGAAATTGGAAGCGTGTGTTTGATGAAGAATTCTGTTTCAGCGCCGACCTCGCAATAAAAATGGTGCAACATATCTTTTTTTTCGCCATTTGCGCCTTGGAGTATTTCGGACACAAATTCGTTTAGCGGTCGTCGGTCAATCTGTTGGCTTCCGTTTTGATGATCAGAATATTGACGGCACAAGGTGAAAAAACCTTTTTGTGCAGCAAGGTTTGGGTTGTCTGAACGTGGCGGATGTATAACGTAGGGCCCCGTACCGGCAACGCTTAATCCTTTGCAAAAATCAAGATGTTGGAATGTTGTGGACCAAATAGCAATGTGCGATGCACGGCTTGATCCGTCCCGTTCCAGTTGACGGATACCGCCGTCGGCGGCAAAATACATTGCCACCAATGGATCAGCTGTCCAATCGAGCAGCCGTGTGGGAAGTCCGTAATGCTGGGCAATCCCCATCAACATTTCAAGCGACGTCGGCGGCCATTGTCTTAGATCGGGACCTTTGCGGTCTCCGTCGGGAAGCGAAGGGTCACCGATGATATGGCGATGTAATTCGTCCGGTAATTTTGGAAGCGGCAAGGCATTTCGATTTGCGAACAAATAATATCGGCGGATGACGTCCCACTCAGCAACGTGCTGAATCGCAGGATGATTGAGCGTTACGTCCCGGCATAGAGAAATCATCTTGAAGCGTGCATGCGACTCATCATCTGGCCGGAGCGAACTCGGAATCAATTGATGGCGGGCATCGCTAACGCCACGATACAAAATAGAATCGAACGAGTCATTCAAGAAACGACTTTCGGGCTGTTCCAAGAACAAATGTGCAAGCATATCTTTAGCGGTATGGACTTCAATGAGGGTTGTTGCTGGAATTAATGAACAATCTGGGACGTAACTCATCTGGCTCAACCTTGTGGAAAGTGCCGCTTTCGAGATCTGGATAAACGATACGTTCTGCTATTTTGCGAGAGATTATTCGTAACGCGGGGATATTCAGCGTGTCATACTCGCCGGTATCGCAGGATTTCGCCAGTATTCACGGAAGCGGCGTGTTCCTCCGTCGCGCAACTTGCCCATTGAAAAGCGTCGTCGCCGACGTTGTTCCGAGAACTTGCCTCATTTACGCTTGAAATTATTGACATTTTATGACTGGAGTCGGGTGAAATGATCACAAGTGCGGAACAGGCCATAACGTACCTGCATAACCTGTTTAGTCATCATCTCGTAGCTGTTGTGTGCGTTCACAGGCTGGTTGCGGAACATGGCGCTGCCAAGAGCTTGTGGCACAACTTTTTGTGTTCGGGATTTATTCTCTGCAACGGTGACAATTGGTACTTCGCCACAGCAGGCCATTGTCTTAAAGATCTTCAAAAGCTTCGCCAAAGAAAAGATATTGAATGTGACCTTCCGTTTTTCTTGGACAGTATCGCTCCAAATTCAAAACCCCATCCCGTCCTTCAATTCAACATCGACGACCGCGACGTCGAATTCATCGACGACGATGCAATGGGGATCGACTTGGGTCTAATGCGACTGAATTACCTTGAAGTCCTCGCGTTCAAACAGAGCAATCGCATTCCGCTGACGGAGGACAAATGGATGGCGAAGCCATCGAATGAAATCCCTAGCTACTTCATTGCCGGCGCGACTAACGAAGGGTCATTTGTCAGTGAGATCAACGGGCAGCCCGTCGTGGACATCGTTACGAAAACGTTCCGCATTAATCCGATTGACGCGGAACCGACCATTGTCCCAGAGATTCCTTGGACTTCATTCAAAATTCCCGACAATTCTCTGTCGGATATTTCGGGCATGAGCGGCGGACCGATCTTTGCCGTCCAGCAAGATGGAACTCAGGTCAAATACTGGGTGATTGCACTTCAGAGCCAATGGAATGCTCCGAAGAGGATTGCATTCACGTGCAGGCTTCCGGAGTTCTCACGGATCTTTGAAGAGATTGAACGCAAGCGACATCATTAAAATTGAGTCTGCATCTCCGTCCTGTGTTGTCGCCCCAACTCGGTGTTCACATTTTAGCCCTGTATACTGTCATTCTCTGCAAGTCGCAGTACGGAGCCTGTCGCAATGATTGCTCGTTCGAGGAATTGAAAACATGCCAATTGGAATTAGTCCGCTCGTCGATTTTGCGTTTAAGATGATGCTGGCCAGTCCAGGGCACGAGCGGGTGACGATCCATTTCTTAAATGCGATTCTCGGCGAAAAAGCAAAGATCGCGAGCATCGAAATTGAGAACCCGTATGTTGGCCCCACGTTTGAGGGCGATAAGTGGGTTGTTCTCGACATCCTGGCCACAGATGAACGAGGGCGGAAATTCAACATTGAAATGCAAACGTCAATTCCCCCTGGATTACGTCAGCGACTCGCGTTCTACGACGCTCGACTCTATGTTGAACAGATGCGGCAAGGAGATCAGTATCAAGAACTCCGGCCGGCCATCGTGATTTGTGTGTTGGACAAACCGTTGCTGAAAAGCTGCGAAAGCCTGCATACGGATTTTCGGCTTCGAGATGAATTCGGTCGGGTTTTTACTGATGATTTGCAGATTCATGTGTTGGAATTGACGAAGCTGACAATGACACGCGAGAATCTAAAATCGGCGACGGCTGCGGAACGATGGGCATATTTTTTGTTGAACGCAGAAAACCTGACGGTGGCTGAGATTAGGGAACTGTTTCCCGAACCGGAATTCGCGGAAGCGGCAGGAGTTTTGGAAATGATCAAAGACAACCCCGACCAAATGAGCGATTACATTTCGCGACTGAAATACAAATTGGATGAAGATTGGAGAATTGAAAGCACTCGTGCCGAGGCGCTGAGGGAAGGCCGTCAGGAAGGCCGTCAGGAAGGTCGAGAGGAAGGCCTGAAGGAGGGAGAATTGAAGGGAGCTTTGAGGGGCGAACTGATCGGCCAGATCGTCATACTTCAAGAGCTTCTCGAAATGACAGAGCCGGGCCGCGAAGATTTGTCGAATTATGACGAGCTTCAACTTCAAAACCTGTGTTCACAACTCCGTCTCCAGTTGCGATCTCGGCAGGCCAATCGATAGCTGTTCCGATTATTGAATTTCCTTGGCGTCGTGTTCGCCGAATCAGGTAGAAGCCTTGGAGCCAGACCACTCTATAAAAAGTTCGCTTACCAACGTTGCGAGTTGATGAGTCGATTTGGGCAGGTCGCCGGCCGGGAAGCCGTGAACGAGACGATTTCGTGCGTTTTGACATTCCAACGCGACGTCGAACTGTTCGATGCTGAGTTCGCCCAGAGAGTACAACTGGCGAATCATGATCGAAGGCGAAAGGCGATCGACGGGAATTGCGACTTGCCTTGCGTGGAGACGCAGAAGCTGTTCGAGGGAAATCCAGAGGATAAGAAACGCGGCCTCGCTGTCACCGTTATCTTCCAACCGCCTTGCCTGATTAATCCGGTTTGATATGCCGTCCCATGAAACGGACTCATCATTCTTTCCAGGCAACTCCGCAGACGCGACATCTTGACCCGTCACCAACAGGAATCGCCATCCAGGGTGCTTCTTCACTTCATCCGCCACCGAACTCAGTTGGTCCACAGAAAGACGGCCTGCTCTGGATCTTACCGCAATGACAAATCCGCCTTGTTCTTTTTGCACAAGGAGGTCAGGTTGATAGCGACCAAGTTCGAAAGGCAAGTCATTTGCACTTGGGTGTACGATCACGTTGTAGCCTTCTCGCCGATACTGTTCCGCGAGCTCATCAACGTGGTCTTTTTCGGTTTTCGGGATAGTTGTCATAGATATTCACCCAAGGGTCGCGAGCGACTGATTTTCACGTAAACGCACCCTTCCTGTGCGGCGATTCCCGCCAGCACGAGCGGAGGGAGTCGAGTCACGTCGAATGTCGAGTTAAGGAATCGGCGGTGACTTTCCACATCCGCAATCAGTGAATCGTCCGCGAATACCACTCCCACGAGCGCATCTTGAATCGGCTTCACGATATCGTCCATTGGAAGCACCTGTTGAACCCTCCTGGCGAGTTGATTGAAGAAATAAATCTTCAGTCAACCAACCAGCAGAGTATTTTGCATCAGGTGGTTCCCTTTTCGATTGCCGACTGGTTCCCTTTTCGGCTGCCGAAGTGGTTCCCTTTTCAATTGCCGTTTCCAACTCTTGAAGCGGATCAACATCACATCGGGTAGAATATCGCATTTTCGGGTGAATGAGGGCTCTCAGTTTCGGCAAAACCGCAGATTCATTTTACGGGTAGCCTGCGGTTGATGCCACGACAATTCGAGTCATCCCGTTTAAGCGAATCACGCCATTTCTGCGAAGCCCTTCGGCTTCGATGAGCATTTGCGCTTCCCATGCCTGCTGAATCTCTTCGGGAAGGTCTTTGAGTAGCCGCGATAGACCAAAGATGCGAGTCCATTCAATCAGTTTGTCTGCGGAATCGGCTTCCATGACGTCGACCTCCATCTCCTCGATTTGCCGAATGGCAAAACCAGCGGTCGCAAAATCGTGCTGCAGGTGACGGACGTCTGAGTAACGAAATGTCCCTGGACGCTCCATGTCGATTGGTGGCAGCGACGCCATTCTGCCGAGTACGAGTCTTGGCAGAGTGAAGTACTGAACGCGTTCTGGCTCCCCCCAAACTGCCGCTACAAATACACCACCCGGTAACAGCGTGCGACGAACGGCGGAGAGAGCCGCAACCGGTGAATCGAGGTACATCAATCCCCAACGCATGAGAGCCGCGTGGAAATGCCCAATCGGGATTCCGTCGAGCAATTCAACGTTCATCGCGCGAAGTTTAAGGTTCGAAATCCCTTCAAGTGTTTCCCGCTCGCGAGCCATCTGGAGCATGCTCTCAGAAAGATCCACTCCAAAGACCGAGCCGGTTTTTCCCACGCGGTGGGCGGCGCGAATGGCAGGCTCACCACGCCCGGTTGCGAGATCGAGCACACGCATTCCGGTCGCGATTCCAGCGAGGTCCAGCATCCGTTCGCTCAAGGGAGCGGTCAATCGCGCCTCCATCCTGTCATATCGGCGCCAGACTTCTTCGGCGGAGAGAACAGGTGGCTGGTTTGTCACGGTTCGAATCCCTCGAGAATGTTATTGCTTCGGCTCGTTGTGCGCGGGTCTCCGTTGTGCGAGGGTCTCCCGACCCTGCACGAGCGACCGACCGAAGGTCTTCTCTTTATTTCTACGCGTTTTTTTCCAGCAAGCCGCCTTCCTTACGTAATCATTGCAGATTTTCAAAAGGGAAAACATGATCCGTGGTGTCGCAAATCACGTTCACAAGCAAATAAGGCGAAGAAGAGACCTTCGGTCGGTCGCTCGTGCGGGGTGGGGAGACCCTCGCACTACGCGTCAGGAGACCCTCGCACAACGCGTTCGAGAAACGGGGACTGTGCAACGGCATGCCCCGGACCGCATGAAAATGCGATGTCCCCGGAGTTCCCTCAAATTATTCGATGTTCATAAGTCAGTTTTGGAGTGGGCAAAGTGATTAAAGAAGGGCCGATAGAACCTGAGCTGATTATCGATCCTGAAAAGCATCGAAAAATTGAACAATTACGGAGCATCGCCGAGTTGCTCGACGGTCAGTTTCGCGTTCCCGGAACAGATATCGAGTTTGGTCTGGATGCGATCATCGGTCTGCTACCTGGAATTGGCGATCTTATCTGCGGCGGGATTTCCATCTGGCTGATACGCGAAGCACGACGGCTTGGGGCGCCTCGCTGGTTGATTGCTCGGATGATCTGGAACGTTGCGGTTGACGTGGGTGTTGGAGTCGTTCCCGTTGTCGGAGATCTACTTGACGTCGCCTGGAAAGCGAACCGAATGAATATGGAATTGCTCAGCCAGCATTTCAGAACGTCGGCACGTCGGTGATAGAATTGACTTTATTTGATCAAATGGACTGCAATAAAAATCGGAAATCATGCCGAGTACCAACAGCCTGTCCAGTTTGATTGCGTGATTTCAGGCTTCTTTTTGATTTGAGAGCAACATGAGTAAACGGATCGTCACGATCAGCAAATTCATGAGCAAGTATCTTCGGCATGAACCAGAGGCACTTGGTTTGAATTTGGAACCGGGTGGCTGGGTGTTGATCGCTGACTTGTTGGAAAGTGCCGGGAAACACGGATTCACAATCACCAATGAAGAACTTCTTCAAGTCGTCGCTGAAAATGACAAGAAACGATTTGCTCTCGATGAAACAGCAACAAAAATCCGCGCGAACCAAGGGCATTCGACTTCTGTTGATTTGCAGCTTGCTGAAGCGGAACCGCCGCCTCAACTTTTTCACGGCACTGTCAGCAAGTTTCTCGACGCGATTCTGGTCGAGGGATTGAAGAAAATGGACCGTCACGACGTACATTTGTCGAAGGACGTCTTGACGGCGGCCAAAGTCGGTGAGCGACGCGGGAAACCGGTGATCCTGGTTGTCGATTCGGGGGCGATGGCATCAGACGGCTACAAGTTCCGGCTCTCTGAGAACGGAGTCTGGCTGACAGATCATGTTCCGCCAAAGTACATCCGGTTAATGGATACGTAGGGGCCAAAGGCTCAAATGATCACAAAACCACACATTTCATGAGCACCTTCCAAACATTACGACGAATTTCGCGTATTGTCTATTGACAATATTTAAAGATATTTTGTAAATAATATGGCGCGTGTTGTGTTCTTGTCTTGGCGGGAATGAAGAATCCGTCTAATGAGTCTCAGGATTAGCATCCCGGACTTACCTGGATTTCGCAAAAAAATAAGAACTGACGACGAACTTGATCTTTGAAAAATTGGAACGAATTGAATACGGAACGCTCCTGCAGCCGTCAACAGCAGCGGGCTTGTCCGTGCGGTTTCGTTGTTTGTCTTGAGGAGGGCGCCGAAACGGCGAGAGAGTCGTTCTGAGAAAGTCTTGAGTAGACAGTTCAGGAAGGGACACCGCCAGGCTCACCAAGGAGCAATGATGGGATTCGAACTTGATCGAACTGCGTCGAACTCGATCGAACTCGATCGAACTCGATCGAACTCGATCGAACTTGGTCGAACTTGGTCGAACTCGAACACCCCAAAAAACGTAGAAATGATTGCCAAAACCCTATGAATTACAGGGAATGGTCGAAGTCGCGCGAACTCGCTCGAACTTTTCGATCAGATTTGTTGGCGTGTGACGGAGCGTGGGGAGTCACGCATCACGAAGATCGTCAACAAGGTTCCTCATCGACCGGTGACTTTGCGAGCCCCGCTAAACGCATCCAGGCTTCGGTTGGCGGGTTGAGCGTATGTTGGCCCGCCGTACGTCGCGGCAACACCACCTCCTTCTCGTTCGTGAATATCGTCGTGAAGGGAGCGAAGTTCTTCCGTTGACCAGTTTTCGATAGTCCCGTAGGCCAAAGACGAATTTCCGTGGATGCCACGCAGGTGTTTTAAGACGACTTCCTTGCTGGGGTTTGGATCACCTTCCACGGTCCAGTGATTGCCTCGCAGTCGGTAATTTCCCGTTGATTCTACTCGTGCCGCTTCAGAAATGGCCGTTTTTGGGCGTTCATTTTCCCCTTTTATCAGCCATCCGAATGTCCATACGTCGAGAGGAGTCGTGCAACCGTCCTTGAAAGAACGAACAATTTCGCCATCGACAATGCAGGCGACGGTCGGAAATTCTGTCACTTTCAATAACTTCATTAATTCAGGAATATCTGCGTAGTCAATGATCTGAATGTGGTTGTTCGGGCCAACGCCGATCCTCCAGCCTGTTGACTGAAGTTTTTCGAAGTCGCCCCCCGGTGCGCGCAGGCGACTCAATTCACTCTGGCAACGCTCACAGCCTTCTTTGGTAATAAAGAGGACCCGCGTACGGAGTCCTTTTGACTCACGATTTGGTTGTTTTGGGATCGCTATCGGATTGAGATCCGCTTCCGTGACAATCTTGCGGGCGTTGATTTCAATCGGATCTCGCCCCTGATCTTCCGCAAAAATCGTGATTCCAGCCACGACTGTGAGCAGCATAGCTGCATAAGCAGGCGATCTCTTCGACATTCGATAAAGCCTCTATCAATGCGAGTTGGAAAATAAATTCAGCAGGATTTTTGGCCTGAGAATACGAATTTAGACAGGCCAAGGCGGCAACGATCCATGCCGAAATCACGAGGTTCGGCGAGGGTCACATGCTTGATCCCACTCGCATGGTGTTGGTAGAGGCATACCGCATACCACGCGTTTCGGCAGAATCTGCGCCTTAAATATATTCGGCCTAATTCTGATCGTTGCTTTGACGTTGGCGACGCGGTTGATCGGTTTTCTTCAAATCGGATATTGTCATCCGGTATAATCCGCATGGCCGGTTTGTGTGTTGGCGCTGGGTAGAAGTTTTAGGGGGCATTTTCGAAAAAAAGAGGTGGCTGAACAGGCAGAAAGGATGGGGCTGATGGGACTTATGCGACATATGGGACGAGTGACGCTTGATGGGCAAATTCATTTCATGGGTCCCATTTCGTCCCATGCGTCTCAACAGTCCCATTCTTCATTCGCCGCGAACGACCGAAACCGAAACTTTCCCTTCGGAAAAAACGGCCCAGTGATTGCAAATCGTGTTTGACCAATCAAGCAGCAGTCGATTAATATCAACAGTGGCCGATGCGTCGGTCACCTGCCGGAATTTCCTGCCTGACCCGAAAGGCCCGCCCATGTTTCGAATCGATGTTGGATCGACCCGCCGTTATTGCGATGGGATGTCTCGTCGAAGTTTTGTTCAACTCGGTGTGGCGGGGATGGCATCGGCGGGGATTCCGCAGATTTTGCGAGCCAAAGAGGCCTCTGTTGAATGGGGGCATTCGAGCAAAAAGACGAGTGTCATTTTGCTTTGGCTGGATGGCGGTCCAAGTCATCTCGATTTGTACGACCTGAAACCTCAGGCACCGGCCGAGTATCGCGGGATCTGGAATCCGATCAGAACGAACGTCGATGGGTTTGAGATCGGCGAACTTTTTCCGTTACAGGCGAAGTGTGCCGATAAATTCTCGATCGTTCGTTCTCTCCATCACGGCTCAGGGGACCACTTTACGGGTGGCCACTTTATGTTAACGGGGCGGGGCGGAGTCAGCGGTGCTGCCACACAGGGGAAATCACCGTTTGTCGGGTCAATCGCCACAAAAATGACCGGTGCTCGGCAACCGGGGATGCCACCGTACGTCGCAGTCCCTTATGGAATGAGTATCGGGCTACGACCGGGGTATTTTGGTGCAAATTATATTGGGGCTTCGCACAACCCGTTTGAAACGGAAGGTGATCCGAACTCAGCTGGGTTTAAAGTTCAGAACATTCAAATGGCTTCAGGCATGACGGTTGATCGGTTGGATGACCGCGCGGCACTTGCAAAACATGTTGACCGGCTGCGGCGCGATGTCGAGACAAAAGGAATGCTCGACTCGATGGATCGATTCGATCGTCAGGCGTTGGACTTGGTAACAGGTCAGGCTGCCCGAGCCGCGTTCGATTTGGGGTTAGAGGATCCCCGGATTCGTGATCGTTACGGCCGCCACAGTTGGGGGCAAAGCACGTTATTGGCTCGGCGCTTGGTGGAAGCGGGGACGACGTTTGTCACAGTTCATTTCGGGGGCTGGGATCATCACTGGGACTTGAAATCCGGGATGGAACGGTATCTTCCGATCGTAGATGCCGCCGTTTCGTCGCTGTTTGAAGACTTATCGCAGCGCGGGATGCTCGACGACGTGTTAGTGGTGCTCTGTGGCGAGTTCAGTCGAACGCCTCGAATGAATAACGGAGGCAACGGCGGTCCGCCGCTCAGTATGGGGACGCCTGGTCGTGATCATTGGGGGAACGCGATGTTCTGTCTGATGGGTGGTGGTGGCGTGAAAGGGGGACGTATTGTTGGCTCTACAAACAGGTTAGGTGAAGTTCCTCAAGATCGTCCTGTCACTCCTGCTGATATCCATCACACAATGTTCCACGTGCTTGGGGTTGATCCGCAAATCAGCTTCCTTAATCACAGTGGTCGGCCGACTTCGGCTTTGGAGCCAGGTTCAGTCATCCAGGAATTGCTCTAAAGCAGGTTCCTTGACCGTCATTTCCTGTTCAAGTAGTATGTCATGCTTCACTCGGGGGACAGTCCCGCCAAATTTTTTGGCAATCTGGGCTGTTTTCTCGTTCATCCATTGCCTCGATAGGTTGGGAACAACTCAACATGGCCGCACCTAAGCGTCGTCAGTCCAAAGGTCGTTCACGCCGTCGTCGAAGTCACGACGCGTTAACGCCAGTTCAGCTTCACAATTGTCCGAAATGTCAGACAAAGATTCCTTCGCACGTCGTCTGCCCGACGTGCGGCGATTACATGGGGCGGACACTCGTCGAAATCGAGGAATAGTCCTCTATGCGGATTGCACTGGACGCAATGGGCGGGGATTTTGGTATCCAGCCTAATTTTGACGGAGCGATTGCGGCCCTCAAAGAGAATCCGGAACTGCAGGTGACTCTCGTTGGCGATGCGTCGTTGCTAGAGCCGTTGGTTTCGCGTTCTGGGTTTGGCGTCGATCGTTTAGTTCTTAAGCCAGCCGATGGTTGGGTTGAGATGAGCGAAAAGCCGGTTGAAGCGTTGCGCAGAAAGCCAAATTGCTCGATCGTCGTTTGCTGGCAGTTGATGGCAACTCAACAGGTGGACGCCGTGGTCAGCGCTGGTCACACTGGTGCCGTTGTTGCGGCAGGTTTGCGCACGCGCCTTTTTCTTAAAGGTGTTAAGAGGCCGGGGATTGCGGTCGCTTTGCCAACCACCAAGGGAAAGACGGTTCTGATGGATGTTGGGGCAAATCCCGGTGCTCGTCCAGAACACTTGGTTCAATACGGGACCATGGGCTCGATTTACGCCCGTGAAATGCTCGGGATCGAACGGCCAACCGTTGGTATCATGAATATTGGCAGTGAGGACGGCAAGGGGACCGATGACTTGCGCGAGTCGTTATCGCTTTTCGCTAATAGTCCCTTTCGAGATCGTTTTATCGGTAACGTCGAAGGTCGGGATCTGTATACCGGCGGTGCTGATGTTGTTATCTGCGAAGGCTTTGTCGGTAACGTGCTTTTGAAGGCGGCCGAAGGGATGGTCGACATGTTGATGAAGTCTGTCTCTGCCGAAGTTCTGAGTGTCCTTGATAAAGAAAAGCCTCAGGCGATTGACGCTTTTCATAATCTGGGGAAGAAATTTGAATATCACGAGGCGGGTGGTGCGCCGTTGATCGGTGTCGATGGGGTTGCCATTATCTGTCACGGTTCAAGCAATTCTCGATCAATATTCAATGCACTGCGTGTTGCGACAACACTGAAAAATCGACGCATCAATGAGCAGATCGTTGACGAGCTTTTGCTGGCAGCCAACGCTGCGGGTTAATGAGTCGCTCCGTTTGGAGTTGGGGTCTGGACGTCAGGCAGTCAGGCGGATCAATAAAAAGCCGAAGTGAACCTCATGGTTTGAATGAGCTGGTTTTTCAATCGGTGAGAAAAGTTGGGAACGGTACGTGGGAAAGATTGCATTTCTATTTCCGGGGCAGGGTGCTCAGCATGTCGGAATGGGAAAATCCATTTCTGAACGTTTTCCCGCTGCAAAAGCGTTGTTCGACCAGGCTCGCGAAATCCTGGGATTCGATCTTGCCTCGATTTGTTTTGACGGCCCAGCCGAACGACTCGATACGACGATCATCAGTCAGCCCGCGTTGTTTGTGAGCAGTCTTGCGTCGTTGGAAATGCTGCGGGCCGAGCATCCCGAAGTTGTCGACAGCTGTGCAATGGCTGCGGGTTTGAGTCTTGGTGAGTATACGGCCCTCGTTTTCGCGGGAGTCATGTCGTTCGAGGATGGTTTGCGAGTCGTGCAGCGGCGCGGCGAGGCAATGCAGCAGGCTGCCGACGCAAATCCCTCGGGAATGATTAGCGCCTTATTGCTGAATCGAGAACAGGTTGCCGAGGTGCAAAACGAAGCCGCTGCAGCAGGTCGAATCTGGATAGCGAATTATCTTTGCCCTGGAAACACCGTGTTGTCAGGGGAAAAGCCTGCGTGTGTTCGAGCAGCAGAGCTTATTGAAAAACTTGGCGGGAGTGCCAGGACGCTGGCAGTTGCCGGTGCCTTTCACACGCCACTCATGGGTTCCGCATGCGGTCAGCTCGAAGAAATTCTGCAAAAAGTTCAGATTCGCATGGGCCGTATTCCTGTCGTATCAAATGTTGATGCAAACACTCATTCGGACGCAAATGATTTGCGACAAATTCTGGTAAGCCAGGTGACTCAGCCAGTATTGTGGGAAGATTGTGTCCGAAAGTTATTGGCCGAAGGTTGCGATCAATTTTATGAAATTGGTCCTGGCAAGGTGTTAAAATCGCTACTAAAACGAATTGATCGAAAGGTGGATTGCCAGTCAGTCAACGATGATTGACTGGTGTTTTTTGTTGGAACGGGCTGAAAAGCCATGTCTGGGTGTGATGAATTCTTGCTTTCCAGGCTGTGTTTTTTCTGCTGACGGCAATGGTTTGGAACGTCGATATTTTCATTGCCGTTTACACGACTCTCAAAACCCTGTATACCCTCGCGGAACCGGTTACGAGGTCTGTATTCATCGACTGATTGACACTGAAATTTCCATCACGAATGCCGTGATGATCAGTACTAGTTTTAAGGATTCGGCTCCGAAGGAGTTTGGCGTGGCGTCGATTGAAGAAAAAGTTATTGGAATTGTCAGTGAGCAACTGAATGTTGCCAAAGAAGATATTAAGGCTGGAAGCGACTTTGTTGCGGACTTAAAAGCAGATTCGCTCGATCTGGTGGAATTAGTCATGGAGTTTGAAGACGAGTTTGGGGTGCAAATACCCGAAGCTGATCAATCGAAAATCAAGACTGTAGGTGACGCAGTCAAGTACATCACGGAGAAACAGTGACGGATGTCCAAACGCGTGGTAGTGACAGGGATGTCGGTCATCACTGCTCTTGGCTCAGAAATCAATGATTTCTGGGATCGCCTGTGCGCAGGTAAAAGTGGTGTCGGCCGACTAGGGCGATTTGATTGCTCTGACTTTAAAGTGAACTTTGGAGGCGAAGTCAAAGACTTTCGTCCTGAGGAACATTTTGACTCGAAGGAAGCGAAACGACTGGATCGTTTCAGTCAGTTTGCGCTTGCGGCAGCCCAGAAAGCAATCCAGCAATCCGGTATTGATTTCAAGGCGGTTGATGATCCATACCGTTGCGGCGTCATTATTGGAAGTGGTATTGGTGGATTGAACGAGATCGAAGAACAACATGCGAAGCTGTTCGATCGCGGTCCGTCGCGGGTCTCACCGTTCATGATTCCAAAACTGATGGTGAACGCAGCGAGTGGAAACATTTCGGTGCAGTTTGGTCTAAAGGGTCCGAGCAGCGCTGTCGCAACGGCATGTGCTTCGGCAAGCAATGCAATCGGCGATGCGTTCCGCCTGATCCAACATGATGTCGCGGACATTCTGGTCGCAGGGGGAAGTGAAGCTGCAATCACCCCAATGGGTTTGTCGGGCTTTGCGCGAATGGGCGCCTTATCGACGCGAAACGACTGTCCTGAGTCAGCAAGTCGACCTTTCGATCGAGATCGAGATGGTTTTGTACTGGCAGAGGGTGCTGGTGTGGTTGTGCTCGAAGAATTTGAGCACGCAAAAAAACGCGGTGCCCAAATTTTTGGAGAAGTCCTTGGCTACGGTATGTCGTCAGATGGTTCTCATATGACGGCACCAGATCCCGAGGGGGCAGGGGCCGCTCGAGCGATGAGTTTATCTCTGAAAGATGCCAAGCTTGCTGTGGCACAGATCGACTATATCAACGCCCACGGGACGAGCACTCCGCTGGGTGACAAAGCAGAAACAAATGCCATAAAACGAGTATTTGAAGCCGAGGCCAAACGAGTTTGTGTCTCAAGTACAAAAAGTCAATTGGGTCACTTGCTGGGGGCTTCCGGTGGCGTCGAATTCGTCGTTGCTGTGTTGTCCCTTTTGCACCAGATTATTCCACCGACGATCAATCTTGAGAATCCAGATCCTGATTGCGATCTGGATTATGTTCCTAATAAATCGCGTGAAGTTCGCATCAATCGGGTGATGTCGAACAGTTTCGGGTTCGGTGGTCACAACGCCTGTTTGGTTGTTGGGCGAGTGAACTGACGGAAGTTTTAACGTAAGTTTTGATTGGTTTCTGCGTTATCGCAAGGCGTTTGGTTCGACATATGCGACCCGTTGACGCAGAGACCTGGCCGCCAATGA
Source organism: uncultured Schlesneria sp. (assembly GCA_903834925.1). Classification (GTDB taxonomy): domain Bacteria; phylum Planctomycetota; class Planctomycetia; order Planctomycetales; family Planctomycetaceae; genus Schlesneria. Next base: position 61,500 of record CAILLA010000281.1, read on the forward strand.
GCACCAAATCGTGACCAGATCCTCAGAGACTCGGCAAGTTGTTATCACCGGCGTTGGGATTGTCAGCCCGATCGGTATCGGCGTTGATGCGTTTTGGGATAGCCTTTCTGCGGGCCGTTCCGGCGTAAGGCACGGTGAACTGTTTCCTGGATTTGCAGCTCCCGACGGGGTTGGAGCTGAAGTTCTCGATTTCACTGATGAGTCGGCTCGCAAAGTCTACCTGAAAGAGCAACGCAAGAATCTCAAGGCAATGTGTCGGGAAATTCAACTCGGCGTTGCCTCCGCACTCTTGGCTTTGCAGGATTCGGCGATTGATCTCAGCAAGATCGATCACGAACGTCTGGGGGTCGAATTCGGTGCGAATTTAATGCTCAGCCCTCCAGAAGTTTTGCTGGAAGGTTGTGTCGCGTGCTGCGAAGAAGGGACAACTCGCTTTCAGCCGTCGCAGTGGGGCCAAATGGGGCTGACAAAGCTCGAACCACTGTGGCTATTAAGATATCTTCCGAATATGCCGGCCTGTCACATCAGTATCTCGGCCGATGCCCGCGGGCCGAGTAATTCGTTGACGCTGGATGATGCGTCGGGCAATACCGTGATTGGCGAGGCGATGCGTATCATCCTTCGTGGTTCGGCAGATATGATGATCGTCGGGGTGACAGGAACCACTCTGCACCCAATCAAGACCTTGCATCAGGCGTTATGGGACGACTTGGCACGAACGCCAGAAGCACCTGATCAGCGAGCGCGTCCATTTGATCTCAATCGATCCGGTCGAGTCGTCGGCGAGGGTTCTTGTTCATTTATTCTAGAAGATTATGAGCATGCCAAGAATCGCGGCGCAAAGATCTGGGGACGGGTTCTGGGGACGGGTTCATCATGCGTGACTGGTTCGGACCAGCGGGCCAATTATCGCCTGGCACTGGCCAATGCGATGCGTGGTGCATTACGCAGCGCCGGGTTGCAGGTTGACCAGATTGGACATATCAATGCGCATGGCTTGGGGACTGTCGATGTTGATATCGCAGAATCACAAGCGATTCTGGACGTTTTCGGAGACGACTTAGGCCGTCGCATCCCCGTAACAGCTGCCAAAAGTTTCCTTGGAAATTCCGGTGCGGGATCTGGGTTGCTGGAATTGGCTGCATCCGTGATCGCTCTTTCCCATGGTGTGATTCCCTATACGTTGAACTACGACACGCCCGATCCAGCATGCCCCTTAAACATCGTCGCCGGACAGCCGCTGGCAACGACTAATCGAGTTGTTCTCAGTATCAACGTCACTCGGATTGGCCAGGCCGCAGCTTCGATTGTTGAAGTCAGTACGTGAGCCGTCTTACAATCGGTTCATTGTCACTCAACGTTCATGGAGTATGGCCTTGCGCTGGATTCGTCTCGCACCTGTGACCGCCGAGTCGCTCATTATTTGCTTGGCGGTTTATTTCGGGTGCGTGTTTCAGTCATTCGCAGATCATGAGCCCTTTAGCGAGGCCCAGCGCGGTTGGGGGCCAATCTGTTCCCTGCACCTCCCAGCGATTCATGACGGTGTTCGACGTTCGACGGATTCCGAACTTTATGGCCCATTCGATGTCTGGTCGGGAGAATGGTGGCGGATACCGATAACAGCCTTTCATCATTCCAATTTCATTCATCTTGCATTGAACCTTGCAGCGGCATGGTACCTTGGGCACCGTCTTGAGCAGCGATGGGGCAGCTTCGCCATGGCCCTCTTTCTCATTCCGGCGTTGTGTATTCCGGTCATGTCTGAGCTTTGTTTCGGTAATGCCGTTTTGGGTTTTTCTGGGGCCATCTGTGCTATGCTCGGGGCCCTTAATGTGTTAAGGCCGTTTGATGACGAATTGGCCAGGTCATTTCCGTCTGAAGCGTCCGAGTTTGGTATGATAATGATTGTACTGGGGTGTTTGGCGACCGCTTTTGACCTGTACCCTTGCGCGAACATCGCTCATTTGACAGGATTCTGTTACGGCTCGTTGATCGCATTTATGATAGGGGGGCCGTTTCAACGCGTTTTTTTACTTCGAATCAGCGTCATCCTGGCCCACGTTTGGCTTTTGCCTGCTCTCCTGCTCGTGGTACATCCCTACTGGATTGGCCGGTACCACTGGTATCAAGCAACGTGCGAGAAAAGTCCTCAGCGTGCCGAAAAGATTTTAGAACGCGCCGTCAAATGTGACTCGTCTCTCGCCGGAGCGTGGCTACTGTGGTCTCAGTTCGCTGAACGAAGAAATGATTTGTCCGAGGCTTGGCGGCGATTAGTCGAGGGAATGTCAAACAGTCCTTCAAGTCCACCTCTGATGGACAGCACGCGTCGGCTGTGGCGACATCTTGACTCTCGCCAACGTCGAGATGCGGAACTTGCCCTGGGACGTGTTTTTGGTCGGCGCTCTGCGGCCTGGTTAGCCCAAATACGCAGGCAAGCATCCGTTGAGCGGATTGAATCTGAGGAGGAATCGTTAATTTCCCCTGCTAAAGTCGACTTGTCAGCATGGATTCTCGACCAAAAGATTGAACTTCCGTCATGGAAAGTCGTGGGCGAACCATCTGATCCGCCGTTGAAAATCAACAAAGATCATGGTGATGATGCGGCGGAAGGGGAGAGGCTTTAACGATTTTCAGCCCAGATACGTTTTGCGAGTCTTCGTCGTTTGATGCGAATTTTTGGGCGGATTGCAAAAAACTGAAACATGATCCCTCAGACGCCTTACGATCGGCAAAAACTGCCGCTGAGTATTTGATGGGCAACGATTGTGCCTCATTTTCGCAATGGTCCAAATGGCGAAACTTTTTTTGCCACATGATGTTGCAAACGGTTTTACTCGGCAGAAGTCGATTGAAAAGGGATTGTGACGCGAGTTAAACTAGCATTTGTCCTTGGAACGATTTTGTTCCCGCACACGCGCCTCCATGACAGATATCTTCCCTGCGGAACATCTTCCTATGAGTTATCATTTGTTGACCGGGGCGACCGGACTGCTCGGCAACTATTTGCTTCGCGATCTCTTGCTTCACAACATCCCAGTTGCGGTTGTTGTCCGGCCAAATCGCAAACAGACGGCTCGACAGCGAATCGAATCGGCACTCTGCGCGTGGGACGTCGAATGCGGCAAACCGCTGTCAAGGCCGGTCGTCATGGAAGGTGATATTTCTCAGCCGGACCTCGGTCTGGATGCCGTAGATCTTCGCTGGGCTGCAGAATACTGTTCGGCGGTCATTCACAACGCCGCAAGTTTGACGTTTCATTCGACCAGTAACACCGGCGAGCCGTGGCGATCGAATATCGAAGGAACACGAAACGTTCTTGACTTTTGTCGAAATGCAGGAATTCACAAGTTCCACCATGTTTCGACGGCCTACGTGGCGGGACTGAGACAGGGAAAAGTTCTCGAAACCGAACTGGATGTCGGCCAACAGTTCTCGAATGATTACGAATCCAGCAAGTTACAGTCAGAGACACTCGTACGCGAAGCCGAGTTTTTGGACGAACCGACGGTATTTCGCCCCGGTATCATCATCGGTGATTCAACGACCGGTCTGACAACCACGTACCACGGCTTTTACGCTGCATTGCAACTCGTGAATACCATCGTTCGTTCACTCCCCACAAATGAAACGGGTTTGGTTGGCGGCGACAAGACGCGGCTAACGCTGGCTGGAGACGAGACCAAGCATCTCGTACCGGTCGACTGGGTGTCTGCCGTGATGACACATGTCATCACTCATGCGAAATGGCATGGGAAAACATATCACCTTACTCCGAAACATCCGGTGACGGTTCGTTTGATTCGGGACGTTCTGGAGCAGTCAACAGGTTTTTACGGTGCCTCGTTTTGTGGGGCAGGCGAACGTCCTGAAAACGCCTCAGAAGCCGAAATGCTGTTTTATGAGCATATTCGTGTTTACAACTCGTACTGGAAAATGGACCCTGAATTCGATACGTCCAACACCGAACTGGCGATGCCACACCTGCCGTGTCCACATATTAACCGCGAATTACTGTTAAAATTGTCTCGAATCGCTATCGAAAGTGGTTTTCCCACGCCCAGCAAGAAGCCGAATGATCCGGACTTCGATGCGGAAAACCATTTGAGACCACTGATCGATCTCGCGGGTAGCATTACGTTGAATGACTTGGATGAACGTCTGCTTGGACTTGATATTGTCGGACATGGAGGTGGCCAATGGCAACTGGTCGTGCGCGGGGAAGAATTGATATCCGTTGAGACGGGTATGCACGCAGATCGTTCGGCAACCTGCCGAGTCGATATCGGAACCTATGCCGATCTGGTGAATGGTCGGACCACCTGGCAACAAGCGCTCTTGACGAAATCGGCTGAACTGAATGGGAACGGGCGAAGTATCGCTGAATACGCAACAATTCTAGATCAACTCGCGACTTTGTCAGTAAAGTGACGAACGACTAAACAGTATCGAGTACGCCGAAGTAGGCTGATTCACCGCTCGTGAGCATCGGGTACGGTTCGCCAGCTTGTACGCGATTGGTAACCCCGATCGTACAGCAAACTTTCCATGCCATGCAGCATTCGATCGGCAGTTTCTGCCGGAAATTTGTTTAAAGCGTCACTGTTTTTGGCGCACTTAACGATTTTGACGACTAATTTGTCTCTGGCTTCATAAGCACGCTCTATAATTCCGATGTAGATGATGAAGGGCTTTTTCGATAAGGCTCAAATTCCCTAGAGCGTGGCCCTGGAGCCGTTCATGTGAACGGAGACCATACAGTTTTCATGCAATGTTTAGGAGCCGGACGTGAGCAAAGGATTAGCCTTTATTAAGAGTGCAGCGGTCGCACTCGCGATGGTCGGAGTGGTGTTTCCGCAAACACGAATCCTGGCTGAGCAAAAACTTCCTGCCAGTCCATCAGTGAAAATCCTGGCAGAGAGCACGGTTCTTGACGTCAGCCTGGGACAATCAGGTGCGTTCAATGGACGAACTGTTGATCACACTGGTGCTCCTGTTAAGGGTGCGAAAGTTGTGCTCAAACAAGGTAAGGCTGAAGTTGGTCAATCGGTGACCGATAGCGAAGGGCGTTTCGCCGTTCAAAATCTGAAAACCGGTGTTTACCAGGTCAGCTGCGGCGCCACCGAAGGGACCTATCGCCTTTGGTCTCAACAATCGGCACCACCAGCCTCGAAAACTCAGGGCCTGTTGGTTCTGGGTGAAAACGGCGCTCGCGGTCAATACGGCTGCTGCTGTGACGACGGTTCCGGAATTTGGTTATGCACCGCTGGTGTAGTCCTGGCTGGCGTTGCGATTGCGGCTCTGGTAATTGCAATCACTGCCAATAACAAATCAAGCTCAAGCACGACGATCGTAGTACCACCACATTCCCCTTGATTGCGGGAAATGACGTACTCGCAAGAGAATTCACCGCCAGAAGTTGTGTCGCACCTTCTGGCGGTGTTTTTTTATTGCGAATCGTTCATTCGGTTGCCCTCGTACCTTCCGACAATGTGGCCGGGGACCGCAAAAATGGCCGCACCGATCGTATTGGGGACCGGAGTAAACGAGGCCAGATTGCTACCGAGATGAGCACCATAAGACGGGTATAGCAGGTAATACCCTTCACGTTCAGATTCCGGCAGTTCGTCTTGTAGGTATTCCATTGCGTAACCCGTTGATACCGTTTCATGCCACATTGAAACCAACGGTAACGAGTTCACTGCAGCATAAGTGCCGGGAAGTGATCTCGATCGAATATCGCGGGCGCGACTACCTTCTTTGACAGCAACCGCTGGTGCATCGGAGTAAATCGAGATCGTATTCGTATAAGCGTTATAACGATCGCCTCCGAAGATCCGGCCTGGAAAGACCGCTTCATCGGCCCAGGTCAAGACCCCCAAGGTGTACCGCCAGCCCCAGCCGACCGTGCGATTGGCGGTCAGTCGTCTCCATTCGTCGATCGGAGCATATTGGTTGAGCCGAATTTTGGTATCGTTCAGGTCCAGGTCGTGGACATACCGTGTGACGGCCGCTTCTGTTTCTGGTGAGATCTTATGGTTGTCGATCCGCCGGTCCCAAAGAATGATCTTCGAAGGGATTCCGACCACCCATCCTATGCCATCAATTACCGGTCGGGGCGTCCCCCGCTCCACTTGTGGACGCGCAGAAAGCTCCTCGGATCTTCGAGGTTTGTCGTGTCGAGCCCAGTTTCCAAGCCCACCCGCACAACCACTCGTGATTGTCAGGAACGCTCCGAACAGGAATAGCCGCAAGAACTGAAACATGATTTGTGATTCCGTTCTTGATGACGAATTATTCGCGTTTTTCACGCACTGTACGCGACGGTAAAGCGTCTTCGTTTGGCGAATCCGATTCGTTGACCGATTCAGTTTTGTGGTCGGTAAATTGAATTTTCGACTGCGGTGGTCCCAATTCGGGGCTTGTCTCAAGTCGCTGTTCCGATTCAGGAGATTCTTCTAATGCCAGCTCCTCTTGCTGTGCCTCCCGCTCCTTTTTTCGGATTGAAATGGCAACTTGTCCCGTGACGTGGCCGGCTGTTGCACCAGCAACAGTAAACAAGATCCCTTCCCACCAGGGGGAAAAAGTTCCTGTTAACGCCATCGAGTGAACACCCATCTGAGGATAGACGACTCGATAGGTCTCGCGTTCGACCGTCCAGTCATCATTGGTTCGTGCGTAACCAAGAATGTCATTGACACCTTTTGTGTGTCGCCAAAGTGACATGACTGGCAGTTCGTTGAAAACCGCGTAGGTTCCAGGAAGTGGTTGTGAATGAATATCCTTGGCGTAAGCAGCCTCGTGTAGAACGACTGCTGAGACATCCGAATTAATGTAAAGAGTGTTTGTGAAGGGATTATATGTATCCCCACCAAATACGCGCCCAGGAAGCAGTGTGTAATGTGCCATACTCACCAATCCTGCAGAATATCGCCATCCTGCAGCCACGCGACGATTCTCTCGCAACCGCCGCCACTCCCCTCTGGGATCGTATTGATTCACACGGACAAGAACGTCGCCGAGATCGTTTTCTTCCAGATACGCTGTCAGTTTGGCTCGTGTCTCATCGGTCAAATCGTGATTATTCACGTGAGAATTCAGTGACAGGATACGTGACCAGATTCCCGTCAGCCAGGCGATGTTGTCCAGCGTTTTCTGAGGCTTACCGTAATCGAAAACAACTTCGGTTTGAGCGTCCTCTTCTGGCGGATGAAAGCGACTATACCTGTATGGGACCGTAGCGCAACCGTTTCCAAAGATCAAACATACGACTGCGAGCCAGATCCACCGAGGGGATGTTCTTAACGGCCCGTAGATCAACATGCCACTCACCATCGCTCTCCCACCCAACGCTCTGTAATTCTTGCCGCAGTTTCTTGCGAAGAAGTCTTGAAATCACCGAGCACTGGGTAAGTGCGTCTCATATCGTTTTCACGAAAATCAGACAATTCCGACTTGTCAGGAATCGGCACTTGCGAGTTTGGTTTTCGTTATCGTAGAAATCGGCTCAGTCAGAATTCTGGACACGAAACTGCCATGACATTCTGAAATTGTCTCGGAAGAACGCTAAAAAACGTCACGCGCGACAGAATGGCAAACGATCACCCTTCGAAAGTGTAAGAATCGTAATCGGCTAAATCTGCTTGATCGACCCCGAAGCCAAAAAAAGCATCTGACACACCCTTTTTTGGGCAACGGCTAAGCGGTGCTATGGAAAATCGGGGTTTTCGTCCGTCAACACAGTCTGGGTTGAGGCGAGCTGTTGTTCTGTTGCCAAAATGAGTTGTGAATAAAGTCAAACAGAAGTGCCGGTGACACTTCTGTTTGACAAAATGCGATTCTTGCCGGACGTCAGATTCGCTCGTTCGAAAATGAAGTCGACCATTTCAACGATTGATGATCTGCGATTTCATCTTCGGGCGGCAGGATGCTTGAGTGGCAACCAGGCCCCATCCAAAGCACTGCTGGCGACGCATTGTTGGATGAAGTACATCCCTTCAACCCCGTCGTAAACGTTTGGATAGACGGTGTTACGTCGTTCAAACGACTGTCCGGCGGCTCGTTTCACCATGTCGTCATAGGCAAAGCGATAAACGTTGGCGAATGCTTCAAAAAACGCTTCAGGATGACCGCTTGGAAGCCGACATGCGGCTTTTCCTGAGGCATTCATGAACGCGGCATTTGGGTCGCGAGTATATATCGAATGAGGTTGCCCGTTGCGGCGAACGATCATCTCATTCGGATTTTCCTGACGCCAGGCCAATGCCCCTTTCGTCCCGTCAACTTCGATGAACAGGTCATTCTCACGACCATGGGAAATTTGACTTGCCGTTACAGTCCCCAGGCCACCGTTTTCGAAACGGATTACGGCATGACCATAATCATCCAGCAATCGGCCTGGCTCGAACGCCTTCAAATGACAAGAAACCTTGTCAGGTAACAAACCCGTCATGTATCGAGCCAGATTGTAGGCATGCGTACCAATGTCTCCGAAACATCCAGCTGCACCCGATTTTGTCGGGTCTGTTCGCCATGCAGCCTGCTTCTGGTCCGAATTTTCTAATCGGGTTCGCAACCAACCCTGGATGTAATTCGAACGAATCGCCTGGATCTCGCCCAACTCACCACCGAGGATCATTTCTCGAGCCTGACGGACTAGCGGATATCCGGTGTAATTATGACTTACTGCGAAGACTGCACCTGATTTTTCAACCAACGATGCTAGTTCTTCGGCCTGAGCCAGATCGAAGGTCATCGGCTTGTCGCAAATGACGTTGAATCCGGCCTGCAGAGCAGCTTTTGCCACCGCGAAGTGTGTATGATTCGGCGTCGCTACCGTGACAAAGTCAATTCGCTTGTCGGCAGGCAGAGCGGCCTCTTTTTGACACAATTCTTCGTAGGAACCATAGGCCCGATCGTTCGCAATGTCGTAAGACGGAGCCGACGATTTGGCTCGAACGGGATCGGAAGACAACGCCCCGGCAACGAGCGCCGCACGATTGTCCAGAACCGCTGCTGTCGCATGAACACGGCCAATAAATGAACCTTGCCCCCCGCCGACCAGGGCCATACGCAGTTTGCGGTTCAATGATCCGTTGGTGGTTTCCATGGTCTATTCCTCAAGAGTGCTGAATCAAAGAATAATGATGTACGCGGCAGGCAAGGGCCTCCGACGGCCCCATCAATGATCTGCTCACGAGCGAAGTCGGAGCATATCGGGCCGGAACAGAAAATTGAAGTTCGCGAGCAGAAACGCGTTAACCAACTGGGCCCCTTTAAACCCAGAGGCGACGCAAAATTGCTAATGACGGATATCACGACGGAATAATCCGGTTTCCTGTAGCGCGTTAAGCCCGACGCTGCTCCGATAAAACGGCGAAACTCGGGTTGGGGACAAACGGTTGTGCCGTATAACAACAATTATGGTTGAAATTCGGGATCCACGGTTTTGGAGTCTTCGACAAGGCAGTGTCTACATGCTTCGAAAAGGCGTCCGAAGAGCACGGCCTTACCGAAGACAGTAAAACCGTGGCACCCACTTTATTGTTTTCAGAATCTGCGTGACGTTTTGACGCCCACCTCGCCTTTCACAAAAGACGTGAATCCTGCATGCTCCTGGACCACTTCCAGGGTCAATTTGTGTGATTCCGTGGAATTCATTCACTCCGATCCGAAAAACTTTTTTAATATGGTCTTAAACATGGATAAAACTCGTTCCAATCGCTTTGGATTCATGTGCCTGAATGCCACTCAGGCTCTTGGAGCGGCAAACGATAATATTCTAAAGCAGGTCGTCGTCTTTGGGGTTGCTGCCGGAGGCATTTGGGCCGATCAACTCGGAGAAGGGGCCCAGGCCGTTGGATCGCTCTGCCTGGCAGGACCGTTCGTCCTGTTTTCGGGGTTTGCGGGGCAGTTTTCTGATCGCTACAGCAAACGGGATGTCAGCGTCATCGTCAAATTATCGGAAATCGTCATTGCCTTGATGGCTTTGGCTGGATTGTGGATGTCGAATCTCTGGCTGGTGCTTGGGTCGCTAATTTTGATTTCCACCCAGAGTGCTTTTTTTGGTCCGGCGAAATATGGAATCCTGCCCGAAATTGTCGATCCAAAACTGCTGAGCCGAGCGAACGGCACGATCAATATGTTTACATACCTGGCCGTGATTCTGGGATGCGCCATTGGCGGGCCACTCTACGACGCTTATGCTCCAGACACCAAAAAATTCCCCGACGCGACTCGTCAGCTTTTGCTGCCCGGACTTGCTGTTCTCGCGGTTGGGATTGCTGCATCGGTTGCGTCGTTCGGAATTCCACGGCTGAAACCACAAAATCCGACGCTCAGAATCCGGCCACTGCTGTTCCGTACCTATCTCGATACCTGGCGTGAAATATCCGGAACGGCGTTGTCACATGTGATTCTGGCCTGGTCATGCTTTTACTTCATCGTGGGCGGAGTCGCCCTTCTGATTCTACCGGACTACAAAGAGCTGCTTGGGATCAGTGCCACCGACACCGCAGGCTTGATGGCCATACTGGGTGTTGCCATCGGTGTCGGTGATTTCTGCGCCGGACGAATCTCAGGGCACTCTGTTCGTCCAGGCCTGATTCCGATTGGGGCCATCGGGACCACCGTGATGTACTTTGTGCTCGGACTGATCCCGTTGAATTTCTACCTTGTGGCATCGTGCCTGACGGTCACGGGATTTCTGGCAGGCTTTTTCATGGTCCCACTGCAAACCATGACACAGACACTGTCGACCGAAGAACAGCGAGGCAGGGTGCTAGGGCTTTGGACTTGCCTCTCTTTCGTTGCCATCATCGTCGGCAATCTTCTGTTTCTGATCGTGAAAAGGACAGGGATGCCATCGAACCAAGTCTTCCTGGTTTGCGGCGTTCTTGGGTTGATGTGTACCGCGATGTATTACTTGAAATGGCAATCGATTTTCACGAGAGCGCTAGACAATGCATCAATGGGATCGCCAGAATCAGCCTCGGTACCGGTTCTACCCCTTGTTAGTGAGAAATAACTTCTGAAGAGCGATTTCAGGTTCAATCCCAATCGTCAGTTCCACAAGTTATTCGATGACGGATCATTTGAGTCATGAGTGAAAACGGCGACGAAGTCAAACGTTCAAGCGGCTTTCGCCACTTCGTGAATGCGTGCAAGAATTCCTATGCCGGGTTTCGTGATGGCTTGGCTCGAGAAATGGCCATTCGCCAAATTTGCGGAGCGCTCCTTGTCCTGTTACCGATTTCGCTTTTGCTTCCCGTGAGCGCTCTTGAACGCCTGATCTTGATTGTGACCATGATGCAGGCAATTCTGGTCGAGTTCCTCAACTCGGCCATCGAAAGCGTCGTTGACCGCATTTCATTGGAACGTCATCCGCTATCAAAACACGCCAAAGACTTCGGCAGCGTCGCCACCGGGATCGCACTTCTCATTGCGGCACTTTGTTGGGTCGTAATTTCAGGTCCGATCCTCATTCGCTGGATTAGCAAGTAAGGGACGACCCTCACTGATACGTCCGATATGTCCCATAAATCTCATAAATCTTTGCCTAACGGTCCTGAGTTGCTGTTTTCTGGTCTGACGAAGGGACGGTATGTCTACCGGTTTGTTTTCGGTACTTTGATTCACGGATCATCTTCGTTTGAATTGCCAACTTGTTGAAAGATCTGTCATGCCAGGAGTGATGTCGCGGGACTGCGCCGTGTCGACACCGACGCTTCAGGTGAGGATGGCGACAGCCGAGGATCGCCAACGGATCTACCGAATCCGGTACGATGTTTATGCTCTTGAGCTTGGCCAGCATAAACGCAATTCAATGGGCGAGTTGTCCGACGCACTCGACGAATTCAATCATTACATCGTCGTGTATCAGGGAGACGAGCTAGCCGGTTTTGTCAGTATCACTCCACCGGGACACGGACGATATTCGCTGGACAAGTACCTGCGTCGGGAAGAGTGGCCGGTTACCGTCGATGAGGGACTGTTTGAGGTGCGGCTGCTGACCGTGGTGGAACACCTCAGAAACAAGCCCATTGTGGCCTTCTTGATGCACGCTGTGCGGCGATTTGCCATCGAGAATCACGCAACATCGTTGATCGCCATCGGTAGACGAGAAGTGATCGACATCTATTCAAAGATCGGATTCGAACGACACGGTCGCAAGTTCCGCTCTGGCGAAGTCGAGTACGAGTTACTGTCTGTTCGAGTCGCGGATATCGAATCTCGCACGACGCAGTTCAAGTCGCTGCTGGAACGTCTGGAGTCCCGAGTCGACTGGAGACTCGGTTTCAGTTATCTGTGCCCATCGCCGACGGTTCAAATGCCTAACACGGATGAACGATGTCGTGATACTTGTTCGGCTGCTGTTTGCTTTCATGGTGGCGCGTTCTTTGAGACGGTCGGGGTCGGGTTCGACCATCTCGATCGACGTCAATCGATTATTAATGCCGATGTTCTCGACGCCTGGTTTCCCCCTGCGCCAGCGTTGATGGCAACTTTGCAGGAACATCTTGACTGGATTCTTCGCACTTCGCCTCCGACAAATTGCCAAGGTTTGATTTGCGAGATTGCGATCGCGCGAGGCGTACACAAGGATTGCCTTGTCCCAGCGGCCGGCTCATCAGATATCCTGTTCCGCGCCATCTTGCGGTGGCTGAAGCCCGGCGCACGCGTGCTGATGCTTGATCCGACGTATGGCGAGTACGCCCATGTCTTTCAGCATGTTGTTGCTTGTCAGGTCGATCGCCTGATGCTCCGGTCGAGCGACGGATTTTCCGTCGATTTGGATGAACTCGCAGAACGTTTGCGACAGCAATACGATCTTTGCGTGTTGGTGAATCCGAACAATCCCACCGGTTGCCATATTCCGCGTGCGGCACTTCAGCGTGTCTTGCAAGAAGCCCCTTCGAAGACTCGCTTTTGGATCGTTGAACCACGAAATCATCGGAAGAGCGTAGATTCGAATGTCTTCGCGTTACAGAAAGCATAGTGTCCCCTGCGACGGTGTTTCAGTACTCATGCCGGTCCGACGCTAGCAGCGTCGGGCAAAGGTGCACAACTTTTTGCTGGAAAAACTGCCATTCATTCAAGCCTTCGAAGAGTTCCAATGACATGGTTGGCTCACGTGTGACTTTTTTTGCTCCTGATGAAAATGCCATTGTTCCTGTCATGAACCACGCCTTCAGCGAGAATGTAGAAGGTTGAGATCCGCCACAGGCAGTTCGTCACGCGCTTCCGTTGAATGAACCCAAGGAACCTTGGCGACATTTCCAACGTCGAGTTGTCCAAGAGTCGAAAGTCGAGAGGACGAAGTCGGCGAGTCTGGATTGAGTGACCTCGCGTCATGGATGCGCTTGCGGTCGCAATCCGAACGAAACCCAACTCTATAGTCATTCACCACTCGTCAGCGGTGAGGCCCGTCACAGAGGATTCGTTTTGCGTGCCACTCATGCCGAATTCCTCTCATCAGCAGGGCACAGTCAAGCTCAATGGAACCTCGAGGGAACCTCGACTCATCTTCAAAATAACTCGATTCGACTTTTTCGATCTCCAGCGGTTGTACGTGCCAATTAAAGCTGTGAAGTTGCAATCCTTCAAACTGCCCACGCTTAGGCGTAACTGAATATCCGAGCGATCCCTTTTCGAAGAAACTTGAAGCCTCGTTGACGGAAGCGAAAACAGAAGTGCTGGGGACTTGCTCGGCAACATGCCCGTCAACAAGCATGTGTGTATTGCCGTCGTCGCTGTCCAAAACGACACGGAAATGATCGTTGTCTTCCTTGACCTTGAATGATGCGTGGCTGCACCTCCCTGGAAAAATTCGTCCTCCTAATAGCGTGTTGATCCGATTGGATGTGTCCCTTCTCGGAACGAAAACCCCCTCTTTGGTTTCACCGTCCTGGTCCCATTCAACGGCAATTCGATGGTCTGCGTTTTCGGAAGACATTCCAAAAAACGACGGAAGAAACCGGGGCCGAATGTTTTGCAGTCGAATCAGGCAAATTCCGGCCATTCCCATCCCTTTAACCAGTTTCGGACGAAACGGCTTTGGAAGAATTCTGGCAATAACATCCGGGTTCACCCGATAATTTACCAGAATTCGGCGGTCGATCATTCCTGTGATGACGGGAGTTTTCATGTTTGCATCGATTCTTGTTAAATGTGTTTGGTGGTCAACCGCAAAACGATAACAAGATTAACTGTCAACTGACTGCACGACGTTCGGAATCGAAATAACGACGACCACGATGACTGCCCACTTTTGGGCGGGATTCACGTTCACCTGCAGGACGCCGGTCTGATTCGGGTCAGGGATCCATTCGTGCTCATCGTCGGTTTCCTTCAAAAAGAGAGCTATCGCCAATTGAGTACCGTGAAGACCCCTTCGCGTTTTTGGATTCGTTCTGGCAGTGTGAGCAGCCGGTCGCGGAAGAAGGCCAGGATCAGCCCGGTGCCGAAGATCAGGCCGCCGCCGATGATAATCAAAGTGGCGATGGTGCTCAGGCTGCTCCAGGGGACGAAGATCAGCAGTGTTAGGAAGTACAACGCCGTCGAGACGCTGCCGACCAGTGTTGTGGACTTCAACCGCAGGACCGCTCCGGTCACCAGCAGCAGCACACTGATAAACAGGAAGCCTGTTTCATTCAGTATCAGGAACTTGCCTTGAGCACGGTCGCTCCATGTTGCGAATGCCAGAGGCACGCTGGCCAGAAGGGCACCGAAGAAGAGACTCATGCTGACCACATCGCTCTCGCGATCTTGTTCGCGATACCAGCCGGCGTGCCCGATCGCCAACAAGACCAGCCCTGCGATGACCGAGAAGAGTTCGACCTGCTGCCATGGGCTGAGGTCAATTAGTTTATGCAACGCCAGCAGCGTCAGTCCCCCTTGAATCACGACGTTAACGGTGTACCAGCGACGCCATGCCGAGACCTTCACGACGGCCACGGTGAGTGCCGCGATGATCAGCAATGTGACACTGAACCCGACAAAGCCCCAGTCCATCGGGTGAGCTGAACCCATTGAGTCCTGGAACAGGCGACGCAATCCCAACATGGCTGCCGACACGAATGAGAGACTCAGTACCGAGTTCGCAGTTTGAAACGCTGCTTCGGCCAGTGGTGCCGCTGCCGTTTGTTCGAGGAGCGAGAAGCGATAGACCAACAGCAGTCCCAACCCGATTACGGCAAATGCCAGGATGTACGCCTCGGCTCCGTGGAGACCGCAGAAGGTCATCATCTGCCACAACGAGCCGCAGGCCATGAGGGCCGCCAGATGGACAAAGCGGGGCTGTCGTTGGAACACGGTTGCCAGTCCGTAGAACGCAGTCGCTTCGGCGAAGAAGAGGGCCAGCGCGAGGTTCAGGTAGGCGTGGCCGACCTGACCTGGGGCAAAGCCCTTGAACGCTGTTGACAGTGACGAAACTAGCATCACGCCCGTCGCCGCGTGAGCGACCCATGTCAGTGATCGGGACAACGAGCGGTCCGTATACAGCTTTGCGGCGCTGAGGTAAGCAATCGGGATCAGCATCATGATCGGAGCGTGTTGCTGCCAATCTTTCCAACCGAGTGCGGCCAGTGCAGCCACGGAGGCGACCATCGCAGATGCACCCGTTGCGAAGTGATAGGCGGTTGGCAACCAGTGGGCCGAGTTGCGATACAGGTAGGCACCGACACGCGAAGCGACTGCCGCCAGCAGCATCGCACCAACATAACTCCAGTGGTTCGTATTGTGGTCAGAGACGGCGACGGGGAGGCCGAAGAATTCGAAATAGGCGACCAGACCCAGCATCACTGGAAGCAGACCAAGCAACAGTCCGAACAGTGGCAATGTTCGCGTGAGCTTCGGGTCCCGAGTCATGAACGATTGGCCGATGTTGACCGCCAGCGATGTCAATGCGAGGACGGCAATGATCGCGTCCACCTGAAGATTGAGGTTCAGCATCTTTACGCCAAGGATTTCCGCCCACAACAACGTAAATGCGGCGAGGTGGATGAGTCGTCCTTGTTTCTTCACCACGACATCGGAATAGACATAGGCGTAGGTCGCTGCCAGCACCAGGCCGAGGGCCAGCCAGAGATGTTCGCGGCAAATGGGTGACGGCGTGGTCTGCCATGCATCGAACACCGGTTTGAACCACAGGGCATAAAGCCAGTCGCCAGAGATCTGCGCAATCAGGACCAGCATCAGCCCCGACGCCATCAATGCATGACCCGAGTGAAAGAACGCCATTCCAAACCGTTTCCGGCTGAACGGCCCATCGCCGACATCGAAGGCCCGTTCGACGTGAATAGCAACCAACCCCAACAGGACCAGCAACGTTGCGGGCGACTCGATCTCCCAGAACTTTTGCGGAGAAGGCGGCAAATCGGCCAGGACCAACAGTCCCGTCATCGCGACTCCACCACAAAAGACGTAGACGAAGGCTTCGTCCTTGAGCAACCAGGCCGATGCCGCGTAAAGCGCGCTGATGACAACGCCGGCGACCCACAGATGGCCATCCAACGTCACCAGCGAATTCGCACTGTAGTACCACAGGTTGAGCGGCATCACGAGACAGGCCAGCAGCGTCAGCGCCTTGCCGACCGTCTGATAGCGGGTCATGCGGATGAGGCTCCAACCACCGACCAGAACGGCGATGTTGACCGACCCCATCGTGACGGCCATCACCGGCGGGGTGAAAAATTCGTTGACCCACAGCAGGATCACCAGCCCCACGACGATCAATGCACCGCCCAGTCCCAGCAACCATTGTATGCTGTGAGGATCGAGCAGAATCTCCATGATGTTGCGACGTGGCTGTGACACAGCCGCCGCAGGGGCAGACTGGCTTGAAATCTCGGAAGCGGGCTTGCCGCCGGATGATGGAGCCGTATCCGGGGAACTGTCACTCCGTTTCGACTCAGTCCACTGGTCCAATGCATTTGAAAACTCAGGCGTCAATGCACGTGAAGTCGGAACTTCTGAATTCACCGGCAATGCCAGTGACGATGCGACAGTGACCGCCACCCCCTCTTGAGCCAAATGACGCACTAATGAATTCGTCCGCTCGCGAGCTTCCTCTTGTAAGGCATGAGTCTGGTTGAGCGTCAGTTTACCTTCGCGTTGCAGCCGTGGAAATTCCTGTGCGAGGAACGTCCATAACCGCAGAGCTCTTACTTTTGGTAGCTCATTCGATTGCAGCGGAAGAATGTCTGAAACACTCGGCACCTCAGCCTGAGCTTGTGCCAGCTGGATGTATTCGTCACGCCGCTTGCGCCACTCTTCAACAATCCGCTCCTTTTGAACTGGCTGCAGTTGGCCTTGCGTCACAGCTCGCTCCACCCATTCCACTGCCCGTTCCAAAGTCGTGATGAACGGTTCCCAGGCAGGCGACACTGATGAAGATGATGAGCTCATTTAAGAATCTGCCTTGTAAAGATTGTCAAAGTATGGAAACAACGCCACATCGCTTGGCCTGGATCAGCCGGAACGGCAGATACAGGTGCTGGAAAGCGACGAAAATCGAGGCACTGACAGAATCGAAAGGCGAGACTTGATCAGCGTCACGATAGGACGCGACTGGTGTAATATCAACCAGCGAACGACGACGGACATGACTGACATCCTCGTGTTTGAACAGAAACGGACCGACTTCTATTCCCGAGGCGAAACCTGGCGAACGATATCACGCGAATTTCTAGAAATTTTTCGAGATTCGAAATTCTTAGTTAACTGAACAGCGGCGAAATCACATTCCCTGCGTTCAGTCGGTGGGGTCGACCTAATGGGTCTACGATTGTGCTTGATGGTTCGACGCCAAGAGCCGTGTAGATGGTCGCTCCCAGATCGGCTGGATACCAGCCGCGTGTTGCGGGGTAAGCGGCATGAGCGTCGCTGGCACCGACGACCTGACCACCGCGAACTCCCGCCCCGGCGAAGACGGCGGAAAATACACCAGACCAATGGTCGCGACCGGCGGTTGGATTGATCTGAGGAGTGCGACCGAATTCACCGATCGCAACGACCAGGGTTTCGTCCAGAAGGCCACGTTCACCCAGGTCCGTAATCAAGGCCGAAAATCCCTGATCGAACGGAGGGAGCAACCGATTTTTCAATTGGCCAAAGTTGTCGCCATGCGTGTCCCAATTGTTCATGGTTCCCATATTGGCTTGAACGATCGGGATCCCCGCTTCGACCAGCCGACGTGCTAATAGCAATGATTGCCCGAATGCGTGACGACCGTAACGATCACGCGTCTCTTTGCTTTCCTTGTCCATATCAAATGCTTCGCGGAATCGGCCGCCAGCACTTAACAACTGATACGCCTCTTGCCGAGAACGGCTGAGTGGTTGAGCTGCTGACACGGCATCAAGGTCACGACGTTGTCCATCGAGTTCGGACAAGAGCGCACGTCGGTCTTGCACGCGTTGAACGGTTACACCGGGTTGCAGCGTCAGTTCATCCAGCTGAAAGTTGGCGGCATTGGGATCTTTGGTCACATGCCAGGGATCCAGGCGGCTTCCCATGAATCCCGCAGTCTGGCCGGAAAATCCATAGCCATTGTGCAGATAGGTTGGCAACATCACACCCATTGGCAGGCCGTCCCCTTTGGGACGCAGTTCCTGCATACCAGCCGAATAACAGGGCCAGTCATTGCGGCTGGCCATATGTGTCGCACCGGGCGGAAGCTGGTTCACGCCGGTCAGTACGAAATGCGTTGCTTGCTCATGCCCTGGAAGATCATGTGTCATCGAGCGGACGATCGCATATTTATCGGCGATCTGTGC
Source organism: uncultured Schlesneria sp. (assembly GCA_903834925.1). Lineage (GTDB taxonomy): Bacteria > Planctomycetota > Planctomycetia > Planctomycetales > Planctomycetaceae > Schlesneria. The sequence goes on from CAILLA010000281.1 coordinate 80,273, forward strand.
CAGCCGAGGGACATGCGGCCCGATTTGAATGCCCGAGACATTCGTATCAATCGGCGTGTAGTCTCCACGAATCCCTACAGGGGCTTCGGGCTTCAAATCCCAGATATCCTGATGCGAGGGTGCTCCGGTCAGGAACACCAGAATGACGCTTTTCGCTTTTCCAAACAGCGGCGAGTGATTTTCGTTCTCACCACGAGCCTGCCGTCCTGAAATCAAGTCGGTCAGCCCAAACCCCATCATTCCAGAAAAGCCAACCTGAAGAAACTCTTTTCGATTCAAATGAAACCCAGGTCGGAAATTTAGTGAAGTCATCTGAGCCGGCTCCGGAATACGTCATCGATCGTCCAAAAGACAATCATAATCGGTCAACAGACCATGCGAACACCCCAGTCACATCGCATGCAACTGGGGTCACAGGAATTACTGCTTTATTTCTATTTCCTGAAGTTCGGATGATTCGGATCACCCAGCGATTCCAGGTAAGCCAGCAGATCCAGAATTTCATCCTTGGTGAACGTATTCAACAAACCAGCCGGCATCGGCGAGGTTTTTGAGAGCGAACGTGATTCGATCTCTGATTTCAGAACGGTCACCGTTTCAGGCTCCAATGGCTTTGGTCGAATAACGACCTTCTCTGGGGTCTCTTCCGCGATCCGTCCGACGACCACCTGGCCACCCTTCGTTTCAATCGCGGTATTCATATATTGTTCGGAAAGGACCTTGGACGGCTCGGTTGATGATTCCAGAATGTCCTGTCGCTTGAAGCGTGTAGCAACCGCAGTCAGGTCTGGCCCGACCATTCCACCCAGGTCACCATAGCGATGACAGGCAGCACATTGAGCTTCGATGAAAAGTTCCTTGCCCTTTGCAAAGTTGCGTCCACGGGTTACTTCAGGCAATATCGGCTGCAAATCAGCCGTCGTCCAATCCTGAACCAGTTTCCGCGAAGCGGCGTTCTTGGGGAGCAGCGGCTGGTTGTTATGCGCGGCGCTGTAGGCGGTCAGAATGTCGTTCAGTGCGAGAATTTCTTCCGGCAGCATCGTAAATTTGGCCGCTTCGTGAGCTTGCGACATAAAGTTGGCAAAGCTGGCACCGTTATTAAATCGAATTCCGGCCTCTTCAAACCATTTGATGACTTGAGCGGGATGTTCGGTCGAGCGGCCGGCATTCCACCAGGACAAATAGGTTCGGCGAAGATCAGGATTCCAGCCGACTTTGGTATTGCGCAGGTTCATGGCGTATGCCACTTGTGCTTCTTGAGTCGTTGCCGCCTTCATCAGCGCGACCGTCTTGGCCACGGCCGAAGGGGCGTTCAAAGCAACGAGAATCTGAGATAACTCACGATTTACAGATTCACTCTTCGCAGGAAAATACCGATCGAGTTCAGCAATGACTTGCTTTGCGACGTCGGCATTGGGGACCCCTTGTCGTGCAATCGAGACTTCGATGACCCGTAATTTGTCGAGCGTCTGTTCTTCCGAAAGGCTGGCAATCGGCAACGACGCCAGCGATTTGAAAATCGCCGGTTGAGTCTCAGCTGACCCAAGACGAGCGATTGCCAACAGCGACGTGAATGCGGCGTGAGGTTGCTTTTCTGCCAGAGCCTTTGCTTGCCACTCGGCCACCGGATTTCGTTCGACCGCTAACCTTGCCGCATAACGAATGTAGCGATCGGAATTGTTCAAATAGGGCCAGGCGAACGCGACAGCTGCAGGATCGGCGTTGACATTCAGCGATTCCAGTTTGTGACGCAGTTCTCGTGCGGAACGCCCCTCAGTTGCCTGAAGTTGGCTTGCTGAAAGCGGTGTCGCAGGTTCAGTCCCTGTGTACGTCACGCGGAACAAACTGGCTGCAGTCCCTCGACCGCCAATCGTGAAGTACAGCGCACCGTCATCGCCAATCACGACATCGGTCAAGTTGAGCGGCGTTTTGCCGGCGCTGGAATAAATCGATTTGGGAACGACAAAGTTTTCGAATGTCCCGGTGTAGCTGGCACCCTTGGGTGTCAGATGCACGGCCATCAAGCGGCCGTACGTCCAGTCGCAAATATAAAATGCCTTTTGATACTTCACAGGAAATTTTGCACCTGTTCCGAAGGCGACTCCCGTCGGACAACCGATACCGACCGTCGCCGTTTGAGGCAGGCTATCGGCGTAATATTCGGGCCACTTTGCACTCCCTTCCCGGAAGCCGTTGTCGCCACCACGGACTGAATGAAAGACGTGGACCGGACGATACCAGGGGTTGCCCCAGTCCCATTCCATGTCACTGTCCCAGCCGAATAATTCTCCATCGGGATTGAACGCGATGTCATAAGTGTTTCGCTCGCCAGCGGAATACAGTTCTGCATTCTTCCCATCCAGATCGACCCGTGTTACGAACCCACCAGGTGGTTGGCGTCCTGCGCCGAACCCGTTTCCGTCTTCCGCTCGCTTCAATGCCAAGTCATCACCATAGCTGCGGTGTGGGGAGGTTGAGACCAGATCATCGGGAACGTCAACGAAGTTTCCGCAGACAATGTAAAGCATCTTGTCCGGCCCGAGGACGATGGCATGCGCCCCATGCTCACCAGCCCCGCCGCGCCATTCCCTCAGGCATTCGACATCGTCATAGCTGTCATCACCCTTGGTGTCCTTGCAGCGAAACAAGCAATACTTGCCGTCAGCTCCTGCTCCGTTGAGGTAGAGCACATTTTCAACGAACAGCATCCCCATGGTTTCGGTGACAGGAATCGACAACGTCTCGTCCTTGACGACCTTACCATTTTCGAGAGTTACCCGAGTGATTCCCTGACCTCTTTGAGCACCCAACAGCAGTCGTCCTTTGGGATCTTTCGTCAAGTTGATCCAGGAGACTCCCTTAGTTCTTTCGGATTTCAAAACATGCTCGATCGTAAATCCTGGCAGCGTCTCCAGGACTTCCATCGGAGCGATACTTGCATCCGACTGCTGCGGCTTCGAACCGTCTGCGGGTCCATAAACGGCCTTGATGATGACCAGCTTTTGACCATCAGGAACCGTGATCTCAAGCTGGCCGCCTTCGTTGACTTCACGTTTCAGTTTTTCGTCACCGATGCGGTATTCAACAGTCAGCTTCTTCGGAACTCCTAAAGCCGTATCCGTAAACGTTACGTTGTCAGCATTGATCGAAAGCTTGTTGTCTTTGACCGCAGCTGTGACCGCCGCAGTCACGTTTGTTGGATCTTCTGCGGCCTGTGCAAAACTCGCGGCCGACAGGACCAGAGCACCAATCGCGATGGCCTGAAACAAAACCACCGTCCCTGCATTTCTCAACATCAGTTTTCTCGCTTGGAATGAAATTTTGGAAACGAAGACGAAAACCTCGCTTTCTTGTCGGGGCTTCCTGCTTAGACAAGAAAGTCTGGCTGCACGGGCTAAAGCCCATGCTACGACTTTTGGCTCGCCATCCGTTTACAATATCTGGCAGCCTTGGGTCGTTGAAGTGATGGGGCCTCAATCGTTTTCTGATTGTGACGGACATTCATCAAAACGGCAACTTGACGACCATTACGGCGCTTTTGCCTGCAACTCCGCTAACAGTTCCAGTAATTCGGTCGGTTTAACTGGCTTAACCAGGTGGTTATCGAAGCCGGCGTCATTTGACTTCTGTCGGTCTTCCTCTTGTCCCCATCCGGTCAGGGCGACGATCTTCATCCGACGGCCCCATTCCGCGCCTCGAATCTGTCGACACACTTCGTAACCATCCATACTCGGCAGACCGATGTCGAGTAGCACGACATTCGGTTGATAGACTGCTGCCGCATCGACAGCTTCCTGTCCGTCGAAAGCCGTTTCCACTTCGTGGCCTGTCAGCTTTAAAATCGTCGCCAAGGACTTCGTCGCATCCCGATTGTCGTCCACGACTAAAATGCGCAGACGATCGGCCTGCGCGTCACCTTTGCTTTCGACATTTTCTTTCGAGACGACGACTTCCTGGAGAATTGGAAGACGCACCGTGAACTCGCTTCCCAAACCGAGGCCCTCGCTTCGAACGTCCACGACGCCATTGTGCATTTCAACGAGTTTTCGCACCAATGTCAGGCCGATGCCAAGCCCTGTTTGTGTACGCTTGACCGGTTGTTCAATCTGCGAAAACATGTCGAAGACATGGCTTTGTTGGTCGACGGGGATGCCGATTCCGTCATCTTTGACCGATATGATCACGGCATCTTGATCTTGCTTCGCCGTCAACCAAATATGACCTTTCTCGCTGGTAAACTTCGACGCGTTCGTCAGCAAATTCGAAAAGACCTGCGCCAATCGAGCGAAATCCGCGTCGAGAGAGATCGGTTCGGCAGGTAACTCAATCACGATTTCTTGATGCGCATTGTCGAACATGGGTCGTACGGACTCGACCGCTTGATGTATGACCAGAGAGAGCTCAAGCTTCGCCTTGCGGAGTTCGAGCTTGTCGTTGGAAATGCGGCTGATGTCGAGAAGATCGTCGACGAGGCGCACCATCTGGGTCAGTTGTCGCTCCATCATCTCGCGAGTTTGGTCGATGATAAACTGATCGCCGGACGCGAGTCGCAACAGCTCCAAGCCATTTCGAATCGGGGCAAGTGGATTTCGGAGCTCATGAGCGAGAGTGGCAATGAATTCGTTCTTGCGTTGAACCTCTTTTTTAAGTGCCTGTTTCGCCTTCTTAACCCTCATTAATTCAAACCGCTCGATGGAGTTGACGACGGTTCGGCATAGGCTCTCGGCGGTAATCCAGTTCTTGCTGAGGTAATCCTGCGCACCTTGAGCAATAGCCGCCTGGCCATTCGTGCCACGGTCAGAGGTCCCGGTCAGCACAATGACCGGGAAGGGGACTTCTGCCTCGCTGTCCTTCAACTGTTCCAGCACACCCAATCCGTCGAGATCGGGCAAGTACATGTCGAGGATCGCACAATCGGGACGTGTTTCCCGGCAATGACGCAGGCCACTGGCTGCTGAGTCCGCTTCGAGAATTTTACATCGAAAATCGATACTTTGCATTAAATACCGACGAATTAAACCACGATCGTCGAGATTGTCATCAATAATGATGATGTTCAGCTTTTGGGCATGACCGGAAAGCATTTCATTACGAGGTTCCGCCTGAATGGTGTCGCCTGGTTTGCCGGAATGAATCGCTTCGTTCATACGTCAACTCCCGTTCGAAACGAGATGCTCTTATTGAGCCAATAATCAATGATGGTTTGCACGACCGCTTCAAAATCATGAAGGTCGATCGGCTTCAAATGATAACTGTTGACACCGTAGCGATAACAGCATTGGATGTCTCGCGGATTCGATGACGTCGTGAACACGACCACTGGCTTCAACCGCAGGTCCTCGTCAGTCTTAATTTCACGGAGTACGTCACGTCCATCTAATCCGGGCATGTTCAGATCCAACAGGACCAGTTCGATGCTGTGACCCCGTTCTTTATCGCGCAGCAATTGAAGACCTTGCGTACCGTTGATTGAGCGCGCGATTTTGGCAAGTCCTGTTTGAAGAACAACCCGTTCGATCGTTTCATAGTCTTCATCACTATCCTCAATACAGAGAATCGTTCGCTTGCTTTGCATATCCATGTTCCCCTGGTCTACCCCAAGGTAAAAAAGAAAGTAGTCCCGTTACCGGGTGACGATTCGAGCCATATCCGGCCACCATGTCGCTCAACGATTTTACGGCAAATTGTCAGACCGGCACCTGAACCACCGCCGTACTCATCTCGCCCGTGCAATCGTTTAAACATCTTAAAGACCTGTTCATGAAAGACACTCGAAATGCCAATACCATTGTCACGAACGTAGTAGTAAATCGATTCGTCGAGTTGCTTCCGGAAACCAACCTCAATCCAGGGTTCGGATTTGTCGTTATATTTCATTGCGTTGCCGATCAGATTGAGGAACAGCTCGCGCAATAACACATGGTCACCCTTCACTGTGGGCAATGCTCTGGGCACCCGGAATTCAACCTTAGCGTCAGGTCGGCTTGCCTCGAGCAGTTCTAAAACTTCCGAGAGAACTTCGTTCAAGTCCACGTCGTTCAACACCAAATCGAACCGACCGACTCGCGAATAGTGCAAGAGCGAGTTGATTAGCGCGTCCATGCGGCGGGTCAATCGCATCAGGCTTTGCAGGCGACTTTGCGATTCGACGTCGAGTTTTTCTGCACACGTCTCGATCAGGTACTGGGAGTAATGCAGAATTCCCCGCAACGGTTCTTTCAGATCGTGACTGGCGACGTAGGCGAAACTGTCGAGCTCTTCGTTACTCATTTCGAATTGCCGATTCAAGGCTGTCAGCTTTTCGGTATGATTGACGACAATTTCCAGCAGAGCGAACCTTAGTTTGCGGCTGGCTTCAACTTCGAAAGGCTGCCAGCCCTTTGATCGACCCCGCACCGTTTCCTTCCAGATCTCGAACGAAGTTCGCGGCATCAGTCGCAGACCATTTGGCCCTTGAACGATTGGTTTTTCGTGAGGGTTCCCTCCCCATTTGACGGTCTGAATGAACTCGGGCCGAAACCACAGTAACCAGTCGCGCCCCGAGCGTGAAATGGGGATCGCTAACAAGCCACTCGCGAGATCCTTGTATGCTTCGGCGGGGGGGTACAGTTGGCTTAACGAATCGGTCGCGAAAACTTGCTCTTCAACTCCTTGCAGATGCTCACGGAGCCATGCGATCAGTGCAATACGCTGGTCGAGCGTGGGGACATCACCAATTGTCCAATTGCCGCTGTTCCGATGCACCGCCGCGCCGCCCGCTTCGATGAAATCGAGCAACGTGGGAAAGCTCGTGACGAATGTCGAAAAATCGGCGTTTTCAGGAAGTGATCGGGACAGGAGACCATCATATCCTGCTTGAATCCGATTCTTGTAAGCGAGATGCTCGCGCTCTTCTGCCGATTTCAATTGTAACGAGACAACCTGAGCCAGGAATTCACAGGCGGCACGAATCTGGAATGGGACAATTTTCGCCTGGTAATTGTGGCAGGCAATCAGGCCCCATAGCTTGTGCTCACGCTTAATTGCTATTGTGAGCGTCATCCGAACGCCCATGTTTTCCAAATAGTCAACGTGCATTTTCGAAACGCCACGCAAGAAACAATACGTCATATCCAGCGGCTGCCCGGTATCGGGATTCAGGAGTGGTCGTATTTCCGCTGACACTGCACGAACATCTGGTAACGGTCTGAGCCAGATCTTTTGATAAATGTCACGAGCCGGTTTCGGAATATCGACTGCCGGAAAGTGCAGGTCGAGGAACGATTCCAGGCCGTCTCGCTTCGTTTCAGCGATCACCCACCCGCTGAGATCTTCGTCGAAACGATAGACCATCACCCGGTCGAGACCGGTCAGTTCAGCAACCTGATCAGTCACGGTCTGGCAGAATTCTTGAATTGAAACCGCCCGCTGCATGCGGCCGAGTGCTTCCATCACTAATTGAAGATAATCGAGCGGCGGTCCCCCATCAGTCCGCCCGGTTCTTTCCATCTCCAGGATCAGTGAGCCGCTAGAAACATGCGCCGTGACATCAAGGGGCGAAGCGGAATTGGCCTGGGGGACAAATGAAAATGCATAATGCGGATTGTTCTCCAAGTGATTTTGGTCGAGCATTTCTCGCAGAGTGCTGACATTCGCTTGACCGACTACCTCGACTACAGGTTGCCCCAGTAATTCGTCAGGAGTCTTTCCTAGCCAATGATCGCAGTTCTCGCTGACTTGAATGATGGTCAGGTCGTCGGATCGAACGACAATCAGAACGCCGTGTGGCTGGATGCAGCCCGGGATGTGAATTGGCTCTTTATCACAGTTGTCCGGAGTGACATCAGCTGTCTTCATGCGGTAGGCTTCAGGAATACTCATGTCCACAATGTTCACGGAACCAATTACGAAATCGTTGCAAAGTCTCGCGTGATGCCTACACGGAAGCGCACTCAAGCCACGAGTTTTATTGTGGAGCGTAGTCTGTTTGCCGTGAATTTCCACTTCCGCAAAAACGAATTCAGGAAATTATGTGAAAACACGCAATCACGATTCGGAATCGAGAAGAAATCGGCGATTGGCGACCTTGAAGATTGACAAATGAATCGGCTTGAAATCTGCTCTTTTTCAAGAGGACTTCGTCGAATTCAATGCTGCGACTGGCCCTGAAACCAATGACCGAACGCAGCGAAGGTCTCAATCGCCGATCGGACGATGGCGTCCTCGATCTCTGGGCTTTCGCTGTAGGCAGTTACGGTTTCGCCGAACGCTTTCCACATCGATCCGACTTCCTGTCCATAACTGGAAAAAAATCGGCCCCCATGCTCGGGTGTGATCCCGATCCGTTCTTGCAGATGTCGAGAGATCATCTGTCCGCCGAGCGTCGCTCCTTCGAGGACATACAGGCAACCCAACGCCTGCGGAACGGAATCCAGTGTCGGTAAATCGGTACAAAGTGGCAGAGCCTCAATTGTTGATTCATTCCAGTCGAGATCTGTCAAATCGAGCCACAAAAGTTTCTTTTTTTGGCGAGCGGAAAGATTAAGCGGCAATTCGTCCAGGCCGACAACCTGATTGATTTTTGATTCGATCGGAACATAAAACCCCCAGAAGCGACCTAATAACCGGGCGTACTCCAGTTTGGTCGGCATCTGGTTCAGCAAGTCTAATTGTTGCTCCGTCGCCAGATGGGCTGATCGCGTTTCGTCCTTAAGTCGTTTCAGGATCATATCATTCACCCGTTCTGGTTGATGTATTGGTCGCAGCCGAGATGATCGCGTCGAGACGAACCCGTTGCTGATGTTGGGCGGTGCGGATTTGAATGATCATCTTCCCTTCCTCTGAGAATGCAGAAAGAGTCAACGATTCAGAATGGCCGGTATCACCTCGAAATTCGTCCTTTGAAGCCGTATCGAGAATCCAGCGGATCAGGGCAATCAGCGCCTTGGGGTAATCGATCAGTACCGTACCTGGGGCCAGTTCCGATAGCGATTGACCAAGCTCATAATTGACTGCTCCCTGATTTCGCCGAAGGGAGAAGGATGCCATTTCGAAGGATTCTTTGACAAGCTCCGAAAGTTCGGTTTCGACAGGTTTTCGAGTTTCAGGCTTCGCAATCTCGGCGATGACCGAAATCATCGAAGTTAAACTATTGACGGCGGCCCCCATCTCAGTCAGGGATTGCTGAATCAGTTTCAAGTCAGGCGACGTCTCCAGTCGCTGCGCCAGCTGATTTGCCGCGAAAAGTGCATATTCAAGTACGAGAAGCGGTTGCCGAGCCTGATGAACCGCAGAGAGAAATAGTGACTGATTCTCAGGATGAGGTAGGCCGTGATCCTGCATATGGTCTTCGCCTTTGTTTGACTGCGATCGTCAGGATTTATTATTGATCGGAAAAAGTGCCCAAAAAAAAGTACGCTGGGTCTGGATGGTCGAGTTCAGTCGTTCGGCGATCTTTCTGTTGGAAACTCAAATTGTCTGAATACTCTCGGTTCGTCAAGTCTTGATATCCAAGACCATTCATGCATGGTGGCGGATCGCTACGAAATTGGCAACGTGCTGACTGCAACTCGTTGGCGAGAATGCGATTTACGAAAACGTTTACGTCTTCGCACAAAAAACGATCGTCGTCGCGAAACAAATCGGCCGATCACCAGGCTTCCGTCGGCTCGTGAAGCGAAGAAGGTTTTGGGATTGAATTCTGTTGCGCCGGGTTGCCTCGTGCGGTACTTGCTCCGAGGTTTTCGTCTATTTTAGTGAGGGCTTCCAGCTTTCACTGCGTTGTGTCGCGCACGGGCTGAAGCCCATGCTACGGCTTGTCGATCGCCATTTTCAAAATAGAAAAAATGACAAGCACTCCGCGGGAATTCGATCAGAAAACCAAAACGATCTCACGCGAAGCCGCGAAGGGAAGAATTCCATTGTTTTCTTTACGACTCCGCTCCTTCGCATGAAACCTCTGGTGCTGGCGTCTCTTGCTGTTTGAAATCGCCGACGATTACGAACTCTCGCCATTGCAGTCGAATTCCCCGCAAATGACTGGTCCTCTAGGTTGATTCAAAAACAATCACTCAAGTAGTTTCTATTCAGTGCGTGTCTTATTATTTTAATGCAATACGTTTTTGCGTTTTAACCCTCATTGTTTCAAACTGCACTTTAGGGGAACGCGCGACTCGGAAATGATGTTTTAGAAACCCTGGCTCTCTGCGATGTTGTGAGTGTGAACAAAACACGTCACCGAGGGAGCCAAGGATGGCGAAGCGTAAAGGGTCATCGAAACGACCGCA
>CAILLA010000282.1 GCA_903834925.1 uncultured Schlesneria sp.
AATACTAGCCTCCGTCAAACGAAAAGGGACCCGAAGAGCGCAGACGTCACTCAAAACCTGACTACCGATGCCGCTGAAAACAAATTCACGGCAACGGGGGGAAGGATTTCAGGCCGCCGATTGACGCCATCCACGCAAAAAATGACAGCCTCGGAGCGATGATGGCTACTTTGGTCGTTGACTCTTAAACCGTGGCACCCCGAGTTTCGATGTCTATTCCGCTCTACAGGCGCGGCAGTATTACCCGACGCCAGTTGACCCGTTTCATCAGAACAGCGTTTTACCTGATTGCAACCGACGACGACTATCAGTTCCACGTTGATCAAGTAATTCCGCGAGAGCCTGCTGACGCTCTTTTTTGTCGATCAGAAGAATGACTCAGTTTTCAAAACAGTCCGCCCGGTCTACAACAATGAGCCAAAGAGACCCGTTTCAGCGAATCCACTTCGTAAGGAATGCCACAATGCAGCGTCGAACATTTCTTCAGTCATCATTAACCGCAGGAGGGCTTGCGACGATGCCAGTGCTGGCGAGCGCGGTTGATGTGTCACAGGAAAAAGGGGGGCGTGAATTCTTCGAACTGCGAACGTACGCCTTGAAACCCGACAAACAGGCGATCCTGGATCGATAGAAAATGTTCAACAAGGGCGAGATTGCGATCTTTCGACGCGTCGGCCTGAACCCCGTCCTGTTTGGCGAAGCCATCCTGGGAACACGCATCCCGAACCTGACCTATCTGCTTGCGTTTGACGACGAAGCTGCCCGAGTCGAAGCCTGGAACAAATTCCGATCCGATCCCGAATGGATCAAACTCAAATCGATCCCCGAATACGAAGACAAACGAATCGTGTCAAAGATTACTAACAAGCTACTCACATCCACTGCGTTCCCGCAGATTTAATTCAACAATGGAGCATAAATCATGAGCAATCGAGTCTGTCGATGGGGTATTCTTTCCGCCGCGCATATCGCCCGTAAGAATTGGCTGGCGATTAAGAATTCTGAAAACGCTGTTATTACGGCCGTTGCCAGTCGTAGCGTCGAAAAGGCACAGCAGTTTATCGATGAGTGTCAGGCTCATTCCTCGTTTGACCCGAAGCCTGTCGCACTGGGCAGTTACGAGGAATTGTTGAAACGCCCCGATATCGACGCTGTTTACATCCCGATTCCCACAGGATTACGAAAAGAATGGGTGATTCGTGCGGCTGACGCCGGAAAACATGTTCTCGCCGAAAAGCCCGTTGGCTCTGATGCTGGCGAAGTGGCTGAGATGATCGCGGCGTGCAAGACGAACAATGTCCAGTTCATGGACGGGGTGATGTTCATGCACAGCCTCAGGCTGAATAAACTACGTGAAACTCTGAACGACGGACAAAGTGTCGGTCAATTACGGCGAATCACCAGTCAATTCAGTTTCAACGGGACTGAAGAATTTGCGAAGAGTAATATTCGAGCCAGTGGCGAGTTGGAACCGCTTGGGTGTCTTGGCGATCTTGGCTGGTACAACATCCGCTTCGCATTGTGGGTCATGAACTATCAGATGCCACTGCGAGTCAGCGGCCGCATGTTGACGGAAGCTCGTCGTGCCGACAGTCAGTCTGCGGTGCCAACCGAGTTTTCGGGTGAATTGTTTTTTGCCGATGGCGTTTCGTCGAGTTTTTACTGTTCGTTCATCACGGAAACCCAACAATGGGCCAATGTGAGTGGTACGAAGGGGTACGTCGACGTCAAGGATTTCGTCGTTCCTTATTACGGCAATGAGACGGCCTTTACTGTGACCAACGGCTGTTTGAATCAGAAGAGTTGCGACTTCAACATGGAAGATCACACTCGTCGTGTGGCGGTTCCCGAGTACAGTAATGGATGGTCAAATTCGCAGGAAACGAATCTGTTCCGGAACTTTTCTCATCTGGTTCTGTCGGGCAAGCACGATTTCGTGTGGAGTGACATTGCCTTGAAGACCCAGAAGGTCATCGACGCCTGCCTGGCTTCTGCCAGAGATCATGGAAAGTTGATCGAACTTTCGTGAATCTCAGTAATCAGGTCCGCGAATTGGCGCGGACCTGATTACTGATGTCTGCTATCTTATTTTGATTGGTACGGTAGGGAATCACAAATTTGCGGAGAGTCCCGCACGTTTAAATCTGAAAGGATGCAGATTCATGTGGTGTCTACTTTTAGTGAACCTATTGGCCGCCGAGCCGACATCAAAGCCTTGGGATGACGATTCGGCAAAAGGAACACTTGTCGTCGTTGGCGGTGGAACAACAACCGCCGAAATCGTGGATAAGACGATCGAACTGGCTGGTGGAAAAACCGCAAAGGTGGCGATTGTCGCTGCTGCGAACCCGGAATACGGGCCAGACTCATTGGCGATGTGGCAACGGACGAACGTGGCTCGCGTCGATCTCATCAATCTTCAGAAGCCAATCGCCTCCAAACAAATCTTGAAGGATGCTGATCTGATCTGGATGCCAGGGGGATTGCAAGGAGTGTTCATGAACGGTCTGCGGGGGACCGGGATTGAAGATGTCATTCGCCGCCGCTACCAGGATGGCGCTGTTGTTGCCGGGACGAGTGCCGGCGCGGCCGTGATGTCGAAGGTGATGATCGGTGGTCGTTCCGATCTGGACAGTTTAAAGGCGGGGACCGCGCCCTATTTGATGGACGGACTGGGGCTTTGGCCTGAAGTGATCATCGACCAGCATTTTCTGCAAAAAGGGCGTTTCAATCGGCTGGTACTCGCCACGATTGATTATCCTGAGTTAATCGGAGTCGGCATCGACGAAGAGACCGCAGCCGTCGTACGTGGGCAGGAATTTGAAGTGATCGGCAGCAATAACATCACTGTGATCGACGGTCGTAAAGCCAGCCGTGAGCGGTTAAAAAAGGGCGAAGCTGCCGCAGCCCGCGATTTAAAAGTGCATATCCTGCGTGCAGGAATGAAGTTTAAACTTGATGATTCAGAGTGACCCACATGAAAATTGCTGAAATCGAAGTGATTCCATTGACCGGCGCCACAGTCGACGGTGGTTGGCCACAAGGTCATGAGCCTCAGGAAAACCTGCACACGCTCGTCCAGATTCGTACGGACCAGGGTCTGCACGGCTGGGGAAGCTGTTTCACCTCCGGGACGTTGGTTGAGGGAGCGGTGGCTCTATTGTGGCCGTTGCTCAAGGGAGAATCTGCCGTCGAGCCGGAACGTGTTTCCGAAAAACTGCGACAGTCGAGCTTCTGGCAAGGACGAGGGGGATCTGTCGAACATGCCATCAGCGGTATCGACATCGCCCTGTGGGACATCATGGGAAAAGCCTGTTGTCAGCCCGTTTCGCGACTTCTTGGTGGTAACTACCGACAGCGAATCAAGCCATACGGTTCGATCTTGTTCGATGAACCAGCCGCCTTAGCAGAGGCATTACAAAGCGTGGTGGCTCGCGGTTTCAAAGCGATCAAGATGGGTTGGAGGCCGTTTGGCCGACGCAATCGAAAATTCGACGAACTCTTGGTCAGTACGGCCCGGGAAACTGTGGGCGAAGATGTCGAGTTAATGGTCGATGCCGGGGGAAGCGAACAGTTCTGGCCGCACGGGACCAATTGGGCTCGTGAGACGGCCTTCATGCTCGACTATTACGATATCACATGGTTTGAAGAGCCATTGCCTCCCGATGATATTGAGGGCTATATCGAGCTGACACGAGTCTCACCGGTTCCCATCGCGGGGGGAGAAGTTCTCACGCGACGACAGTCGTTTATGCCGTGGCTGGAACGTCGCGCCGTCGACATCATCCAGCCCGACTGCACGAAAAACGGCGGACTATCCGAATCTCGTCGCCTGGCCTGGCTTGCATTCGATCACAATGTGACGCTGGTTCCACATGGCTGGAACACCGCCGTTGGATTGGCAGCAGACCTGCAATTCTCGGCTGCGATTCCCGTCGCTCGCTACGTCGAATATCTGACTCCTTGTGCCTACATCGAAGAGCTTCCAACGACCCCGTTTAAGATCGACTCGGAAGGATACCTGGAAATTCCGACCAAACCCGGGCTTGGCATTGATATCGACCCTGACCAGCTTGCCAAGTTTGCGGGCAAACGGACAACTTTCAAATAGTTGATCGACTAACCCACATCATGGGGCGACTCGCCCCATGATGCTCATTTTGGTATTCGTATTTCAATCTGATAAATTTCGTGTGTGACGTTGTTGAATCGGGACGGCCATTCGGTCTTCTTGAGTTTTCCCAGGGACTCTTTCGCTGGTTCCCATTTCTGTTCGTGGACCTGTGCCGCTGCCAGTTTTAACAGTCCCGTCGGTTCGAGCTTTCTCAATTTCGCGACCTGTTCCCAGTGTGGGATGGCTTCGCTCCAACGATTCTGGTTCTGACGTAGCTCCGCCATCGCGGCATGCGATTCAGATTCGTTCGGAGCGGATTCGATGATCGATGTGGCGGCACGTTCGGCTTCCGCTTCGTTGTCTTTCAGCCGCGATGCGAGCTGCTGATAAAGCGTCAGGTCATGGCGTTGGAGGTCAATTAACTTGAGTAATTGATCTGTCGCAGCCGCCTTGTTCTGAGTGGCGTCATAGCAGGCGATCAGCGCCTGATGCGTCTGTTTGTCATTCGGCTGAAGTTCGATGGCAATCTTGAATTGAGCGATCGCTTTGGCGTGCTCATTTTTCGCCTGGTAAGTTTCGCCAATCGCTTTTCTAAGAATCGGACTGTCCTGTCCTGTTTTCGTCGCCTCCGAATCCATCTTTTGAACGTAGTCGTCCAGATCTGACGCGGAACTCAAGACGGATTTCAATGTTGATATTGTATGGATTCGTTCTTGATGCCGAGCATCCCAGCAAACGATCGCCGCCGAGGCTGCGGTCACGGCGGCTTCGGTATGTTGAAGGTCCGATTCGGCCGATGCCAGTTCCTGGTAATAGCCCGACAAGACGTTGTCATTCAGTCCACTTGTCGGGTTGGATCGCTGATGAAGGGCGATTGCTTCCGTGAGATAATCCTTTGCCTTTTCCCATTCTTGAGCACTCTCGCATCCCTGCGCGAATTGGGCGATATTTGCTTCAGTCCAGCGACCGGCCTGATGGAAGTGAGACTCAGTCTGTTCAATCAAACGGCTCAACTGTTCCGGTCGCTGCGAATGGAAGTATGCCGCCATCAGTTCAGACCGATAGAGCATATTATCGGGACGAGCGATAACCAGTTGGTCGAGAATCGGAATCATCTCGGCATAACGGTTTGTCTCATGCAGCCAATTGACCAATTGGAATTGTTCCGCTTCGTTGAGCAACCCATTTCCGTGAGCGATCAACAGGATCTCAATCGCTCGGGGCACCAACTGCAAGCCGTTGCGAAGATAATTCGCCACAACCATCGCTCGACGACCCGATGCACGCCGCTCGTTCAAGATCGCTTCCGCAGCCTTGGCAAAGTCCTGAGTTTTTTCGGCCCAGAAGAATCCATATCCAAAATGGTAGATCTGCTGGTGGCCACCTTCGCTCCTTCGTAGATCCCTTTGCAACTGAGCGACGGCAAGCGTCAACGCTCGATCATCAAGATCCGTCGATCCGATCGCTTTCCGATAATGAGCCAATTGTGTCCCGAGCGTGTTCCACGAATTATCCCACTGAATTTCGAGTCGCTGTGGCCATTGTTCCATCCTCTCGACAACGAATCGCATCGCAACTTTCGGTTCAAGAACGGAACTGATCGACTGCAAAATCGTGGAAACAGTGTTTCGGTATTGAGACTGCTGTTTCCTCAACAGTTGCGGGATTGTCTCAAACGCGAACTTTGTGACCGTTTCGACGGTCGCAGAAAGTTTGTGGCGTTGTGCGATGTCGAAGGTGGTGTTCAGTCTCGCGACCAGATTGTAGCGGACATTCTCGTCTGGGGCCGCGAAGATTTCCTTGATCGTCAGATCGACGATCGGCTTAAAGAGATTGACGCGTCCTGTTCCGATCGACACGGCACCATCGTGTTCAAGTGCATGGTTGTAGAGCGACATCAATCGATCGTTCAGCCATTTGCGCTGTTCATCATTGGCAGGTCGAGCGATCTGTTTTTTCAATACCGCTTCACCGGCCGCATGCCGATTGGCTCCTTCGAGCATCTGAGCATAGCGACTCAAATATTCATTATCAGCATGTGGCCAGATTCCCTCATTCGCTTGAAGATAACTCTGGTACTCGGCTTCCTGCGTCTGCAATCCTTCATCGTGGAGTGAATAATTCCAGAAGAGCAGCTGACACAGGTTGCTGGTCAACTTCAGGTGGTCTCGCGACCCGGCTGGAGTCAGCAGAATGAGCGATCTCATTTCCCTGATCTGCTCAGCCTTCAGCCTGTCATTTGTAAATCCACCCATTCTCTGCAGAAATTCCGACATCATGAGAGGTTCGCCGTCGGTCCATGTTCGCTGAAATGCTCGTTGAAGAGCCGCCAGACAGGCGTCGATGTGCGGACCTGGCTGGTTCAGGATTTCAGAGGATTTGCGTTCGACGAACGCCTCCAGCAGATCTAATGCGCGAAGATCCGTCGCTGTCAGTTCAGCTTCACGCAGTTTCTTGATTCGAGTCAGGATTTCATCGGCTGTGGCCTCGTTTCGCAACTCATACAGGACCTGGTTTTGAAGCGATTGAATAAACGCATACATCTGTTGTGGCGACCGCCCAAGGACCGCGTCAGGGAGCATTTGAAGCAAACGGAAGTCACGCGATGCTGCGTAGAGGCTTCGCAACTGCCACAGATAGTTCTCGGGTTGAGCCGACTTTTTGAATAGCGCCTTCAAGACGAACAACGTATTTTCATCGAGTTCACTGGGAAGTGGGATATTCGTTTGCTGCCAGCGATTATTCGTTTGATAAATCAGTTGGGCAAGATTTCTCTCGGGTGTCTGTACGAATGCCTCAATGCGGCTTTGTTCATACTGATCGCGACGATTGGTGACCAGATACCAATCCGCGAGTAACCGGTAATCGGCTGCCGAAAGGAGGTGGTCACGCTCACACGCTTCAAACAGCGGAATCGCTTCGTCCAGCTTGCCTCGTTCGGCAACAACCCGCGCCAGCATTTGAAGCCAGGGTCCCGTTGAAATATCAGCCCGAATCCATTCCCGAAGGACATTTTCGAGTTGCTCAGGACGATCAAGGGCAACAAGTAAACGGAACTTTGTCATCCGCCAGAATGCGGTGAAGTTTTGTCGTGCAGCAGAGCTTTCCTTCGTTGTGTCAGCGACTCCCAGAGTAATGCCTGTGTCGACGTATTTTAACAGACGCTCAACGCTCTCTGTTGCCGCTTGCTTTCGCGTTGCCAGAGACATGACCATTGCAAATGCCCGTTGGCGAACGACTGCATCGAAGAATTCTTGCTGTGTACGAAGCTCTTCCTGTAACAGCAATTCGTCGGAGATCTCTTCTGACGAATCGTCTTCTGTCTTGATGACAGGCATAACGGGAATCTCACCAAGGATCTTCCAGCAGTCTGCTTCAACGCCAGCGAGGTTCTGGTCCGCCTGAAGGTCAAGCCAGTTTTGTTCGATCCTTAGCCCGACGCGCAAGCGAGGGATCTTCTCTTCGTTCTCACTTTTGACGGCCTCCTGAGCCAAACGAGCCGACAGTCCGATTCGCGCCGATTTTCGAATCTCGGCTTTCTTCGTCGCAAGTTCCCTTCGCGTCAGCTGATCCTGGGCCCCTTGATCACCCAATTGCCGCTCGGCGGCGGCGATCCGATTGGCGAGCATCGCATCAACCAGACGCATCAATCCGTTCATCTCGGCAGACATCCGGTCGACCGGCACCGTCAGTTCAGACAGTTCCTTCCATCGGGTGAACGCTTCGTTTTCAATCTCATTGGTCCATCGGGACGTCAGCAAAGTGTCGAACAAAGCCGAAACATATCCCGCCTTGTGCAGGCTGTCAGCGGTTGCAATACGATCGCGCAGAAACGGTAACAATTCGGTTTCCGCAAACCGGCTTGCATAAATCGTTCGAAGCGTTTCGCCTAATAGATGACGCTCCGCATGATCTTTCGTGGTACTCCAGCGAGCCTTCAATTCGTTGGCAATCTGTTTCCAGATTTCTATCGGAACCTCAGATGCATCCAATTGCGTTCGGCCGTTGATCGGCTTTGTCAACTGCATGCGACCCGACAACGTCCATCCGACAAGCGTGTTGATTTGGGTCGAATTCAAGTTCGCAAATTCCGTCTGCAACATCGTCAGCCATTCACCTCGCAATTGATCACTGGTATCGGTTTGCCCGAAGTAATAGTTCGAGACACAACGTTGGACGAGGTCAAAATGATGCGGATGCCGTACGAAGAATCTCGCCGTATCGGCAAGCGGTTCGAACCAGCGTTCGTCCATTCGCTGGAAATTGATCTGAAAGAGATTGCCATTGGCGAAATTGATTGCCGTATCGAATCGAGCATGCTGGATGGCATTCATTTTCCCTTCGACCTGGGCATCCTTCAGCCATTGATCAGCTAAGACGTATGCCCCGTCGAGTTGATCGTTGTAGATCATCGCCGAGAGATGCTGCGAGTATGCCGACGAGTACGATCCTGATTCAGGGTTCTTTGTGATCCAGTCTGTCGTCCATTCCAGCAAACCAGCCCAGTCCGTTTGTCGGCGATAAAGTTCAGCAATGGCACTCCGTAATGATTCCTCTTCGGGCTTACTTCGTTCAGGCCGCGCAAGTTCCTGCCGAAGCCACGCATGTGCTGCCGCGAATTGTCCGGCAGCTGCCAACTTTTGAGCATACAATTCCTGGCGATAATTGTCCCACGGCAGCGTGACGGCCATCGCCTTGCGAAGTGCCAGTGCTTCTTCAAAGCGACCAAGTCCTTCCAGGCCAGAGATTTCTCGATCGTACCAATGAAGCGTAATCTCGCTTTGAATCGCTTCGCTCGCTCGCTCATCAGCAGGTTCTGGTACCTCCTTGAATTTCGTCAGCGGCGGCAGACGCAAGTTGAAGGCGCGTGTATAGACTGGTTTTAGAGATTGATGCAGTTGATAGAACTCGGGACCAGCGACCAGTGAATTTGCGTTACTGAGGAGATATTCGGCGAGGAAAACTTCATCCTGGACTGGCGCAGTAACCAGACGTGCGGCCTCAGTCTTCAGTCGCTGCATCGCTTCTTCATTCCGCCGAATTGTGGCGAGAAGAATGGTTCGCACCCAGCGAATTCCGGGCTTATCGACCGCCAGCGTTTCGATGGAATCGACGTGTTTCCACATTTCGTCCCACTGCTGCAGCTGCGCGTTGTACAGGACCATTGTCAGCCGATCGTCGAATTTGGCCGAACCATCAACGACCGTCTGTCTCGCGGCGCGAAGCGGAACTGTGGGGTAGTGAATGAACTGAACCGTCGGTTTCGCCGCTAACTCAACGGCGATCCGTTCGGCGTATTTTTCTTTCGTAAACACGTCGATCTCGAGGCGAGTCTCGGATGTCGGCCGTCCTTGTTCATCTGTCGTAACAATCTTTGTTGCCCACCACGATCCGGCGGCTTCTACGAAGTCACTGTAGGTTGTTTGATCGACAAGCTTACCTTCGGAATGAGTTGTTCGATTGAGAACGACATGTCGAGCGGTATCAATCGTGAACCGAACTTGCGAAGTGTCATTCTTGTTGGTGAGTACAAGCTTCACGCGATTGTCCCCGTCGGGTTCAATCTGCGCGGCATACCAAAAGTAGGTTTCAAACAAGGGCGACAGAGAAAAATCAGCCAGCCCCAGCGGCGGTGATTTTAGTTCACTGGCGACCGAGGCTCGGTTGCGTCCCAGCAGGAACGCCATCGTATAAACACCTCGTTCGTTCGAATCACAATAGTTGACCAGCGATTGCTGCTGGGGATTACGGGCAGTCGTCAGCCACGCCGTTGGCGAATAGAGCGCCAGATCGATGTTTCTTCCGGTTGAGCGGTTCCAGCGCGGATCAAACGTTTCGACTCGCCTTCGCAGTTCAATGCCACCATTCAATTTCAGAAGTGGCTCGGTTCGGAGCAGGCTCTTGGCAAGTTGAATTGATTCTGGTGACCAGGCTTCAGGAACTTTCGCATTTTGAGGGCGTTTTGCTGGCTTTGATTCCAGCGATGGAAAGAGGGTGTTAATCCAGGACATATAGTCTGGTTGTTGTTGTTGTTGCTGTGCATAGGCCAACTTCCGACCAAGAGAGACAGGCTCGCTTACCTTCTCTAAGAAAAATTCGTTGGCGCCGGACTCCGAAGTCTCGAAAACGTCGATCCAATCTGATTCCCTCTTGTTGATCGCTGTCTTTGATAGTTTTGATCGGAATTGAGTGATCTCCGATTCAAAACCTAAAGCTTCAGCGAATTCTCCCCATCTTGCTGCTTCATCAAGGCCCCGCCGGTCTTCTCGAGACATGGGAATTCCGTCATTCAAGCCAAGCGACATCGGCTCTTCACGATCTTTGATCATCGAGTTGAATACCAATGGAAAGGAGCCTGGCTTTCCACCGGCAATGGGCGTCAAAACGGAAGAATCTTTTCGCCCCAGTTTTGTGTCCTTGTCGATGAAGTGATTCGATTCGACGAAGTCCATATCGCCGAGCATGCTGAAGACGTCGACGTCACCGTCGGTTTCGTACATTGCTGGTGCCTGATCGAAACCAGAAAAATCAAGACCGTCCATTCCACTGCCGCCGCCTAAACCTCCCATTGCTCCGCGTCCGGAAATCATCCCTGACGGCGCCATTAATCCTGGCTTTCTTCCCAAAAAGCCCGATGAGCGACTCGACGACGAATAACTTCTGGGACTTGCCAAACCGACCACTGTCTTCATCTCCTGCTGAAATACCTGCGGATTGCGACCGAGACCGGCGAGACTCTGCAACACCTGTCGGCGGATTCCAATTCGCCAATCCCCCGCACGTTTCATCTGCTGCTGCAACAATTCGTAATTCGAATTGTCTCGGCCAGCAGTAAAGAATCGCTCGCCGTCCCGCATCTCGTAACGTCGCTGCACTCCAAATCGCTCGCGGTCAGCATCGGTCTCGAGAACCAGAAGCGACGTGAAGGGCGTAATAATATGAAACTCTTCCGACAGCCGAATGATCTCATCGTGAATCAAACTGCTAGAACCTTGAGCCAACAAATGATCGAGGTGTGCTCGGCCCCACAGTCGAGGAATAAACGAATTCCCCTCTTCCGCATCCTTGAATGAAATGCGGGCAGCAAATTTCACTCGGTCTGTTCCACGCAGGCCGGTGACGATCACTTCTCCTTGCTGGTCGGCCTTTCCGCCAGACGTAAGCTCGGGAAGATATCGACCGACAAGAATCTGCTGAGTCCCCGCCGGTACATTCGGCAAACGTCCTGGATACACAGCCGCGACTTTGATCCCGCGAAACTCGACGTTGACGTCTCGCAATCCGGGCTGAGCCACTTCGGTCAACCATTCGCGAGCAACAACCGATGACGTTTGCTCGCCACCGATCGTCCGCACCGAACCATTCCCCACGCTGGCGATTCCGTTCAGGACAATCGATTCGTAAGAATTGCCGACACTGACTGCGTGAAATGCGATCGGACTTTGTTGCGCAGCTCCTTTGTTGTCACCTCCACTGTTCGTCTGGCCAACCGCTTTGAACCGTTCACCCAGTCGTTTTACAAATGCCGCCGGATCGGTATCCCCGGACGAAACGATTCCATCGCCGATATAAACAATCTGAGTTCCCGGTACAGCCTTCTTCAGCACATCGTTAAACGCTCGATCCAGGTTCGTCCAACCGAGCGATACTCGTTCATTCAGGAACTTGATCGCCGCCGCGACATTCTCGGTAGATGGCGACAACGATGTTTCGCTCACCCAGACGGTACCCACATCACAGGCCGCGATCCGGTATCGATCATCAGGCCCCAGCGACGACAAAACCGTGTTCACAAAGTCGGTTTGCTGCCGCCGTTTTTCTGAATCCATCGACGCAGATGTATCGCACAGGAAGACGATGTTCAGCGGATTCCCGTCCGGAATCACTTCGTTCAGTCTGGCACCCCCATCCCGGTTAAAAGGAGGAGTGATCTGCACCAGGAAATAGCCGTCGTCGCCTCGGCGATGTGGCACAACAACCACGTCTGACTGCTGCTGATCGACCTCGCATACGACTTCAAAGTCACGAGTTGGTGTGTATTCCTGCGCGACAAACTCCACCTGAGCGGAATGAGCCGTCTGCTGGCTGCGCACTGCATGAGTCGGACAGGTGACGCTCTTCAATGCCAAAGCCGAATTGACGGTAACCGTCATCGAAAGTTCACGAAGAGGACTCGTCCGCAGCAGTTCGCTTCTCAGGCCATACCCGTATCGATAGCGGTTCCCTTTCAGCGGCAATACTTGCGTATAGACAATCTTGATCCGCTTTTCGGAATGTGGCTCGATCGGGAAGACGCGAGCTTTAAAAATGTTTCCCCCGGTCCATTCCAACAAGCCAGGATCGCGGCGTTCACGCAGAATCGTTTCATAGATTTCCCGAGCACGCTGTTTCTCGACAACATCCGCTTCGATCAGTTCATTGCCAATCCACATTCCAAATCCGCTGATCGACGCATCCTGCGGCAAAGGAAAATGAAAAACCCCTTCCAGTCGCGAAACCGTGCGGTTCACGAACGATTCTTCAATGGTCGTGCGAGCAATCTGGTCACGAATCTCGACAGAAACTTTGTGATAGCCGACCGTCAGAGGTTCGTTTCGACCATCCGGAAGATTGACGATCAATGAGCCGATCGATTCGTTGTTGGTTGTCCCTTCAAACCCGGCCAG
This sequence comes from uncultured Schlesneria sp., assembly GCA_903834925.1. GTDB lineage: Bacteria > Planctomycetota > Planctomycetia > Planctomycetales > Planctomycetaceae > Schlesneria. Next base: position 12,781 of record CAILLA010000282.1, read on the forward strand.
CCAGACCGGTGTTTCCGGTACGTCCATCAGTTTCGTGTCACGGTCGACTCGAACCAGTTGCTTCACTCCCGCCTTGAACTCGCGACTCCCTTCACGCGGGGCCAGCAACGTGAATTCGCCCTTCGGCTCAGCCTTGACCGCATCACTCTTTTCAGACGGTTTCGCCGAGGATTCCAACTTCACTTGAATCAACCCTTGATGCACACGAGCCTTCGATGGCGAGATCAACTCAACCAGCGTCCCGGGGCCTAACGTCAACTCAACGTCTGACGAAAGCGCGACTTTGACCGCGTTTGCCCCGCGCAGCTCCGTTCGCAACCAGTCACCCGGTTTTAGTAATGTTTCCTGCGAGACTGGTGTCCAGCGTTTCGCCAGCATCGGACGTAAACCAACGATCCCTTGCGACTGGGTCACTTTTCCGATCCGGCCATCTTCCGTCAGCGAATTCGCCACCTGAAATTTTTCATCGGCAACCGTTTCGTTCATGGCAATCAACCTCATTTCAGCCAGTGGTGGCCCCGCATGTCGCTTCGCACCTGCCGGCCAGGCGAACACGCCGACCAACCGTCGATCCTTTTGATTAACGAAAACTTCGACCTGGATCTGTCCCGATTTCGCAGGAAGATCGGCACGATAGACCAGACATTTTTCGGGCTGCGATTTCTTCGTCGACTGATGAGAAGTTCGTTTCGTAAGTCGTTGATCCGGCGAAGCATCTTCTGTACTCTCGTTCCAGGGGGAAGTCGCCTGTTCGACTGGCCTGGCTCGCAAGAGTGAGGACGCATCGGTGACTCCCACATCCAAAAGCCCCAGCAGATCAACTTGTTTTGCAGGCCCCAGGAACCACGGCGATTCCTCTTCGGAAATCGTATTTGCCGATTCGTCGACCTTCCACAATCGAGACCCCGCCGCGATTGCGTATCGGGTGGCAGACTGTTCCTTCCGGACAAGTCCCGGTGCGCGAACGAGAATCTGCGATTCGGTCCCGTCTTTCGTCAATTGCAACTCCAGCGTTGATGCCCCGCGAAGTTCTTCCAACACTTTTGAAAACGGGACGGTGGCGGCGTTAGCCGTCCCGAGGTTGTTGGAGAAAAACCACGTCACCAGAACCAGCACTGACATTGCAGCTGCGACAGCACCACGCATCGCTAAAGAAAACATGGGAACTCTCCGGGTTGGAACAGGTGTCGCCGGAATTGGGCGGACAATTACGGGGAATAACGGGATGGACTGCTGGACGACCAGGGCTTTCGTGTCACCCGCCCCGTCGAGACCAGCATTTAATGTCGCGATGTCAATAAATACATCCGACGATCGCTGACGCAACGCTTCGAGTCGCTCTCGATCCGGTCGCGCTGCGTCGGCTTCAATTGCGCGCAGCATCGCCTGCAATCGAAGATCGTCACTGTCAGCAGTCGGTTCTTGGGTCATGGGCTTTCGCTCAAAGTCGCCATCATCGCTCCGCGTGATGAGCATTGTTCGGTTAACTTCCAATCGAAACGGGGCAGTGTTTCCATGAAATTTCTAAATTGTGAAATTGTTTCGGTCCCTCGGCGACGTTTGATTCCTTCTTGTGAAATGCTCATCACGCGGAGCGATGATGGCTACTTTAGTACTCCTCATTCGCCGTCATTCCACAAACTCCTTCTTTCCATCCAAATAACGGCTATCACTTATCAACGATTCTTCCCGAGTCATCCGTTCGAATCGCGAACGAAACTCACGACGGGCTCGTGCCAGTTTCGACTTCACTGCATCAACCGATCCCCCATGTTGCGAGGCGATCTCTTCCAGGCTTTGTTCGTCCAGATATTTTGCGGCCAGCAACGTTGCGTAGTCAGACGACAGCGAAGCCAATGTGGCCCGAACCAGATCCGCCATTTCCCGGCGATTCCAGATGTCATTCGTATCAAACGGCTCATCAACCCAACGCCGCAAATCACCCGCACCCGCTTGGACCAACTCAAACAGTCTTGATCGCTTGTGAATCTGCTTCCAATAAATCGAAGTTTGATGATGAGCGATCCCCGTCAGCCAACTCCACAATGTTCCCTTGTCAGCATCAAACTTCTGCGCCGATCGCGCCGCGGCAAGAAATGTCTCCTGAACAACATCAGCCACATCCACGGTTGACGAACCAATCAGACGAGCGACGTATCGCCAGACATCCGTACTGTAACCATCGTACAGCGCGGTCCAGGCGTCACGGTGGCCGTCTCGCAATCCGCGAATCACGGCCCGCTGGTCAGACTCATCGAGCAAGTTGACGTCCAAGTGAAAGAAACGAAATGGCCTGACACGGGTCATGTCATCAATGAACGGAAAAGACTTTTTCCTGATCCTCTGAAATTTCTGCTTACGATATCAAGGCTGAACACGTTCCACGATTGAATTGGGCCTAAGACGCGGCCAGGTGTCGCAGAATTCCTTGAGATTGCAAAAAAAACATCGGATCGAACATGCTTGCTCGAATGACTCAAGCCAGGGCATCGACGATATCGTTTAACCGCGCCTCGAAGAGAAGCGGGAACAGAGCGGCGGAATTGCCGTCAACCGAGGCGTCATTTCTCGTTAGGGCATTGCGAAAAGACGGGGCGAGTTTCGCAGTGGTGTCAGTTCTAAAGTGTTCATAACGATCAGGATATCGATTGTCAGCGGTCCAGGACGTCTGCAATTCGGAGCCGACAGGGTTTGGCGCCAAACGGTCGTGACGAAAACATCCAATATTTTGGTGTTTTGGGCGAGTCGGGATTTGCTGGATTCGTAACAAAATACAATCACTCAATCTTCTTCGTTTCATCAGGGCAGCGTCACGCCGCTGGGGGGTGATGGTTTTAGATCTGCCTGTTTCCGTGGGTTGAAACCAGCGGCTCTCAACCTGTGTCGCACCGCGACGAATCCCCCGATCATACACAACATCGCAACCTGACATCCGAAAACGCGACAAAAAATGGTGTGGTATTATATTGACGCGACAAATGAGTTAGTGCAATAATGCCGTCATTGCGATTGTCGCAGGGGTTTGGTTGTGTCTGTTTGATTGCCTGGAGGACTCGAATGAATCTGGAAAAGTTGAGCGATATCCCTGCAAAACCGCAGGGTTGGGTTTGGAACGGGGTGATCCCCGAGGGGCAAGTGACGCTCTTGACGGGGGAACCGGGTGTCGGGAAGAGTCTGTTTGCGATGGATGCCATCGCCCGGTTAACGCGGGGTGAGCGTGGACTTTCACTCAGAGATCAGGGCGAGCCAGGTCAGGTTATTCTGTTTTCGGGTGAAGATGGGATCGCCAGCGTGGTTCGAAACCGTCTGGAGGCTGCGGGAGCCGTAACCAATCTCGTCAATGTCGCCGTCAATGACACAAACACGACTTTAGAAAAGCCTGGTGCTGCACGCGGCCGTCGCGATGAAGATGGTCAAATGGAATCGCTGGAATTGTATCTGACGTTGCTGCGTGAAGCGGGTGCGCCTTGTCGGTTGGTTGTAATTGATCCGGTCAAGTCTTTACTCGATGCGACGAATGGTCGCGATGATGTGAAACTCAGGGCAACGATGGCCAAGCTGACGGAACTGGCGAACCGGACGGGTGTCGCGATCCTTCTGATCGCGACGCCGTCCAAGTTTGAGAAAGGGAAACGAGGCGATTGGACGCCGACGTCTCCGGTCCTCGCCGAGGTGGCTCGTTCCGTCTGGACGATCGTTCGTGATCCCAATGAACCTGGCGACGAATTCTGTTGCCCGTCAAAACCAACCTGTGTGACACGCCTCCTGGTCTCGGTTTTACGATTCAGGATCAGCGGATTCGTTGGGAAAATGAGTGGGTTCGTCAGACTGCTGAACAATTCGTGTCTGACTCGACGGAGACGGAGAAACTGCAGCACGTCGCGGAGAAGAGTGAACTGTCGCGGGTGACCGAATGGGTGAAAAGCCAATTGAATGGCGCACCTGTTTATACCGGCGCCCTCAAAGCGGATGCGGCTCGCCATGACATCAGTGAAAAGACGTTGAATCGCGCACTGATCCTGTTAGGTTGTCGCAAAGGAAAGGAAAAGAAAACAGACGGACGATGGTTTTGGTGGTTGCCAGATCCGCTGACGGGTCCCGTCGTCTCCGGCTCCCCGGCTCTGCGGCCAGGAACGCTCGAACTGAAGTCACTGGCGGAGATCTATGCGGAAGCGGACCAGGCTCGGGCACTCGCAAACCCTATAAAAAAGGGAACTTGACCAACTTTGCCAAGTTGGTCAACTCTTTTCGAACTTCGGTGAGATGACAGTTTTCCAAAGCTCGCAGACGAACGAAGATTTTAAGAGACGATGTTGAACTTGGCCAACTTTGCCAACTTCTTTTCGAACTTGGGTGAGAGGATGGGTTGAAGAGGGATCTGGATTTTGAATCGAAGGTCGCTCGCGATTCGCGAAGCGGAGCTTCGAAGAGCGGCGTTACCAAGCTGGAGCTTGGTAACGAGAAAATGCTGGAGCTTTGGGCGCCTTCGTGTCGCAATGCTTGACGTATTATGCCGCATTGTGCGACAAGTTTGGTATTAGTGGGGTATTATGCAAAAAACGAGGGCACGACGCCTTTCGGTGTCCGGCGAACAAATCAGTAACTTTCGATGGCAAACCGGTGGCAATTCTGCTTGAATGACCGGCAAAAGATTTCGTGGTCAAAACCTGACTGGCGCAATCTGTGCAGACACGAAATGAACTGCTACCATGCGGTGTCGTATGGGATTCAGCGATACACTGAAAAACAGTTATCGGGCTGGACGATGATGGTCCGTGAACCGCCGGAGGCGGTTCGTCCACACGTGCTCGGCGTGCCTGATTTTAAGACGAGATTGGCAAATAATATGGCAAGCACACTTCAAGCAACACCTGCAATTCGACGAACGGAGTCCTCACCCGTGGGAAATGTTGCCCCGACTTCCGATGATATTACCGACGTTACCGTACCAGCCATCGATCCACAGGAGATGGATGAATGGCTGGAGTCGGTTGACGACCTGCTACACCGGTATGGACCGGACGCCCTCAGCCAATTGCTGACACGGCTGTATTCTCGGGCCCAAGCACAATCTGTCCCTGTTGTCCCCGCCGTGACAACACCCTACGTCAATACAATCCCGGTGGAAGCTCAGGTCCCATTCCCTGGTGATCGAGCTCTCGAACGGCGTTTAAGAAGTATCATTCGCTGGAACGCGATGGCAATGGTGGTCCGAGGTGCCCAAACCACCAACGTCGGCGGACACATTTCCACATTCGCTTCGTCAGCCGTTCTCGTTGAAATTGGCTTCAATCACTTCTTCCACGCCCGAACCGCAGACCACACTGGCGACATGGTCTATTTCCAGGGGCATTCGTCACCCGGGATGTATTCCCGAGCCTTCGTGGAAGGCCGACTGACCGAAGAGAATCTTGTCCGATTCCGACGCGAGCTTCCACGCGGACAGGGGCTTTCCTCCTATCCGCATCCCTGGCTGATGCCCGACTTCTGGCAGTTCCCGACGGTTTCAATGGGTCTTGGACCGATTTGCTCGCTCTATCAAGCCCGATTCCTGCGTTATGTTCAGCACCGAAACCTGATGGATACGTCCAAGTCACGAGTCTGGTCGTTCATCGGTGACGGTGAAGTCGATGAGCCGGAAACTCTCGGTGCCATCTCGATGGCGGCCCGTGAGAAGCTGGACAATGTCACCTGGGTTGTGAACTGCAACCTGCAACGACTCGATGGTCCCGTGCGCAGCAACGGCAAGATTATCCAGGAACTGGAAGGACTTTTCCGAGGGGCTGGCTGGAACGTCATTAAAGTCGTCTGGGGCAGCGAATGGGACGCCCTGTTTGAAGCGGACGAATCCGGCTTGCTGGAAAAGACACTGGCAGAGGTTGTTGACGGCCAGTTCCAGAAATATAGCGTCGAAACGGGCGAATACATTCGCAAGGATTTTTTCGGTCGACATCCTCAGTTGTTGAAGCTGGTTGAACACCTCAGCGACGAGCAGATCCGCAACCTCAGGCGCGGTGGTCACGATGCAATGAAGGTTTACAACGCTCTGAAGGCGGCGACAGAATTCAAGGGGGCACCGACGGTTGTACTCGCTCACACCGTTAAAGGTTTCGGCCTGGGGACGGAAGCAGAAGGGCGAAATACCGCTCACAACACGAAAAAACTGGAAGAATCGTCGCTGATCGCCATGCGCGATCGGTTTGCACTACCTCTTACTGACGAACAAGCGAGAAGCGCCAGCTTCTATCGGCCACCGGCAGACAGCCCGGAAATGAAGTACTTGCACGATCACCGCAAGGCTTTGGGCGGCTACCTACCGGCTCGTAATCCTACTGCGGAACGGCTGACGATTCCCGACGTGGCGACATTTGTCGAAACGATGAGTGACGCAGGAAAAGATCGCTCGACGACCGGTGTGCTGGGAACGATCCTCCGCGTGCTGATGCGAGACAAAAACATCGGCAAACGAGTTGTTCCGATCATCCCCGACGAGGCTCGCACGTTCGGTATGGAAGGCTTGTTCCAGACCTACGGGATCTATAACAGCAAAGGCCAGCTCTACACGCCCGTCGATGCGGGTTCAGCAATGTCCTATAAAGAATCGACGACGGGTCAGGTTCTGATGGAAGGGATCGATGAAGCGGGGGCGATGGCCTCGTTCGTCGCAGCCGGTACCGCTCACGCGAATATCGGGCTGAACATGATCCCGTTTTATACTTATTACTCGATGTTCGGTTTCCAACGAGTCGGCGATCTGATCTGGCTGGCTGGCGATTCCCGCTGCAAAGGTTTCCTGTGTGGCGGAACGTCAGGCCGCACAACGCTGAACGGCGAAGGCTTGCAGCACGAAGATGGCCACAGCCAATTGATGGCCGGAACTGTTCCCAACCTGCTTGCCTACGATCCTGCTTACGGCTATGAGCTGGCCGTGATCGTTCAGGATGGATTGCGACGCATGTATGCCGAAGGTGAAGACATCTTCTATTACCTGTCGGTTTACAACGAATCGTTCGTCATGCCTGCTGCGATGCCGAAAGGTGTCGAAGCCGGAATCGTTAAGGGACTTTACCCACTCGATCCAACTGTCCCCGCCAAGAAGCGAGCGACACGACCACAGCTTCTCGGCAGTGGTCCGATCCTGAACGATGTCATTCGTGCCCAGAAGATTCTCTCCGAAAAATACGGCGTCGAATCGGATGTGTGGAGCGTTACCAGCTACAACGAACTGAAGCGAGAAGCCCAGTCAATCGCACGCTGGAACCGATTGCATCCAGATCAGAAGCCGAAGGCGAGTTATCTCGAACAGACGTTGAGTGGCCTGAAAGGACCGTTCATCTCGTCCAGCGACAACGTGCAACTGGTCGCCGAACAGATTCGCCAGTACGTCCCGGGTCAATATGTGGTCTGCGGTACTGACGGGTACGGACGCAGTGAGACCCGTGAAGCATTGAGAAGACATTTCGAAATCGATGCCGAATCCGTCGCCTACACCACGCTGGTGGCCCTCAGCAAAGAAGGCCAGTTCGACGCAAAGAAGCTCCCCCAGGCCCTGAAAGATCTGGGAATCGACCCGAACAAGGTTGACCCGGCAACGGCCTGACCCGTAGCGTCGGCTTCCAGCCGACGAAAGTCTTGACAACTCCAGTTGTAAAGAAGCAAGACAGAAATCAGCGGACCAGTTACAAGCAAAGTGTCATCCGTCAAATTTCTGAAAAAGACTAAATAGAGAGCTCTTTAGGCATAACACTGAAGGCTCAAGCAAAAATACCTGGGCAAAACCCAATCAACGAGACGTAAGAGACTTCCGATGACAATCGAATTCAAAGTTGAACAACAGCTTCTGGGCGATGGAATCAAGAGTGCCGACGTGGCCGCCATCCACGTTGCTGTGGGCGATACCGTCAGTGTCGGACAGATCGTGCTGGAGCTTGAAACCGACAAGGCAGTTATGGAACTGCAATGCCCTTATGCGGGGACAGTGGTCAAGGTTCTGGTTAAGAAGGGTGAAACTATCACCCCCGGCCAGGCCGTACTGTCACTCGAATCGAGTGCAGCTCCAGCAACCGGTGCTACCACAGCCTCGAAGCCAACCGCTGCAAAAGAAGCTGCGCCCGTCGCCGCCTCAGCTGCCAGCCGCAACGGAGGAGACAAAGCCTCCATCGCTAAAGCAGTCCCCGCTGCTACGATTGCACTGCCATCAGGCCGCGATCTTCCACTGCCAGCCGGCCCGGCAACCCGACGGCTTGCTCGTGAGTTGGGCCTCAACCTGGCCAATATCCCAGGGACTGGTTCTGGCGGACGAATTACTCTTGAAGACGTGGCCCGTGCGGTCCCAGCCGGGGCTTCAGGTGGCGGTCGAGGTCTTGTCGAGCCACCACTGCCAGACTTCGCGGCGTTCGGTCCAACCGATCGTCAGGCGTATTCCAAGCTGCAAAAAACAGTCGCCAATAATCTGAGTCTTGCCTGGCAGATCATCCCGCACGTAACTCAGCATGACTTGGCCGACATCACCGAAACCGAAGCCGCTCGCAAGCATTTTGTCGAGACCGCTCCTAAGGGTGTTGCTAAGGTAACGATGACAGCACTTGCCCTAAAAGCGGTTGTTGCCTGCCTCAAAGAATTCCCGCACTTCAATTCCAGCTATGACTCAGCAAAGGCTGAACTGGTCCTGAAACGTTACTACCACATTGGTATCGCCGTCGACACGCCAACCGGCCTGGTCGTCCCCGTCATTCGCAATGTTGACCAGAAGTCTGTCCTGCAACTTGCCGCAGAAATGACCGAACTCGCAACCAAAGCCCGCGATCGCAAATTGCAGGTCAGCGAGATGCAAGGGGGCACGTTCACGATCACGAACCTTGGGGGGATCGGTGGAACCGCTTTCACGCCGATCGTGAACTATCCTGAAGTCGCGATTCTCGGCATGTCCCGCAGCCAGAAACAGCTTCAAATCCGAGACGGCGAAGTCGTCGAACGCCTGATGCTGCCATTGTCATTGTCCTACGACCACCGAGTCATCAATGGAGCCGACGCAGCCCGCTTCGTTGTCAAACTGGTCACGTTGCTGAGCGATGCATTTCGCCTGGTGATTGAGGCATGAGTTTCAACGTCGGATCGTGTGTTGAAACCGAAACAGCGAGCACGAACCATTGCAGGTTTCTTGCTCGCTGTGATTTGGGCCATTCACGATTTGGTTACAGACCGGGAATTCCGAGAGGCGTTGCCTCTGACCAAGTAGCCGTCTCGCTCGGCCGAGACGGTAGCCGAATGGCAGTAGATCTCGACTGCCACTTGAAAGCCCTGATCGATCTCAAGGTTAATGGCAATTCGGCTTTCTTCTCGGCGGAGTGAGAAGGCTACTTGGGAAGAAGCCCAAGCGGATAACACATCTTACTCGCGAAGGTAACGATCACTCGGCGGGGTATGATCGCGTCCGACAAAGATCGCGGCAACGAGAAGGCCAAGTCCAATCGCTCTCATGCAACTGCCGACAAGATTGATCACTTGAAACAGATACGGAAAGGACAAGTTGTTGCGGTTGTTGAGAACGTAGAACTGTGCTGCCATGACTCCGAACGTGGTTGCGAAATGGATAATGACTCCGATCAGTGTGAGCATTGCAGGCCGTCGCGCGCGATTCATATACATGATCGAAAAGTAGCCTGCCACCAGGTAAACGAAGAGAACAGGTCCCTGGAAACCGAGTTGCGACAGAAAATACATAAAATCATTGATGCCAGGCCCGGAATTCATATCGTTTTCTCCCTAGCGGACTAATTGTTTGCCTTCGGTGGAACGGCCTCCGACGGCTTTTCAACTTTCTTTCCATACACACGGACATTGTCGAAATTGCCCGTATCATCAAACGAGCCGATCCCGATTTGTCCCCATTTGAAAGTCTGGTCCACAGCGGTCATCACCGGTTCCGTCATGTTGTCAAAGTAAACTTCGATCTTACCGCTATCGACATCACGTACGACACGAGCATGGTGCCATTCATTGTCCCATTTGGTCCCCTCGGTCGTCTTCGTGGAAATCTTCTTTCGTGGTTCATTGTTCACGATGAAAATTTGATTGGCGTGATCGTCGGTTTTCTGCCCCAGGTGGACGTAATACATGTGTGCCGGATCCTGGTATCCGAAGAACAAACATAAGGAGCGATGAGGGTAGTCACGAGCCGTCGACTGAAGCTGAACATCGAGGACACAACTTCCGACAACGACGTTCTTTGCAACGGAGCGATTAAACGGTGACCTGACGGGGGTCTTGGTCTCGATGTGCTGAAATTGGCTCCAGACCTTGTTCCCCTCGAGCTCGGTCAATTTCCACGCTTTTGGATCACTCGCTTCCCATCGAGCGGATGGATCGCCGACTTCAAAGTCGTCCTGGAAGACCAACGGGAGATTCAGCAGTTGTGAGGGTTCGTCCCCAACAAGTGGTTTGAAAGCAATTGACATGAGGCACAACAAACAGAGTTGCAGCGGCGCAGATCGAAGCATGATTGGCCCTAATGTGAAACATCGTAAATTGAGTGTGGAACACCAGCAGGTTATTTCGTCACGAGTCGAATGGCAATTCCATCAGACGATTCCACTGACTTGTTATCGAAAATCGCGAGACGAATTATGGTACTCACCAAGAACATCGGTCAGGTCTTCCATTTTATCCACGACCAGGTGGACGACATCGTGCTGTCGCTGCAAGATACCGTGCGCGATCAATGCGGTGGCATGCCGGGCGATTGGTCGGAATCGCTCCCAGACGTTGACATGAACCACAAGATTCGTTGTTCCGGATTCATCCTCGAGCGTCATAAAGGTAATCCCCTTGGCGGTCGATGGGCGTTGTCGCAAGAGAACGAGTCCAGCAACGCGGTATTTTCGCTCCGCCTCCAGAATCAGCAGATCGGCTGCTCGCACGACGCGACGTCGATCTAATTGGGGCCGGACGAAACTGATAGGGTGCCCCCGCAACGACAGTCCAGCTGCTTGATAGTCCGCAATGACTTCTTGGACCGGAGTCATCGGTGGCAGAGTCGGATCAGGCTCGTTGTCCTGAAACATGTCGTATAGCGGTGCCGCTTCCCGTGCGGGCAATGCATCCCAGACCGCCGTACGGCGCGCCGTTTCCAGAGAACGAAATGCATCGGCCTGGGCCAACAATGTGATTTCGTGAGGACTTAAACTCGTCCGCCTGGCAAAATCCGCTTGAGAAGTGAATCGACCGGATTTGCGTGCAATCAGGATCGATTCGGCCGACGCATTTTGCAGGCCGCGAATCATTCGCATACCCAATCGAAGCGCCAACTGTTTTTGATGTGGGAGTTGAATTGACTCGTTCGAGTTTCGTGAGTCACCAACGATCGGTTCAAGAGTGCCCCTCTCAAGGCCCGCCACATGCGGTTCGTTGGGAGACCTCGCTCCATGCAACCGAGAAACTTTGGTGGCGCTTTGAACGTCAAGTTCCTCAAGCGTACAGTCCCAGTCGCTGGCATTAACGTCGACCGGGCGGACAACAACCTGCTGACGTATGGCTTCGGAGACAAGCTGAGCCGGCGCATAAAACCCGAGAGGCTGGCTGTTCAACAGTGCCGCAGTGAATTCCGCAGGGTGATAGCATTTGAGCCACGCTGACGCATAAACCAAAAGCGCAAAGCTGGCGGCATGAGATTCGGGAAAACCATATTCGCCAAACCCCTGAATCTGCTCGTAAACCCGCTCGGCAAAGTCCTGGTCATAACCCCGCAAACGCATTCCTTCGAGTAACTTTTGTCGGAAAGGCTCCATGACCCCACGCCGCCGCCAGGCTCCCATCGCTCGGCGAAGTTGATCCGCTTCACCCGGTGTAAAACCGGCGGCGACCACGGCCAGCCGCATCGCCTGTTCTTGAAAGATCGGGACACCCATCGTCTTTTCTAAAACCGCCCGAACGGCGTCGCTGGGAAACGAAATCGGTTCTTCGCCACTCCGACGCCTCAGATAAGGATGAACCATATTCCCCTGGATTGGCCCTGGTCGCACGATGGCGACTTCGACAACGAGGTCATAAAAGCACTTTGGCAACAGACGAGGAAGCATACTCATCTGTGCCCGCGATTCGACCTGGAATACACCGATCGATTCGGCACGACAGAGCATCTGATAAACCGCCGGGTCTTCAGCAGGAACGGTTGCCAGCGTCAATTTGTGTCCCGAATGTCGCTTAATCAACTCGAACGATTTTCGAATCGCCGTCAACATCCCCAGTGCGAGGCAATCCACCTTGAGAATTCCGAGAGCGTCCAGGTCGTTCTTGTCCCATTCGATCACCGTGCGATTGGCCATCGCGGCATTCTCGATCGGAACTAGTTCGCAAAGCGGACCATTCGTGATGATCATGCCGCCGACGTGCTGGGAAAGGTGACGCGGAAACCCCAGCAACTGGTCGACAAGATCGACAAAGTGACGTCCGAGCGGCGACGTCGTATCGAAACCACATTCTCGAAATCTCTCAGCCAATACCTCCTGTTTTTGCGGCGAATACTCGACCGATTTGGCCAGTGTATCAACTCGATCGAGTGACAGTCCCAATGCCTTTCCAACATCCCTGACGGCCGAACGAGGGCGATACGAGATGACTTCGGCGGTCATCCCCGCTCGCTCGCGTCCGTACTTTTCATAGAGATATTGCAACACCTCTTCCCGCCGCTCGTGTTCGAAATCGACGTCAATATCGGGTGCCTCACCCCGTTCCTGAGAGATGAATCTCTCGAACAGGACGTCAATCCGATCGGGATCAACACTGGTCACTCCCAGGCAATAACAGACAACCGAATTCGCCGCAGAACCGCGTCCCTGGCACAAGATTCCTCGGCTTCGAGCGAACCGAACCAGATCCCACACCGTCAGAAAATAAGCTTCGTAATGAAGCAGTTCGATCAACTTCAATTCGTGTTCGATCAGCGATCGAACTTTGTCTGGTAGTCGATTTGGAAATCGTTCACGCGCACCGGCCCAGGTCAACTGAGTCAACCAGGCCAACGGAGTCTCACCCGACGGCGACAACTCTTCTGGATACTCATATCGAAGTTCATCCAGCGAAAAATGACAGCGACTTGCGATTTCGACCGTTCGATCAACCGCCGCTGGAGACCTTGAAAACAGCGTTTTGAGTTCTACCCCGGATTTGAGATACTGCTGACCGTTCCTCGATCGACTGATGCCGAGATCGGCGACTGTACAACCTAAACGGATTGCCGTCAGCACATCGTGCAGATAACGCCGGGAGGAATCGTGGTAGAGAACTCCATTGCTCGCAACAAGCGGCAATCGTGTGTTCTTACTAATTCGTTGATACCGTTCGAGCGAAATAGCGTCGTGCGGTCCTTGATGCAGTTTACCGAGAACCGAGCAACGATCTCCAAATGCGTCTCGCCAACGATGCAAGTTATCAGCAACATTGTCAGACTGATCTTCGTCAAGAAGTACGCACGCCAGTAAGTCATCAGCGTGTTGAGTCACATCGACAAAGGTGAGATGACATTCCCCTTTCGGAGCACGTCTCTTTCCAAGCGTCAGTAAGCGAGCAAGTCTTCCGTAACCCTTTCGATTCATCGCAAGAAGAACGACACTCGATGCATCATCCAGGATCAGTTCTGTTCCAATGAGCAGTTTCATTCCAAGTGGCTTGGCGGCGACATGTGCGCGAACAATACCTGCAAGGCTGTTTCGATCTGTAATTGCCAATCCGTTGTAGTGAAGATCTGCCGCTCGCTGGACCAATTCGTCGGGATGCGATGCGCCTCGAAGAAACGAGTAATTGGTCAGACAGTTTAACTCGGCGAATCCAGCCTGTTTCTGCTCATGTGATTTCCGCGTCACCGAAGGGGGCGGTGGTTGTGGTATCCGCAGTTTTGGATTGGGAATTTCAGGCATAAGTTACCGCAGGTCAGTATCACGACTTTGTTCTTGGCATGCACCATCGCCGTTTTCACTCGGATCTTATGCGATTGGCTTTCTGGTATCACCCTGGGCGTCTTGGACTCTTTGGCTTATATGCATGCAGGGGCTTTCACTCGTTGCGAAGCAGAGCTCCGACGAGTCCTCGTTACAAAGCTGGAGCTTTGTAACGAGGACTCGCGGACGAGTACACTACGTCGTGACACTAACAGATTCTCGGTAGTTGTTCTCCGATTTGCATCGTGATCACTCGGGTCGAACCGAAGGCGGTTTTTGCGATGACCATCTTCCTGCGTGTGTCGACCACGCGGCCTATGATGCGGGCATTTGTGCCAAATTCATGCTGATGCATGGCGGCGATAATCGCTTCCGCAGCAGTGGAAGGAACGATTGCCAGCAGCTTTCCCTCGTTGGCAACGAAAAGTGGATCCAGTCCCAGAAGTTCACATGCCGACTGCACGCAGGGGTTGATGGGGATGGTCGTCTCGTCGATTTCAATTCCAACATTCGATGCGGCCGCGATTTCATTGAGTGACGTCGCTACACCGCCCCGGGTTGGGTCACGCAGCGTACGGATGTCAGGACAGGCGGCGAGCATTTTTTCAACCAGTTCGTGTAATGGCGCGCTGTCGCTGAAGATTAGCGATTCGAACTCGAATCCTTCGCGGACACTCATGATCGCCATGCCGTGATCGCCGATGGTCCCGCTGAGAATTACAACATCGCCGGGACTCGCTTGATCTGCAGCGATCCGTAGTCCCGGTTGGACGACACCGATCCCTGTGGTATTGATAAAGCAGCCGTCTCCGTGGCCTCGCTCAACGACTTTTGTGTCGCCCGTAACGATTTGGACCCCCGCCCTTCTCGCGGCGAGGCTCATTGATTTTACGATTGCGTGTAGAGTCTCCATCGGGAGACCTTCTTCGATGATAAATGCCGCACTCAGGTACAACGGCTTGGCACCGCTCATTGCCAGGTCATTGACCGTCCCATTGATCGCCAGATCGCCGATGTTTCCGCCTAGAAAAAACAACGGGCGGACGACAAAAGAATCGGTCGAAAAGGCGAGACGTTGGTCGCCAATATCCAGGATCGTCGAATCGCGCAACTGATTGAGCTTTTCGTTTCCAAACGCCGGGAGAAACAAGTGTTCGATCAATTCTGCAGTAAGCTTGCCCCCTCCACCGTGACCCATGACAATTTCGTTAAAGTCGCGAAGGGGGACAGGACAACTCATTCCGTCGAACTGAGGCGTTTCGATGCCCGTCTGAATGTTGACGTTCATGCCGTCACCTCTGCATTCAGAAAGCGGCCGTAGTTGAAGTAGGCGGCACAGGCCCCTTCGCTCGACACCATCGTGGCTCCTAAAGGCGTGCGAGGAGTACACTGTTTTCCGAATGCAGGACACTCGTGCGGTTTAATCGCCCCCAGCAAAACTTCGCCGCTTCGACAAAGAGTCGACTCGCAAGTCGCATGGGCTTCAGCCCGTGCAGCTCCTCCCTGTAAGTCTTCGCCATTCCGGCACAAGGTCGACTCGCACGTACTAACCCCCGAAAGATTGAAACGAATTTCTGCGTCGAAGTCACGATACGCGTGGCTCAGTCGCCAGCCGCTTTGAGGAATCAGGCCAATACCACGCCACGACCGGTCCGTGACATCGAAAACTTCGTTGATCACCTGTTGAGCAAGCTTGTTTCCCTCGAGCGAGACAACGCGTTCGAAGGCGTTTTCGACATATGCTTTCTTGGATTCCAATTGAATAACCGCACGTCGAATCCCGTCAAGAATATCGAGTGGTTCAAAGCCCGTGATCACGATCGGAATGTGATATCGGTCGCTCAGCGGTGGGTATTGCGAATATCCCATCACGCTGCAGACATGCCCGGCAGCCAGAAAGGCTTGAACTCGGTTAGACGGCGAATTCATGATCGCTTCGATCGCGGGTGGAACAAGCACGTGTGACACCAATACGGAAAAATTCGTAAGACCTTGTTGTTTGGCGAGCTTGACGGCCATCGCGTTTGCAGGCGCTGTCGTTTCAAAACCGATCGCGAAAAAGACAATTTCGCGGGTCGGCTCGTTTCTGGCAATTCGCAGTGCGTCGAGCGGCGAATAGACAATGCGGACATCGCCACCGGTACTTTTTACGCTAAGCAGATCTCGCTGGCTTCCGGGGACTCGCAGCATGTCGCCGAACGAGCAAAACGTCACGTTCGGACGAGCGGCAATGTCCAGCGCCTTGTCAATCATCTCCAGCGGCGTCACACAGACGGGACAACCAGGTCCGTGAATCAGTTCGATTTCAGGAGGAATGATCTGGTCAATTCCGTTGCGGATAATCGAATGAGTCTGCCCGCCGCAGACCTCCATGATGGCCCATTTGCGAGTGGTTTGCTTGCGGATTTCATCAGCCAGTCGCCGAGCTTTTTCGCCATCACGAAATTCCATCAGGTATTTCATTGTTGGGCTTTCTCTTCAGCCAGTTCTTCATCCATCATGCCGAGTTGTTCAAATAGTCGTAAAGTTTCCAACGCGGCCGCTTCGTCGATCTGGCTGATGGCGAACCCAACATGGACAAGCGCATAATCACCAACGTGAATCTCAGGGAGATAGATCAGGCAAACATCTTTCACGACACCACCGAAATTCACTTTTCCCATAACGGTGCCGTTCTCTTCGAAGATCCGTTCGACACGGCCTGGGACGGCGAGGCACATTTCACTTCTCCTACTTATCGCTTTTCTGCCTCGTGGCCTTGATATCCCAATCCCGCTTTTCACCTCCGAAATCCGAGGTCCCTTTTCCCTTAATTTGATCTCCGTCGATCGTCAGCTTGTATTCAACGTTGATACTGCTATCCATTCCCGGCAATTTTCGCACGGCAGAGAATGTCAGCGTACTTTCCTTCAACTTCAGGTCCTTGAGTTTCTCTCCTTCCTGGTCCGGCCAGTTCATCGTTCCGGTGAGGCTGTCCCCGTCCTTCTTGATTTTCAAGGTAGACGTTCGCTGTTGACCACCAATCTCATACTCACACTTCCATGTCCCGGCTGGATCGGCTGCTTTGTTGTCAGCTGCGTTCGCCAGAACGCATGCCCCGATGACCACCGCCATTGAAAGAATCGCCTTCATGATCGCCTCTTAGATTATAGGACAACGGAAGCCGTCCGATATAGACCGCCCCCCTAGCGACAGAGAGTGTATCTCTGCCGCGAGCGGTTGTCAGGGTAGAGACCAAAGACCTTCGAAGTGATCGGCGCGCCGATTCGACAGCACAGGGGGTTGCGGATTAAACGACGAGAACCAACACCGCGCCAACGATCAATTAAACGTCGGATAATCACAGAGCTTGATTGGCAGGAAACGGTGATTGGGTGATGTTCCGGACACGCTCGGCCAAAACCAAAAGTGTTGACCACGAATCGGACGAATCGCACGAATAAAAAACAACGAGCACTGGGTTACCGCAAACGGTAATCCGGTGCTCGTTGGATTGTCGACCCAGTCCATAGTTCGAGACGACGAAAAGAGAGTCGCGCATCGAACTCTTTTCTGTCTATTTTCTACTCACGTAAATACCACTCTTTATTTTTTCTGCCGTCATCGGCAGAAAAAATCAGGGGAGCAGAGCGGCAAGGTCGGCGTGAGGGCGAGCGATCACGTCGGCGAGAATTAGCTTTCCGCCCAGGCGCTCGACCGTTTGACGGCCGACTTCGATCGCGGTTTGTACGGCAGCGACATCGCCGCGGATCATGATCGTGACGTAGGCGGCACCGATTTTTTCTTTGCCAGCCAGCGTGATGTTGGAGGCTTTCAGCATATCGTCAGTCGCATGCAGTGCGGCGACAAGACCTTGTGTTTCCAACAGTCCAAGTGCATTCGTAGTCGACATAGCGTTCTCTCTGGGTTTGCGAATATCGTATCCACCGAGCAGGGGACTAAAAACAGGCTTTGAGTCCGCCAAATTATAAGTCAGTTCCAGGGGGGCGGCCATCACAGTGTAGAAGGCCGAACTTCCCATCATTTTTGCAATCGCTGCACCACGTTCAGCGGCGGCCTGCACGTCAGAGACTGGCCCGACCAGCTTGATGCATTGGGCAGCTCCGTCCGTGCTTTCGATGCCGAGAATGCGGACGTTGGCCGCCTTCGAACACGCGTCAGCAACGATAAACGAAGGAGCCAGGTTATTCACTTCGAGCAGTGCGAGGCTCAACGAATTGTTCATCAATTAACCTTATTCGAAAGCCTGCGACAGCCTTGCAGGTCAGGTTCCGCCCGGTTGGAAGGGGCCTGACATCTTTATGTGTAAACGTCTGGCACTGGGTCAGCGACATTTCAATCCAAAGGTCGGACGATCAATCACATCAATACCATCCGCGAATTGTCGAACCGGCATTTTGACAAACTGGGCAAAGAACAGCAACTTTGCGGGCGTTTTGGAAAACCGGATTTGCCCTGTTCGCGATAGTCCCATCGACCAAGTCGGTGAGTTGTCTGCATTTTGATTTTCGGAGAGGGAACTTCCGACGAAACCTGGCCCGCTTTTCGCCTGAAAATAAGAAAAGATCGCAATCTCAAACCTCACCTGACGCAAAAGTAAGAAAAGTTTGCAAGATTGCTCAAAACTTTCTTCTTTGCCATGTGTTAAACATTGGGACTTGAAGTTCTTCTGAACTTGGTAGATTGATGAGGCGATTCGACTCAGAAGCGTGTTGAACTTCTTCCTGGAGAGAGACCATGCCGTCACGTGCGATCATCCGCTGTTTCTCAATCGTTTGTCTCACGCTTTTGGCTGGTGCCTGTTTGGGCGGGAATTCCCGCTCATTTGGGGAGTCGAGTTCTGGTGGTGGTCCTTCTAACAGAGGTAGCAAAACGACGAAGGGGGCGACGGCTAAGTCTCTCGATTCACTCTTAAAATCCAAGACGGAATCGCTTTGGAAAAAGGGCTTGGGGTCGGTAACGTCCGAATCCTTGAACGACGACGAGATTGTGGAATCGCTCGTCCGGTTCGTGAATCGAGAAACCACCGCAGAAAATTTGACACCACCGCTCGTCCAGGCGATGTCCCTGTTGGCTGAGGCGAAGCAGACGCAAGCAGCGGAAACTCTCGCCAAAATCCTCGAATCGGGTGATTTTCGACTGGTGATGGCTGCTGCCGACATCGCCTCGACGACCAAAGACCGCGGATTTTTGGAACCTTTGATGAAACTGACTCAGCGCCGCGAGTATTCCCAGCGATACGGTTTCAGACGCTGTGTTGTGGATGCCGTGGCAAAGTATCCCGACAAGAAGGCTGTCGATTTTCTAGTCGATCGACTCGAAAAATCGGACGGGCAGCTGAAATACGAAACTGCACTCAGCCTTCAGAAAACGACCGGTCAGGAATTTGGTGGTATCGCCACCGACTGGCGTAACTGGTGGCAGGAAAATCGAGATCACTTCGTGTTTGCGTCACGCGTGGAAGCGTCGCAGCCGGTCGCTTTGAATATTGCTCCCAAGCCAATTCCGTGGGATGAGTCGAGGCCCAGTTTCTACGGAATGACGATCTATGCGAAACGAGTCGTCTTCGTGATCGACCGATCTGGAAGCATGAATTCGTCTGTGAATGGTGAAACTCGTCTCGAACGAGCTCAAAAAGAATTGCAACGAGCGATCAAGGCTCTGACGGAGTCCGACTATTTCAACATCGTCGCCTTCAGCGATCGAATGCAAGTTTTCCAAACAAAACTTGTCCAGGCGACGGATGCCAACAAACTTGATGGGATTCGGTTCGGTTACGGTCTTGACGCACTGGGAGAAACTGCGTGCTATGAACCTCTGAAGATGGGGCTTGATGCGAGCAACGATCTTGAGTTGATGCTGTTCTTGTCGGACGGCGAACCGAATGCGGGGGCACTGGTTGATCCCCAGGCGATTGTCGTCGCCATTGCCAATCATAACCTGACACAACGCACAACGATTCACACATTGGGAATCGACGCCCGGTATTCGCACGAGGCTTTTTTAAAGAACCTGGCGGAAAAGAACTACGGTAAACTTCTCCTGCTCCGCTAAACGGACATGTTATAAGGTGGAAATGATATGAAACGAACCATCTGCTACGACGTTATTTGTGGGAGTGTGTTTCTTTACGTTGGTCTCACTGCATTTGCTGCAAACAAGACGAAGCCGTCGCCGCAGTCAATCGACGCTATGGAACGAGTGCTGGAACAAGAATCACAGTCAACAACCACATCGCTTGACCGCCGCGATGCCTTAAAACCGGAATCGCGACCGGTCAGTGACCCGAATCCGATCTGGTGGCAAGCGGGGTATGTTCAGACGGGAAGTCAGTGGTTGCCGTATGAAAAGAGCGTCGCGACGGGTGAACAAGCCGCGAAACTTGAAGAATATCGAGACCAGCGGTTAGCGATAACGGATGAACCGCATGGTCAATGGAAACTGGCAAACTGGTGTCGCAAGAATGAAATGTTCGATCAAGAGCGAGTTCATTTATTGCAAGTGCTCGCGGATCGCGATCCCACCGTGAAAATAGGCGCCGTCTACGAACGACTGGGCTGTCAAAAAATTGGTGACGTTTGGGTTTCACCACACGAACGTCAGGAAGCGACCAGGATCAAGTCAGAGATTGAAACCTCCTTCAAACGCTGGGAATCCAAACTTGCAGCGATTGTTCAACAGTTGGATGGATCGCCTAAGCAACGGAAACTGGCGGAACGCAAGTTGGCAGAAATTACCGACCCTTCGGCGGTTCCTGCAATTGTGAATATATTCTGTGTCTCGACACAATCGATGTCAGAGCATGGGGTGAAAACACTGGGACAGATCCCCGAATATCAGGCATCACGAGCCTTGGCCGGACAAGCGGTCTTCTCACCTTGGAGCCCTGTTCGAAAAGCTGCGATTGAATTGCTAAAACAGCGTAAGTTGACCGAGTTTGTACCAGACCTTTTACTTGTACTTTCAAATCCGGTTCGAACCAAGCTGAACCTCGATGCTCGTTCAATTCCCACCACGGCGTTTCTCGCACCGACGCCCAACATCTCTATGAACTGGGACTATGTTTGGGTCGAGGAGACAAGCGATACAATACGCGTGGGAATTCGACGACTTTTTCCAATTTCCACTTCAAATAATTTCATTCGAATCACAAGCGTCAAGCACCCTCAATTGCATGGCGTTGTGCTCGATTCAAACAATGGACAGGGTTTGAACGCAGCAAGTCCTAGCGTCGCGCTCATGGAACTTGCTGATCAATCAATTCTTCTCGATTATTCCGCCGACCGAATGAACGATACTCGAGCCGAATGGAACGAGCGAGTGGGTAAAGTGTTATCAGACTGCAGCAACGAGCCGATGACGGCTGAACCCAACGCATGGTGGAAGTGGTGGGCAAATTTTTCCTCGGTTTACATGTCAGACCAAAAGAACGTGGTCATTGTTGATGAGCGGAAAACGCAGCCAAATGCTCCGTCGTTTTCAACAAGGACCATGCAAATAAGTTGCCTTGTGGCAGGGACTCCCGTCTGGACCGAACGTGGTTTCGTGGCAATTGAACAGATTCAGCCTGGTGATCGAGTCCTGGCAAAAGACATTGAAACCGGCGAACTCGCCTACAAAGCCGTCTTGCGAACAACCGTCCGGCCACCAACACCGGTGCATCATTTTGATATTGATGGCAAGAACATTGTTGCCAGCCCTGGTCATCATTTTTGGGTCAGCGGCGAGGGCTGGACCAAGATGCGTGAACTGATCCCCAATCATCCAATTCACACGGCAACGGGAATGCGGCGGATTACTGCGGTCGAGGATCAAGGACGCGTCGAGGCCGTTTACAATCTGGTTGTGGCGGACTTCCACACCTACTTCGTGGGAGAAGCAATGGTGCTCAGTCATGATGTCTTGCCGCCAAGTCTCACAAATGTCAAAATCCCGGGGCGCTCACCTCGGTAGATGATTCGTCTGCCGGTCCGCGAAAAGTTCAGCAATCGCTGGAGTCGTCGAATGGGAACTGCCGTTACTGCATCAACGAGAATCATCTGTGGATTGCTGATGCTCTCGGCATCGGCGAGTTCGTCAGATTTGACGCCGGCCCAGCAAACCCTGCTCGGTCAGCAGGTGGCCGAGATGTTTCAGATCGGTTTCGCTCGGGGCCCCAAGGCCAATGCGGACGTGCAACGTCTTTATCAATCGCTCAGCAAAGACGCGGCAGACGACCCTCGCGTCGATTACGCACATGGACTGGTCTTATGGCGATTGATGAAGAACAAAGAGGCGCAAGCGGAATTCGCCTTGGCCACAAAACGCAAAGGGACTCCGTATTGGCCAGCTTGGCAGGCGTTAATCTGGACCCACTTTGTCGCAAAGGACTATGACGCGGGTTATGCACGACTCACAGAATTGACAAAGCTGATTCTGAAATCAGACGAACTGGTCGACCAGGATCGCGAGGATCAGGTTCATTGGATCGGACGTGTCATGGCCGCTTTGTATCTGACGATTGAATCGAATCAAGGCCGAGAGACATGGCTTCAAACAGAAAAGAAGTTGACTGATCTTTTAGGGCCGGATTCGACCGACGACTACAATCGAGGCAAGGCGGAAGTGAATGCGCGACATACAGATATCGAAGACGACATCCGTCAGACTCGCGAAAAAGCACAAAAACAACAGGCCGAACAGCTTGAGAAGAAACAAAGTCGAGTTCAAAAGAACCTGAACGACGTGAAAGAAAAGCGTGAGAATCTCAAGAAGACTGCGGAGGAGATGAAAGAGGCACTAGCCGAGCATACCGCGACCTATCAAAAACAGATGACTCGACTGGAAAAAGATTATGGCTTTGTTGAACGGCGTTCGGCGGTTCTGATCAGTTCAATGGCGGCTCTCGATCAAGAAGTTGCCTTGCTTCAACAACGAAAAAAAACCGCGAATAACAATACTGCGAACCAAATTGATCAGGCAATTTCTCAGATTCAAAGTCAACGATTTCTCTACAACGCTGAATTCATGAAATCCATGACGGCGGCCGATCAGATCGCCGCGAATGCTAGAAGCTTGACTCAAGAACGTGCCGAATTCCTCGAACAGTATCAGAAGGTAACTGGTGAAATTGTCCAGGAAGACGCTGGTGCGGAAAAGTGGAACGAACGGACTCAGAAACAGGCAGCTCAACTCAAAAAGGCTCAGGCGAATCCCAAGCCGGTTATTCCTGCCGGAAAAATTCAGATCGCAAAGACCTTCCGCACCTATGTCGATCTCGATCTTTATGCCGAACGAACGAAGGTCCTCGAATCGTTCGGCGTCGAGTCTCTGAGTAAATAACTTGGGGTGAATAACCTGCGGCCTATTTAGCTGTCGCCACTGGTGCGATGTACTTCAGTATCTGGTCACGTAGTGCATAGCCCGCAACCAGAGTGATTGAGACAAACGCGATCCAAAGCAGTATGTCGAGAATCAGCGGTGGTGTAAGGCGTCGATCGAGCTTTCGATACCGGAAATAAATCGTCGATGCCGTAATGATCGGAAGCGTCAATGCCTGGCCGAATCCGCCAACAACCACCATCCACTTTGGCTCTTTGAAGGCCAGAAAAAGGCTGAGGGCAATAACCGGAATCAGTAGCGAAATCCAGTGAATGACCCGGCCTCGCTGGTGCGGATCACGGTAGCGTACAATTCCGGCGAGATTGAACAGGTCTGCAACCAAGCGGGCGTTTCCAGCCGCCGACAAGTAGAGAGTCTTGAACAGCACCGCACCCGCACCAATCAAGAACGCAATCTGGGTCCAGGTTCCGAACGAATCGACGAACATTCGCGACAACGTCAGGATCATATCTTTGCCCTGCGGTGCCAGGCCTTGAGCATGCAGAACAGTTGCGCCCATGAAATAAAACGCGAGAGTCGAAACGGTGAAGACCACCATACTGACCCATGCATCCAGGTACATCACCCGAATCCAGCCGCGCGCTCGATGGACCCATTCGGGGCTGTCATCCATTCGACCCACATTACGCGCGTAACCTTTTTCCAGGCACCAATACGGGTAATAAAACAGCTCAGAAGCACCGACCCCGGTGATCCCAAACACGCCGAACGCGACGGCAATTCCTTCGGCCGGCATGCCAAAGGTCAGTCCTTTGGCGACTTCATTCCACGGAATTGGAAAATTTGTCGCGGGCAAAGCCAGAGCAGCGGTCACCGTGACGAGAGTCAGGCCAACGACCAGAATCGTCGTGACCGATTCGATTCGCCGGTAGCTACCACTCCACAGGAGCAGGATTGCCGTCAAGCACGTCAGCACGGCCCACGGATAATCGGGCCGTTCCTTTAAGATTTCGGCCAGTTGCGGAGCGGAGTCGACAAAGCGATTCGCAAGTGCAGGACTGAAATTGGGGAAGGCAAGATTCAGCGATTGCCCGACGGTTCCCGTCATTGCACCGAGTTGGAAAATCGTGGTACACATCATCACGAACCACCACCAGCAGATCCAGTTTGCACCAAGCCGAAGTCCACCAAGTTCGTTAAGTGCCCCCAGCGTGGGCTTGCCGGACGAGATCGCGTAGCGACCCAGCTCTGTTTGAACGAAGACTTTGATCACGCAACTGAACAGGATCAACCAAAGGAACACGAACCCGTGTTTGGCACCCAAAGACGTAGTGAGTAACAATTCTCCAGAACCGACGATCGTCCCGGCGAGAATAATGCCAGGCCCAATTTTGCGCAATGCGGTCCACAGCGAATGTGGTGGTTCTTGTACCGCTTCGGGTGGTAAGGCATACGGATCATACTCAGTGTCTTCATTCATTTCAGCGTCTTTCATCAGGCTGCTGTCAAGAAGTGGCCCTGCATTCTCCGGCCTTACGCCTACAAAGCAAGCGAACAGGCGAATTGTC
>CAILLA010000283.1 GCA_903834925.1 uncultured Schlesneria sp.
AAGGCCACACTAGGCAGCCAAGGTCAACGGCTTGTTAGCAGTTGTTTTTTGATCAGCTTTTTACGTGGCCAACTGATCAACCACGACACGCAACCCAGACCTCGCATGATCCAGTCGAATCCGGTCGCCCCCGAGGTCCTGACAGACTGAAAAAAAGCCGGTTTGGCGAAAACTGATTTGTAACCGTGACTATCGTCCCGGTAGGTCAGCAATCGCTTCGCCAGATTTTCACAATCTGCAATTGGACAATCGAAATCCTAACCGGCTGGGAAATCGAGTCAAGTAGCATAGGCGAATCATGGGTTAATTTCAAAAAATAGGGGTTCTGAATTTGGTTGAAAGGGTTCGAAGAGGGGGTCGGGCGTTCAAATTTCAAAGTTGGCCATTATCCCGGCATTAAAATGGTAAATCGTTGAGATGGCCAATTTTGAAATTTGAATACCCGACCCCAGAGCATGAGGTATCGTTCCCCGGTTACCCATCTGTCAGCTCATGTGCTAATCTAGGGCAAAGGCCCGTTAACCACCTCCGCGGGGGAGGTGGGGTTTCGTGCAATTCAGGAATAATCGATAAGTCTACGACCGCGAGAGGAACGAGGGAGCGAACAATTGATGAAGAATGGATTTCTTGGGTATCAGGCCTCGTTTATGCTCGACGCTGTCGTTGTGGCTCTGGTGCTCGTCGTTCCCGTGCTGCTGTTCAGCCTGTTTTCCGTCAAGTTTCGTCGACAGTACACCGTGCATCGCAATGTTCAAATGGTGCTGGCAGTGACTCTTCTGGCTGCCGTGTGCGCCTTCGAAATCGATCTTCACTGGGTGCAGGGTGGTTGGGAGAACGTGGTCAAGAAGGGGCCGACGGTTTCCCCAGACCAAATGTCGTTCATTCATAACGTGTTAAGATTTCACTTGATATTTGCCGCCAGTACGCCGTTTCTGTGGGCGATCACAATTGCTTTTGCCTTGGGACGTTTTCCCAATCCGCCTCATCCTGGATCTCATAGCCGGTTGCATTCACTGCTCGGCTGGGCTTCGACACTCGATTTAGTGATGACATCCGTCACGGGGCTTGTATTCTATTATGTGGCGTTCGTGAACCGAGGTTGAACGAGTTCCTACATTTCGTCGCCGAAAGGCAAGAGCATTGGCGAGCGAAGACGCACGCCAGTGGCACTCGAGGCAAGATCATGCTCAGGTCAATTCCATACCGCGCTGGTCTTCTGACAATTGCCTTTGGGATGTTTGTCGTTTCGCCCCTTGTCGCTCAGCCGAAGCCAGTCGGGGTCGGGCATCCGGCTGTCGACATTGTCACGTTGAAGTCGGGACGCAGCCTGCGCGGTGTGGTGACGTCTCAAGAGCCGAATGGCTCAGTCACGATGGTTGTGTCTCGCGAATGGCTTGGTTCAGCGAATCCCGCTCCGCTGGAAACGGTTTTAAAAGAGAATCAGGACGGACGAAAGGCAGGTTGGACACAGACTCGTGATCGAATTGTGGAGCGACAGAAGTCGCCGATTGATTCTCCGAATCTTGCCTTTTTCCTGAAGCAGGAAAAGGAACGTATTGACCTGCTGCTGGCTGATCGGAACCCGCCGGAACTCGACTTTTTGTGGTTGGATGTTCGGCATGAAACGATTGCCAAGGTCGTACGAGCCACTCCTGATCGGCAGAAAATTGCCTTGTTAGCATGGAATGAACATCTACCTCATGTCGAAACTCGTGACGCAGGCTCGATCGAAAAAGAACTGACCAATCGGGGTGTGAAGATGGATGTTGCTCCAGTCGATCTGTCCGACCATATTCCGCCTCGATCGCAGTCCGACGAGGAGTGGGCTGCTCGAATGGCCATCGTAGAGTATTCACTTGCCGAGCCGCTTGATTTCCAGGGGATGGGTGACGTGCTGGCACGGACCCGCGAAGGGGAACCGGCCAACCTGGGCGAAGTGTTGCCAAAAATCTTTCAGCAACAGCTTGGGTCATTGTTTAAAGACTTGATCAACGACGGACGACCTCCACAGAAGCCGAAAGGGGACACTGATTGGCTCGCCGGAGCGATTCGCCAGGCGGAACGAGAAAAGGTGCGAGGATTCCGAGTGACCCGATTGGACATTGATCCGAACGCGATGCGAGTGACGGTGGAAACTCGGTTTATCGCCAAGCTGGCCGAGAGTCGATGGCGCACTGTCTGGCAAGCGACCGAAACCGGCGATGGAACAAAGCCGCGTCCTCAGGCGGAAGCTCGCATTGAACAGGATCCTCAGTTGAAGTCGGCTGTCGACACACTGAAGTCAATCGGACTGGCTGAGGGAGATACGCTGAAACAAGCGATCCGAATTGGTGCGGCGACGATGGCGACTCAGCAGGCGGCCGATGCAAAATTCGCTTTGTTCCGGGATGGGTATGTTCGGCATCTGGATGGGCCGCCGCTGGTGATCGTTGGCAAACGAGAATAAACGCTCTCTTCTTGAGCACATTCCAAACATTAAGAAGCTAAGTTTGACTTTCTATTGACACTCGCAAAAATATCTTGTATTTATTTGTCGTTGCATGGTGTGGGCTATGACTGTGGTTTGCTGGTTTAACCCGAAGCCAGCGGCGATGGCGGATCGGCGTTCAGCCGATTTCTTCCGAGCGTTGTTGGGCTTAAGGATTAGGCCAGCCTTGCGCGAATGTTGACGGTCATCGGAAAAAATCTGGGGATAAGCATCTCCGGCTCGTTTGGGATTACCAGACATCGAAGCCTGACGACGACGGCGCCGAAACGGCGAGAGAGTCGTTTTGAGAAAGTTGATAGTAGAAAATTCAAAGACGCGTTCAGTGAATACACCGCTTGGCTCGCCTCGGAGGAGTGAACTGTATCGAACTCAGGTGAAGTCTAGGGAACTTTGACGCCCAATTTTGCGGTGACCCGATGATCGCAGTACTGAAGAGAACGAAGAGTCCGAGAGCTGACGCTTCCCGGCTCGCCTGGTAGGAATGATGGGATTCGAACTCTCGCGAACTCGCGCGAAGTCGGGTGAAGTCAGGTGAAGTCAGGTGAACTTTTTTTCGGCGGAAAAATGGGAAATGGCCTTGAAAACCCTATGAAATACGAGGAATGGTCGAAGTCGCGCGAAGTCGCGCGAACTTTGACACCCAATTTTGTGGCGACCTGTTGATTTCATTACTGAAGAGAATGAAGAGTCCGAGAGCTGACGCTTCTCGGCTCGCCTGGTAGGAATGATGGGATTCGAACTCTCGCGAACTCTCGCGAACTCTCGCGAACTCAGGTGAAGTCGGGTGAAGTCGCGCGAACTTTTTTACGGTGGGAAAATGGAAAATGGTGTCGAAAACCCTATGAAATACGAGGAATGGTCGAAGTCGCGCGAAGTCGCGCGAACTTTGATACCAAAATCCCTGTTAGTCGGATTTTCGCAGAACTGAAGAGAATGAAGAGTCCGAGAGCTGACGCTTCTCGGCTCGCCTGGTAGGAATGATGGGATTCGAACTCTCGCGAAGTCAGGTGAACTCGCGCGAACTCAGGTGAACTCAGGTGAACTCA
>CAILLA010000284.1 GCA_903834925.1 uncultured Schlesneria sp.
GGCTTCAAGAGCACTGGCGAGCGAAGACGCACGGGCGGAGTTCGAAAACGTTGGGATTCGTCTAGTGGCTGGTTGACATGCTTTCCACCCTGGCTTGCCCAGGTGGGAGCAAATTTGTCGGTGGATCGACAGCCGTCCTACTTGCTGAAAGTTGGCCATCCGACCGTTACGCAAATCCCGATAATTTTCAAATCCGCCATGACTCGCGCCTGTGGCACACAAGATATTTCTCCCGTTGTTTCTCGAGAAACAAGACGTTACGGCATTGGCGTTCCTGCAAACGATTCCTCGACGTAGTTGACGCGCCATCTCACGTTTCTGACAATTTGCGCAGTCACTTCAACACAATTGGATCAACAATGAAAAACATCTCGTTCGCTGTCGTCATAATCACGTACTTCTGTGTCGTCTGTCCCGTGATGGCTCAACCGGAAACGAAAACATTCACCTACACGAAAACGCCTCAAGCCGATCTCGACATTATTGTTCATTATCCTCCCGAGTGGAAAGAAACTGACAAGCGTCCCGGTATTGTATTCTTCTTCGGAGGAGGCTGGGAAAACGGGTCGATTAACGCCTTCGAGAGGCAGGCTAAGTATCTTGCGAGTCGTGGAATGGTGTCAGCCCGAGCCGACTACCGAGTCAAATCCCGCCACGGGGTCACTCCGAAAGAATGTGTGGACGACGCCAGAAGTGCCGTACGCTGGTTTCGCCAGAATGCGGCAACATTGGGACTCGACCCCGATCGAATCGTGGCTTCAGGCGGATCGGCAGGCGGACACATTGCCGCCTGCACGACACTGATGCCGGAATTCGAACAGGATGATGTAACCGTTTCACACAAAGCCAATGCACTGGTTCTCTTTAACCCTGTCGTGTTTTTCGGCCCTCAAATGCAAGAAAAAGTTGGTCGTGACGCCGTCGTCGCAAAAGCCATTTCACCGTTATTACATCTGAAAAAAGAGAGTCCACCATCTTTACTCCTGTTCGGGACCGACGACTTTCTGTTTAAGCAGGGCGAAGACTTCATTCGGCGATCAAAAGAAGTCGGTTGCCGAGCAGAAATGTATACCGCCGAAGGACAACCGCATGGCTTCTTTCACAAATCACCCTATTACGAGGAAACACTTTATCGAACCGACGAATTTTTGACTTCGTTGGGGTATCTATCGGGGAAGCCGACAATCAAGGTTCCGGACGCGAAACCAGCACAATAGTTGAGGAAGTGGGTGCAGTAAAATAACGGCAATGCTCCAAAGAGAAGTGACGCCTCGGTTGACGTCAAAACCGCCGCCCGACTCGCTTCTCTTCGAGGCGCGGTGAATCGATGTTACCAGTCTATCGTTTAACTCGAAGCCAGCGGCGCAGGCAGATCGGCGTTCAGCCGATCTCCTCAAGCGTTGCCGAGACCTTCTTATCCGCGTCGTGTGCCAAAACAACGCCATTCCTCACTTCAATGAAAAAACACCTGATGTCATCAATCATCCTGCACATCACAAACCCTGAACGTTGGACCCAGGCACAAGTTTTGGGTGAATACCGAGCTGACTCGCTGGCCAGCGAGGGCTTCATCCATTGCTCCAAACCGGACCAGCTAGCCGGAGTCGTCAGCAGGTATTACCAAGACTTGACCGGCCTGATCGTCCTTCGTATCGACCCCGGAAAAGTCCAACCGCCAATCCGCTGGGAAAACCCGCCAGGATCGAACGAACAATTCCCGCACATCTACGGCGAGTTAAACCTGAATGCTGTCATTGAAGTGAAACCACTAGAGGAAATCGTCCCAAGTTAATCGAACGAGGGTGAAGATTAATTCAAATTGTTTTTCTATCACGGCTGCTATTCCTCACGAAAATGAGACGATAACGTAGGTGAATGTTCGACGTTTATTTCCAGAAATCGAAATCAACGAGGCGGCGGGAGTAGGGCCATGAACATGTTTTCGCAAAGCCTCGAGCAAAGGCACCTATACAACCTTCGGCTGAAATCACAGATGGACGGTCCCGCACGACTCGAAGGTGCGTTTAACGAAGGATTCAACAGGGGTTACGCGGAAGGACTCAAAACAGGATTTGAAATGGGCAAGTTGATTGCGAAAATCAATATTCTGCAGGAGCTACTTGCAGTGACCGTTCCCACACTTTCGGAATTATACAATTACTCGGACGTGCAGCTTTTAGAATTGGCCGGGAACTTAGAGCAAACACTTCGTCGCGGCGATCAATTATCGGACTGAGAAGAAATGAACTGTGCGAGACCCGGCGTAATCAAACTGACACTGATGACGACGTTCCTACAAGTCCTTTGCGCCTGCTTGATCGCGTCGGCTACCGAATCTGATGTGAGCGCCTATTCGAACGAAGTTCTGGATGATCATCCCGTTTATTTCTTTCCGTTTGTTGAAAGCGATCTCAAAAGCGTCACCAAGTTTCGTAATCTGTCCCAAGTGAAGCAGAGGGGGCCTGACTCCGTTTCTTTCGAAGCGGTCAACTTGATTCTCGGACCGGTCGGACTTGGCGGTTTTGCAGCCGAATTCGATGGTAAAAACTACCTCGAAATTCCGCATGACGACGTCTTCGACACAAAAGAAAGAAGCGTCGAATTCTGGTTTCGTACGAATCAAGTTTGGAATCAAAAATATTGGCCGGGGAGTGCCACGCTGGTTTCGAAGTTTACAGCCGGCTGGGCTTCGAGCGACTGGGGCATCTTGGGAGGAAGTCTGACCTCGGGAGTGAATGAGGGGCGAATCCTGGTCGGTGTGGGACCGCAGGGTGGCGGCGATGTCGTCCTCGCTTCCGGAAAGGGACTTAATGACGGGCGATATCATCACGTTGTGTGGACTCGTTCTGCCGAGGGCCGAAATGTGCTGTACGTTGATGGAACGTCATGTGCCTCTACGAAAGACAGCGGTGGAATCATCACGAACTTAAGGCCGATCCAAATCGGCGGTGAACAACGGGAGCCGAACGGAACGTTCTTCAAGGGACAGTTGGCAGCGCTCGCGATCTATTCGCATGTTCTGCCAGAAGAACGGGTGCGATTACATTTTGCAGCGGGGAGTCTTGATCCACGTCTTCCCGCCCCATCGGAACGTACTGTCGATTTTGTCCGCGACATCAAGCCGATCTTCCAGCAGCACTGTTACAAATGTCATGGGCCCGGAAAGGACCAGGGGGGCTTTTCGCTGGCGACTCGGTCACTCGCTTTGGACGGTGGCGATAATGGACTGGCCATGCGAGTGGGAAATAGTGCACTCAGTCTGCTGGTTTATCGAATTGCGGGGCTCAACGACGGGACTGTGATGCCCCCCGAAGGCGAACGGTTAACCAGCGAACAAGTCGGACTGATCCGAGCCTGGATCAATCAGGGACTGTTGTGGCCATCTTCCGCCGATGAATTTGACCCGCGCGTCGTCCAGGCAGTGGATCACTGGTCCTTTAAGCCACTCAAACGCCCGCTGATACCATCGGTCAAAAGCGGCTCACTGGATCTGCGAAGTAACACGACAGCAGATCCGTCCGAAGTCTCGCCTAAGAAGGAATGGGGCAACACACCCGTCGATGCATTCATCGCGGCCAAGCTCGATGAAGCGAAGTTATCCCCCGCTGCGCCGGCAACAAAGTCGGCGTTATTGCGACGAGTCTCGTTTGATCTGACGGGACTTCCTCCCACGGTGGCCGAGATCGAAGCCTTTATTAAAGATTCCCGACCCGAAGCGTTCTCGGTCGTTATTGATCGGCTATTGGCGTCACCGGCGTATGGCGAGCGATGGGCACGACACTGGCTGGATATTGTCCGCTATGCAGACTCCGGCGGCTACGAGACAGATATCTTCTACGAACAAGCCTGGCGATACCGTGACTACGTCATTCGTAGTTTTAACGAGGACAAGCCATACGATCAGTTTCTGATGGAGCAGGTGGCTGGTGACGAGCTTTGGCCCGATCAGGCAGAGACTTTCAAAGATGCAATCGCGGTCTGGACGCTGGGTCAGTGGCCGAATTCACTGGATAAATTTCCGGAACTGCTGGAGTACACTCGACGGACCGACCAGGTGACAACATTCGGCGAAGCGATGCTGGGGCTGACCGTCGGCTGTGCGAATTGCCACAACCACAAATACGATCCGATCAGCCAGCGTGACTATTTTGGTTTGGAAGCCATTTTTGCAGCCAGCGAAACCTGGGATCAAAATACAAAGAAGAAAGCGTGGGCTTCGGGTGAAAGGAACCACTTTCGCGTTTTAAGGCACTCGTCATCACCTACAGAAATTCGATTCTTAGCGCGCGGTGAACTGACGAAGCCGCGCGGAATCGTATCCCCCACAATCCCTGCATTTCTTCCTGGCGGAGGACCAATTTCCAATGACGCGAACGAAAGCCAGCAGCGGCGAGCACATCTGGCTCGCTGGCTTGTTTCACCACAAAATCCACTCACCGCACGTGTGATAGCAAACCGCGTCTGGCAGTGGCACTTCGGGCAGGCTCTTGCGGCAACACCGAATGATCTCGGTACACGTGGACATCCCCCGTCACACCCGGAATTACTTGATTGGCTGGCTACGGAGCTGGTTGAGAACGGCTGGAGCCTGAAAAAGTTGCATCGCCTGCTGTTGCTTTCGTCCACCTATCAGCAATCAACGCATCGCAATTCTCGGATGCCGGATATCGATCCACAAAACGTCTGGTTGTCCCATTTTCCGCGCCGCCGTCTTGAAGCAGAAGAAGTCTGGGATCACTTACATTCGGCGGCGGGAACGCTGGTAACAACCCACTTTGGCTCCCCTTTCATTCCTCAGTTGTCAGCCGAAGAACTCAAAGGATTGTACGACATTGAGCAAAAGCCAGATAAAAAGTGGCCTGTGACAGAAGTTCAAAATCGGCGAGCCATTTACGTTTTGAACCGTCGCTCTTTTCGTTTCCCGTTTTTCGAGGCGTTTGATCCCCCGAATAGCGGTGCGAGCTGTCCAACTCGGCAAGCGACGACCGTTCCGGCTCAAGCCCTTACGCTCTTGAACAACGGCATCGTTTCCCGACAGGCGAAAGCGATGAGCGAGCGTCTGGTCCGGGAAGCGGGGGAAAACAGAAGCGACCAGGTGCGACTTGCTTGGTTGCTGGCATATAGTCGTCAAGTGACTGAACCCGAATTGGAGGTCGCTCTTCAATTCCTTGCGGAAGCGAAATTGGCTCACCAACAGCAGGGGACACCAGATCCTGCCGCCACAGCACTGAATGAGTTTTGTTTGGGTTTGATGAACACTTCCGAGTTTATTGGCACGAATTAGCAATTGTTCGCTAAAGGTCCGTTGTCAGAAAAAGCTGGGGTCGGAAAGTGATTGTGCAACTGCTTGCCCGTCTTCGGACAAGCAGTGCTCTTTGACTCGTCGAAAGCGAAGACACTGCTTCTCCGAAGACTCCAGAGAGGTTTCACCTCAGACCAAAGTAGCCATCATCGCTCCGAGGTTGTCAGTTTTTGTAAGTTGAGAATGGTAAGCCACAACCCGTAGCATGGGCTTCAGCCCGTGCGACACAACATCTTGTGCGGACTAAAGCCCACACTACAAAAACTGACAACCTCTCCGCGTGATGAGCATCGTTCGAAAACGTACCAAATTCCAATACCCATATTCTCAAAAAAGGAATTCAAACGAAGTATCTGCCCCATTATTGAGGCAACGCTTGAATCGTTTCCGACGCATGCTCATCACGCGGAGCGATGATGGCTGCTTTGACAGAAATCTTGGAATTTTACTCATTGATTCACGTTGCAAACTCGAAGTAGTCCGATGGACTGGCACGGGATTTTGAATTGGGCTAACAATTTCCGCGACGCTGTTACAATCAGGAACAAACAAAGGCACACATTCGATCGGTACAGAGAAACTGCTGAAATGAATCAACCTCCACTCTCTCGACGAATGTTACTCGCTCAAGCGGGAATGGGGATCGGTGCGTTCGCAATGCTCGATCTGATGAGCCGCGAGGCAAACGCAACGGAAAACCCGCTGGCACCGAAATCCACTCCACATGCCGCTCGGGCAAAGGCCGTGATCTCGCTGTTTATGCATGGCGGCCCCAGTCAAGTTGATACGTTTGATCCCAAGCCGATGCTTGCGAAATATGCCGGCGAGACATTGCCACCGAGTTTCGCAAACCTCAATTTGGAATTCACCAAGGCCAGCGAAGCCAAGGTCCTGCCGAGTGCGCGGCAATTCAAAAAGTGTGGTAATTCCGGGATCGAAATCTCGGACATTTTTCAGCACCTTCCGAACGTCGCCGATGAAATCGCTGTGATTCGCAGTTGCCACCATACCGAGTTCAATCACGCACCCGCGCTCTACCTGTCTCATTCCGGGACGGGCATGATGGGTCGCCCGAGTCTCGGGGCCTGGGCCACCTACGGATTGGGTTCAGAATCGCAGAACCTGCCAGGCTATGTCGTCTTGCGAGACGGCCCGCTAAAGGGTGGTCCGCTCACATACGGCAATGGTTTTCTCCCGGCGGTTTATTCGGCGACGGAACTGAGACTGAGTGGATCGCCGATCCTCTATCTGGATCGACCCAATGGGGTCAGTGACCGCGACCAGCGTCGTATTCTGGATTTCTCACAGCAATTGAATCGGCGATATCTAGAGGAACAAAACGGAGATGGATCATTGTCCGCCAGGATTTCCGCATACGAACTCGCGTATCGAATGCAGTCGACCGCGCCGGAAGCCGTCGATCTCAGCCAGGAAACGAAGCAGGTTCAATCGCAATACGGCCTGGATAATGAAGCCACTCGCCCGTTCGGCGTTCAATGCCTGAATGCCCGCCGACTGGTCGAGCGGGGTGTCCGTTTCGTTCAGCTCTATCACGGTGGAGGCGGCGACGGCTGGGACACTCATGGTGATAATGATGCCAAGCACGTACGGAACGGTCGGCAAGTCGACAAGCCGATTGCCGGTTTGATCTCGGATTTGAAGGCTCGAGGGCTGCTCGACAGTACGCTGATCATCTGGGGGGGCGAGTTCGGAAGGACACCGACGTCGGAAGGCTCAGCAGGTCGCGACCATAATCCGTATGGTTATTCTGTCTGGATGGCGGGGGGCGGAATCAAAGGAGGGACGGTTTATGGCAGTACCGACGAATTTGGTTTCAAGGCGGAACAGAACCCGGTTCAAGTTCGGGATTTGCACGCCACCATTCTGCACTTGCTGGGGCTGGAGCACGATCAACTGACGTTTTACTTTCAGGGCCTGCAACAGAGATTGACTCAAATTGATGGCGAAAGTCGTGTGATCAACGAGATTCTGGCGTAAGACTGAGGCTGGAAGCCTCAGCTACGAAAAGACAATTGGGCTTGCCGAAATCGGCAAGCCCAATTGTTGTAAGATCAAATTCACGACGACAGCAATCAGTTCGACGCAGCAGGCGTTGCCTTGGCCGAAGTCGTTCGTGGCGTCACTTTCGTTTCCGTTTTTGGATCGAGCTTATCTTCTTCAGCTTTTTCCTCAGCCTTAACCATGGCCTGCGATAATAAGCTCTGAGCACCGAGGAGTTGCTCACGGGTGAAGTAAGGTGATGGATTCGTATCACCCAGATGTTCTTCCATCTTCGCGGCCAGTTCCTGGAACGACATTTTATTGGTCAGGTGCCACGCGGCAGCCTGAGCTGCCTGCTGATCAACTTTGCCGGACCCGACCTTGGAGAGCAATTGATGAAGGACTGGATCGCTGCTTAATCGGGAAATCGGAACGAGCGTGTATCTGCTGGTTGGTCCCGGTTCTTGTTTTCCGTGTTCAAGGCAAACCGAGTTGAACTGTAATGAGACAACTTTTTCCGCAGGAATGGAGAAAAAGCCACCGCCCCCCATACCGCCGCCGCCCATACCACCACCACCCATACCGCCGCCACCCATACCACCACCGCCCATGCCCCCGCCCATGGCCTGTTGGCCACCGCCGCCCATACCTCCACCACCCATACCACCGCCGCCCATACCACCGCCGCCCATCATTCCGCCGCCACCCATTTGGCCGAATTGGGAATTAATCGCAACTCCAGCCACGGCATCGGGAATCTTGACAGTCAGTGGCTTATCAGTCTTGTTTTCAATCAAAACCGTACCACCAAGCGCGTCTTTCGGGACGAGCTTGACGGTCACCTGTTTTGCGTCGACGGCTTCGAACAGGTTAACCTTTTCTGCCGTTGGATCGTATTTGGGGTTCTTGATCGGCTTCTTTGTCGCCTTGCTTGCCGCCGAAAGTTCGATGGGAAGCGATGCAGCGACGATCAACGCCAAGGATGTGAATCCACAGGCGAACAGCAACGCGATTGGTCGACGGGCCATCGAAATTTCCTTTCGCACACGCACAGGTCAAAACGGAGACGAATCAGATCGTCTTAAGTTTCCACCGAAAGAGGACTAAACTGAACTCGAACTGCGACTGATTGTAAGCCTAACGGAGTGAGGAGAACAATCAAATCTTTGGTTCGACGAGAATTTTTCTCACCTTGGTCCGAATTGCTCTCAACAAACCACAGCAATTGGACAACGGCAATGATTACCAGTCTCTTTATGACAATCGGCCTTTGAATTTATTGCCATGAGGCAGATTATCTCAGGTAGTTCAGCCATTACGTCCGGTGCCACCGGCCTTTTGTCGTGTGAATTCAGGTTCAATTCTGTGTTGAACGCCCTCGAGCCCGGACTATTCGTTAGCCCGACGCGTAAGCGAGGGTCTTGCTTTGTTCTCCATTGCTTGCGCGTCGGGCTAGAGTTACACGGTGCTCCAAAGCCGCATAATCGTTACAAACGACAAATCTGCTTTACGTTCTGAAGGGTTCAAAACCGAAAAAACACGCTGATGCATTTGATCCGGCATGAAATCCAAACAATCAGGTGTTTCTAGCGTTTTCCAGAAACTGACGCACGAGTCCCTGGTCTTTAACTCCTGGAGCCGACTCGACACCGCTGGCAACGTCGACTCCCCAAGGCTGAACTGATGAGATTGCTTCGGCGATATTGTCTGGCGTTAACCCACCAGCCAGAATCAGCGGCGGCCATTCATCCCGGCGATATTCAGTCGCGAGCTGTTTCCATGGGACGGTTTTTCCCGATCCGCCGAAAACCCCCGCGACATGTGCATCGACAAGGCAACCAGCCAGCCGGACCTCATTTTGGTGACATTCGTCAAGAAATATCTTAAGACCTGCCAGCCCATCGCTGGACATGCGCCAGGCTCGGATGAATTGAGTTTCGGGCAAACGGCGCTGCAATTCCGCGAAGTAGGTAGAGGTTTCGTCACCATGTAATTGGACAATATCCAATCGGCACTCTGTCACCAGTGATTCAACATCGGAAATTGCATGATTAACAAAGACACCAACTTTCGTGACTTCCGAGGGTAGAACGTTCGAGATTTCTCTGGCTTCGTTCGCTGTGACAGAACGGGGCGAACGCGAGTAAAAATTCAGTCCGATCGCATCCGCTCCGAACTCAGCGACATCGCGCGCTGTCTGGCGGTCGCGAATCCCACACACTTTAACCCACATCCTGATGACCTTTAATCAAACTTTTTGCCCTCGAACGCGAATATTCCCGATCAGGCGGCCTTTTTCATCTGCGAGATTTATTCTGTAGAAATCAACGCTGAAAACAAACCCGAAAGTAAGAAGTTTCGAGGTGCGAAGATATCATGTTCGATCGCCCCACTCGGATAATTGCAATAAGAGTTCTCATCCATGACCGAATTTTCCCCGCAGCATCAATTTGCGATTGACATCGTTGGCAAGCTGCGATCGGCTGGTCACGAGGCATTGTTTGCAGGAGGCTGCGTTCGAGATGCGTTACTTGGTCGTGAGGCCAAGGATTACGATGTCGCCACGACAGCCAGACCAGAAGAAGTACGAAAACTTTTCGGCCACAAACGAACGCTGGCGGTGGGAGCCAGTTTCGGCGTGATTATGGTCCTTGGCCCCAAAGATGCCGGACAAGTTGAAGTCGCCACGTTTCGAACCGAGGGGGAATATCTGGATGGTCGGCGTCCCGAAAGCGTCGAATTCTGCACGCCCGAAGAGGACGCCAAAAGACGCGATTTCACGATTAACGGGATGTTTTATGACCCCATCGAAAAACGTGTGCTCGACTTCGTTAGTGGGGCAGCTGACCTGACCGCAAGAACGATTCGTGCCATCGGTGACCCGCACGAACGTGTCAAAGAAGATAAGCTGCGTATGCTGCGCGCGGTCCGATTCGCCGCGACGCTCGATTTCGCACTCGATCCTACGACCGCCAATGCTATCCGCGAAATGTCGTCGGAGTTGATCGTCGTCAGTGCCGAGCGGATCACTCAAGAATTGAAGAAAATGCTGGTCGATGTTCATCGACGACGAGCGATCGAACTGGCGGACGATGTGGGACTGATGCGGATTGTCTTTCCCGAACTTGATCCGATCCGCCGGGAATCCGAATGGCAGGTCACGCTGCGGCGACTGGAATTACTGGAAAGACCTTCGTTTGAATTGGCTATGGCGGCTCTTTTGAAACCGCTTTCTGACAAGCCTGTTGTCGGGTATGTGTGGCGACGATTGAAGCTGTCGAACGACGAATGCGACCGGATTCGATGGCTGGTGGGTCATCAGCAAGATCTGGACGACGCCCCGCGTCTCAGCCTTGCAGCCCTGAAACGAACCCTTGCTCATCCTTACTGCGCAGACTTGTTAAAGCTTGTACGCGCCGACAGAATCGCGAATTCTTCAAATCTTGAACCGATTGAGTTCTGCGAAGACTTTCTGGCGCGAACACCAATTGAAGTTCTCGATCCCATTCCATTCGTTACGGGCGACGATCTGATCGCGCTGGGCTTAAAGCCCGGGCCTCGTTTCAAGTCGGTACTCGTTGCGATTCGAGACGCTCAATTGAACTTGCAGATCGCAAGTCGTGATGAAGCGATCGCATTGGTTAAAGCTGAATGGAACAAGTGAGGACGTGCCATTGTCATTTCAGTCCAGACCATCGTCGCACCAATCAGTCCGTTTTCAAGTCGCTGTGATCTCGTTTGATGTGACCTGTTGAGTGCTTTGCCAAACTTCAAAATTAGGATTCTGTGCCACAGCATTTGAGTCTTCGAAGACGCAGTGTCTTCGCCTTCTCTCGGTCAAAGAGCACTGCGTGACCGAAGACGGTCATGCAGTGGCACTCTAATCTAGAAAGATTGACAAAGCACTAGCTTGCCGCCATTCATAACCGGTCGTAAACTCGCCATCGAGTTCACGATTATGATCACCTGAAACTTGGGGAGCGATTGCCAGATGATTCCACGGGGCCGGTTTATTGCATTAGTGTTGTTCGGAACGTTCGGGGTGATTCAGCAGGCGACAGCCGATTGGCCTACATTTCGCGGTGCCGATCGGACCGCTGTTTCGAAAGAAACAGGCTTGCTCAAGGAATGGCCAGAGGGAGGTCCTTCTCTGCTTTGGAAAGCAGAAGGTTTCGGTCGGGGATATACCAGCCTGGCAATTGCCAATGGTCGCGGCTTCCTGCTTGGCGATGGGATTTCGGGTGTCGATGACAAAGACGTTTACCTGGTCGCCTTCAATATTCTCGACGGCAAGCGACTTTGGGCTTCGAAATTGAGTAGCCTTTGGTTTGAGCAGAAAACCCCAGGTTGGCAGAGTCCCCGCAGTACACCGACCATCGATGGAAATCGGGTTTATGTATTAACCGAGCGCGGCGAATTGGTCTGTTGCGACGTCGGAACTGGCACTGAGCACTGGCGCAAGAGTTTCGAAAAGGATTTCGGCGGCAAGAAGGCCGATGGCTGGGGATATAGTGAATCAGTCCTGATCGATGGAAAGCAACTTGTGTGTACTCCTGGGGGTGACAAAACAACGATGGTCGCGCTCGATAAGATGACTGGTGACACAATTTGGACCACCGTTCGTGAAGGAGACCGAGGTGCCGGACATGCATCAATCGTGATTTCCAAAATTGGCGACGTTCGAGTTTACGTGCAGACGACCGGTGGTGGTGCATTAGGGGTTCGCGCCGACGATGGCAAGTTGCTCTGGTCCTATCCAATTGACAAGACAACCGCTGTGATTCCCACTCCCATCGTGCGGGACGATCTGGTCTTTTTTACAGCTGGCTATGGTCGCGGTGGAGCACTCCTCAAGCAAAGTCCAGACGGAGCAGGTGGGGTCACGATGAAAGAGGTGTATCCACTCAACCAGAACGTGCAGAACAAGCATGGTGGCGTTGTGCTTGTCGGTGATTACCTTTATGGCGACTCCGACTCCAAGGGAATTCCATTTTGTGCAGATTTGGCAACGGGCGAAATGAAGTGGAACAATGCGCGTCCGTCGGGAGGAAGTGGTACGTTCTCAATCGCGGCAGCGGACGGTCGACTGTATCTCCACTTTGAAAAAGGCTCGATGGTCCTCGCCAAGGCAGAACCAACTGGCTATGTCGAAGTTGGATCATTTACGGTACCTGGTAGCGGCGAACGACCAAGCTGGTCGCACCCTGTGATTCTCGATGGAAAACTTTATCTCCGCGAGAACAACACGATTCTCTGCTACGACATTCGTGACAAGTCAACTGCAGCAAAATCGAGTGGGAACTGACACGTCACGTTTGTTGACCCTTGGAATCCGAATCGCGTTAATGATCCGATCGGTTCCGATGTTAGCAGCATCGCCCACGTGGCCGACGCTGCTAGCGTCGGAAGAGATCAGGAATTCCGATAAGGTCCCCGATGCATCAACAATGGTTTTCTGCCGTTATCGGATGCTGATAACCTGATATTGCTCGACTGGACCGCTCGACAGCTGGCCGATGGCAAACCTGGGTCAACGCCGTACGACGCCCCACCCACCTTCGAACGATTGCCGATCGACCCGCATGTCTGGTGCAAACTTGTAGGTGGATTTGATCGCCTGTTCTGGAACGTCGACAGACGGCCTCAAACGATTGACGTGACCCGCAGCCGGATCGGCCAACTCCGCTACCATATTCCCAAACAAACGCGGGAACTTTTGCCGAGCGCATAGCGACTGCGGTGTCGATTCTGGGTTTCTCTGATCGCCGAGAAGTGGCGATTGACGCGAACTGTGCTCTCATTCTAAAGCTGAGCACAGGTAACGAGCGTGGACACCGCGCCACTCATGCGATGCCTGCCCCCGATCAGGCCGCGTACGTGGTTAACCTAACGAAATTCTCTCCGGACTCAGGCTTGCAACACTGCGCACACTCTCACTGCGGGTGTAAAAAATGCCAAATCCATTAGGTATTTCAACGCTTTCGCTGGTGATCAGCCCGTTTAATCAACAAAAAAGCTGTGTCCCTCTGGTCCCTGGTCCAGCCGCGAAAATATTCGTGATGCTCCCTGGAAAAAGCTGTGCCTCGTGGTCGTTCTCAAATTTAACGGCTAGGGGCGACGCATGGCTCGGCTTTTTGAGACTGGTTGCGCGGGGGCGGTGAGGTCAAGCGTACCAAGCTGGTCGTCTGGCATGTCGAGAAATCGATAAAGCAGCGAACGCATGCCCGCGGTCATGTCTCGGGTGACCGGCATGTAACGATAATGCTCGAAGTTGGCTGGATCGGTCAAACGTTTGATGATGTGAGCGAATTTTCTCACTTGGAGGGGATCGTTCAGCATGAGCCAATTGTCCATGCAGGGAGCCATGGCGTTCCAGTTGGCCAGGACCTGAGAATAAACGTTCGGCCAGGTTGCTGGGAGCGCGGCGATTTGTGCGTCGGCGGCTAGCGTTCGAGTATACATGTATGTGTTCGCCTGCGTGTCGATTCCACCGCTCGGTGGTGGATCATTTGGGCTGGCGACGACGTAGGGGATTGTCCCTCCCGACGTCCCTTGAATGTTCATGGTCAATACACCATTCGCGTCCGCTTGCATAGATGCCGTATTCGCGATCGCTCCGCCATCGGCGGTCATTGTATAGACCGATAATGGGAGTGGTCCGTTGGCCGGAATGCCTCGCTGATAGGCTTGGAAGGTTACTTTCTGGTTTGTTCCTTCGTCGAGATAGACGTTTGGCGACGATGGGATAACACGGAGCGCCGCTTCCGTGAGAAGCGTGTTTCCCTGGCCATCGCGGATCGCGATGTCTTGTGCTGCTGCCGCCTGGGCCTGCTGGGGCGTCAATTGAACGGTCACAATTCCTGATGAGGCTTCGTATGCCGTTTTGTTGTATTCATCGTAGGGCAGCGAC
Organism: uncultured Schlesneria sp.; assembly: GCA_903834925.1. Lineage (GTDB taxonomy): Bacteria > Planctomycetota > Planctomycetia > Planctomycetales > Planctomycetaceae > Schlesneria. The sequence goes on from CAILLA010000284.1 coordinate 14,214, forward strand.
CCAAGCAACACGTCGCTTCCCGCTTGTGACGCCAGCGCAATAATGCTCAGTGTTCCGAGGTCTTGTTTTGTCAGATTACGGTCGATTTCAGGGATACAGTTCGAAAGATCGATCGTGATCGAAGTCGACGACAACCGGGTATGTGCCGCCGCCACAGCTGTTGTCGGAGTTGGCAGCAGCGTGCGATCGCCTGGTTCATGAATTGGTTCACCTTTCCGCCATAAGCCGATAACACCAACCATATCGCTTCGAGCGGGATTCGGCTGGAAACCACCCCCTTGGAGTTTGACCGCCAAGTCACGCCCGGCTTGAGTTGTTGCCGGTGAGCCGTTAGAGAGGGTCGGGTCGTCGTAATAGACGGTGCGGTAACAATTGAATTGGACCGTTAGTCCCAGAACATCATCATATTCCAGCGCGGCCTTTAACGCCGCGAGTGTTGGCGAATCAAAAGCATCAATGATCACCCCATCCGCTTTCGAAAACGACGTTTGCCAGACGACCGATGCGATTCCTGCGATCATGTTGTTCGCAGGGTTTCGACTGAAATTGATATAACGTGCGGTCATCCGGGATTGTCGTTTACAAAAGATCCGATAGCCACCATCGACCCCCAATAGCAAGGAGTCGAAAAACAACTGCGACGAGATCGCGCCATAGGGTTCCAGATCGACCAGCATTGCATTCAAGATGACATCAGAGCTGACGAAGGGGTCATTACCGGTCACCCCTGTCCCTTGATCGACGCCCGAAACGTTGCTTTCATAGAAATTGACACGATGGGTACCGTGGGGATTCCAGTTCCCCCCTTGTGCCACTGCTCCGATCGCAAGCTGTCGAAATGCACGAACCTTATCTGGGACAGTCGGAAACATGGTCGAATCGGTGTTTTCGTCGTAGAACTGCGGCGAATTGTTGGTGACGATGGGGTCCCAAGCGACTTTGCCTTTGAACAAGACTCGCGGTGTTTCAAGCACACTCATGTTGGGTCTCACACGCTTAATGTTTGGTTGGCTGGTAAAGAAATGCGGGCCCCGCAACTCGCGACGAACAGGCGAGCGGAACGGTGAATGCATTCATGGCGGTCGTTCGCAACTTAAACATCGCCGAAACGGCTTGGCCGAGCGCCCCAGAATTGCCATTCAGCGCCGACTGAAGGAGATCGACCATTTCTGTAAATGCCGCATTACAAGCATTCTGCGCCGCCTGAACCGGTTGTGGTTCTTTCGAGAAGTCATAAGTTCCTGGATCACAGATCGCGGGGTAGACCGTTGAATAATCAACGCCTAACGGTTGAGGTCCCCAGGTATAGCCTTCGGGGTTATCCGCTTTGGTCAGGATCTTGTTGTGGTAAATCTCGCCGAACCGATAGTAATGAGCGATCTCTCCCTGGAAGTCGAGAGGGCTGTTATCCGCCCCTTCGCCTTCCGACACGATTGCCTGAATGGCTTTATGTGCGTCAGGGTAACCATTGATGGCGAAGAGTTGCCCAGGAAAGAATTGGCTGTCGGTAACTTGGTTGCGATTTGGTGACCAGGCCGAGGCTGGCAGAGTTGATAGGTAATGATCGAGCGCTTCGTAAAATTGTCCGATCGTCATCGCCCTGGGGCCAGTCGCGGCAACTGCAGCAAGCATTTCCTGGACGGGAAAATCTGGTGGATCTTCGGGCTGCTCGATGGCCATCGCTTGCTTCATCGCGTCAAGTGACAACGGAAAGAGATGGACGGTCAGTGGCGTCCCGTTCGGTCCAATGTCACCCGGTAGAGGACCGGGATAGGTCGGTGGCTTAAGCAGCGGAGCCCCTCCCAGTGCATTTAAGATGTTACTCGCCAGGCACATATGGATCATCTCCTGTAGTGCAACCGATTTAACGCGATCCGCCGCTTGTGGGTTCGTACCCGGACGAATCGAGTAAAGGGCATACAAATAAGGAGGAAGTGTTCCAAACTCCACGCCAATCGCGGTCTGCAAAAGGTCGAGGGCGTCTTGAACTGAAGAAAGTCGATTAATCTGCAATCGGATCATGATCTTCCTTATTGCACGAATGTGTTTAATAATGCAGCAACGCGATCAAGAGAATTTTGAACGACATTACATGGTGTCAGGAATGTTACCGAAAAGAAAAAGGGTATGCAATGAATGCGTCTTATTTTTAGCAGACTAAACACCATGTCATGTGAACACACACCCTCAAGGGAATTAAAAAGCTGTCATTGCGATTCTTTTGGACGACTCTAGCTTTGGACTCCATGTATCACTTTGATACAACAACGAATTCAGTCGTTACAACAAGAGAAAAAAGCTGTGTCCCCGTGGTGGTGAAACCGTTGTTGCTCGATTTCATCCAAGCCGAGTAAGATTGGTCTGTTGATTTTGACGCGAGCCGTGATGTGTTGAAAACGACTATTGTTGCGACATCTCCAAGCAGACTCGTCAAGCCTCAAGTGTTTTCCTGAAAAGTGGTTCGGAAGTTTTAACGCTTTCGACCTGACTCGACAGTCGTGGCAATTTCAGGCTCGTCCTTCCTCGGTGATTTCGGCTTAATGTTGTTTATGGAATTCCAATGTCTCGATTGTTGCCTTCGCTACCGGTGCTCAAAATAACGTTGGCGGCGTTATCGACTTTGATATTCGCTGACGCGCTCATGGCGGACGACATTGGCGTGAAAGTCCCAGACGGATTCGAGGTCACGGAATTCGCAGGCAATGAACTCGCTCATGACATTTTCTCGATGACATTGGACTCGAAGGGGCGAGTCGTCGTCGCTGGCGCAGGTTTCGTCAAAATCCTGATCGATAACAATGGGGATGGCAAAGCGGACGAAGCGAAACTCTTTTCCGAAGTCCCGAAGAATGGTGCCCAGGGAATGTACTTCCTTGGTCGTTCACTGGTCTGTATTGGTGACGGAGGCCTTCTACGGCTGGACGATGCCAACGGTGATGACAAAGCGGACGGCCCGCCGGACATCTTCCTCAAGCTCAAGACCGGGGGCGAGCATGATGTCCATTCGATTCAGCAAGGCCCTGATGGCTGGTGGTATCTCATTGCCGGCAACAATGCGGGAATCAACAGCAAATATGCGACGCTACAAACTTCGCCGATCAAGACACCCCGAGCTGGTGTCCTGTTTCGGCTGAAGCCGGATCTGACAGGTGGGGAACTGCTCGCCGATGGACTTCGAAACGCCTACGATTTTGCGTTTAACGCGCAAGGTGACATTTTCACTTATGACAGCGATGAAGAACGAGAAGTCTCGTTGCCCTGGTATCGTCCGACGCGAGTTTTTCATGCGTTGACGGGTGCGGATCATGGCTGGGTCAGCAAGAGCTGGATGCGCCGCGATGGCGACTTCGATATGCCACCCGCTTTGGCTTCGTTTGGACGGGGATCTCCAACGGGCGTGGCCTGTTATCGGCACACGCAATTTCCTGAGAAGTACCGTGGAGCACTTTTTGTACTCGATTGGACATACGGTCGGGTCCACGCGTTACCGCTGAAGCAAGCTGGTGAAACATGGTCCTCACAGCCCGAACTGTTCATGGTCGGCACCGGGCAAAACGGTTTCGCTCCTACGGACGTCGAGATCGGACCGGATGGTTCGCTTTACGTTTGCGTCGGAGGTCGAGGAACGCGCGGGGGAGTTTATCGCATTCGTTACGTCGGCAACGCCGCGAATGCCACCGAGGCGACTGCAGCAAATCCCCTGACAACGAACGAGAAACTCGATCAGGTCCTGTCGGCACATCAACCTCTAAGCAGTTGGTCGCGAGCAAAATGGAAGCCGCTAGCCTTGGAACTCGGTGCCGCGATATTCCGGGAAGCGGCTCTCGACAAGACTCAACCCGCTACAAAACGTGTTCGAGCGATTGAAGTTCTGGTCGAACTTTTTCAGGGAATCAATTTAGAAACCCTGAAGGCTTTGGCATCTAGCGACTCGGCGGAAGTCCGGGCGCGGGGGATTTGGGCTTATGGCCGCTCGGCCGTTGAAGGCTATGACGCCGGAACCCTCCAAAGCTACCTTGATGACCCGAGTCCCCTTGTGGCACGATGTGCCTTGGAAATGTGTCAATTTCTCAATCAGCCAGACTTTGACTGGCCGAAGATTATCCCCGGTTTGTCCCGTCGCCTGGGAGGGGTTGACCACTTCAATCGAACGCTCGCGGCAGCAGTGGTGGCTCGCATGGAAGAAAAACACTTGCCCGCCGTATCTGCCGATGCCACGAAACTGGGGGCCAGAGCGGTCATTAGTTACGCGATTGGCTGGCTTGTCCGGTCAAACGATAACGCACGTCGCGTTCGCAGTGTGATTCCTCCGCTGGCGATTTCTGTGCTGAAAAAGAAAGAGTATCCCGTCGAATTGAAACTGGATGCCGTCCGCTTGCTTCAACTCACACTTGGCGACGTAGGGCCAGGACCGGAACGGCCCCCCGTGTTCGACGGATATGCCAGTAGCCTGAATCTGGACGCGTTCGAACGAGAGCTTGATCCCTTACGAGTTCAACTTGCTGAGTTGTTTCCAACCGGCGAACCAAAGCTCGACGACGAGCTGGTCCGTCTTTTTGCCATGCTCACGACGTTTAACGGCAAAGTGATTGACTCAATCTGCAATCGATTGACTCCAACCTCCGATCCCGTGGATGACATTCATCAATTGGTGGCTCTCGCCCGCTGCCCGATGACGCATTCCGTCAAGCAACGAGATCTTATCGTTTCGGCACTGATCGATCTCGAAGAAAAGCTTGTCAAAAAAAACTTGCCACAAGACGCAAGTTGGGCCGATCGCATCAAAGAAATGTGGCTAAAACTTGCATTGGCGGATCGCTTTTTGGCACCTGCTATTGTCAGTCATCCAAAATTCGGGCGACCCGGTCATACGATTTTCCTGAACCAAATGCCACCCGAACTCCTGCCGGCAGCACGCACAGCGATGGCGAAGATGATTGCATGTGTCCCCGATTATGCCTGGAATAACGATGTCATCTTTGCCTTGGGAGACTCTGAAGAGCCAGCCCATCGGGAGTTAATTCGAAAACAGTTTGACAATTTTGCGATTCGCGGAGCCGTGCTGGTGGTCCTCAGCCGCAACCCAGATCCTGCTGATCGGGACAAATTCGTCGCAGGATTGGAATGGTCTCAAACGGAAGTTCAAACGGCATGCCTGTCCGCGTTAGAAAAACTGGGGCCAGGTGATCAACCGAAGGAGCAGATTGCTCTTAGCAAGGCACTTCGTCGACTTGGCGCTGACGAAGGTGAGTATGTCGCTCGCGAACAGGTGATCAAGCTGTTGCAGCGAAACAACAATCAGTCGTTTCCTTTTGTGATGGGAAAATCTGGACATCGACCTCAACCCGAAGCTATCGACCTTTGGACCAAGTGGATTGGATTTCGATTTAAGGACGAAGTCGCAGCTGAGTTTGGCAGTAACGATGTCGAACTGACTCAGCTGAAGGCCATTCTCGCCGAAATGGATCTGGAACGGGGCGATGCCAAACGAGGTGCGGAGCTTTTCAAAAACCGAGCGTGCGTACAATGCCATAACGGTCGAAGTGCCTTGGGACCAGATTTAGGAGGTGTCACCAGTCGTTTCTCGCGCGAGGATCTGTTCATCGCGATTGTCGCACCAAGCCGGGATGTTTCCAACAGGTATCAGACGACCGCCGTATCGACGAAGGAAGGGAAGTCTTATTCCGGATTGATCGTTTACGAATCGGTCGACGGCTTTTTGCTCCGTAACGGCTCCGGCCAGACATTCCGCATTGAGACGAGTCAGGTCGACGAGAAACGAAAATCTCCGATCTCTCTCATGCCTGCAGGATTGTTAAAAGGGATGACACCCAAGGACCACGCCGACCTTTACGCCTATCTCAAAAGCCTCGGGTCAACCCGAACTCCGTAAATGACTTTCTTCAACACTTTTAACGCTCATGGATTGCACTCGTCGCGCAGGGTGTTGAGAATATGGTTCTGACAATTGAACCTCCGGTAATCTCCCATCAATCTTTTCTGGGGTCACGATTGACGCGGTAACGATCCGTTCCATAAGTGTGGGTACGAGCCTGATGTGTTTGAGTTCTAGGAATCGACACGAATGAGCAAACGAATGATCGGCCCCTTTGAAGTAGGGGATCGGATCGGCGTCGGCGGGATGGGGATCGTCTATCGTGCGATCTACACCAAGAACGGCGCGCGTGTTGCCCTGAAGGTACTGGCACCCGACGTTGCCGACTCAGAACCGTTACAACGGCGTTTCGAGCGTGAAATCTCGATCCTTAAGAAACTCCAGCATCCTCATATCGTCCGGTATTACGGCGGCGGAAAGTTCGGCTCTCAGCGGTTCTATGCAATGGAACTGGTTGAAGGGGGATCGATCGAAGAATACCTGAAAAAGAAAGGGTGTCTTCCCTGGGAAGAGGCTCTTGAGTTCACGATGCAGATCGCGAAAGCCTTGGAGCATGCCCACGAAGCAGGGGTGATCCACCGCGATTTGAAGCCAGCCAACCTGCTGATGACATCAGCCAACGTCATCAAGCTGACCGATTTTGGTATCGCACGTGACACCACTGCCACTTCACTGACCGCTGCCGGCAAGACGGTTGGAACTTACGCCTATATGGCACCTGAGCAGATCCGAGGGAAACCACCGGTTGACAAGAAGACCGATCTTTATGCCTTGGGTTGCGTTTTATTCGAAATGTTATCGGGCGAGACCCCGTTTACGAGCGAAAACCAAGGCGAGATGTTGATGCAGCATTTGCAGGAAGTGCCGCCTCCCATCACGTCGCTAGTTCCCAACTGCCCCAAAGCTCTCGAAGACTTGATCTTTCGCCTGTTGGAGAAAGACCCGGCAGATCGCATTTATGATGCCTTGGCCCTCCAACACGAACTGGAAGACGTACGCACAAAGGCGACGGCACAACATGCTGTGGCCATTCAAACGATTGCAGCCGGCGTGACGCTAAGCGACACCGTTTCCTCCAGTGAGTCGAAGGCAAGTCTCGCCAAGAAAAAGAAGCGGAAGAAAAGAGATCAAGGCCCGATCTATGAACGGGCCTGGTTTCTCGGGCTCTGTCTTGCAGTGATCGCTTGCTTTGTTGCATGGCATTTTCTCCCCGAAGGCGAAGAAAAGCTGATGTCGCGAGCCGAGAAATTGCTTCAGTCCGAATTTGCCATGGATTGGCGCGTGGCAAAGGAAAAATGCCTGACGCCGCTGCTCGAAAGATTTCCGGAGGGTCGCTTAGCCGAAAAGGCTCAGCAGATGATGGTCTCGATCGATAAGCGAATCGTCGACAAGGAAATGCACAGCACGAAACACCAGAAACAAGGTCCCGCCAACGAAGCGGAAAAACAATTTCTTTCGGCCGAGCACTTCTTGAAATTTGGCGACCGGATCACGGCATTACGCAAATTTCGCAGCATCACTCAACTTTTCAAAGATAAAGAAGAATTCCGCGTTTATGTTCTGCTCGCACAGGACGAGGTTGATGCCATCATCAAGACCGGAGGCGCTGACGAAGACTATGTCTCGTACCTCAACAAGAAATTGAAAGAAGCCGATTCCCTTTTCAAAAAGGGAATTCAAACGGAAGCCGAAGAGATCTGGCAGAGCATCAAAACGTTGTACAAGGAAAATGAAGAGGCTCGGCCTCAAGTGACTTACGCATCCAAACGAATCAATCGGGAAGAAGCGGGCCCGCCACCCTGGCCAGAAACTCCCTGAACAATGTTTTTGCCGTGATAACAGCGACTTAAAATAATGACTGTGCCACTGCTTGACCGTCCTCGGTCAAGCAGTGCTCTTACCACGCCGACAATGGACGGGAAGCCACTGCTTCTCCGAGGACTCCGAAGCAGTGGCACTTCAACAAGCAAAGACGGGCAGCGGAATCGCGTTCCTCTGCCCGTCTTAAAGATTTCATCATCGTCAGATGACTATGCCATGTCTTTGAGAGCCTTCAGGGCACGGATCTTGACGACCTTGCGAGCTGGCTTCGCTTTAACGGTCATCATTTCGCCAGGCTTGAAGGGATTGGCTCGCTGAGTGGCCTTGGTGGCTGGCTTGGTGATGACGGTAATCTTCATCAATCCAGGAACGTTGAACACTTGCGGACCCTTTTTACCGATCTCTTTACCGATCAGTTCGGTCAGACTGCTGATCACGTTGCCTACGTCCTTACGGGCAAGTCCCGTCGATTCGGCCAAAGCATTGATCACGTCGGTCTTGCTCATCGGCTTCTTGGTCTCTGACATTTCTCTCTCCTCTTGTGCGACAATCCTGTCTGCGAATTCCGTTTCGAAAGTGACTTCCAATGTCATTGAGGAACTGCATTCCCCATAGGTTTCCTAGTTAAATCAAGGACATTTTCAATGTCAATGAAGACTCACTGGTTTTTTACCCATGTTTTTCAGAGTTTTTTGCAGATTGATCCCCTGAAACTTGGGATTTTTCAAGGAAACTTGTCACTTCAACGCTGAAAACCCCCTATTTTTAAGGAGATTTCCGGACAAGTTGCGTCACTTTTTGCCGGAGCCGTGATCCGAAGGCTGGATTCGTTCGTTTAGCCGGTCTGCTGGAATGATTGGAAGCGGCGGGTTATCCTTCCCGCGACCACATTCAACGATTTGTGGCACATTCTTCTGACTTCTGAGGAGCTTTCAGTGAGCGAAAAACCGCCTGTCCTGACGAGTGATCAAGAAAATAAGACGATCATCCTGGTTTCCTATCCAAAGATCATTCTTCTTTATCCGACATTCATCGCATCAATCCTGGCAGCGATCCTCGCCTACTTTTTCAAGACCGATCACGCTCACAACCAAACCATCGCGGTCGTGTTTCTCACGCTGATGACCGTGAACATGGTTGTGCTGGCTTTCGATTTTCCGCGGACAACGTCGTTAATCGTCTTCTTCCTGCTTGTGTCGCTCGGTATGGGCTTATTGCTCCTTTCGATTTACTTCCCGGAGCTGCTGCCCAACGTCACGGCGATGCTTAAGAAAATCAATCCTCGTGCCAACTCGACCTTTTACGTCTGCTTCGCATCCATGCTCGGCCTGATCTATGTTGGTGTGTTCATTAATATCCGGTTTGACTACTGGGAAGTCCGGCCAAATGAATTATTGCACCATCACGGGTTTCTGAGCAGCCTTGAACGATATTCCGCCCCCAACCTTCGAATCAGCAAAGAAATCGACGATGTGTTCGAATACATGCTGCTGCGTTGCGGACGACTGATCCTTCATCCCAGCAACGAACCCCGCGCATTCGTGCTGGATAACGTACTGGGGATCGATCGGAAAGAAGCCGCCATCACGAAGATGCTCGGAGCGCTGCAAGTCCAGATCCGCGACGAACGAACATCAACAACCTGATCTCAACGGATTGTCCGTGCTGTGCCACTGCTTGACCGTCCTCGGTCAAGCAGTGCTCTTCAAGTACCACAGGATCGCCGTCTTCGGTTAGCCCGTGCTCTTCAATCGTGTTTTGAGAAAATAGAACACTGCGTCGGAGAAGACTCTAATGAGGCTTTGACTCAGACCAAAGTAGCCATCATCGCTCCGAGGTTGTCAGTTTTTGTAAGTTGAGAATGGTAAGCCACAACCCGTAGCATGGGCTTCAGCCCGTGCGACACAACATCTTGTGCGGGCTAAAGCCCACACTACAA
>CAILLA010000285.1 GCA_903834925.1 uncultured Schlesneria sp.
AAGCCTTCAACCACGTTACGAGCCAGAATTTCGAGCCGTGAGATCCGGGCAACGGCCTCAGGCGGCAAAAATCTTCGCGAGGTTTGGGTCACGGGTCAGTTCGCCTTCTTTCGACGGAGTCGACTTGATCAGTTGTGCGATCACCTGGTCCGAAGTGATTCCTTCGCTTTCGGCCGAAAAGTTTACCACGATCCGGTGTCGCAACACGGGAGCCGCAAGTGCTTGAATATCATCAGTCGAAACATAAGTCCGACCATTCAGCAGTGCACGAGCCTTCCCACCCAACAGCAGGAACTGTACGGCCCGCGGACCTGCTCCCCAACTGAGTTGGTCGCTAACGAACTTCGGAATGCCAGCCTCACCGACCCGCGTCTGTCGAACAAGCGCCAAAGCGTAGTCAACAACATGGTCGCTGGCTGGAACTTGCCGGACTAGTCGTTGCAATGTCAGGATCTCTTCGGCATCCAGAACTTGCGTGATAATGTCAGACTGAATCGACGTCGTTCGCTTGGCGATCTGTCGCTCTTCGGCGAACGAGGGGTACTTCACAAAGACCTTGAACATGAACCGGTCTTGCTGTGCTTCAGGGAGCGAATAGGTCCCTTCCTGCTCGATCGGATTCTGTGTCGCCAGCACGAAGAACGGATCAGCCAGAACGTGCCGAGTCTGGCCAACCGTCACTTGCCGTTCCTGCATCGCTTCCAACAAAGCGGCTTGTGTCTTGGGCGGAGTCCGGTTGATTTCGTCGGCGAGAACCATATTGTGAAACAACGGGCCGGTGATAAACCGGAACTCTCGTTTGCCCGTATCGCGATTCTCCTGCAGAACGTCGGTTCCCGTAATGTCGGCAGGCATCAAATCGGGTGTAAACTGGATTCGTGCGAAACTCATCGACAGACATCGAGCCAGCGTGCTGATCATCAGAGTCTTGGCAAGGCCAGGAACCCCTTCCAGCAAACAGTGACCGCGGCTGAAGAGTGCAATCAAAAGTTGCTCGATGACATCGTCTTGACCAACGATGACTTTGGACATTTGATCGCGGATCGATTGATACGCTGTACCCAGCTTGGCAATGGAGGCTTCGATATCGGCTTGTGACACGGAGTCGCTCATGACGACGCGGTCTCCCAAATGTGAAGGAAAAACGAACCACACGCATGCTAACGGCTGACCGAACCGGACGCGACCCCGCCACGCGGTTTTCTTCCGAAGCGGTGTTGCGGATCATCCATGTCGTTGAGACAATCCGCGCGTGAAACAGTTCACAACGACATGGCGAGTCGAATTTGCCAATCGAGTGGTTGCAGCGGACGCTGCGGGTACATGAGCGTCTATTTTTGTGCAGTGAGATTGTCGGATTAACTTCGTTAAGTCGGGCAACTGACGTTGCCCTCAAGATGAATCGCATACGAATGATTTATATCTACCGAATGTGGGTCGCGATGGGCGAACATCCACCCAATATCGATTAGTCTAATTTTTGATTTGCGATGCCGTGAAAAGGAAACGGAATGTAGTCCTTTTCAGCGTAAATGGCTGCCCCATTGTCAATACTCGACAGGTCGCCGTTTCTCGTTCAGATACTTAGGTTCAAGGGCACCCTGCCATTTGATCAACTGCTGCTTGCCTACTGGTCATAAATTATCTTATGGCGTTGCAACTCTCGACACGCGATCGCTAGAATTCGCTGAAGCGGAATAATTCGTGGCTTTAGTGGGAATAGAAACGCCCATGTTTTCACAGACCCCAAGAGCTTTCATTTCCTACAGCCACCGGAACGACAGTGCAATCGCCAGGCTTCTTCAGCGCGCGATGCAAAGGCTTGGAAAACCCTGGTATCGACCTTGGGCGATCCATGTATTTCGCGACGAGACGGACTTAACTGCTTCAACCGCCGCGTGGGGGGCGATCAGTCGCGCACTTGACCGAGCAGACCACTTTATACTGCTGGCTTCAAAGGCTTCGGCAGAGTCAGACTGGGTTCGGAAAGAAATCTGCTATTGGCTTACAAACGGCAGGCACGACCGATTCGACGTTGAATGGAGGACGTCCATCGATTCCATACGCGCCCGAAAACTTCTTATCGCCTTGGTCGACGATCAGCTTGGATGGTGCCATAACGCAGACAACCAAGTCAACGACTTCGATTGGTCGACGACAACCGCTTTGCCAAAGGAGCTGGCGGGTGTTTTCGAGCACGAACCGTTGTGGGTCGACCTTCGACCTGAACAGAGGCCTGCGACTTTGTCGCTCGATAATTTTGACTTAATGCGAACCTGCGCGAAGCTCGCGGCGCCAATACACTACAAAGACGTTGAGGAACTCGATAAACACGCGAAGCAATTGATGGATGAAGACTATCAGCAGCACCGCCGTACTCTCCGCTACGTATGGAGGGCCGTCGGTGTTCTGGGGGTTCTCTTGATGCTGGCCGTAACCGGCGGCGTATTAACATGGATTGCCAAACGAGAGGCGTTCCGTCAGAAGGTGGCTGCTGAATCTTACTCGCTCTACGCCGCTGTCGATAATATGAAAGCCGCAAAGACTGTAATCGGGATTACCACTGCGATTTGTGAAAAGGCGGACTCGCCAGAAAAACAAATAACAGATGAGAATAAACAGCAACTACAGGCGGCCGTGACTTATTTCGACGAATTTCTGCAAAACGCGAACAAACTTAGCAAATATGCCGACCAATCCCAAGGATTCTTGCGGGATTACCATAAATCGATTCCGATGGTTTACGCAGACGTCTACTACAATCGCGCCCTAGCGCTGCGTCACCTCGAAAAACCGGACGAGGCACAAATCGCATTTGCCGAGGGGATTACCGCGATCGAAAAACTAGCAATCGACTTCCCTGACGTGCCCCCCCTCCAATTGACGTTGCTCAACCATTTGATGGCTGCGGCGGAACTTGAAATGGAACTTCAGCATCCTGACCACTCTTTCTCATTTCTTGATCGTGCAATTGGGATAGCCGAGCGAACGTTATCGCACTTTTCAACTCCAAAGGAACATGTCCAACAGATTCGGGCAACCCATCCAGTTCTTTACGATGAGGAAAATGCCATTCTGGAAAGACTTCATTTGGATCTCCTTCGGATGGATCCGTTCTTCCGAGAACAGATCGACCTGACTTTTGCCGACGTTTGTTCGAAGTTGCTTAATTGTACCCATGTAATTGGTGATACGGACAAACTAATATCGCAATATCGTCGAGTCGTGCCAATATACTCGAAAATAGTCGAGCGCCACCCAAAGGCAGAAACACATGCCGGCCTCGGGGTGCATGCCTATGGTCTCGCACGACTGCTTGTATCGAGGTCGGAAGATTGCATACCGGAAGCCATCCTTGCTCTCTCCGAAGCAGAGAACGCTTGCGCCAAAATGCTCGCCGGAACGGATACCGTTCTTACTCGCGAGGACGCGATCGATCAGTTTCGCATGATTATCAACTTGAAAGGCAGTAGCCTGCGTATGACAGGCCGTAATGACGAGGCGGTTGCCATGGCTCGACGCGCCGTCTCTGTTTGCCCAGACTCCCCAATCGTTATTTGTAGCGCGGCTCGTGAGTTGCGGCGGTGCGCCGCATACGTCGAGCCCGATCGACGATGGATTTCGTTTAAAGGGCGGAAGTTTATTCGCGAGCTCTACGATGAATCCTTCGATCTGGTGCTAACAAAAGCAGCGCCGTTGTTGACTCGTGACCTGTGCGCGAAGAAACCGAACGCGCAATCAATTCTCTGGGACCCCATTTTCGATGTCTCGAATTCGTTCGCGGCTGCGCCAGACTTCGATCGCATTGAGATGGGCTATTGCGAACAACGTTCAACTTCGGTATCTCACGACGAGCTCTTAAGCAAGTTGTGGATAGATCATGAATTACTTGCCGATCAAGTGTTCCGATCCTGGGCAGCGATAGATCCTTTACTGCCAGATGACTTGAATATCTCCGACGAATTGAGTCAGGAGCGAGATGCACTTTGGCACAGTTTTTTCGACGAAAAGAATGGCGGAACGTATTGGACATTATATGCTCTCGGTATTGGTGAGACCGAAGTCCCTGCCCGCGACAAACGCCTTCACCTAGCACTCAAGAGCAATGATCCGCTGGAGCGGCTAGGTGCAGCATTTTCGGTGGCAAGGCTGGGGACTAAAGCGAAATCCGTCGAGAGTGATCTCATAGCGATGTTTAAATCACATTTGCCAACTCGTGATCAGGAATTTGACGAAAGGAAAATGGCCACATTCGCATTGGCTCAACTTAACGTGACGTCGCCGAACGCTGTCGAAGCGCTATGTGACTTCAAGAATTCGGACTTCGTACAAGCATATGCAGCAGCTCGGCTCGGTGCGATTGCTATTCCCGAGATCTTAAAATCGCTTTCACGGAATTACTCGGAAACGGACAAACCTTGGGCGAACATGGCGTCCACATGGAGAGAAAGTGCAATTCTAGCTTTATCGCTTATGCCCAAGGAAGTGATGCCACAATTAATAAATGCCGCGAGCGTCGGTGGACCTGCGGTACGCGGCCCATTGATCGTCGCACTTGCGAGAATGGCTCCTGATTCCGACGCCGTAAAAACTGCTGTCGAGGCAGCTTTGAATGATCCTGATCCGTATTTTGCGGCGTGGGCCGTCCGACAGCTCACCAGCGTGAGCGATGGGGCCGTTTCCAGGTTGGCTGAGCTCGGTGAGATTGAAGTGTTAAGTCATCTCAAGTCTCCGGAATCATTGATCGTGACGCATCTGTTAAAGTGTGCAACTGACGAAACGCGACTGGAATGGCAGCGGATTGACGTATTGATGGCCACGGGGTCGTTCCCTGAGGGCCGCCACAAAATTGCTGCGGTGATTTCTCAATGGCTCGACGGAAAGGCTATTGGAATACAGGGGCGAATTGCGGCAGCTCAACTTGCGTATAAGCTTGGCCCGGCTGTAGCTGATTGCGAAGAGTTGCTATCTTCACTCCGAAACGAGGCAAGGTCCGGCAATCCCGACTCCGCATTCTGTGCCGCAATCGCGAATGCGTCCATCAAGAGGGATACAGAGGCAATACTATTGGCCTGCGAAGTCGGGAAGCAATGGCAAGCTTCGGACGATTGGGGGGTATCCGATTTTGATTCGCAGCTAGCCGATGACCTCTGGGATGATAAAAATGCGTGGCTTCGTGCGTTCCTTGCTGAGATTCTTTCACGACCAGGAATCGGCGACTGGGCATACGACATATTTTCACGATCATACGCCACCACGACCAAAAATCTACTTACCATGCTTGACAGTGAATACGTCGTTGTTCGAAGGTGTGCCTCGAAGATACTTTCGGGAAAGTCACTGGATTTTTCGTTTTTAAGCACAAATAAGAACCAGGAAGCTGACTATCTGAAGTTCATGACTTGCGTTTCTAAAGAAGAAGATCCGTTGGTTCGAATTCGTTTATTGAAAACAATGTATGGCATTCCGGGTCACGAAGAAATCGCGCTGGTTTCGGCAAGTCATTTTCTACATTCCCCTGCAGACGATGTTAGACAAGAGGCTTTTGGATTATTTTCGCTTCAATGGTTGGATCCATTTTTGTTCGTTTGGGCATTTGCAAACGAATCGGACGAATCAGCGTTGCGTCAACTCGTGGCGACCGTCGAGAATCCGCCAAACGATGACTTTGGCGACGTTGCGAAGATTTTTGAAGCAATTGCTGCGAAGCGATCGACTGAAATGATCACCCAAATGACATCAACGTGGGCTGGTCTCACAAACGATGCGAAACGGGCAATTAGGAACGTTAAGACGTTGATTAACAATCCGGATGAAAGAGTGCGCAAGGCCGCTCGCCGGGCCATTTCGTTGTTACTCATGTCGGTGAAGAATCCAGCAATTGAGGAGGAATTCCCTGAGGAACGATAAATTAGGAACGGTTCCATGCGGATACAATCGTATTCCCGTACATCGCGGCTTGAAAACAACGCGGAATCAAATGTCGCGGTCAACACGCGATACCGAATCGCCGACGCCCTCGGTTACGACTTGAACGTGTCCGTCGTCCGCCGATCTCCACCACCAAAGCCAGAGCCAGAGAAAGCGGCTAAGACCGACGTCCACAAGAGTCGCGCTCGATTGGCGACTCCAGGGAAAGTATCGTGACTAACCCCCCCCCCCTCCGATTCTGGGAAATTGCTCATTCGGAGAACCGACCAAAGAATGCGTTCCGCGATTTTACCTGACTAAATTAAAAACATTGACTTTTCGTTCAGGTTTGATAATTTTGTAAGGACTATGTTACCTCCGAACGAAAAACAGGCGCTGATTCCAATCCGCGAGCTCATCGCCGAGCTTCTTTCGGTTGATCTGAAATTGGTCGAAGTGAGACACATTGGCGAAAACAGCCCCCTCGACTTCAAAATCTCCGCTCCGCCATTTGAGCTTATCGCTGAGTTCAAGCGTAATTCGGCGGCGGGGATGGTCGCAAAAGGAATTGCGACGCTTAAGGAGTGTCGATCGGAATCTAAAAAAGAGGCCGAACCACTGATCATCGTCCCATTCATGGGGGATGTCGGAAAGAAGCTTTGCGATGCGTCCTCAATTTCCTGGATGGATTTGTGCGGTAATGCAAAAATCAAAGCTCCCGGACTGAGGATATGGATTGAAGGACGGCCAAACAAATTCATTGACCGCGGCCGGCCTCCCAATATCTTTTCGCCAAAAAGCTCGCGAATCTCTCGACAACTTCTCGCGGATCCATTTCGATTTCATCCACAGTCAGAACTCTCAAAACTGACAAAACTCGACGATGGATACGTCAGTAAAATCGTCAGTAGACTTAAGCAAGAAGAGTACGTCGAAACAAACGAAAAAGGGGCTATCCGCCCCAGGAATCCCGGCCTACTTCTGGACGCCTGGCAGTCAGCCTACAACTTTAACCACCATCGGATTACGCGAGGTCATTCACCGGCGCGCAGCGGTGAAGAACTATTGCATCGCCTCGCGGATTCTTTGGATTTCGACGAAATTCGATGGGGCGTTACCGGCCTTGGTGCCGCATGGCTTTATTCCGGTTTTGCCGCGTTCCGGCTCGTCACGGTTTTTCTCGAATCGATGCCATCACAGGATTTTTTCAAAGAGTTGGAGTTCACTTCTGAGGCGAAGGGATCGAATCTTTGGGTTGTTCTTCCAGACGACGATAGTGTTTTTGATCGCGTAGAAAAACGAGAAGGAATCAGTTGTGTCAGTCCAGCGCAAACTTATTTGGATTTGAAGGATCAACCAGAACGTTCAAAAGACGCTGCAGTCGAACTTCGGAAACGCTATTTGACTTGGGATTTCCATGCAGAATAAACCAATTGATGCGGTTGGATATGCGCCGAACACTCTTCAATTAGTTCGGGCAACAAACCTTTATATCGCAACCAAACTTGGGGACCTTCGCGACGAACTTGTGATTGTCGGTGGTCTCGTCCCTGGTCTGCTCATCCCAGCTTCGTCACTTCCCACTGGAAGCGCGGAGCATGTGGGTACAATGGATATCGACCTTGGTCTCGCAATCAGCATTCTGGATGAAGAACGTTACCACGAACTGTGCGAAAGGTTGCGAAATGCTGGATTTGAACCAGACAAGACGGACGATGGCAGGATCGTCAATCAACGATGGAAATATCAAGTCGAAAGTCAAACCATCACTGTTGATTTTCTCATTCAACCAACACAAAGCACTGACAGGGGAGGGCGGCTCCGCAACCTTGAAAGCGGCTTAGCAGCAATCATCACTCCAGGGTTGGACTTGGCATTCCGAGATAAAAAATTAGTCACCATTGATGGCGCGACAGTTAGCAATGAGGCAGCGAGTCGCGAAATTTGGGTTTGTGAAGCGGGTGCATTTGTCGTCCTGAAGGCTCTGGCATTTCGCGGTCGAGGAGAAAACAAAGACGCTTACGACTTGCTCTACATTCTTCAGAATTATGGGACGGGTGTGAAAGCTGTTTTCGACCGGCTCAAACCGTTCCTTTCGGACCGACACGTTCAATCGGCCCTCGAAATCCTCCAACAGGATTTTTCCGATATTGATTCTATTGGAATCAAGCGATTTGCAGGATTCTTAGGAAGCCAAGATGACGACGAACTTCGTGCTGATGCGGCGGCTGCAGTTCGCTCATTGATTTTTCTCTGCAAAAAATAATGTCGCCAGTGCGCTATATCGTGAAAACAGCAGGAGACGATTTTCTGGTAAGAAAAACGACGACAAGTCCTGCGTCGATAACTTGGTTAGCGTCACGACTGGGCCTTTCCCCGTTTCTTGGACCTGAAAAAACCGTTTCCGCAGGATCAGGTCAGACGAGTTCGTCCAAGGTTGGCGACGAAAACGGGGGCCGACTCTGGTACGATCTGATGGCTAACTGTTTTATTGAGTCTCGATGCCAAACAACGAGGAAATCAGATGCGAGAAAAACTTCGACCGTGGATCCCCGCGATGTTTTGCGCCGCTCTGAGCGTGATTACGATCACTGCAAATCTGGTTCTGGCTTTCACAATTGGAACGCCGACCTCAAGCGTGGATTTTGTCTTTTATTGCTTCTTGCCAATGTGTTTCTTTTTTGTTGGAGACTTCCTTTCCACACTGCGAAAAGAGAATCTGGCACTCCGATCACGGATTGACGAATTGTCATCAAAATTGAACTCCAGGGCCATTGAGACATAAGTTGGCCCATCAGCGTTCATTACTGGATGGCAAGGTTTGCTGAGGTGGGGTGAGGTGAACTGTAAGTTCGTTGAATTCCCTCTAATTTGGTTGCGTAATCCGTTCTGTTGCCGCGATAATCGACCGATCACCACCGGGGCAATTCCATGCGATTTACTTCTTCTCTGCTTGGGGTCTTTACCGCACTGATAGTATTTGCGTTTGCCGAACCGCTTCGTGCCGAGAAGCCAACGAAGGCTGAAATCGCGTCGATGGGAAAAGCGGCAACGGCGTATGTGGAAATCCCAAAACTCGGTTCGGGGACCGCGTTTTGTGTTCACTCCTCGGGTCTGTTCATTACCAATGAGCATGTCGTTCACGACGATCTCAAGGGTGAGATCACTCTTGTGCTCGAACCGGGGCTGAAAAAGCAACGAGTCTTAAAGGCTCGTGTGGTCCGGGTCGATGAGGCACGTGATCTGGCGCTGTTGCGCGTTGAGAACGCGGGGGAGCTTCCTGGTTTAAAACTGGGGTCTGTGGACGGAATCTCTGAATTGATGGACGTCGTCGCCTTTGGATTCCCGCTCGGCCGTGCCCTTTCCCCGGACAAAAACGACTATCCCGCCATCAGTGTCAATGCGGGGCGGGTCACTGCACTTCGTCACAAAGATGGCGAACTCCAACAAATTCAGATCGACGTCGCATTGACGTTTGGCAATTCCGGTGGCCCGGTCCTGGACGATCAAGGCAAGGTCGTCGGGGTCGTCGTTTCTGGAATTCGCGGCGCACAAGCCATCAATCAAGCCATTCCCGTCAGCCACCTGGAAACGTTTCTCAAGACGCCGGACATCCAAGTCACGTTCCCCGAATTGACGTCGAAAAATCTCGACCAGTCTCATGAGTTCAAGGCGCGGGTTGTTTCTCTTTTTCCGTCGCAAAAGGCAATGGATGTTCAACTGAATTTAAAAGTGGACAATCAGCCCGAGCGTCGCCAAAAGATGGAATTCAAAGACGGATACTTTCGAGTCTCAACCACGATCATCCAGCCGGGCCGAGAGGGGTTGCTCGACATCTCGGCTGAGTTCGAAGAGTCCAAAATCCGTGGTATCACGATTGATCGCGAGATTCAGGTGGGCGCTCGAAAGATCAAGCTGAGTGACTGCCGACGAATTCAGCCGCAACCGAAGCCCGTGGTCGTATCACAAGACGGGAAAAAGTTGGAAGGGAACGTCGACGGCTTGGCGAAAGTCTCGATAAGGGTCGGCGGACAAAACCTGACGCTCGATCTCACTAGCGCGAATTCGATTGTCATTCAGGCCCACGATCCCGTGAAGTCGGTTCAATGCATCGTCATTGCCACTCAGGATGACAAAGTGATCGGACGAGCCGAAACCAACGCGGTGATTCAAGGGGCGGTCGCACCAGCGATTGAGGCCCCGGATGTGCCGGACGCAGAAGGTGGTCCAGGAGCACCTGTCGTTCCTGCGACGGTCGATATTCACCCTGCTCAGATCGCCGAGGGGAAGGTGACGAAGCAAAAACGGTGTCAGGAACCGAATACTGAAAATGGGGAGTAACCTGCCGTAACAGGCGCTGATGGAAATAATTCGTTGGGGCTGGAAGCCTCCACTACAAAACCTGCAAACGCGCGATACCTTTGTTTTTACCAGTTCTCTGTGATCATTTTTCATTGACGAATACGCTCAACAATCGACTTGATCGCGTTCTCGTTGCGGAGCCTTTCGAATGCAGAATCCGTCAGCAATCGTTCTTGATTCAAGACGTCGGCGAACTTTGTCATTTCATCAATTCGCAGTAGGAGTCTGACGGCTGCTTCTTCGTGTACTTTGGGCGTGTTGCTGATTCTCAACGCCAGACAATGTCCCAGCGCGACATCCATGAGATGCCCGCTATTGGTCGGTTCAGCAAGTTCCGGTTCGGGACAGACAGCCAGGGTTTCGACGAACTCCTGGGCAGCTTGATCATCTAAACCAGAGCGGTGAAGGGCTGTGATGATCCTGACGCGATGAAGCCCCCAAAACTCCTTGATACCTGAGGCCGAAGGGTAGTCTTCGAACATTTGTCGAAGCAATTCAACAGCTTCACGTCTGGCTGCAATTTCCGCTTCGATGTTATTGATATCGGTCAATGAATCCGCGATATTCCCGTACGACTGGGCGAGATCTGATCGGACGTTGAGAAGCCACGGAAATAGTTTGACGATCTGCGCTCGCAGATCTCTCGCTTGCTGATGCGAAACGAGAGCAGCCTGTGTCTGCTTCATTCCACGTAGGGTCAGCCCATAGCTGTTTAAGACTCTCGCGTGCAACCTGGTTGTTCTTAACCAATCGGAATCGAATCGACCGTTGGTCGGGATTGGTATGTGATTCTGGTTAAGCAGCCCGAGTCCCCGCTGGTAATGAGCGACCGCTGTATCGAATCTGCCAAGCTTGTGATTGACGATCCCTGCCTGACTTTCAACCATTGCGCACTCGTAAAATGTCGTGCGATCAGAAGCGTTCATCCGGTTCGTCACAACCAAGGATCGCTCAATCGTCTCAGCGGCTTTTAATAAAAAGTCACGGCGCGATTCGACGTTCGTTGAACGCATCGCGCGGTCATAATCGATCGCGGCAATCAAAGAATGAATGCGCAACGACTCTAAGACGGCATCGAGACTTGCGTCATTGTTTTCCGTGAGTGTCGTCTCAGCCAATTCGGCTTTCGTCATTGCTGCGTCAGCGTTGCCGCGATTTCGTTCCAGTGTTGCTCCGATCCGATACGAGGCGGCTAATAGTAACCGAGCTTCCTTCATTCCATCGGGAAACGCCAACAGCCGCCAGCAGACTTCCGTCGCCCGCTCGATTGCCATCTCGGAATCACGCGTGTCGCCGCTCAGTTTCAGCAGTGTTTGCTCACTAATCGATTCGTCAATTGCTTGGGAAATATGATGAAGCTGTTTTACCACCTGAATCATCAGATCCCGATCATCGATGGCATTCGCAGCCCATTTGTCGTATTGCCTCCAGGCATTCTGAAGTAGATCGAGACGGAGTGCGGTCAGCTCGGGGCGACGCAACAAATCTTCGTTCTGCACCGCCTTGGTTTGGTATTCCAAGGAATCAAGTGCAACTTTGGTTGCGGTATTTCGAGCGATTTTCTGTTGATCTTCTTCGGCACGATGCTGGGCAATTCGAGACTGCTGCCAATTGAACAGAACAAGGGAGAGAACCAGTGTCATCATCGCCGCCGCAGCAATCTGAACGTGTCGTGCCGCCCAGCGAGATATGCGATCGATAAGGCGATATTTGTGTCGATGGGCTGCGACGAGTTCGCCATGTTCCCAGCGTTCGATATCTTCACGGAATTCTGCTGCCGACGAGTAACGATCTACGGGCAATGAGGCGAGTCCGCGTTCGCAGATCGAGACTAATTCGCGGGGAATCGCTTTGTCATGAACTTGCCCTAACGTATCTGAAAAGTCGGTGAGGGGTGTCTTGCGAAAGACGCTCCAAAACCTTGTTCGTTTCGGTTGACTGGCACAGGTGCGAGGGGGATTTCCCGTCAAGATCATGTGCAGGATACCACTCAGGGCGAAAACATCTGTTCTCCCATCGAACCCTGCAGATCGTCCGTCTATTTGCTCAGGAGCCATAAATTCGGGTGTGCCCGCTACTGAAGTCAGATCCGGCACTGCTGCGAATTCACTTCGTGAGCCAACTGGCATGACATCGGGCTTTGCACTGATCGGTTGTGCTAATCCCCAGTCGACAACGAATGTCGCTCCAGATGGTTCAACCATCACGTTGTCAGGCTTGAGATCAAGGTGTAGATACCCCGCTTGATGTGCGGCTTGGACGGTGTTGGACACGTCCTTAAGACAGGCCAGAAGTTTGAGCAAGGTGATTCGACGTTCGTCGCGATTCTGGTGACTCAACAGTGGCCGTTCTCTGTGAATGATTTCGGTGAGCGTCTGGCCAACAACAAGGCGCATTGAATAGAAACGACGTCCGTTGGAAAGCCGACCCGCAGCATAAACGGGCGGGATACCAGGATGTTGCAGCCGAGCGGTCAACCGATATTCACGATAGAAGCGATCATGCTCACATTTCGTCCAAGAACTGACGGACTTTGAAATCTTTACTGCCACAATGCGGCCAACTTTTCGGTCGAGCGCTTCGTAGACATCCCCCAGACCACCGCCGCCAATCCACCGCCGTCTCGTAAACCTGGCCTTACTCGAAAATCTTCGCGGTGTCCTTTGCACTTTCGCCGCCTGTTGATCGAATGCTGCGAACAACGACTGCTTGAAATCATCCAGATTTGGCGATCCAGCGACTTGAAGTGACGTGGGGTCGCTTGGTCTTGTTTGAGCCATTTTTGCAGTATCGAATGCTGATGGGGCATCCACAGAGGCGTTTTCGTCTGCGAGATTTCGATCAGCGTTCATGGTCTCTCCAACAGCAACTCTTGCGGCTCGAAGCCGCCTCGTTCAGCGATCCCTTCAATCTCCGTGAGGATCGACTCACGAATCCGCGAGATGATTTTCCGCTCGTTGTCCGTCCGAGCATTGGCTTTGCCGATGTCGTTGGTGTCATCGCTTGCGTCGACATCAGAAGACATTCCCTTTGATTTTTTCCATGACTCGTAGACCTGCCAATGAAGGGCGGTCGTGACAACTTTGACGCGAGACTCAGCCGCGTTCAAAACCTCGACACGCCAAAAACCACTCACGAGATCGGCACAAGCGGGTTCGAGTACTGCATCGTTCAGTTCGACCTCCCTCGAGCGGGACATCCGTCGTTTGGCGACCGAAATCGCGTTTTTTGCCAACTGACCCACACACTGACCAAAACGCGTCCCCTCAGGATGTCGCCATCCTTTTGACATGATGTCTTTATGTAATTCGATCAACACGTTCTGCGCGACGTCTTCCGCATCACTATGCCGGTGAGTCGGAAGTGAATTCCGAATTTGATTCAGTATCATCGGAAGTCGAGCTTCAACGAACCTTTTGAACGCAAACGAAAGTCGTGCGGGGTCCCCCGAATAGATGTCTCCGAGAAATGTGTCAGAAGTGACCCACGCATCTCGTTGACGTGGAGCTTTTGCATCCATTTGCAAAGTTCCGAAGCTGTTGACAAGATTTTGCCGCAAAACGCGTCGTGGCGGCACGGTTTTGTCACCATATCGGAACCTGAGAACTGAAACAACGTTCAACCCAACCCTCACAACCTGCTCTTGTCGTTTCCCTCCTGATTTCCCACCAAAAAGATCTCTGCAGGCGGAGTGATGTTCGTGACAAAAAATTCTTTCTGCAGAAATTTTGTCACGATTTGGTTTTGATCAACAGAGAGATTCCTGAACCCGAAGCGTCACTCTTATGAGGTTGTCACCGTTGAAGATTTCGACGGGGTCTCGCATGCAGAACAGGCGCTCGACGGCGAGGAGTTCTCGAAATGGGCCAGAATTTTATGGGATCGCAGAGATCGTTATTCCCAATATCAGGTTTATGTCAAGTTGCGATTTGGATCGCAGCGGTAATGACGCATACCCAGATGGCGACGGCAGGTGGCGGAAGTCTTGGAACGTTTGCCCCAACGGCCACGGGATACAGTGTGACGAAATATGGTTCGATTTCGTCGAGCCAGGATACCTGGACGTTTACGGTAAAAGGGAAAGCAACCGGTACGATCACTCTTTCAACGCTCACCGCCGACCTTGATCTGAAGCTGAGCAACAATCAAATCTCTCAACACAGCGGTACGGCGGCAGAATCGATTTCGTTTACGCTCGATCCAGGAACGTATTCCATTACCGTCTATCCGTTCAAAGCAGCCCGGTCGGGATACAGTTTGCGACTCAATTTCACCGTCGAACAACCATGCGTGTCGGACGTCGACATCAATGGAGGAACGAATCCAAAAGGGTTCTTCACAAAAACGATCGGAACCTGTCCAACAGGTACATCGCATTGGGTCATGTTTGACATCACAGCCAGAAGTAAGGTCCCGGTGCGGCTTTCCGGAATGACCATCGATCTTGATATGGAAATTCGAAAGGGCACAAAAACCGGTCAGGTTGTTGCAAGCAGTACCAAACGCGGCACAGCCACGGAGGATATCGTGACGACACTCGACGCAGGACGTTACTACCTGCACATTTATCGCGTTGGCAGTTCCGGTTCCACATCCTACCGAAACGAAATTCAGACAGGCGGAACCATTCGCTGGTAGCCGGGACCGGTCGTCTGAACGAATTCCTTTGGGAGTGCTCCGGCTTGACGGAGCTTTGGAATTGTTGCGTAGCAACTTTTTTTCGATCAAGTCAAAAGTAAAGGGAACTGCCCAAAAGTTCCAAAGCGGGTTCAATCCCCGCATTTCCCGATTCTACGCCCAATTTAGATGATTCCGTTCACCAATTTTTCACAATTAAATTGCATATCATCGATTGTTATTGAGCATTTGCTCACGCATGATGCCGCGAATCTGCTGTCTTGCAACAAGATCCCTAAACATTGCCATCCTTCAGAAGGGCCATTCTGATGTTAAGACATTCTTGGATTCGAAATCTGTATCGGGTTTTGTCCGAACAGTCTAAAACCAAGCCTCGGCGACGTCGATCCCGCCAGTCGATTGAAGCGTTGGAATCAAGGCTTTTGCTGACGACTCCGACCGTCACTTCGCTCAATCTGATCGGAGCGGCGACGACGAATGCGAGTGCCACAAGTTGGACGGCAACGTTCAGCGAATCGGTTCAGGGTGTTGATCCAACCGACTTTGCGCTGGTTGCCACCGGCTCGGTCGGTTCGACACTCACCCAGGTAACGGGGACCGGTTCGGTCTATACGGTTACTGTCAGCGGTCTGACCGGGAACGGTACACTGGGCCTCAACCTGATCGACAACGATTCGATCAAGAACCTCACCAACGTTCCGTTGGGTGGCGTCGGATCGGGCAATGCGAATTTCACGGGTCAGGTTGAGACGCTGGATCATGTCTTTCCTTTCGTGCAATCCATCAATCGCACGACCCCAGCAAGTGCCACGACCAGCGCCAACACCGTTAGTTACTCGGCAACGTTCAGTGAACCCATGACGGGAGTCGATCCGACCGATTTCACACTCGCGACAACGGGGACAATCGCAACATCGCTGATCCAGGTGACACCTGTCAGCAGTTCGGTTTACACAGTGACAATCAGTGGAGTGACTGGTAATGGAACACTGGGATTAAATCTGGTCGACGACGGCAGCATCCATGATCTGGCAGGAAACCCCCTCACCACTCAAAACGCTGCCCCAAGCTTTGCGAATCAAGCTACCTTCGCCACAGGAACGTATCCAAGTTCCGTAACGACGGGAGATTTGAACGGTGACGGCATGCCAGACCTCGCCATTACGAACCCGCGGAGTAGCACGGTCAGCGTGTTGTTAGGGAACGGCAATGGGACGTTTAAGTCACAACAGACCTTTACTACAGGGGGCGGGGGGCCCAACTCAGTGAAGGTAGCCGATTTAAACGGCGACGGAAAGAGCGACCTTGCCTTCGCTTGCTACGGTGACTGTGTTAGCGTTTTGTTAGGAAACGGAAACGGCACTTTTCAATCCCCAAAAACCTTCAGCACTGGATCAAGTCCGTCTTCGATAACAGTCGGGGACATGAATGGGGACGGTAGACCTGACCTAGCCGTTGCAAACAGCGGCAACTCGAATATTCCAAGTACTACAATCAGCGTGCTGCTGGGCAACGGGGACGGTACGTTTCAACCTCAGCAGGCGCTATTCTCTGGAAAAACTCCGTCATCGATAGTTATCGGAGATATAAATAATGACGGCAAGCCCGACCTCGCAGTCACGAATCTCGGCAACAATACCGTGAGTATTATGTTGGGTAACGGGAATGGTACGTTCAATTTTGTTTTACAAAGCGTCACTACGGCTTCCGGCCCTATTTCCGTCACGCTGGGTGATCTAAACGCAGATGGCATACCTGACCTTGCAGTAGGGAATAACGGTAGCAGTACGGTGAGTGTGTTATTAGGTAATGGGAACGGGACTTTTCAAGCCCAGCAAACATTTGCCACGGGAAACTTTGCGCGATCGTTAACGATGGGAGACATGAATGGTGACGGCAAGCCCGACCTCGCCGTCGCGTGGGGTTATGGAATCGCAACAGTAAGCGTGTTTTTGGGAAACTTGAACGGCACATTTCAACCACAGACATCTTTCGCCGCGGGATCAGGAACATACTCTGTAACGTACAGTGATTTTAACATGGACGGTAAGACGGATCTTGTCGTCGCAAACTATAGTAGCAATACAGTGAGCATATTGTTGGGGAACGCGAACGGCAATTTCACGGATCAGGTTTACACCTTCGATCATGTCTCGCCTTTCGTGCAATCAATTAATCGCACCACACCTGTCGTCGCCACAACGAACGCGACAAGCGTTACGTACACAGTGACCTTTAGCGAAGCCGTGACCGGAGTCGATCTCACGGATTTCGCGATAGCGAAGATGGGAACGGTCGGTGGCACGTTGACTCAGGTTTCGGGGAGCGGTTCGGTTTACACCGTCTCCGTCAACGGAATTACCGGAGTTGGATCGCTGGGGCTGAATCTGGTTGACGACGGCAGCATCCACGATCTGACGGGAATCGGCCTCGCAACCCAGAACGCCGCAGCCAGCTTCTCGAATCAAGCGACATTCGGCACCGGGTCGGCCCCCAATTCCGTGACACTGGGGGATGTGAATGGGGACGGAAAGACCGACCTCGCCGTCGCAAACAGAGGTGGTAACTCCGTCAGCGTCTTATTGGGGAATGGGAACGGCACGTTCGCCAGTCAACAAACCTTCGCCACGGGAATCGGTCCCGTTGCTGTCGCGATGTGGGATTTGAACGGGGACGGCAAGCTCGATCTCGCCGTTGCCAACAGAGATAACAATAGCGTCAGCGTTCTTTTGGGAAATGGAAATGGGACGTTTGGCACCCAACAGGCATTCACTGCCGGATACGGCCCGCGATCGATCACGGTTGGTGATTTGAACGGGGACGGCAAGCCAGACCTTGCTATTGTGAATTACGGCAGTGATTCAGTGAGCGTCTTACTCGGCAACGGCAACGGGACGTTTACTGCCCAGCAGACTTTCGGTGTCGGCTCATCTCCACGATCGATCGCACTCGGCGATTTGAACGGGGATGGCAAACCTGACCTTGCAGTCGCGAACTATACTAGCGATACCGTGAGCGTTTTACTTGGAAACGGGAACGGTACGTTTGGGACGCAACAAACCTTCGCCACAGGACGTTTTCCGTTTTCGATCACGCTCGGGGATCTCAATGCAGACGGTCGCCCTGACCTTGCCATCGCGAACAGGTTAAGCAATACGGTCAGCGTTTTGTTAGGGAATGGGAACGGCACGTTTGCGGTTCAAAAGACGTTTGCGACGGGAGCCAGCCCGTTTTCAGTGACGCTTGCTGATTTCAACGGGGACGGCAAGCCTGACCTTGCCCTGGCAAACTACAGTAATAATACCTTGAGCGTCTTGCTGGGGAACGGGAACGGCACGTTTGGGGCACAACAGATCTTCGCCACCGGAGTTCTTCCATTTTCGGTCACGTCTGGTGATTTCAACGCAGACGGCAAACCCGATCTCGTTGTTGCAAATCAAGGTGGCAGCGTCAGTGTGTTGCTCGGCAACAGTAACGGCAACTTCACAGGTCAGTCTTACAACATTGCAGCGCTACCGTCTGTCATCGCCCCCACGGCCAGCAACATCAACAGCACTTCGGCCACATTGGGGGGAAATGTTTCCAGCGACGGTGGCAGTCTTGTGATTGAACGAGGGGTGGTTTATTCCCTGACGAGCATCAATCCCAATCCGCATATTGGCGGTGCTGGTGTGACCAAGCTGACTTCAAGCGGTACGACAGGTCTTTTCAGCGCAGGGGCAAATGGCCTGACACCCTCTGTCGGATATTCGTTCGTCGCCTATGCAACGAATGCAATCGGTACGACGTATACGACTCCCGTCACGACGTTCACTACGGTTGTTGCACTCGTTGTGCCGACAGTGACAACACCGACCGCCGCCAATTTCACCACGACCTCCGCGACTCTCGGGGCGAATGTCACCAGCGACGGTGGCACAACGATTATTGAACGAGGGGTCGTCTACGCGCCGTCCAGCAGTAATCCCAATCCGCAGATCGGCGACGTCGGTGTGACGAAGCTTTCGACAAGTGGGACGACGGGTATTTTTACAATCAACGCGAATAACCTTACACCAGGTGTCGTGTATTCCTATGCCGCTTATGCCATCAATAGTGTCGGCACAACGTACACGTCGCCCGCCTCGACATTCGCGACGCTGACAGCGAGTCCCTCAATTGTCACGACTGTTTACGAAGGGACGGGGCCGAAGGTCGTCCAGGCAGGGGGCACACTGACCTCATCCATCACGGCATTGTCCTTCACCTTTTCCGAAAATATGAACGCCGTTCCCAACGGCGCGAACAGCGTCATCAATCCGTCAAGCTGGCGTCTGACCCGCTATGGAATCGATGTCACGAACCAGATCTCAGGAATCACGTTTGCCTTAGATCCGATCTCGCTTCAGTATGTCGCGGTCGTCTCATTTTCGTTTCCGCTAATACAGGGGGGATATCAACTGGTCGCCAGACAAAATATCCAGGACCTCGCGGGCCGACCGCTGGATGGGGATGCGAACGGAATTCCTGGCGGAGATTTCCGCATTAACTTCTACGTCGCTGCCACAGTGAATGGCACTACGGATGTGGGACCATGGTTGTACCAGATTGAAGATACGGCACTGAGTGCGCCAGGGCCGCTGGCGACGCCGATCACCTCATCCCTACTCGTCTTCGATTATGACAGCAACAACTGGACGGGAGCGACAATCCAAATCTCGAGCAACTATCTCAGTGATCAGGATGTGCTTGGATTTGTTAACACATCGAAAATCACTGGCTCGTGGGACGCCACTACCGCAACATTGACGCTGAGCGGCACTGATACGGTCTCGAACTACCGAGCGGCGCTGCAGAATGTGACCTATAACAACACGAGTGTCACGCCGAACACGTCTGTCCTGCGGACGGTTGACTTCCAGGCGACGGACGGCCTGCTGGCAAGCAACGTCATTTCACGCAATGTCGCGGTGTTGTCAACCAGCATCCCTGCAGTCCTGTCGGGAGTGGGTGGGACGGGAACGTACTTCGAAGGCGATCCGGCAATTACACTTTTCGCCAATCTGGTGGTCACCGATCCGTACACGGTCAACCTGGCGACTGCTGCCGTTTCGTTTACAGGCTGGCAGGGGGAAGATCGTCTCGAGTTCAATAACATTTTTGCCTTGCAGCACACCTTCTCTCAAGATCTGACGAAGCATACGGCGACATTCACGATTACCGGTATCGAGACGGTCGATCACTATCAGACGCTACTTCGTTCGGTGATTTACTGGGATGTGAGTGCCAATCCCGTGACCACCCCGCGCGTTGCCGGCATCGCCGTTAGTGACGGACTTTCGACCAGTAACATCGTATCTCGTAACACGGCGATTGTGTCGATTAACAGTCCTCCGACGTTAGTGGAAATAGAGTCAGGTTCGCTCGCATATCGCGCGAATGATCCGGCGTTTCCCCCCCAGCCCATTTCGGCCACGCTGTTGGTTGGCGATCCTGACAGTAACAACCTGACGAAGGCGACCGTGCAGATTACCTCTGGGTATCAAAGCGATGCCAATGGCAATGACGTGCTGTCGTTTACGAATCAGCTGGGAATTACTGGTTCATTCAATGCTGCCACAGGGATGTTGACACTGACGGGCACAAGTTCCGTCAGCAATTATAGGACGGCACTGCGGTCTGTGACATTCAGTTCCTCGGGATCTGCTGTGAGTACAGCGGACCGAACGTTAACGATTGCCGCCACCGACGATGCTTCGCCCACACCTGCGACGAGCCTTTCGACAACGCGGACGGTGACTCTTTCGACGAGTAACTTGCCACCCGCGCTCGCTGGAATTCCAAACTCAAATCTGAGTTACGTCCGAGGTTCCGCTGCTGCGGCCGTTGTTCCTGGTGTTTTTGTTTACGATCCCGACAGCGTGAATTTGACAGGTGCAACGATCCAAATCACGGGCAACTATCAAAGTGGCCTGGACGTCCTCGCGGCGACGACCGTCACGGGAATTACTCAAAGCTTTAATGCGGGAACTGGGATGTTGACCCTTTCGGGGATCTCATCCCTGGCCAACTACCAGACAGTGCTTCGGTCGGTCACTTTCCAAACTTCGCTCAGTGCGGGGACGTTGTCGCGCACACTTTCGTTCCTAGTCAACGATGGTTTAGCGACCAGTTCGAACGTGACACGTGGTATTACGATTAGTTGAAAGTATGGATTTCCACGCCCCGCTCGGCAGGCAGCAGAGCGCGTCGTGGAAAGAAATCCGGTTCACAAAATCGGTCAGTTTTTGCCTCTTCCCTGAGGAGAGAGTTCCGTGGCGAGAACGACAGGGACGCTCCAGTAGTTCCTTCTCTTATTGATTTTTTGAGAAATTAGTCGGAATCCGCGCAGGATTGAGTTTTGGTTTCCGCATTTCTTGTTGAACAGCCCGTCGAAATCGATCCAAACAAGTTGCTCCAGGGTGGGCAGCGCGATTTCGTCAATTGCGACACAGCACGTTCGTCGAACCAATCACAAGTGCGAAAGCAACTTTGCATTCACCGAACGTCCACCATGTATCGAACATCCTGTGTCCTCTACGACTTCAAATGGGAGTAACGAAATGAGCAATTCGAACAATCTGTTGAGTGGACTTGTGGGACTGGGCATGACGGCATTAGTGGGATATGGTGCCTACAAAGGAGTTGAGTATCTGGCAGACGCTCAACGTCAGGCTCGTGAAGAGGAACAGCGGCGGCGATTGGCGACCGCGAGAGGGATCGTCTGGGCTCAGCAAGCGGAAGAGAGTCGTCAGCGCGATCAGGTGCAGCAGCATCTTGCCAAGATGGACTCCGCGGTCGATCAGTTGATTGAGCAGCCGACTGCGGCACTGGAAGTCATTCGCGACTGCGTCCCGGAAATGGAAGAAACGAACTGGAAGATCTTCGCAGGTCTCCTTGCCAAGAAGTCCGAACAACACCCCGTTGCTCGAGGAATTCTCGGCCTGGCTCATTACACCCGAATGGCCGTTTCGGAAGTCTCCCAATTGGTCGGCCATTCCCTGGACGAAGCGGTCTCACTCGTTCATGACATCTGGAATCAGAAAGATGAAGCCGAGCAGGCAGGCTTTATTCTGGCCCTGCATGCCAAGGCGAAAACAAACGTGCGTGCCAAGGCACTGCTGGGGCGTCTGACAGCGTGATCCAACCAGGCCGCTCTCATAACGAATCCAGCATATTCTGCCAACAAATGAGCAGTCGGCATCTGCTGTCGCTGCCACATTCGAACCGTTTTCCGCAACCTTCAATCAATTAAGAAAGTAAAAAATGAAACCATCCATGATCTCGTTCATTCTCTTCAGCTTCCCTCTGTTCGTCGGATGCGGCAGTAGTGAGTCCAATGGTGAATTACGGGCGCTGAATTCAAAACTCGTCCATGCCGTCGGTCGATTTAATGACGCGGAGACGAGATTTGGCCCGGCGACCAACTACAACGAACTGATCAAGAGTGCCCATTGGATTGACCAGATGGTCGATGCTTATCAAGACATTGAACTCATTGAACGAAAGGCGACGGCCCTTGGTTCATCGCCTGTTTCAACGCTCAAGGCTGACTTGCAAAACAGGTTTAGGAAACATGCTGCGTCCTTTCAGTCTAGTGCCAAGTACATTGGTGCCATGGCTGAATTGGAACGAGCTCAAATCTGGCTTAACGCTTTGAATTAAGCCCTGAAATGCAGTCGTAATCGTTCGCATGGCCCTGCTGTCGAACGTTACAAACGGCTTGATGCCACTGGTCGCCGTTCTCAGCCGACCAGTGGTGTTTTTTTTTACACAACGGTGAGAACTTCGAGGACAGTGACTTTTCGGAAGAATCTTCGCCAGCTTTTACTAAAAGCCACAACAATTTCGCTCGAATGTCTGTGGCGTTTACCATTCCAGATCGACGTTGAATAAAGTGGAACAATCATGCCATCATTTAATTGCCCTGAATGTCGAAACGTGATCGATTGTCCTTCTAACTTCAGTTACATCATGTGTAATGCGTGTCGCCAGACGGTCCAAAGCCCGCATTTTGAATTGCCCCCGCCACCGGAATCCTTGGATCATCATGCAGACTTCGATCTGCATGATGATCCTGTGTCGGCGCAGATCTTCCGGGCCATGTTCCTCGCCGGCGGAGTCATCGTTGCATTCTTGTTTAGCGTTTTCCTGTCCGCACCGGCTTTTTTGGGAAACAAGACTGCGGGCAACGTGGCGGCGATTTTCATCGTCGTGCCGACCATCCTTATCTACCGCTCGATGTCACCAATATCGAAATCCGCATCCCAGCAAGACAAAATGGAAATGTAATCAACTCAGTCCTTGTGTCAGGTCGGTCAGTTCCTGTGGAATGATGTTGTGTCCAGTCAGGATTGCGAGATGGGTGATCGTTGTCGGCCCAATAAGATAAAGCGGCTTTACCTTATTGAGATAAAGCCACTTTATCTGCCTTCGCATGGATACTCGAACGTCGCGAGATTCCCTTGAAAACATGTATGGAACGGTGCAGGTTCACTCCTCGTTCGTGACTTCTCTGACGGCCCAGCCGATTTTTGGGCGGATTTCGAAGGTTTCCACGTTCTGTGTGAACCCGGTAAAGCCCGCCAGAAATTCCATCTGGTATATTTGGTCGCGGTGCTGCCACACGAAGGGGGCCTTACTCAAACTCCCTGGCAGACTGTCGACGCTGATGCAGTTATTCGGCTGCTCTTGATACGCAGTCCTGTGATAGGGCGTCCGGCGCGGTCCGCCTCCGTACACCTGAGGCTGTTCTTTCTTTGGTTTGATCGTTTCATTAAGCATGGGATTGCGATATCCAGGACCTTCCCTTCCGAGATAGGGGAAGAACTTGGCAATCCACCCGCTAATCAGCGGAGTGCCACTCCCCAGACTGACGTCCTTGTAAATATTCTCCCATAACTCTGGTCGGTCTTTGCCTGCAGCGTTTTCCGCGATCTGATCCAGGATGGGAACCAACTTGTCTGTCCACCAATTCAAATCGAATTTTCCACCCAGAGTCATGGTTTTGTCTCTCAGCCGACTCCAGTCATCAGGCTCCCCTTCAAGCACGACCTCTGGGATTCCGCATAGGCTGTGGAGAAGGAATTTAAAATAGTTCTTCATGCAATCCATCAGAACAATCTCGAACGCCGCTTTTTCAACTTTTCCTGTCGTGGAAAACTCGGCGACAATCGTGGAATAATTCTCATCGCCGATTCGTTGTCGAATCTGTTGTGAAAACTCCGCGAACACCTCTTCCCAAGAATTCTCGATTGCCCCTTTAATAAAACCGTCAAACCGGACTTCGATACATTGTTTCCCGGAAAAATTCACAAATTTCTCACGCAGCTCTTCCGGATTGTTGTTGATATGTCGGGCAAGTCCCTGAGTGATCAGTAACCAGAACATATCCGGCGACACGACCAGGGGTCGGTGAGACTGATAGGCATGATGCACCGCATTGACAAACGGGTGGACAACACCATGCCCCCGATTCAAACGGTTCAACATTTCAATGGCTGTCTCGTTCGGTTCGCGTTCTAATACCGGTCTTCCGACAACCGACCTGGCATAATCCGAGCACGATTCGATCGGGCCACCGACCAATTGTTCGATGGCCGACTTCATCGAAATCTCTTCAAACGGTACGTTTTCTTTCCGAACTGCTGAGACCTTTTGTGTCATTCGTCGGACTGTCATGGGAGTGGCTTTCTTAACGAGTCTTGAGTGCGCGGCACGAATCATAAGTCGGATTCAAGCGAAATTGCGAGAACAATCCTGGTGTTTTGTCCAATCTCAATCCTCCGGTGCCACTGGATGGCCGTCCTCGGCCACCCAGTGCTCTTCGAACGCTTTGAAAATGAGGAAGACACTGCGTCGGAGAAGACTCCGATGCAGTGGCACATGATCCGAAATTTGGATCTTCACAATACGTGCGAATATTCCGGTGCCACTGGATGGCCGTCTTCGGTCACCCAGTGCTCTTCGATTGCTTTGCAAATGAAGAAGACACTGCGTCGGAGAAGACTCCGATGCAGTGGCACGGAATTCGAATTTTCGTTGTAGACGACACAGTAGGGCACAGGCCCGTTAACCACCTCCGCAGGGGAGGTGGGGTTTCGTTTGAGTTCGGACAATACCTCGGCGATTTTTATTTTGGCTTACGTTTAGGCGACGATTTTTTTCTCGTCTGCATCGAAACGGCGTCAGGTTTGTTTTTGGTCGATGATGGCCTTTTGACTTTTTGCTTTGACGTTGTCGAGGCTTTTGCCAGGGGTTTGGCCGTGGTCTTTGTCGTCACAACAGCTTTGCGAATCGGTTTGGTGCTTGTTGCCGACTTCGCCCGTTTTGTTCCCTTTCGAACCGGTTTTTTTGGAGTCGGCGTTTCGACTGGGGTTGCGGTTGCGGCACCTGTGGTCGTACTTGTTTCCGCAGCAACCTTTTTCTTCGCCGTACTCTTTTTGGCTGATTTCCGGGGTGGGGCACTCTTCGCAACCGGCGTTTTTGTTGGTTCAAAAACCGTTGCAGCAACATCGAGCTCGATACCAAAAAGTTCTCCGAGATCGTTGCCGGCGAGTGCATTGTCGTTGGCAGACGCGAGTGATTTCTGCAGGTTCTCTGCCGAGACAGCCGCTCCGATCAATTCCAGATGGTCGACCGCTCGCAGTTGAAACAGAAGTTCTGGTGACGAATCAAGTCGATGGCCGACCCCGTACATCGTTGCCGCGATATGTTTGCACATCCCCGCCGAATCGGGGCATGAGCAGTCTAAACTGATCTCTTTCGGTCGTGGAAACAGGCCGTCTTCTTTTTGTGTCAGTCGTTCCATCACTCCTTGATCGAACTTCCCCTGCAATAAGTCCAACAGCGAATCGATCGACCGGGAACAGTCTTTCTTGATTTTTTCCCAGACATCTTTCGCGAGCGTCGCGATCTTGATTTTGATCGTGTAAACCTCGGAACCACTGACGATCGCGCTGATCGATCCTTTGCCGATCTGCAGGTCAACGACCGAACCGTTACGGACATAAGTTCCACCACGTGGTAGCCGATTCGAATAATCGCTGTATTTTTCGAGGTTATCGCACCATGCCTTTCCCCAGAACGATTTGGCGATCTTGCGTCCTTCGATCTTCACCGGGGCAAGAGACCGTTTTTCCTTCTTCGCCACTGCCGCAGCATATTTGGCCGCCTTCGCTTTTCGCTCTGCGACAGGAACGTAAGGTGCCCAGTCTCCGTAGTAATTGCCATACCGTGACATGACTGCCTCCTTGCAATTTGTTGGATGCGGACTTTGTTTTGAACGCTCGCTAACGAAAAATCAAATGCTTTGTCAATCTTCTCAATTTCGTGCCACTGCTTGGCCGTCCTCGGTCAAGCAGTGCTCTTTGACCCGGAGAAAGAGAAGACACTGCTTCTCCGAAGACTCCTAAGCAGTGGCACAGAATCCTGTTTTCAAATCTTGATGAAGTACAGGTTTCAATCTCGCTGAAAATGGTCCTCAAAACAAGCGTCTCTCTTACAAATCGTCCGCCGTTGCTCTGCCGATATCGAGTGCCACGAATCGCAGTAATTCGTCGTCGCTCATTTCCGTCAGCATTGGAGCCGTGTCTTCTCCGAGCAGTTGATCGGCTACGGCTTGCTTATCGCGGATCATGGCATCAATTCGTTCTTCGATCGTCCCCCGGCAGACGAATTTGTGTACGAGCACATTCCGTTTCTGGCCAATCCGGAAAGCCCGGTCCGTGGCCTGGTTCTCAATCGCCGGATTCCACCATCGGTCAAAATGCACGACGTGCGATGCGGCAGTCAGGTTGAGTCCCGTTCCGCCTGCCTTCAGCGAGATTACAAAGAACGGTGGACCGCCATCCGCCTGAAACGTCCGAACGAGTTCGGCTCGCTTCTTAACAGGAGTTGTCCCGTCCAGGACCAGCCCTTCCCGTCCAAAAACGGTGGCCAGATAATCTGCCAGTGGCCGTGTCATGGACTGGAACTGAGTGAAGACCAGCATCTTTTCCTGTCGTGCGATTATTGGTTCGCAGAGAAGCGCCAGGCGTTCGAACTTCCCGCTTTCTGCAGGAGTGAATGTCGAGCCTGTCAGATACTGTGCCGGATGATTACAGATCTGTTTGAACTGCATCAGCATCGAAAGAACGATTCCCTTTCGAGCGATCCCTTCAGATTCTTTAGCCTCTTCCAACCGTCTGGCCAGATCTTTCACGGCGTTCTCATAGAGGACTGCCTGTTTCTTCGAAAGACCGCATTCCGTTCGCATCTCGGTCTTTTCCGGCAAATCGGGAACGATCGTGGGGTCGGTTTTCATGCGACGCAAAATGTAAGGCCGCACCAGTCGGCGAAGCGCTCCAAATGCGGTCGAGTCCTGTTGTTGATTCAGCTTTTTCACGAATTTCTTGAATTCGCCCGCCGAACCCAGAAGGCCAGGGCAGCAGAAATCGAACAGCGACCAGACGTCACCCAGATTGTTTTCCACGGGGGTCCCGGTCAGAACAATCCGTCCCGCGGCGGTGAGTTTCTTGACACTTTTGGTTTGAGACGACGAAGCGTTCTTGATCGCCTGAGCTTCATCCAGAACCAGCAGCGACCAGTGAATGTTGCTCAACCAGTTTTGATTTCGAGTCAGACTATAAGTCGCGATCACGACGTCATAACCAGCGAGTGCTTGCTGCGGATTTTTGGCGATTTTTTCAAATGTCTCGGAGTCACATTCAGAACGATGAGCAATAAACACCGTCAATTGCGGGGCGAACCGTTTCAGTTCCTCACGCCAGTTTCCAATCAAAGACGCCGGTACGATCAATAAGCTTGGGGTTTGCTCATCGACTGGTTGCTTAGACTTTTTGCCTGCGGGTCTGGTCTGTGACGCGATATGCCGTTTTCGTTGGAGCAGAAGATCGATGACCTGAATTGTCTTGCCTAAACCCATGTCGTCAGCCAGGCAACTTCCTAAACCGAGTTCTGTCATGAACCATAGCCAGCGGACTCCTTCAGCCTGGTAAGGTCGAAGCGTCGCCTGCAGGTCTCGGCCCGGCTCACAGTTCGTGATACTGCTTGGGTCGCGCAACTGATTCAATGTCTCACGCAACCAGTCGCCCGAGGTGATTCTCGACCATGACGCGACTTGTTCGTCAACATCGTCGTTGGATGCCAGCTTGGCTCCCGCCAGCATCCGCATACCCTGGATGAAGTCGATCCCGCCCGCATGGGCATTCGCCAGACCTTCCCAATGATCGAGAGCCTGAGCCAGTTTTTCCCGATTGACCTCGACCCATTTCCCGCGCAGCAGCGCCAGCCCTTCGGTCCCTTCCATCAACTGCCGACGTTCTGCATCCGTAAGGGGTTCACCATCAACCGCAAGGTCGACTTCGAAGTCGAGCAGGCTGTTCATTCCGACAGTACTGGTCGCCTTACCGCCGACAGTCACGCGTACTTGTGGCCGTGGCGGTTGTCGAGCCGACCACCAGTTCGGCATCCGAACAACGACACCCGCCTCTTCCATCGCGACCGATTCTGTCAGAAATCGATAGGTCTGCCGAATGGTCCAGGCTTGGGGCGCGAAGAGCTGTTTGCTGTCGAGCAGTTCACGAACCACGGGACTTTTCGCCGCGGCTCGACGTACAGGTTCCAGTAGTGACTCCAGCTTCTCGCGATCGTTAGCCGCCGCGTAAAGCTTGAGTGCTTCGGCCAGCGGAATGTGTTGCAAGCGAGCCTGCCCTGACAATCGACTGGTGAAGGTCGCGAGAAAAGCAAATGGACGAGATTCATCCCGTTTATTCTCGGCCACGTGAAACGTGACGCGTCCCAGCAAATGCCACAGCGGATTGACGGTTTGCAAAAACGAAGCAGGGCCGTCGGAACACGTCAGCGCACGTTCGACGACCAGTTCGCGTAATTCGACCCACAACCGTTTCAGAACCTCGGCATTCAGGTATTCCAGCCCGAGCATTGGCGGCGCGTCGGCGATCATCAGATCAAGTTGTTCGTGAGGCGGAGTGGGGATTTCCTTCCATTGATCGAATCCCCCTTCACCCAACTGGCAGACCGCCTGAAAAAACTGTCGCGTCAAACCACGCCAGAAAACGAATGCAGTCGGCAATTCTTGGTTGATAGAATGCGAAGCCAGCAAGAGCAGTCCCGAGGCACTTGATTCGTCGAAGGCCTCGCGTAACTGTTTCTTCGTCGAATCGGAAACAACTGGTAAGCTATCGGCGGCTTCAATAACAGAAAGATGCCCGCCGGGCGAAATGGCAATCGTCAAAGACATGAAGAACTTTCAGATGGTAATCTGCATCAAAGAAGGCTCCAGCGAGGATTCATGTCCTACCAAAGTAGCCATCATCGCTCCGCGTGATGAGCATCTCTCGAGAATGAGCCGATCGTTGCCGCAGCCTGGGTCCATTTTGGCAGACACTGAATTCAAAGTAAAAGCAGTGTACGGCGTCAATTGTACGTCATCCGTGAAAGGGTCGTCGCGCGGAGATGTCATCAGTTTTATAAATTGAAAATCGCGAGCGACCTGCCGTATCAGCGGCTTCCAGCCGCTGATGGAAATTATGCGTGGAGGCTACCAGCCTCCACGACAAAACTTGCAAACTCGGAGCGATGATTCCTGCTTTGGAAGTTCATGCCACGTGGTATGATCCGTTTGCCCGCGCAGTAGTTTAGAATCAGTAATCAAGCCGCAAACATGACCGCGAGAATTCTGAACAACGATGAGGTGAATGAGGCCATGAACAATTGCCCGACGTTCAATGGTCACGCTGCCCACAAAACAACGGTACTGTTGGCACTCGAGCGTTCCAAACATCAAGATCTCATCTCGCGATCCGAGGCCAAACGGGTATTGAGTAGATTCGAACGCTTTCGGGAAGTCCTGCTGGATTTCAAAGGAGTGAGTTCGATCGGACAAGCGTTTGCTGATGAGATTTTCCGTGTCTTTAAACAGAGTCACCCCGACGTTGTCATTCTGGCAATCGACACGACTCCCGAAGTCGACAAAATGATCAGTCGCGCCAAATCCATTGAGAATACGCCAAGCTCCCCCCAACAGCCTGAAGCACAAAGACTGAATTCGTTAATCATTTTTCAACCGGGCTGACGCAATGTCTTCAACGAACTTTTTCAAATCCTGTTCGGTTTGTGCCCCCGTGATTCTTTTCACTTCCACACCTTTGGAAACGAGAATAAAGCAAGGAATTGTTTCGACGTTGAATTGTTTCGCCAGATCGAGATTTCGATCGACATCGACAGCACGAATTGGAAGTCCTTGTTTTTTGAGTTTCTCGATCAAGGGAACCATTTTCTGACACGGGCCACACCAGGTCGCTGTGAAAAACAAGATCTGGTTTGAGTTCTTCAGATCGGTCGTTCGATCAGATTCCAGTGGCATAGCTTCATCGGGAGGGGGAACAAATGACAGTGGTGGATTGTTCCTCTTTTCCATCAATTCGCTTAAGCGGCTCACTTCATCTCGCAGCGATTGAACATCATTCCGAAGTTGTTTCCTTTCTGAAATGTCGTGTTTTTTCGAACGCTTATTCTTTTTCGATTTCTCTTTATGGGTCCTGGAATCATCCAGAGATTTGGAATCTGCAGTTGCTGGGAGAACTTTCAGTTGCGGGATCACCTCGTTGTAAAATTGTTGTCCGATTTGAAGAATCACTCTGGCGTCGTCTTCGGTCGTGGTGGTACCGGCAAGGACTGCAGCGGAATTACGAATCTCAATCACACGGACCTGAGCGTCTGGTGCCGCCAATTTGATTGCTTGATCGATTTCGGATGTGTCGGATTC
This sequence comes from uncultured Schlesneria sp., assembly GCA_903834925.1. Lineage (GTDB taxonomy): Bacteria > Planctomycetota > Planctomycetia > Planctomycetales > Planctomycetaceae > Schlesneria. The sequence goes on from CAILLA010000285.1 coordinate 30,719, forward strand.
AACGACAATTTGCAGTTCACAATTTTTGAGCGTCGCAGGGTCGTCGCTTTTTCCTTCGCCGTAGTACTTGAACGTGGCCGCCCCTTTACGAAGTGCGATAAAAGCCATTGCGTTAGGGTCCCCTCCTGACATTTCCAGTACGGGTTCACGTGCGGGAAAGAAGTCGCTCCATTCGTGATTGTCGGGTGTTTTTGAACCTGACCGGGCGCCAACCTGCTGAGTGTTAAGGAGTACCCATCCGACGGGCTCATGTTCCACCATGTAAGGAAGTTTTAACGTCCAGCCTTTCGTCACCTTCATCCGAAAACGCCCAGGTTTCGGGGCAAATGAACAATGCGACAACGGCGCATCTGATTGAGTCAGATCTTTGACATCGATAAATTCCTGTTCGCTCGATTCTTTTGCCAGAGGAGGTTTTGTTCGCGGCGTTTCGTCGGCAAATGCGGGCAACGAAATCGCTGTCGCCAAAACAGAGGCCATTCCAAACAGGCACATCGCCGAACGAAACGCACAAGCCACTTTGATTCGCATTAACATAAATCGATTCCTTTCGACGTCTGAGAATCCCGACTGGTTAGCCCGCAAGGCTAAGCCAAAGTCTCCATCATCATTACGTGGTCATTGGTTTCTGTAAATTGAAAATGACAAGTCAAAACCCGTAGCATGGGCTTCAGCCCGTGCGCCACAACAACTTGATCGGGCGAACGCCCACACCATAAAAATTAGCAGCCAGGGAGCCATGATGGCTAAACGGCAATCAACCAGGTGGACGGAGCTGTCTGCCTGGGCTGGGGCGGCGAGGTTGAACTGGCCGGAAGACGACTCGCGATGACTCATGGGCATCTCATCAAAGAATATCACCGGTTGCTGGCAACCAATCCTGATTATCTTTTCCTGGGTCATTCCCATGTCGCAGCCGATCATCGCGACGGGGTGACACGGTTCATTAATCCGGGTGCTCTTCACCGAGCAGAAGAATTCACCGTCGCGTTGCTGAACCTCGAAACCGACAACCTCAAGCTTCTGCAGGTGTCAACGTAAAATGAATGAAAAACCGCAAGCCTAATTGAAAAGTTCTGAATGACGAAAGAAAGATTTTTGGAATACTAATCTTCGCGAATCTGCACTAATAAGACAAATGGCAGGAAAGTGACACTCAAATCCAAATCTTGAATTCTCCGATTAGCGAAGATTCGTGCAGATTAGTGTTCCAAATCTTAAAATTCCTGTTTTCCTGATCCTCGTGGCTCATTTTTATGACTTCCTTGAAACAGATCGGAATTGCGGTCGTCGAACATGCTGGGCGCTACCTGATTGGAGTACGCGGACCTGACGTGCCGCTTGCCGGGTTCGCCGAATTTCCTGGCGGGAAATGCCTGAACAACGAGTCGCCGTTTAAATGCGTTGTCCGAGAGTGCCTGGAAGAGACGGGTCTGGTTGTGATTCCCGCACGCCTTTTGCAACACAAGGAGTTCGAATATCCGCACGGCCGGGTTTCACTCCATTTCGTGCTTTGTCATCCGGCCAACCACAATGATGTTCAAGATCAGCACCAACAGTTCTTGTGGCATTCTCCCAAGGAACTAAAGGTCCTGAAATTTCCCGATGCCAACGCCGATGTGATTGATCTCCTTTCGCAAGCGAGTGATGCGTGATGATCTGCGAGTAACTGAATTGTCTCACACAATTTGTGATTTCGAAAAGCAAGCGGGAGTCCGAGAATGAACAATTTCGTGTGGAAAAGTTCAATGACGTAAAGTCAATTCTGGCAGATTAATACCGCACGCCGACCGTGAGGATCGCCGAATCGCCCAAATTGAAGTTGGGTGTCGATCCCGCGAAAATCGCTCGACGATCGAAGACGTATCCCGCTTCGGTAAAGAATGTGTAGCGACCGGAATCCCACCGGATACCAGCAGTTAACCGCTGGTCAGTGATCTGGATACGATCGCTTGTTCGAGGGTCTACAATGATCGCCTGGTAAGCCTCTGCGATATATTGGTATTGGCTGTACACCCAGAAATCGGCGTTTCGCCAGTTCCCCATGAAGTAACTGATTCGCGACGTGGGAAACAACGCTCGAATTTCCCAACGATCATTGGGCGTCCAGATTGCTCCAACGTGCGGCACAACCAGTGTATTCACGCGATCCCAGATCGCGACTCCACCAACCAGTTTCCACTTGGGTGAAGCCGTATAAGTTGCGATCGCCCGACCGTCAAAATTGAACGCGTTCTTATCGATCTTGGCTTCATACGTTTCAACGAGTTGTGGGTGAAATGCAATCTGGGCACTCCACGGTCCATCATTGAAAAATCCCAACAACAGATCACTGGAAATCTGGTCGACTTGAGCCGGTAAGTTGATTCCGCCGGGACCATCCCACCAGCGAGCATTAAACCAGAATGTCCCGTCAAAGAGTACACCTGGTCGAATCAGGCCAGAGTACTTTGCGTTGGAATTCCATCCGACGACTTTCATATTTCCGGTCGTTCCGAATGCCTGAGTCGCCGGAAGCACCGAGATTTCGTTATACGTCGACCAACCCAATCTGTAGTCTTGTGGACCGTTTGAGCCGGTTAACATTTGCCAGCCGTAAGGGTCGAAATAGTTCTTCAGAACCGGAAAATCTAAGGGGACAAACGGATTGATTTCCGCAATCAAGTGCTGAACTTTCGGATCTTCCAATGCGCATGCAATTCCCGAGTCGTAAAAGCGATCCTGAATTTCGTCGTTGACAGTTTGAGCACGTGCGACGAACGGTTCGCTGAAGACTCGGCTAGATGCTTGGGTAACGATTGACGCACTTTGTGCTTCGACCGGCGATTGAACATCGGCTGAAGCGGTTGTTTGTGGCCATGATGCGCGACTATCCGCGAACACGATATTTGGATCGGTTCCCCAAATCGACACGGCGATCAGGAACGAAGTCAGCATGGCTCGTTGATTGTAACCTTAGTCCGCAATTTGTAGGAGACGAATTTTCGCCGTGATACTCGCGGAGAAGCGTCTCAAAAGCTTAGAATCCAGACTGAAAAATGACCAATAAAAACTTTATCGAGATCACCATTAATGACGTAACCAACGATATTGTTGTGGCTTATGTCAAACCATCTAAATTACCTATTTTGAGAATCGACTGAATCCCTCGTTCAACATGAGGTTTGCCACCAGTACCGACACGACTTATCCGAATGACTTCTTTGTCATAACCCCAACCTTGTTTGCCGACGTCTTCGATTTTCTGTTGATTGATAGAGAAGTCCTGAAGAAAAAATTTGGATATTGTTCTTGTATTCCTATACCCTCTCCGTCGATCGACGCACTCCACGGGCGTTAACTACGCTCGAAGAGATCGGCTGAACACCGATCCGCCTTCGCCGCTGGCTGCGGGTTAAACGATGAAGTCACCTTCCGCATACGATACCACCATCTCAAACACTCACTTTGAAGCTGAAAACGACCCTCTATGACCACGCCTGTTCGAACTCGATTTGCTCCCAGTCCCACCGGTTACATGCATATAGGAGGGATGAGAACTGCCCTGTTTGCCTGGTTGTGGGCACGTCATACGGGTGGCGTTTTTATTCTTCGAATTGACGATACCGACCAGGAACGCAACGTCGAAGCGGCGCTCGGGCCTATTTTTCGGGCGTTTGAATGGCTGGGTCTCAATTGGGACGAAGGACCGAAAGTCGGCGGTTCGTTTGAACCGTATTACCAGTCACAACGGACGGCGTTGTATCAGGCTGCTGTCGACCGACTTTTAGCAGAAGGAAAGGCATTCAAGGACTTTGACGCTCCAGAAGTCATCGCGGAAGATCGTAAACAGGCAGAAACTGCGAAAAGAACATACGTCAACGTTCGCCGTTCACTGGAATTGTCTGAGGCCGAGAAGAAGCAGCTTGAAGCAAGCGGCAAGCCGTTCGTCGTTCGATTTCTGATCCCGCGCGACCAGAAGATTGCCATCGACGATGCCGTACGTGGCCATGTCGAATGGGACTGTTCACTGATGCCAGACCCGGTCATCATGCGAAGCAACGGTTCGTTTCTTTACAACTTTGCGACCGTTGTTGACGATTCTCAGATGCAGATTACTCACGTGATTCGAGCCGAAGAACATCTGGCCAACACGCCTGTCCAAGCCTTAATTCACATGGCTCTGGGAAACCCGTTGCCAGTGTTTGCTCATATTCCTTTCATTACGGCACCAGGCTCAACGAAAAAACTGAGCAAACGTGACGTCGATAAACTTCGAAACAGTCCTCAATTGAAAAAGATGTTTGATCGAGCCGATGAGGTCTTTCCACAATTGGGACTGGGGGATTCTAAAACGCTGAATCCTGTAATGGTTGAGTACTACGAACGACTGGGATATCTGCCGTCAGGAATTCTGAATGCTCTGTCGCGACTTGGCTGGTCGTTGGATGGGACAACGGAATTTCTGTCACTTGAAGACGTGATTCAGAATTTCACGCTCGAACGCATCGTCAAAGCTCCTGCTGGATTCGATCCTGAGAAGCTACAGAGCTACCAGCAGCACTGGATGAACCAACTTCCGCTCTCCGATAAGGTCACGGGCTGTCTCCCCTTCCTGACGCAAGCCAAGCTGATTTCCGGCGATATCGATGATTCAACGCGAGAGATTGTTGCGCAGGTGATCTCAGCCGTGGCCGATCGCTTACGCGTCTTCAGTGATATTCTCGATTACAAAGAATTCTTTGTTGATGACGAATCAATGACTTTCGATGAAAAGCCGTTCCAGCAACGACTTCGTGATGCTCCGGAAGCGGTCGGATTGCTAAAGTCCGTTCGAGAGCAACTGACGACTGTTACTCCCTTTGATGCGGCAACGCTTGATAAACTGGTCCATGACTTTGTGGAAACCAGCGGGATCAAGATCGGTCAGATTGTTCATGCATTGCGTGTGGCCGTGACGGGAAAATCGGTTGGGGTTGGCCTGTTTGATGCGTTGGCAATTCTGGGTCGAACGCGTTCATTGCGACGGATCGACCGAGCTTTGGACAGAGTTTGAAATCATCAAGGTCCCGTCTTCGGTACTCTTCTTACATATTAAATAATCTCTCGTAGAAGTCTTATTAGAGGGGCCTTGAAATTGTGGATTGTCGATTCGCTGCAAGTTGTAATTCATGATCAGACAGCAAGTTGCGGCATTGAATCCACATTTTAAGGTTGTTGATGGTTGGACGACGGGATATCGACAACCGTGTGGATAACTGGCGGATTCTGGCAGAGTTATCATCGGACCATCAATGACAGTCGGGCTTTTTGTGCATAACTCGTGTGTTTTGTGGAGCCTTGTCAACAGGTTATGCACAGTCTTCGAGCGGTAGTTCTTTGAGTTGCTGACGAAGTTTCTGCAGCTGTTGCCGTAACGAAGGGGCACTCGGCATTAACTCGTTCAGCTTCGACAGGCTGTGCGAAACGGTTGTGTGTGATCGATCAAAGTAATGCCCGATTTGTTCGAGTGGTCGGCCCGTCAATTCGCGAGCCAGCCACATCGCACACTGTCTGGGAACGGCCAAACCTTGTGAACGTGACCGCGATCGAATCTCGTTCGGTTTAACTCCGAACTCATCCGCGACTTGCGTCACGATTTCGTCAAACGATAACCGTGGGGTTCGATCGGATTTTGCGAGCCATTGTTCGAGATAGTTGACATCAATCAACGTCCTTTGCCGTGATTGATCTTCTGCCAGATCGATGACCGCCTGTCGCAATTCGCGAGGTGGGATTGGAAGGCGTTCCGCCAGAAATTCCGCCGATGCGGCAAACGGCTTGAGAATTGGCAGTTTTAACTCTTGAAACCACTCCTGAAACAGCTTGACCCGGCTCTTGTGACTGAGCATGGGCAAGGGAGCGCAAAGACCGCCATGACATCGACTGACCAGCCTCTGGTCTAATGGACGAAGTTCGCCAACCGGTTTTCGTGACGTGATCAGAATCTGCGTCAAACTAGTTTCCAGCGATTCAATCAACATCACAAACCAGGGCTGCAAAAACGGAGACGTTTCCAACCAGTGAATGTCTTCACAGACGATCAAGTCGAGTGATTGACAGCTTTCAAGGAATTCGGCCAGGGACTGTTGTTCGTCTGCCAGTTGCATCAGTTCGCAAAGATCCTGGACTGAGGCATAAGCAAATTTGAGACTAGGGTGTTTCTTTGCCAATTCGGCAAGAGTCCAGCGAGCCAGATGAGATTTTCCAATTCCCGCGATACCATGAATCAGCGTGATCGAACCCGAATTCGAGGCCGCAACGCGATGAACGTGCAGCCGCGTCACGGCCGCCTGGGCGAACTGATTTTCATCAAGCGACAGATACGTATCGACACCACGAAGAGCCAATCGGCTTGCGGTGAGCAACTCGTTGAACATCGGGAACCGACCTTACAGGCAGTCAAGTTCGCAAGTGTCCATTTGCAGAGAGTCGTCCATGTAAACCGGAGAAAATCCCCCCGGTCAAACGATAATACCGCGTCAAACGTGAATTGTCGTGTCAATGGGTTCAGTGAACCTGGTCGATTCACAATCCTGCCGATGAAACCGTTGTTTGGTTTGAGCGGCAAATCAACTAATCTCAGATTCTTTTGCCTAGTCGTTACTACTTTCGCACCGACGGATTTTCCTGAATTCTCATTATCGTATGGGCATTTGGTCGGAATCTCGTTATTGATTTCCTGCAAATGAGTTTTGTTTACGGGAAGGCGAAAGGATGAGATGGCTGATCATTCTGGTGGCTGCGATCGATTGGTCGTGCAATACGATCGCTCATGCCGAGGATTTTCGATTGCGTGTCGAAACGGTCGAACGTGGGTCCGATTCGGAAAAGGACACCAAAGAGGTCGTTTTGAACACGATCGAAGTCGTGACTCGGCCTGATGAGAAATTTCATACACGAGTCGTCATTGGAGCACAGACGCTCGTACTCAGTGGAAAACTCGAACGAAATGACGATGGCGGATTCAAAGTCCAGATTCGTCATCTCAGTGAATTTGACACCGGAGAATTTGTGACATTCGCCAAGGGTGGCAAACAACCGATCATCGACCGTTCGTCGGTGTCAACAACATTGAATGTGGTTTCAGGGACGCCGATAACGCTTAGCCAATCCGTCGGAACACGGTCAAAACCTGGAAAGAATCCCGAGAAATCCGAGCATCGCGTAGTGCTCACGATTTCGAAGGACGAGGAGACGTAAACAAGCGACGGGCGTTTTTTCCGAAGGTGGTCCGCAAAAGTAATTCAAATCAATTAGGCTCGATGGCGAGCCGTTGCAGAAATTGACGTGGCGAAAGGATTTGGACCCCTTCAGCAGAACCCAAGTCAAACAAGAAATGATTCTCGAACTCAAGCGGCTTGTATTTAAATCGGTGTTGATCCGGACACCGGTTTGCGCGGTTTGCTGAGCAGCAGATACTCCGAGAGCAATGTTAGTGGGATGATGATTGACCAATAGGGGACCGAAAATTGCAGTTTGCGTGGGAAAAGTTGTTCTTCGTACTAACTTTTCACGCCTATGCAGCGTTTCGAGTCTCGGAATGTTTTGGGCCAATCGTCACTTCGCCAGATGTCGGAGTTCTCTTTTTGCGTTGAAAATGGTTGAGGAAGTCGATCAGGCCTGGGGCCAGCCATTTCATGTTCCACAACAGGTGTGCCAATAGACCGACGATTGGCATACGTTGATTGTGACGGATCGCTTTCACTGCGCTGCGGGCGACTGAGTCGACCGTCGCACAAAGCCAGCGAGGTGGCTCGGGAACGGTCTTTCCTTCTTTGCCCGTGGCACATTGGCGGTACAGGTTTGTCTGGACCGGGCCTGGACAGAGGGCTGTGACACCCAGTCCGCGACGACCATATTCCGCTCGCAGCGATTCTGAAAATCCGATCAGGCCGAACTTGCTCGTGTGGTAAGCGGCAAAGCGTCCACCAGCGACAAGTCCCGAGATGCTGCAGACGTTCAGAATATGCGCCTCAGGTCGTTCGAGAAGGATTGGGAGAAACTCTCGTGTAATCTGAATTGGCGCAAGCAGGTTGATTCCGATCAACCAGTCCCATTGAGCGGCGGTCATCTTATGAGTCGGCCCGTAATAGGCGACTCCCGCATTGTTCACAAGGATGTCGAGCGTGCCCCAGTGATCCAGTAACGATTGAACCGCCAAAGTGATTTCGTCAGATTCAGTCAGGTCGACTACCGCCGTTTCTACGTTGACTCCGAGCGAACGGATTTCTTCCGCGACTTCGGATAGCCCGGCTTCGTTGACATCCCACAGATAGATGTCGGCACCTTCGCGTGCAAGTGCTAATGCGATCGCGCGTCCAATTCCGGATGCGCCACCAGTCACAAGAACCTTCATACTGCGGATCTGTTTCACCGAATATTCCCTGTTATCCAAGAGACTCGACTGATCTCAAATTGAATACTTTTTTGAAAACATGCGGATTGAAATATGACGGGTTCTCGAACAATGCTCATCACGCGGAGCGATGATGGCTACTTTGGTCTGAGGCGAAGCCACTTTGAATCGTCACGACAACAGCTTGAGAATTGCTAACTTGACGTACTGATCGAGATGATCCCAATCACCGATCATCTTCTGGATCTGCGGTGGAAGATTCCCTTGAGGACCGGGATTCGACGACGGTTGGTTGCTAGGAGGTGGGTTACTCGGTGGCGGATTGTTCTGCGGGGATCTCGTGCCCGGCGGTGGTTCCATGCCGTGCGGATAATCGATCGGGCCTTCTGGACCATGGACCGCGTTGGAATAACAAAGCTGGATCGGGGCGGTTCCGCTGCCGTCGGCGAGCGGAACTTCTTTAAAAACTTGCAACAGTTGCTTCGCTTCGGCGATCGGGTAATCACCGATTTCCTGTCCGCTGTCCGAGGTCCAGCCGAGCAGATTCATCCCGTTAGGATCTGTGGCGGCATCGTCGACTTCGAGATCCGTCCGGGCTTCTTGAAGTTCGTGATAAAATGTGGCGACAACGTTTTTCCAGTTCTCATCAAAGACAGGGATTCCGTTCGTACCCCCATTCGGCCGTCGTTCGGAAAAAACACCAACTGCGTAAAAGATTTTCTGGCCATCGACGTGTGCTGTGCCATGATAACCACCTAGTCCTCCGGTGGAATCTTCTGCGTCGGCGGTGGGAATGGCTTTATTCGTTACGGTCGATTGCTGGCCACCGCTTGGATCACCCAGAATGACTCCTCGAGGCAGTATGAAATTCACAACGGTATTGGCGAGATCTCGTCCATCGAAGGCCTTCTCCCGGTAGAGTTCCTGGATCTGCACTTCCAGATCCCCTTTCTTGACCAGTTTGGGTTTCCAGTCGTAGAAGAACGAGCCCAGAAACTGCGACGTGACCGGAGTGTTATTGAAGTATTGCATGATCACATTATTTAACCTGGGATCTGACATCGCCGCAGCCAGTTTCTTGTCGATACTTTTATAGTCGTTGGGCTCCCACGCCCCTTCTCCTCCGACAAAGATGTTCATGTACTTCAAGTCGCGGATCGTTCGACCACCGCGATATTTCAAATCTTCTGCGGGTGAAGCCGAGATTCCCGAAGCAAGTGCCGTGTTCCGGACAGCAGCCTTTCGATGTTGAGACCCGCCCGTTTTGGGCATTCTGATTTCGCGAGTCAAAAACGGAAAGGCGCGTCCGTCAAACTGGCCACCCGCGCTGGCCACCATTGGATATGGCGAACCCCAACCCGGTACTTGTCCCTGAGCCGTCGCCATGTTGGAGGCAGCCGCATTTGATAAGTAGGCAGATTGGCCAATGCCGATCGGTTGGCCTGGCTGACCAACCGGTTGCATGGCGATCGGGGAATTGGAAACGGGTCGTGAGTTTGACGTCGGAGGAACAACGCCTCGATACGCCGAACGAAGACCGATAGGATCACTGGTGCAGCCGCAAAGCAGCGAAATTGCGGAGAGTAATAAAACCGACTTCCGTGTCATTGATGCGTCCTTCGCAAATACCGTCCCATCCTTGGAACGGCGAATTCCGCCGGTAAATATCAAAACCGGCAAAATCTGAATAGGCATCTTCTGCCGGACGTGGTTTTACAGAGCCCGAACAAGATCAACCGCACGTTCCATGTCGTCAGGCAACGGAGCCGAAAACGTGTGCCACTCGGCCGTGATTGGGTGGGCGAACGACAATTCTGCCGCGTGCAATGCCTGACGGCTGATGTAGGGCGAGATCGGGGCCAGCGCCGGTTCACCCTTCGCTGGCCGTTCTCGTTCAGGTTTCAATTCGCCTAACAAACCGTAGAAATCGTCACCGACTACGGGGTGACCGATCGTCGCAAAGTGGACTCGAATCTGATGCAGTCGGCCTGTACGTGGTTTTGCCTTCACCAACGTATGACGCGAAAAGCGCACGAGAACTTCGTAATTGGTCTTCGAAGACTTCGCGTCAATCGCGTCCGCCTGACACGACATTAAGGCGCTGGCACCGCTACGGGCTCGTCCTATCGGCAGGTCGATTGTTCCCTCATCCTGTTTCACGACACCGTCCACAAGTGCGATATACGACTTGGAAATTCGCTCGCGCTGAAACTGCATCGACAATAACCGGTGCGACAGATGGTCTTTCGCCAAAGCGACGCAACCACTTGTATCGCGATCGAGGCGGTGGACAACGCCCGGTTTCGATTGGCCGGGAAAGGATGAGCTTTGATCAAGGTAATGCTGAACCGCGTTCGTCAACGTTCCCGACGGGTTCTGTCCCGTCGGATGAACGATTAGTCCTGCAGGCTTGTTGACGATCAATAACCATTGGTCTTCGAAAACGACACCGAACGAAATCTCTTCGGCGGGCATCAGGTTATCGGGAGGTTCGAGCAACTGTACGGTGACCGTTTCGTCAGTAAAGACCCGTCGATCGGGTTGCGCTACGGTTCCCTGGACGGTCACTTGACCGGCCCGAACCATTCGATGCATTCGCCAGGGTGTGTAACTGCGAAAGTGTTTCGCCAGAAAAGTATCGACGCGACATCCCGACAGATAACTTTCAACAATCAACGTGGCAGAGTGCATACAATCAAACGATCCTTTATGGCGTTGCCGACTTGGGCGGCTCTTTCGTTTTCAAAGTGAATTCTGTCAAAACAAGTTCGCCGGTTGAAGCGGGAATCTCGGTTCGCAGTCCAAAATTGCCACCCTTAAGCGGAGCGTTACCGATTGGTCCCTGGTAGACCAGATCCCATTCATTCGAGTCTGATCTTGAATGGAGTATGAACGCGGTTTCTCCCTTGCGGACGAATCGTAACCTGCCCGAGGCTTCGGTTGTATCGCGCGAGCCGTGTTTCCATTCGAAATCGTCTTTGACACGAATTCGATGCGTGCCAAACATGAGCGTTTTGTCCGCCTGACGTCGGAGTCCTCCAACAATAATATTTGTATTTTCTGGATCGTTCCATCCGCCTCCAATATCAAATTGCGCTTCAATTCTGGGGGCTTGCCAGTCCTTCTGTTCGGTTTTCGAAACGAAGTCGCGATAACCGATTGTGACTTCAACATCGCCTTTCACATCCATGTTCCAGATGAAACCGCAAAAGCTTTCCGCGTCTTTACCATTTTCCCCTCGAACCAGCTTCAGTCCGTTCTCCACCGGTTCCATCCGATTCGTTTTTAAATCACCATAGATTTTGAAAGACGCGGGTCTGGCTCCCTGAAACTTCCAAGCCAGTTTTGTTGTCAGTTCATCCTCAGCAAAAACATATGGCTTCGAAATCTGGGTGGTCTGGCCTTTTTTGTTCGACCTGATGGTCAATCCGGTGAAGACGACACTGGCAGACGAGGTTGGCATTTCGGCTCGAAGACAGAAATTGCCCCCTTTCAGCGGCGCGGCACTGACCGGCCCTGAGTTCAGCAAAATCCAATCATCGGATTCCGGCTTTGAGTACAAGTAGTAAGCCATATCACCCTTGCGGACAATCCGTATCTTTCCCGACTTTTCAGGTGCTTCTCTTTCCGAGTATTTCGATTCGAGTTGTTTCGAAACTCGAACGCTGTGACCCGTATAAACGTTTGACGTACCGTTTACACGTTGGCGGTGACCCATATGCAACATATTGATCGAATCTTCCCACCCGCCGCCGATATACAAATGCAATTCGACTCGCGGAATCTGCCAATCCGTTTGTTCGGTCTTCGACTGCAAGTCGCGATAACTGAGGGTGACATCGAAATCACCTTGAATATCCGAGTTCCAGGTATATCCCAACGGGATGGCTTCCGGGGTCGCTTTTTCTCCACGGACAAGTTTTAATCCCCCCTCCACCGGTTCCATCAGATTAGGTTTGACCACTCCCCACGGCTTAAGCAGGGCGGGATTGGCCCCCTGGAAATTCCAGTGGAAATCGGTTTTGAGATCGGCCTCAGCAAGGTCAAAGTGCTTGGACCCCCTGTTCGAAAATTCTTGTTCTTTTAACGTTGGAAGCGACTTCGGCCACGCCCCCCGGTAAACCACGTTCTTAACGCGAACAGCGGTCTCTTCGACATAGTGGAACAATCCCAGTTGCCGTTGGTTGGTCAACTCGATTGGCCCTTCGTAGACGTCAGCATCGTTCAGTTTGAGTTGAACCGTATCACCCCTTGTCGTCATCTGAAGGTGGTTCCACTCATCCTTCTTTAATGGCAATGTGGCAGGTCCACGACGATGTTCTGGATTTGATTCGACGTTATCTGGCGCAAGGCCTGAGCGTTCCCATTGTGCATCGGTCAACCAATGAAGTTGGACGCCGTCCGGTTCCAGCAGAAATGCCATGCGACCGAGTGCGGGATGCACATGCGTTTCATTCGGGACATAGAAAAAGTCGTAATCGACGACCGAATCCTCAACAAGCGGTCGATGGTATCGCAACAGACTCGGACGTTTGCGGCCTGCCGTTTTAATAAACTGCTGACCCACGATTTCGTCATTGTTCTTGATCCAGGCACTATTGTTTTCGTTTTCATTCTGTTGCCGATTGTTCATCGGATCGTGATACAGGCTGGCCGTCCAGCCGACCAGATCGTTACGTGCCGACAGATTGAGTTGTTCAGGAATTTCAGGCTGGCCTTTAATGCGAATCATCCGCGCACCGCCTGAAAGATTGCCCCAGGCCATCAGTCCGAGCCAGGGATCGGGTTGATCAGGCAGAGTTTGTTCATGCACCTTGCGATCCTCAATGTAGTACGTCGCCTTATTCGGTTCGACGACCAGTTTCATCAGGCACCACTCGCCGAATTCGATCTTGGGTTCAATTTTTGGGCTTTGCCAACTGCTGTAGAGATCACCCAGATCGACAACCTCGCGCGTCCATTGAGCACCGCACCAATGCCCGTGATACATCAATCGCGTTTCGCGCCAGCCGAAAGTGGCCAGCTCGGCCTCGACGGTAAACGATCCCCGTAACGGAGATTGAAAATAGAGATAGTCATGACTGTATCCCGCGACGTGCGTGATCTCGTTCTCGCGGAAGTGCCAGCGTGAAATCGGCCCGCGTGCATGGGCGTCGGCCCATTCGATTGACGCTGTGGTCCATTGCCCTTTCGGGGACGAACCACCAGCAGGCGAAAGCTGGTTCGTGTCGATCAGCCTCTTGCACTGGTCGCGCAGTCCGGTTGTACGACCTTCCCACATTTCCCCTAAACCCCGCTTATGCTGATGATCGACAATTTGCGTCAATAATGTCAGCGCCGAAGCTCGCAGCTCAGGATGTCGTGTTGCATCGCTTCCGACGAGGACTTCTGGCCAGCGTTTTACCATGCGAGCGTTTTCAGGAATCGCTTTGCACAACGGCAACAGTTGATTGATTCCTTCATTCGATTTGGCGAAGTCTCCTTTTGCCGTATTGATCATGATCTGCATCGCTAACTTCGAGCGGGACGCGAGCGGTGTTTTGTCATCGGGTGCCTGCTCTACCAGAGTTGCCAGTTCGTCCAGTCGATTCAGTTTCTTCGCCACATCGACCAGATCCAGCGCCGGTGCAATCAGTTCGCCACCGATTTTCTGCCGACGAAATGATGGGACATCGTTGTCGCCATTGGAATCGATTCTTCCCGTCAGCCGATTTTTAGTCGGGATTCCATTGTCACTGGTAAAATCTCCGAACAGGCGATAGTTCGCATGGTCGTCGTTGGGCAGTACCCAGTGTTTGAGTGATTCATATTGAGCTTCGGGTGCCATCGCTCGGGTTTGAAGTAACAGATCTTCCAGGCCACTGGTATGAAATTTCTCATCGATGGTGCGACCGAAATTGCGTCGTTCCTGTGGAGTCCTTTCATGAGCAGGGGCGAGCAGATTCGAGGTGATTTCGGAGGAGAGCATCGCTGGCCAATCTCCCGTCAGGACAATATTTCGTATCTGGACGGCAGTCGCATTCTTGTCATGGTAGAAACCAAACTGACGGCTGTTTTCCGATTCGAGCTTCCGGACAGCGACCACCGATTCATTGAGCGAGAGCGTGACAACGCCGTCCTTCAACGACACCTCGACGGAATTCCAGTCGCGGTTTTTTAAGTTGACCTTTCCACGCTGGATTGATTGTTCGACCACAACGTTGTCGGCAGCAAGTCCGCCATAGGCATCCTCGGGTGAGCTGCCATCTGTCATCCAGTGCAGCTTGACTCCCTCGGGATCAAACAGGAACGACAGTCGATCAAAGGCCGGAGCGACATCGGTTACGGCTGATCCCGATTCGTACCAGAATTCGTACTTGATCCGTTCGCTATCCTGAATGGGACGGTCGTAATGCAGCCGACTTTGTTGAACGGTTGGTTTGCCAAGACCCGATAGAGGCTGATGTCGTCCATGAATAACGCCATCTTTCGCCCACCAGTCGAATTCAGGAGTTTCCGTCGGCTGACCCGAGTCGTTTTCAAGGACTCGATTGGGATCGCGGTTCGGCTGGCGTTCGCCGTAGAACTCGGTCACCCAACCCAGCAGGTTGTCTCCTTTGACCAATGCGATCTCGCGGGGAATGACCGGATTTCCAGTAATCTTCAGGTTTTGCAATGCCGTCATCCAGACCTTGTCGCAATGGACGAACAGCCAAGGTGAAGCGGACGAGGGCTTCGGTTCTTCGTGGATGAAGTAACCGTTCACATAGTACCGGACTTTATCTGGTTTGATTTCGAGTCGAATCTGGTTGTAACGGTTTTGAACTTCTGGAGGGTCTGGCTTGTGAACGGTATCAACGCGATTACCGACGGAGATGATCTGTGTGTCATTACCGAGGTTCAGTCCATGATAAATGACCCCTCCATATCCGAGATCACATTCACCCCAAGGTCCAAGCCACGCGTCGCAAGTGACTTCAAATTCACCCCCAAGTGGATACTTGAGGTACAGGTGACTCGTATCCGGGCCAAAGAGGTGTGCAATCTGCCCGTCGTGTCCGATCCACCACATTGGCAAAGCACCGGCAGCCTCGGTCCGTGCGCTTACGACGGCACCAGCGGTCCAGTGATTGAGATCCGTATTCCAGGGCTCATGATTCATCCGTTCGGCCGCTTTCGGCCCAACCGTCGGCGCGTAGTATTCGCGTCGGCCCATGACCATCAACATATTCTCGTGGTGGCGTGATGCCTGATTCACAAATTGCAGGGCGAGTTCTCGGCCGACGGGACGAAGGTTCTTGTCGGCAATTGCCGCATGTGCCAGTAGCAAGTCATTAATTTGAGCCCAGGACTGGTTGTTACCGTCATCGTCTCCATCCTCGTCACCGGCACTACCACCAGCGACCTTCTTTCGTTCGTCGACATATTTTCGAAGCGCCGGCAATTGCTCGGCACCATCGCCTCGGGCAATCTGGGTCATCAGCAATAGGAACTTTGCATGTTCCACATCCTGCTCGGCATGTGGAATTAATAGATCACGAAGTTCATCCAGTTTTTTTGTCTCGGCAGCAGCAGCAACAAGTAAGCCTGCCGTGCTGGCCAATTCCGAAACGCGAGGACCTCGCGGAACGTCACCTCGTAAGGCATCAAAGCTTGTCGGAGCACTGTCGCCTGCAATCAGATTCCCGATGACACGAATCGATTTTCGTTCTGGCGTGGGCAGCGACCAGGCCTTCAAGAGTTCATATCGTTCTGCCGCCGGGATCGTCGCGAGTCCCGAAAGGATTGTGGTCGTCGCGCGACTGGGGCCTTCTTGATTATAGTTGTTGACGATTGGCAAGTCGGCATATCGACCGAGGCACTCCAGAGATTCGGTTCGAAGCCCCGCGCGCGCGTATTCAGCGGCGATTTTCATCATCTCGATTCGTCGACGGTATTGACCGTAATTGCCTCCGTATCGAGCGTAAACCGGAGTGAGATAATTCAGATATTCTTCGAGATGCTTCTTTCCACCTTCGACATTCTTATTTTGGAAGTGCAACCGAGCGAGGGCAAATCGAAACGATCGGACCGGCTCTTCCTGGACGTTACCTCGTCCTTGTTGCCCGTTCTGTGTGAAATGATCAACAGCCCGTTCGAGCAACACCATCGCCGCCGGAGGCAACTCAGTAAGACTCAATGCTGGGATCGCCACGTGACAGGCAAGTTCGCTGGAATTCTGTAGCGAATCCTGCTGCAGACGCTTACTGAGCATTTCAATCTGCTCGGTTGCTAATGCGTTGTCTCGCGTCGCAATTGCGAGCTGCGCGAGCAAGACCCGGGCGGAAAGTTCACCTAGCGGCTGCTTCAATTTCGGTTCGAGCAGTTGTTTGACCTCGTCGATTTTATTCGCCTGCAAGGCGGCTTTGACCAGCAGCGAGCCGATGCTTTGCGGCGGTTGATTCGGGTTCAGGTTTAGCGGTTTTGGGTACAGAAAGACTTCGAGCGGACGTCGTTCCGGAAGGACGGCAGACTTCAGCAGGTTGTAGACGACGTCATCGGAAAACCCTTTTTGTCTCCATAATCGTTCGATGCCCGTTAGTCGTTCTTCAATTTTCAAAGTCAGTTGCGACTGTTCATTCTGATTATTGGGATTCCGTGATGCCGCAAATGGCTGATTTGGATCGATCGCTTGAATGGCCTCGATCGGTGGACCCGACTGAAGTGCCAATGACATCGCCTTGACCGACAGATCGTTCAGGCCGTTCTCGGCTGCCAGTTTCGCGATCTGTGTTGCCTGTTCAAACTGGGCAAGCGTGATCACGTTTCCTTTGGTACCCGCTGCGGCGGCAGGAGGGGTAGCCGATCTAATTGGGACCGAAAGGGTTGCCTGTCCCACAAGTGCGGGTGCGAGCATCATCTCCCACCGGGAAAGCCCGGTTTTGATGTGCCACTGCTTCGGAGTCCTCGGAGAAGCAGTGGCTTTCCATCGAATTTCGTTTTGACGTTCGGCACTGCTTGACGGAAGACCGGCAAGCAGTGGCACGATGCGCGATGGGTTACCAACCGAACTTGTCTTCGCGTCTCCCTCTTTCTTCGTTTTTTCCACCGGTTTTGGAATGACGACTTCCAACATCTCGGTCCAGCGTCGTTCAGCCACTTCCTTGTCACCGGCTTGAAGTGCGAGTTGTCCCCATTCTCTCAGGATCGCCAGCGCGTATCCGTGATCGGTCTGTCGCCGAGCGGCTTCCAGTGCCCGTTCGCCGAGTTTAGTACCCGATTCTCGAAGTGAGTCGTGCTTGAGGCATTCCCGGCCAACCAGCCACAGCGCCATCTGTTGCTTGGCGGCATCGCGCTGTTTTGTTGTAAAGCCTCCCTTTTCTGGCTGAGGATCAAGCGGTCTTTCGTCGACCAGTTCAACCAGTTGCTTCACGACCGCCGACTGATTTTCGGTATCCTTTAATGTTTCGGCCATTTGAGCAACCAGGATCAGGACAGCAAAATGCCCAGGATTGTTGGCTCGAATCTCGCTCAATGCCGTCTTCGTCTTCGCGACCATTTCCGGGTTGGATGCGATTCCAGAGACAAGGTTCGAGAGAGCGCTCGACATCGTAGTCTTGTCGAGATCTCGTGATTCCAGCAACAGCAACAGGTCAATGTGTGATGACTTGTCTTTCTTCGAATCGTCCCCTGTTAAGAGTTCCGGAAGGAGTTCTGGCTTGATCTCCTTGAGTGCCGTTTGGAAACCTGTCTCCAGCTGCTTTTTCATCCGAGTGATTTGTTGAGTTCCATTCTTCCCGCCACCGAAAACTCGTTCGGCCGAGACAAAGTCTTCGGAACGAGCCAGTTGTTCCTGATAAACACGAAGCGCATCGATCGGAAATCCAAGCGATTTCATCTCATTTCCGAGCGAGGTCGAATTATTAATGCGCTGGTACGCTTCGTAATCCTCGTTGCCACGATTACGCGTTCCCTTGATCTTGCTTGCTTCCAGCATTACTCGCCGTGCATCGCTCTTTCGTCCACGTTGTTTATAGAGCATCACCAGTGGCTTGCCGGGCGTATATTCAAACTGGTTTTGCGTCATCGCGTCGGGGTCTTTGCTCGCCGCTTCGAAATACTGAATCGCCAGGTCGATACATTTTTCATGAGGCATCAACTCCTGACCGATCTCCCAACGCGTGTATTGCCCCTGTTGCATCCCCTTGAAGGTTGGTAACAACTTTTCCAAGACGACTTTGGCTTCATCAACCTTGCCGCGACGCAAGTCGATCAAAGCCAGGAGCGCCGTTCCCCCGTCCCATTTCTTGACCTTCTTCTGCGTTGCTTCAATCTCTTTCGTTAATTCGTCAAACTTCTTATTCGTCGCAGCAATGGTCAGGAAGCGGTTCATCAGTGTGGTGATCTTCCCCTCACCATTCCAATTTTGAATTTGTCCGAAACCTGGCCAGCCTGCGTTTTGCAGGATTGATGTTTCGGTCGGGATGATCCCTTGGCGGGCATAGTCATAGATTTCCGGCATCTGCCAGAAAATGTCATTGTTCAAATTGGATAACAGCTGCTGCCTTTGATCAGGCAAGTCTTTCCAGGCACGCTTAAACAACGCAACGGCCTGAGTTTTCGACTTTTCCTGATACGACAAATTGCTGATCATGTTCGTCAGTTCCCAGGGGTTCTGTCGGAACATTTTGAAATCCATTTCGTCAATGACGCCGGCCAGATCGTTCAGTTTGTCTGCTTGCTGGAACGAGTTAATAATCTGGTAGAAATTGTTTCGCGCCAGCTTCGGATCTTTCTTGAGCGCCACTTTGAAATGTTCAACTGCCTCTTTGTGCTTTCCCTGATTCATTAACTGTTGTCCGAGGCTGAACCGAAACTGCGGATCGTCCTGTTTCGTTTCTGCGATCTTCGCGGTCATCTCTTCGACTTTTTTCGTCTCGCCATTCGCTGAATAGTACTCGATCAACGTTTCGATCAGTCGCTGAGATTTGGGCGAGGATTTCAGTTGGCCTTCGACCTTCTTAATCATTTCGGGGAGTTTGCCCGACCGCTTGAGCACCGTCAGTGCCTGCTGTCGTAATCCAGAATCGCCGTTCTGGTTGTTACCACGCCGCCGCGCCACGGCATTCATCGTTGTGGATCCACCACTCGATCGTCGCAGCAATTGATGGGCGATCTGAGTCGCGACTTCGTTCTTTCCCTGCGACTGGTACTGCTGCATCAAGTTTGAAAGAACATCGGTCTTGTTCCCCGCCTGACGTCCCGCGCGAGACAGAACAGCCTCTGCCTGATCATGCATTCCCAGCTGATGCATCTGTTGGGCGAGCTGGATTTGCAAATTCGAATCCAATCGCAACCCGAACAATCGGTCGGCGGCGGCACGTGCTCGATCGATATTGCCGCTGTTTACGGCCATCCGCAGCGCCGTAATCTCGCGCTTTTGCATCGCCTGCTGATCGGTTGCTGTCAGTGAGTCAACAATTTCCAGGGCTTGCTCGTGTTCGCCCCGTTGTTCATAGAGCTTGGCCAGTTCAAACTTCATATCGACGTTATCATTGAGCGCCTCGGTGGCCGGCGCAAGGACAGCCAATGCCTCGTCTTTCTCATCCATCCACCAGTGAAGGTAACCCAGACCAAACTGCCAGAAAATCCTCTGAGTTTCGGACGTATTGGGATCACTCAGTGTTTTCTGAAAATGGTCAACCAGGTCGCGCGACGAATCGGCCTCTTTGTAGATCGCGAATGCCTGATACAGCATCTGAATCGTCGATTGATTGTAAATCTCGTTGGCGGTGGGGAAGGCAAGGTTGACGTACTGCTGGTTGTTTCCTTGCCAGACGTAAACGTAGCCCTGTTGCTGGTACTGGAACTGTTGTTGTTGATTCCGTTTTTTCGTAGCGGCCGGGACAGCTTTTTGTTTCTCGTACCGTGCTACAGCCGTTTTCAGATACCGATCCCATAGCCCGAGGACATCGCCGATCGCCTTTTTCTGAGCTCGTTTCGCCATCAGTTGGGCAAGGATTTGTGACTGGTACTCGGGCGTTGAAACGTACTGGGCGTAATTGAATGCGCCGTTCGGGTTTTGAGCCTGGTTAGCCGCCCCGTCGTCCTTAATTTCTGCAAGTCGGTCAAGCAGTGTGATTGCGGTGGCATAGTCATTTTTCTGCACAATTTCGGGGAGCAACGTGGCGATCTGGACAGGTTCTTTTGCTGCGCTGATCATGTCCTGGAACATTTTGTCCGCTTCGTCTTTCCGTCCCGCTCGCTTTAATTCGGCGGCAACGATCGGAAGAAATGACTGACCAAAAGTCATCATCGTTGTGCTGTGGTCGATCGACTTGTAGCACTCCATGACGTGATTCATTTCTTCGGGATCTAGCGCTGTCAGTTTGGGCATGCGCTGTTGTGCTTCTTCGTCGTCTTCGTCCGTTTCGACGGCTTCTTCAGTCATTTCGATGGGGTCACCGTCTTCGTCAACCTGGCCGGGAACGAAGCCACGGTTCGACAGCGATGCCAGGTACATTGTTTTTGTCATGACGTCGGTATCAGCTCGTAACGAGAGTTTTTTCAGAATCTCGTAGGTGGCCTTGGAGTTGTTGGTCAGCGATGCGAAGTAATACCAATCGCGTAACCCCCGCAGGTCTTCTGCCTTTTCGCCAAGCCCCCGATGTTCGTTCAGGAATTCCTCTTCCTTCCCTTCGTTTCGAGCCAGCAGATTCAACCAGCCGACGCAGGCGATTCGCGCCGTTCCGTAATCATGCGGAGTCCAGAACGGCTGTTGTCCACCACCATAGTAATTCTGGTTATCCAATCCGACTGCCTGACGAATCTGCCACGTGCTCTGGACGCGCATCATCAAGGGGTCCATTTCTTGAATCTGAGCGACCGGACTACGTGTCCGTCCTTGAGACTTCTTCAACTGGTTTTTGGCCGACAACGTCAATTCATCGTCGTTCAGTTTCAAAGCCAGAATTGCCTCAAATCGCGACTTCGCTTCGGCCGCTTTGTCCTTCGATTTGGCGAGAGCGACCCCTTCCCGATAGATCAATTCCCAGTTCTTGGGCTGATCGCGAGTCAGCTTTTCCACAACGGTCAATGCTTGTGCGTAATTCTCTTGATTGAGCATCGAATCTAGCGACTTCAACACCGTTTCCGGGTCTTTCTCTTCGATCGTGATCCGGCTCATCAGGGCGGTTGCTTCGTCGTTCTCACCCAGTTTCATCAGCAGTTGAGCCAGTCGCATCGTCGCTTCTTTTCCCGGTGCCGACTTCATCAGTTGCTGTTGAAATTTTACAGCGGCATCCAGGTCACCATCGGATTCACACAGCTTGATCAGTTGAGTCAAAAGCTGAACATCGCGGGTCTCTTCCGTCAGCAATTTCTCCAGTTCCTGTCGCGCGTTCCCGTCGTCGCCAGCAGACTGGTAGGCCTGGGCGAGGCAGATCGTCATTTCACGTTGTTGGTTCGGTTCCCGACGTTGACGCTCGAGCCGTTCGAGCAACCGGTCAAACTGGTTTGTTTGAAGATACAGTTCGGTCAGTTTGGGAACGACGCCGAGTCGATCATCGAGATTGGCCGCCTTGTCGAACGCTCGCCAATAGAGTTCGATTGCTTCACTCGTACGAAACTGTTCGCTGAGTGCCGACGCGAGTAATAACAGACCTTTGGGTTCCGTCGGGTTCACTCGAACCGAACGCCGCAAGGCACCGAGTCCTTCTTCCGCTTCACCTAACTGAAAACAAAGTTGGCTGAAGAATTCATACGATTCAGGATTTCCGGGGGCCGCAGCGATCAGGTCTCGTCCCGCTTGAATCGCCTTATCGCGGCGACCCAGCTTTTGTTCCAGCGTTGCGACCTGTTTCAGATATTCCGTCCGGTATCGTCGGTCGATGGCGGCGAGTTTGGTATTGATGTCGACAGCCGCAAGTAGGTTGTTCTGAGCTTCATAAATCCGGGCGGAAGCCATCAGGATCGGAACGGATTGCGGCGCGAGTGTACTGGCCTTGGTGACCGCCTGAGCCGCTTCTTTCAGTTGCCGTTCGGCTTCGTAAGCACGCCCCAGCCAGAACCAGTGGTCGGCGTCTTTAGAATCTTTTTCTTTTTCACGTTCGGCAATTCGTTCTTTCAGCTTGTTCACCGCTTGAAGCTCACGCAGTTCCCGCATCAACCAGGCTTCACGTTCTTCATCGTTCGCCGCCAGCTTTTTCACGATCGACAATTGAGTGAGCGCCTGATCGTGCTGATCCGCCTGAGCCAGCAAATCGGCCTGTTTGACCTGCAAGGCAAAATCTTTCGGATCGAGTTTGCAGGCTTCGGCGTTCGTCTCGACCGCTTCGGACAGGTATCCAAAGCTGGCCAGAACTTCGGCCAGACGAGCGACATTCGGAGCCGTCTTCAGTTTGCCGTCGGCGATCGCTCGCCATGTCGTCATCGCCTCGTCTTTGCGCTTCAGCGTATGAAAATACTCGCCAAGATATTCGCGATACTGAGCCTGCTCGGGGGCGAGCGAGATTGCCTTCTGGTACAGCTCAAGCGCCTCGTCCGTCATTTCCGCCTGACGAAACAATTCGCCGACTTGAGAGGCGATCAGAGGATCTTTTGGTTTTGCCGTGGTCAATCGGCGCCAGACGGCCGCTGCATCCTTTTTGCGAGTCGCCTCGTCACGCGCGGTATCTTTCAGAATCACGCGGCCCCAATCCCGCAGTGTATCAGGGTTGTTCGGTTCATGTTTGTCGAGCTGTTCATATTGTGCGATGGCCTCAGCGTACTTTTGTTCGTACATCAATTGGCCGATCAAGGCGTTGCGTAATTCCTTTTTCTTAGGCGCAAGCTTCAGCCCCTTTTCCAGCCACGCTTGAGCCTCAGGTCCGCGACCCATTCCTGCCAGCAATCGTGACAAGCGAGAAACGGCTTCAAGATCTTCCGCGTTCTTTTTGATCCAGGTTTCGTAGTACATAATCAGACCCGACTGATCATCGGTTCGCAGATAGACCGCCTCGATCCGGCGGCGGACTTCGCGATAAAGCCAATTGTCGGGATTGAGTTGTCCGAGCAGTTTCTCGAATTCGGCGATCGCCTCGTCTGATTTTCCAAGCCGCACTTTGATTTCGGCTGCTTCCATCTGGAACAACGACTGGCGGTATTTGTCCTTTGTGGTCTTTGCCAGTCCCTGATATCGCGGCAAGGCGGCAGCAAACTCGTTTTCTTCGAGTAGCGTGGTCGCGATCTGTTCCTGAACTCGAGCATCATTGGGAAATTGCTTCTCTAAACGGTTCCAGACTTCCAGTGCCTTATCGGTTTTTTGAGCTCGTTGATACACTCGGCCAAGCGCCTGGAAGATGTCGAGCAAATCCGCCTGAGCCGGTTTACGTTGAATCGATCGTTCGAGTGCTTCTGCCGCCTTGTCTGGTTGGCCGATGAGCACCAGCGACTGACCCAGATAATACGACGCGAGATAATTGTCTTTGACGAGTTGTTCGGCATGTTCAAACGCATCAACAGCGACGGCATCTTGTCCCCGCAACGATTCCAGCAGCCCGACGATCATCCATGCGGTACCCGCTTCAGCCCCTTTGGCGGTTTGGGTTTTGTCGCGGTAGTTTTTGACCAGTCCATCCAGCGACCCTCGCTCGACGTGAAAGCCGTAAACTTTATCGAGAGCCGTCCCGCGTCGAGGATTCTTTTCGAGGACGGTGACAAATCGGTCCGCAACCGATTTTTCCTTCGCCTCTTCCGGATCAACTTCCTGAGCCTTCAGGTGGCAGGCCATCAAGGCTCCCGCAAGAAAGCACAGCGTTAAACATCGGAATCCAATTCTCAAACCATAGCCCGACGCGCAATCGAGGGATCTTGTCCGATTGACGGATCGTCTCTGAATCAACCAATCGAAGCGAAGTGAACTCATCACAAAAGCCTCCTGATCGTGAATTTTGTCGCCTTTTCCAGCGACCTGGCATGTTGCCAGACGAGTGTCGCAGGGGAAGCGGGAACGAACGCGTGAAATGTCTGTCGGAAAAT
Organism: uncultured Schlesneria sp.; assembly: GCA_903834925.1. GTDB lineage: Bacteria > Planctomycetota > Planctomycetia > Planctomycetales > Planctomycetaceae > Schlesneria. The sequence goes on from CAILLA010000285.1 coordinate 55,071, forward strand.
ACTCAGGCATTTTGTCTTGCCCGGCTTGCGTTGGGAAGCCATCAACGACAGAATTTTGCATCGCGTCGATCAGGGGGCTCCTCCTATCGCACGGTTCAACGTTGCTTGGACACCCTTGTCCATCAATTTTGTCTGGTAACCGAATCACTTTCAGGACAACCGCCGACCCCATAATTCAGCGACTCGGGTGTTGCTGACTTGTCGGTAAAGTAAGGAATCCGCCCTCATGTCGACGACCGCTGAGACTCAACAAGTGTGCGACCAGTTTCGTTCGGACTTTAAAACTTTGCGCGACGAAATCGGCAAAGTGATCGTGGGAAACGACGATATTATCCGCGGAACGCTGATCTGCCTGATCGGTGGCGGCCATGTTCTGCTGGAAGGGGTCCCCGGTCTGGGCAAGACAATGCTCGTCCGAACTCTCGCTGATGCTCTGCACCTGAAATTCAGCCGCGTGCAGTTTACCCCCGACCTGATGCCGGCCGACTTGCTCGGTACGAACGTCGTTCTGGAAACACCCGACAAACAAAAGAAGTTCGAATTCCAGCAGGGGCCAATCTTCACCAATGTGCTGCTTGCTGACGAAATCAATCGAGCAACGCCGAAGACGCAGTCGGCACTGCTTGAGGCGATGCAAGAGCATACCGTCACGATTGCCGGACACACCTACAAATTGCCCGAACCGTTCTTTGTACTGGCGACGCAGAACCCCCTCGAAATGGAAGGGACCTATCCACTTCCTGAAGCTCAGCTCGACCGTTTCTTCAGCAAGTTGATCGTCAAGTTTCCAACACTGCATGAGCTGGAAACGATTCTCGATCGAACGACGGAAGCCAAGTCACCGCGAGCGACACCGGTTCTTGCCGGAGATCGCATCTTGTCGATGAGTCAGCTGATTCGACAGATTCCAATCGCCGACGACGTGCGCCGGTATGGAATCTCGCTCGTCCTGGCGACTCATCCAGACCATGCGTCAGCACCGGATGTGACGAAGCGATACGTTCGCTATGGCAGCAGCCCCCGAGGTGCTCAGGCGTTGATCCTGGCAGCAAAGATCCTGGCAATTCTTGACGGTCGATACCATGTTGCTCGCGACGACATCCGGGCCATCGCGCTGAATGTCTTACGGCATCGAATCATTCTGAACTTCGAAGGACAGGCCGAAGGGATTCAAACCGACGCTGTCGTCGAAGGGATTCTCAAGAGCGTTCCTGCTTAATCCGTTGCACAACAATTCAACGTCGGCGCATATTGGTGAAAAACGCCAGAGACGCATGTGCGTCTTGGTACGGACGCACGGATTCTGGACCCAGGCTCTATTTCATCGCGCGATTCAGGGTTGGTAGAATATGTGTTCCAAGTGAAGTCGGGAGTTCTTTCCCGAGAAATCTCTTAAGAATTCGTTTTCCAACCAACATTGATTCAGAGTGACTTTCATGAGATGGATTTGTCTGCGGGAATGCACTCGCTTATTGTTCGCCGTCATCACGTTGGCGACGTTTGCTGGATGTGCCGGGCCGGAAATGGTCGTCATCGAAAAAACGGACTATAACCCACCTGCTGCAAGCAAAGCAGAAGAATTTGCGGACGACGTTTTCGACGCCAGTGCAGTTCCTCCGTTCGTACCGGAGAGAGTCGATTCACGTGAAGAAAAGGGATGGTCAGTCAATCTGAGTGCCGCAGTGACAAAGCTTGATCAGGAGCTTTTGAAGCCCGATTCGGATGAGGTGTTGCTGAAACTTCATGCGAACTATCGAGATGCAATTCAAAGTATGAAATCCACCGGCGTCGACGTTCTTCCGTCGATCAATTTGATCGATGGAAAAGCCAAACAGTTCGACGATGGTCTTTACGCGGCACTGGAACAATACTGGTTCCAGGAACATGCTGCGGAATTTATTGGGGATTTGGCGTTCCTTAAGGAGCTCGCGGCGGCTGTGCCAGCTGACAGTCGAGCCGCCGCGTTTTTCGCTGTTGGACTCGAATTGGCCGGGATCAAGATTCCCGCAACAAATCAAACTTCCAGAACATTCTTTAAGGAACTCTTTGATTCTGATCTCGTGCAAAGTAAGCCAATTGGCTTTTATACGTGGAACGAGAAGCTGCAACAGTGTTATCGAGTCGGTCGTTATTTCCAGATGGAATTTGAACTGGATAAGAATGATTGGATGCAGCCACTGATTCGTGCGTTGCAAACGAATTCCGAAATTCAGACGACCTATCGCCAGATTCTCGCACGATGGGCTCGACTCAGCAATGCCCCTTCACGACTGACGGTGCTGGATCTGGTTAACCATTCTGCGGGCGAGAAACTTGTCCAGCTTCGTCGTCAGCGAAATCTGACCACAAGCACCGTTTCATTGTTCCCTCCCGGATCGAATCGCGAATCCGAGCTGACTCGGCGGCTGTTCCCCAACGGGTTCTCGGCAAAGGAGGACATTATGCGAGAACTAGTGAAAGCGATCCGAAGCGGATCGGTCGATCTTCAACCGAAAGAGAACAGCGGATGGTATGACTATCAGGTCTATGCACTCGAAACGCTGCTGGTGCCAAAACGAGGAGAAGAATCGAAATGGCTGTTACTGACGGGCAACTATAAACGCCGTCGGCTGGAAGCCTTCCAGGCCTTGATCACGAAGCGCAAAGAAACACATGTGCTACGTAGTGAATCGGGGGTAAAAACCGCCGCATCGGCTCCATTACAACCTGACCCGCTGGAACGATTTTCACCCCGACTACGGATAGAACCCGCTCCGACTTATTACTTGCGGATGGCACGGTCGTATCGATTTTTGAACCAAGCCCTTCACGAGTTTGTCCCTGAGGCTCAACTGACGAAGTTACATGGGCTGACAGAACAAGGGACTCGAAAACAACCGTTACTCGAGGAATTACGAGACATCGAGCGATTGTTCTACGGCTGTTACGCAATCTCGGCAGAAGATATCGGACTGGGATTGAATTTGGCCGAAGATGAGCAAGCAGTACTCGCCGAAAGCCGGAGCATCGCCGGGAAATGGTTGACGAGTTATACCGACGATTCTGACCTCGCTGTCGATACACGCGTGATTGTCCCCGTTGCTGAGGATCTCAGTCGAGGAGTCATTTCTGTCTGGGCCACGTCCGGAATCCGGTTTTCTCGTTTGAAGACGAATTACGTTTCCGAAGCTCCGCCCCGCGTCAGGACAAGCGACGGCGAAGAGTGGACGCCATTGAAACCCGAACAACTGGGTGATGCCACGTACTTACTACCCGTCGACGAATTTGTTTCGGTCCAGATCCCCAGCAGCCGAATTTTGAACCGCAAAGAATTCCAGGATCTCTGTAACGGAGCAAAAAACAAAGAGGAACTCGTCCAGCGTTTGCAGCAATAGACTCTTCGTGCCACTGCTTGACCGACCTCGGTCAAGCAGTGCTCTTCCGGTGTGTTAAGAGTCAACATCGCGGAAGTTTCGCGTCCAACCAAAGTCACTCGAGCGTGTTAAGTCTTTCCGGAGTGCAAAACAATCACCGCCAAGGCATCGTACCCATTGGCAAGTACCCTTCAAACCCCCTTGCGCTGTTTACCGCCAGAACGCGAGAATCGCTCCCATCACCGGCAGCGCAACCAGATCAAACCCGGAATCAATCAGAAACGCCCCAATCAATTTGGGGCCAGAGACATGTGCCGTCATCCGAAACGCGGCCACGATCGACCAGCAGATCAGGCCGACATGGATGCCCGTAATCAGTTCCACATTCGGAAAATCGACCAGCAAGATGTCGATCCCTACAGCTGCGATCAAGTAGCAGAAAATCAGCTCAGCAAAAAAGACCGGCATCGGTCGTTTGCTCTTCATTTCCTGAAGTTGTTCAGGAGTATAACCCTGTTTCACGACCCAGATCTTGCCAAACAAAACCGTGTACCAGACCGCACCAATAAAAAAGGCAGCCAATGCAGCGGCAACAACCGCCAGATAGTTAAGGCGAGTCAGGTAAAGATGATGCATGGACGTTTCCTAAGTTGGGATCTTCGCGTGCGCCGTTACTTTGTTACCAACCCACCTTCCAAACGTCAAAGACCCACGCAAAATTGTTGTCATCCTACGTGGCCGACGCTGCTAGCGTCGGACCGGATCGGCAAAGCCGACCACATTATGTTTGCGCTGCTTGCACCAGCAAGTATTCGCCGAATTAATGTGGCAGGGACCTACAACGACGTCCACCAATCGTGCAATGGGTCGTCACGTCGAGGACGAAATTTCGCGAATCGTTCGATGGCCTGGACCGTCTGCTTAATCTCGTTTTCAGTTGGGTTGGTAATATTGATCCAACGTTCAACCAACTCTGGCGTTGTAATGATGGCAATTCCAAATTCCGACGCCAGTCGTATTGCTTTGCGATCATCGGTTGCAACCATCCAATTTCTTGATTTGGCGATTGCCATACTACTTGCCTCACCGTCATCGACCTCGATGGCGAAGTTGACGTAAAATTCAATTTCTTGTTTGGTTTCGAGTCGACACTCTTTGATCAAGCCTTTGGAAATCTCGGGAGCGAAATCGATTAGCGACGGTATGAGTAACGTTGAGTCCATCGGGTCAACTTGCCGAATCGACATCGATTCGCGGCGAACTTCATCCGACACGTAGAAGTCTCCACCGCAGGCTGGAATGATGGACTGGATCCTGCCGGATGCGTAAAGGTTGATCAGGCAACAGGCATCAATAATGTGATCTGCCATGTCGTTCCTGATTACGCACGCATATTCAACAGCGAATCGTTGGAATGTGACTCAAAATCCATAGGACGAGTTCGACCATCATCCGACACATCGCCGGTGGTCGAAAGTCGATTTTCGACGATCTCTCTGGCTGAAACCCGGTCACACCGGAGTATTGCGGCAAGTTCACCTTCCGTCAGTTCGCCGCGATCATAAGCATGAGCAGCCAGAAAAACGTAGCGATCAGGAAACCGTTCTTCGGTCACGGGATTCTGATGCAGCGACAATAGTTCCGTGGCCCGCCGGACTTCGAATCGCGACTCTTTGAGGTAGTCCCGGACTCCCTTGGGAATTAATTCCAGCGTTTCCAGCCGAATCGCCATCGCTTCAACAGACACGAAGTAAAAGTGCGCCAGCCGACACAGGTCCGAGATCTTGAAGTCGCCCCGATCATTAACCGTCTGATTAAATCGACGACGTACGGAAGTCGCGGGCATCAGGAACGCCATCGAAAACGCCTCGGCAAATCGCTCGTTGGCGGGCTTTCGACCAGGGTAGGCGATGTAGTCAATACCCGGCTTGAAGCGATCCGTGATCAAATGACCGTACTCATGTAACAGCGTCGCTCGTCGCCGTTCAGGCGGATGTTTTCGATTGACGGCGACAACGCCTCCAAAATCCCTGGAAAATGCGAACATTCCAGCGATACGCGACGGCAGATCCTCATAGATGATCCGCAATCCAACTTCCACCTCCAACAGGCTGCGGAGATGAATCACGGGTTGATCGCCCAGGCCCAGTCGCTGTCGTTCCTTAATGGCTTCGTCTTCAGCCAGACTCACGACATCGACGCGGGAACCGAGTTCAACCTCATGGGGGTAATTCAGCCGCAACTTGACTCCCAGCAACCGCTCAAGCCGACTGTAGTCCTCGGCAAACTTCTGAAGAGCGGAAATGGCGAGAGCGGTCTCCGATTCACTCGCCTTCATGTCTTGAGCAACGGCTCGCAGATGAGGTTGAAGATCGGCAAGTGGTTCACCGGGACGAACAATCGCATTCACCGTCGTGGAATACATACTTGCCAGCGCAACGATCTCGTCCGGCTTAGCGGCACGGGTCCCCTTTTCGATGGCGATGAGCGTCGGACGGCTACATCCGATACGCTTCGCGGCATCGTCCTGAGTGACCCCGCGCGCTTTCCGGGCATCCGCTAATCGCTGACCCATAACGGTTGGATCAAGGTGATCGAGTTGCATCACTTTCCCCTTTTGCTACGCCGCGTGACCTGCAAAAGAGGTTATCGAATCGATATTTACATTGTCAAATAATAAATGAACTATTGTGAATCGTGTTGTAAAGAAGTAAAATCTCCCGAGAGGGCAAGAAAAACGCTGTATCATACGCCAGCCCAGCCATCCGTCGTGAATTGCTTGCGGGAAGCGTCTACTACCTGAATGGCGACCCCGATTCACCCGTCTTAAAGGATCGCGATAGAGGCTCTCGCGATCCTGTGATTTTTGCTCCGATTCTAGCAGAGTCGGGCCGGATTGGCAGACCGTCCACACTATGTTCGCGCAGCTCACCAGCGGAACTTCAGGACACACGACGGTTTCGAAGGCGAACTTGAAGATCAGCCGTTTGTGACTGAAGTTCCTCCAATTTTTTCCCGTCGAAATCCGCATCGGTGCTGACAGGGAGATTCAAACTCTTGAATCATTCGAATCATTTTGATTTCCCCTTTAATCTCCCCTTCAATTTCACCTTCGATGAAACCCTCTCTACGTAATGCATTGAGTAACCATTGCTGGTCGCGGATCGCTTTTTCTCGTGCATCGTACATGGCTTTATCCTCGGTAACTTGTGCGATCTGAGTGATGGTCTGTGTCGCCTGACGAATTGCTTCCTGCGGGAATAGTTTCAACAATTCGTCAGGCTCGTATTCATGAGCACGGAGCAGCCAGTAGAGCCAACAATCTAACATACTCGCCGTGGCCAGATCTTTCTCTTGAAGATCATACCGTCCCAACTCGATCGTGTGAATTTCTAATGTGTCGTTCAACGTCCGTCCCGATTCCAGATCGGTGAAACGGAAAGCATGGTGGACTTTCTTTGAGTCGTTCCAGAGCACTCCGTCGAGCAGACAAATGGAAAACGCTGACATTCGCACTGGAATCCCGTCGAGCATCGCGGATAATCAAACGATTTTCCAAACGTGGAGATCGTTGCGCGTGGCGTCCGTCTACCTTGAAACATCTGTGTTCGGATATTTGGCGTCCCGTCCTATTCAAACATATTGCCAATCCGGCATTTCGACGTAGAATCGATGACGAGCTGGCGGATCGAGGATTGACGTCAACGGTCATCTGTACGCCCCAGGAGTTAATCAATGTCTGACGATCCAATTGTTTCCGAAATCAGAAAAATCCGAGAGGATTACGCCGCATCGTTGGATTATGACCTCGAACAAATTGTCGCTGACTTGCAGTCCCGCCAAGGTAAAGATGGTCGGCGAGTTGTTGATCATTCATCGCCAAAAAAGACCGATCAAAACGGTCAACGCGAGCGAAGTATCGCTGCGACACCTTGAAAGTTTGAAACGGGAGATGGCTTCTGCAATTCACTTTGGTCGCGGCAACAATAGATCGAATATCTGACTCATCTGGCGGCCATTTTTGAGATTTCGTCGATTATTGAGCCGTCAAGAACAATTTCAGATACCGGATTCAGTAATGACAACGCTTGAAACAACTGCTGTTGTACCCGACGACCGGCGACTGTTTTTGCAGCTTCCCCAGATCGTTTCTCCAGGCGAACATCGTATCGGAATCGAAATTGATCCTCTTGAGGAGCCTCAAGAGAACGTCGCGACATCCGTGACTTGGGATGGAGAAGTTCTGGTTTACGCTGGTTCGAGTGGATTCACTGGTGATATTTGTCAGTTCATAAATAATGAACGCGACGGGCGATTCCGCGAGATCGTTAACGGCACGTCTCGATGAAGGTTCTTTTTGATGCCTCTGTCTTGGCTACGGCTCATCTGCCGTCACACGCGAATTATCCGGGATCACGACACTGGTTAGAACGGGGCCAAGCAAAACGCGTTCGAGCGTGTCATTGAGCCAAATTCACTGATGAAAACTTATTCGGTCCTCACACCTTTACCTTTATCGCTGCGAATCAATCATGCATTTAACAAGTTGGTTCAGTGAAACCGATATCTTAGTAACGCTGAAAGTCGACTGTCATTAGACATGCCATTCAGGAGCGATATCACCTGCTTCGCCGTCAAAATCTGCGCTTACACAATTTCCTTCGTCGTCAAATACAAAGGCACATCGACCGTGAGCTGGCTTCGGCTTATTCCGTGCTCCCATAATCTGCCGTAATGCGGCGCGGCTCGCTGCAGGCTCATTGACTGATAACGGAACGCGGACTTCTTTCTCATCCAGACCTGACAGGCATGTACAACTTATGCGGCTAACGAACGGCCGGATGTGCTGAAGCGCCTCACGTCGCGGCAGTCGGTGCCGATTAAAAGGAGTGAGAACCGAGATTGGATTTCGTTCACGCGCGAAAGTTGCCCACAGATGGCTGCAATAACCGTTACTCGACCCGTGATGGCTTATCTTTACTGCGTGGCACGACAGTTGTGCCGGTTCAAATTCTTCAAGCAAATCACTCCAACCACCCTTCTCAACATCTCCCGATAGGACAACACGAGTTTTTCCGAAAACTACCAGAAGCGCAATAGAAATTACATTATGATCTGAAGGCTTGAGCTTCGAAACCAAACGACCATTTGAATCAAAACAATCTTTCAGTTTTGACTCGTAACGAATAGCTTGACGTGTAGAAGGAGATAAGGCTGTGACTTGGAGTTTTGCTGTTTGGTCAATCGGAGACGGGTAGAGAATTGTCCCCGTACACGCCTTTTTGGGAATCATTGGCCTGCCGTTTGCCGTCTTCTGAATTTTGACTTGACGGAAGATGTTTTTAAGTTCGCTAACATTTTCCTGTCTCTCACGGGCGCCTGCTTTCATCGCATCGAAGGATTCGTGTTCTAAGATCAATCTCAACTCTTCGCCGGTCATTGCCCCGGGAAGCAAGAAGAAGTCGACCAAGTATTTCGAAAGTAATTGGCTCATCCCACGAAAGTGATCGGCATGAGGGTGGGTCATGCAAATAAAGGCCAATCGTTGGACATTTCGGCTCTCTAAAAAGAGAAGCGTCGGATTAGAACTTTGGTCCTTGAGAGAAGAGGCGCAGCAATCCACGACGCCCCATTCGTCATTCGGGAGTCGGAGGACGATACTTTCTCCTTCATCCGCACCAATGACGTGGACTTCAAGTTGACCGGGATTAGTAGTCGCCATCGAAAATGCCACCAGATGTCAATTCACGGATTTCTTGTTGGATGTTGGCCTCTTCGGCGGCTGAGATATTGATATCGGGAATTGCCTCGAATTCGACGGTAACGCAGTTCGCAATACAAATCGTTCGACACTTAAAACGCCGTCCCTCTTGAATACCAAGTGCCAAAAGTTCATCAGCTTTGTATTCACCGATCAACTCTTGTCCAGTTTTAGACGTTAATGTTACAAACGCCATTCCGTCTTCAATTTGATCAACAAAACCTTCGAGCTCTTCCAGAACTTTCGGCGCCTGGAGTTTTTTCGCGGACTTTGCACGAAGTTGACGAATCTCATTCTCAACAAATGCACGAACTTTTTTCAGTTCCCGCAATTGTTCGCTCTGACTCTTTTTTGCAGCCAACACAATTTTCAGCAGATTGAGGGCATCGGGTTTCCCAGGGAACCCCCAAATCACTTTTTGGGTTTCATGGGAATCATCATGAGCGATTTCCTGCGGCGTGTCTTTGAGATGCCATTCCAATTGCGGATCGTTGTTTCGTTTCATCGAATAGTTATGTGGCTTCGCATATTCGGAACCATGTTGCCGAATTCTAGCTTCCACCTTACTTATTTTTATCAGCGTATTTATCGCGTGCGAGTCAATCAAATCCAGTTGATGTGGCCATTCTGCACCTTCAGCAGTGACATGCTCAGGCTCATCGGCAATCAGGATCACTTCGTGATAAGCATACGCGTCCACTAACGCGAGATACTGACGTCCTTTAGTTGGCAGCAAACGATTACCACTCAATGCGTCGCGAAAACTCTCATAAGATCGCTTCGCATTATTGTACGACGGAACCGAACGACAGCTAATCTGGCAAGACTCTTCTACAACTTCTTCAACAGCGTCGAGGTCATCGCGTGACTCGAGGAAATTTAGCCGATTGTTCATCGTGCATCTCCCGAAATGATTGTTGGTGTTTCGGTTTTCTGCATCACAGCTTTACTCATCTCAGCCTTCTTAATCGCGCGTTCACATTGCTGTTGGAGGACACGAATGTCTACTTCATCAAGGGCAATGCTCAAGCTATGCTCACACTCGCGATTGTCGTAATGAAGCCGCAGTGTATATGAAATTACCGCCCCATCAATCTCCATTTGATCGTCAGAATCGTTGAAGATCGGCCGAATATCTGTGATTATTCGAGCGCCTTGAAACAGGTTCGCATGGTCGTAGGAAAGGTCAATTGCCTTAGCGAGTGCGCGTATCGGTGACGACTCGACTAGCTTTTGAATTTCTGGCTCGATTTCGATCCATGACTCTTGGAGTCTGCTGCCTATTTTTGGAATCGCGCCAACTGCTTCTCTCAAGGCATCAACGATTGAATTGGGTGACATTTCTCGGTGACGCGCCAACTGATTCCAAGTAAGGAGAAGCCTGACTAGGGCGGATCCCTCCTCTTCGATCGATTCAAGTGCTGCGTCAAACACAGTTTGAAGTTCTACGAACTTCAACGGAAGTGGCTTCAAACTATCCAAACGGGCGCGCAGTCGCTGAAGAGCATCCTTCTTTAGTCCCAAAATCCGTTCGAGATCAGGTACTTGGCTCGTTGGAATTCGAATCGTAGGAGGCATAGAAATTCACCGAAAGAGGCGTAACCCTCAATTTTGCAATAAGTTCGTTATCGAAATGCTATTCAGCTGTCGGGCAGATATCAAGGAGGATGCGATCTGCAACTGGGTCGGATCATTTCGCAGGCGCGGGATTAGAGTGATTTTCCTGGTTTTAAGGAAGGCTACTTATTTTGTCGGAGATAGGGTAATTCCACCTGTTTTTGTGCCGTTGGCGAACTTTCATGAAATGTTTGTACAGTTAAAGAAGCTTTGGACACGCCGTTTTCCGTGCATCAAGCAGGACTACCCGCCATGGGGAAACGAAATCTCCTACGTTATTCCGGCTCGTAGCCTCGCCACATCCAGACGAGCGTATCGGCCAGCGTGTGCTGGAAGACGTTTCCGTCGCAATGTCTTGAGGCTTTGCTGAAGACGTAACGGTAGTCGTAGCCTTTCGCTTTCAGGGCGGCTGCCGTTCGTTCGTTGGCCATGACCCAGTTGTGGTAGGACGATTCGGGACTTTTTGCTCCGTTATCGTTTTCGGAGACGTGAGTGAAAATCCGTAGCGGCTTCTTTTCGCTGGTTTCGATCAGCTTCATACTCGAATGGTATTCCCAGGCACCGAGCGGGTATTTCGCTTCTTCGGGTGCGTCGTCGTCCTGCTGATCGACGAACGTGCCGGAATAGGTGATCAGACGACGAAACAGGTCGGGACGAAACCAGCCCATGGTGAGTGCTGCGGCTCCGCCCGAACTGCAGCCCATGACCGCTTTGCCCCAGGGATTTTGAGTGAAAGCGATCTGAGGGTAGGCGGCTTTAATCTGGGGATTGTTCAGAACGGCTGGCAATACTTCGTCGTTGATGAACCGGGCGAATCGGTCGGACATCGTGTCGTATTCGAGACCACGTTCGCTCCCCTTACTGTCGTCCCCTCCGTTTTCGACGGAGATCACGATGAACGGTGGTAACTTGCGATGAGGATCTTTTGAGACGGTCAGGTTATCGAGCGCGTTTCGCACGAGATTCAGTTGGCTCGGTCCATCCAGGGTGACCAGGATCGGCGCTTTGGTCCCGTCTTTGTAGGCGGCGGGGATGTAGACAAAAATCTTGCGTTGTTCGCGGACTTTTTTCCTGGGTTCGAGCGTCGAGTCGTCGCCGCGGAAGATCTTGCTGTCGGCCAGCTTCATGGAGAATTCGAACGATTTCCCTTTGGGGTTCGCTCGGTCGGTCAAATCGACATCGGTTTTGTATTCGGGTCCGATGATGATGTCGCCGTTTCCTTCCGTGCCAGGCGTTTCGGGTTTTTCCTGAGCAGACGAAGAGGAAATGGCCAGCAGTCCGACCAGTGTGACCAAGAACAGGTCACGTTGACCGACGAAGATTCTCTTGATTTTAGAAGACATACGGTGTGACGCCTGTGTGAAGTTGTCGATCGTGTTGAGAAGCCGGCAAAACGAAGGGAACGGTCGCCGAAAAGGACGTCGGATACGACCGTTCTAAATGTGATTCGAGTATACCGATCAACGCCATGCAGAACACTACAGTGATTGCCGAAAATCGTTTTTCATAAGTCCCATAGGTCCCATACGTCCTATGGGACTTATCGGCTTGACGATGTGCGATCGCTGGTTTGGTCCGTGGCGTTTGTCGATCGTTGGCGTGTTGTTTGGTTTGAAATCTTCGGTCGACGGTCAAAGTCCGTCCCATAACCGCTTTCCTGATCTTGACACTCCGGAAAGCCGTTCCTACATTCCGCCAGCCTTTTGTCTCGGGGGAATTGTTAATAATACAATCGAGACGACGGGTGGCGGATTCATGAATGAATCCGTGCGGCTCCCAAATGGATTTGTACGGGGCATACAATGCGAGTGGTGATTCTCGCCGGGGGTATGGGGACTCGTCTTCAAGAAGAGACGACGACCCGTCCAAAACCGATGGTCGAGATTGGTGGCAAGCCAATCTTGTGGCACATCATGAAGCATTTCGCACATCATCGGTGCGATGACTTCTATCTTGCGCTCGGATACATGGGCGACTTCATCAAGGACTTTTTCCTTGATCGATATAATCTGGCAGGAAACCTGTCGATTGATTTCGCCAAAGGTTCCATCAAGCGGACCGAGGTCGAGCTTGATCGCTGGAACGTCAACCTGATCGACACAGGTCTCAGTACCCTAACCGGTGGCCGACTATTGCGCCTTCGGCGATGGCTGTGCGACGGAACGTTTATGCTGACGTATGGTGATGGGGTCAGTAATGTCGACATCACCAAGTTGCTCGCCTTTCATCGTGAACGAGGCAAAATCGCGACCGTGACGGCAGTTCGTCCGCCTGCTCGATTTGGTGGACTGACGATCGAAGATGGAATCGTCAATTGCTTCACGGAAAAGTCGGTCAAGGGTGAAGGCTGGATCAATGGTGGATTCCTGGTCTTTGAGCCAGCCATTTTTGATTACTTGTCTCACGACATGGAAAGCCTGGAACTGGATGCTCTGAATCGGGTTGCCGCTGATGGTCAGTTGGCCGCTTACGAGCACGATGGTTTCTGGCAGTGTATGGATACGTTACGCGACAAGCACTACCTCGAATCGCTGTGGCAAAGTGGTGAATCGCCGTGGCGAACCTGGGACGAAGAGTCCTCCGTTCCCACGATTAAGCTTAGACCTAAGGCGGCTTAACGCCAGTCGTTTCCAGACAAAAGACTTATCAGGTCGGTGTCGTCGATTTCTGTAGCGAACCGTTTGATCCCAGGCCGCTCGAATAAGAAGCTCAACTATGAATGGTCGCGGCAGTTTTGACAAAAGTTTTTGGCGTGATCGACGCGTCTTCGTCACCGGTGCGACAGGCCTCGTGGGTGGCTGGTTGATTCGGCGACTACTGGAAGCCGAAGCGGACGTCGTTTGTCTGATCCGTGACTGGACACCGAATTCCGAACTATATCAAAGTCGCATGATCGACAAGGTGACCGTGGTCAGCGGGGACCTTTGTGATCAAGCCGTGCTGGAACGGGCACTCGGCGAACATGAAATTAACACCGTGATGCACCTGGCCGCTCAAACGATCGTCGGGATTGCCAATCGAAATCCCGTTTCGACGTTCGAAGCGAATATCGGCGGTACCTGGAAGCTGCTGGAAGCGTGCCGTCGTTCACCGAAAGTGGGGCAAATTATCGTGGCCTCTTCGGACAAGGCATACGGTGAAGCCAAGGTTCTGCCTTATACCGAAGAGACTCCTCTGGAAGGGCGGCATCCCTATGATGTCAGTAAGTCCTGTAGTGATCTGATCGCTCAAACCTATGCCGTGACTTACAAGCTGCCGGTGGTGATCACTCGTTGCGGGAATTTTTATGGGGGTGGCGATCTGAATTGGAACCGGATTATTCCGGGGACGATCCGATCGGTGCTGCGTGATCAGCGACCTCTGATTCGTTCTGATGGATCGTTCGTTCGCGACTACTTCTATGTCGAAGATGGTGCTGCGGCCTATATGTTTCTCGCCGAACAGTTGGCACGTCGACCCGAACTCGCCGGATCAGCCTTCAATCTTTCGACCGAGATCCAACTGTCTGTGCTCGACATCGTGAAACTCGTTTTGCGCGAGATGCATTCGAAGCTTGAGCCTGAAATTCTTGGCGAAGCATGTCACGAGATCCCTCATCAATACCTGAGTGCCCGTAAGGCTCGCGAACTTTTGAACTGGCAACCTCTGTTCACCCTGGAGGAAGGCCTCCGCAGGACAATCGAATGGTACACAAACTATCTTCAGCCGACAGCCAATCCCATCAGCACGACGTGGCCTGCCGGATATGCGGCCAAGTCGGCCTGAATTCCATTCTGTCGCTGGGCAAGACCCCTTTGGCGAATGCGCTGCTGCGTGAAGACCAACTTGGCGACGGAGAATCAACCTGGCCACTCGACCTGGCCTGGTGCCCGGATTGCTCGCTGGCCCAGATCACGGAAACGGTTCCCCCCGAGATTCTGTTTCGGGAGTACGCTTATTTTTCGTCGTTCTCGGACACGATGGTGGCTCATGCCAAAACCATCGCTGATCGATTGCGCGAAACCCGGAAGCTCGGACCCAATAGCCTCGCTGTCGAAATCGCCAGCAACGATGGGTATTTGCTCCAGTGGTATCACAAAGCGGGAGTTCCTGTGCTTGGGATTGAACCGGCTCAGAACATCGCTCGCGTGGCCGAAGCGGAACGTGGCGTGAGGACGATCAGCGAATTCTTCGGTCGAGAGATTGCTGACCAACTGGCGAAATCAGGTCAGCGGGCCGATGTGATCCACGCCAATAACGTCCTGGCACACGTGGCGGATCTTAACGGAGTCGTTGCCGGGTTCGCAGCGATGCTCAAGCCGGACGGAGTCGTTGTCGTCGAGGCTCCCTACTTGAAAGATCTGCTCGATCACGTCGAATTCGACACTATCTATCACGAGCATCTTTGTTACTTTTCGTTGACCGCGCTCACTCGACTGTTTCAGCAACATGGACTGACGATTGTTGATGTGGAACGACTGAAGATTCACGGTGGTTCGCTCAGGATTTTTGCGGCTCATACGAATTCGGCTGATGTTCAACCGTCAGTCCTGCGACTGCTCAATGAAGAATCGGCCTGGGTTCGCGATGCGAAGTCGTACGAGACATTCGGCAAGCGGGTCGAGGCACTGCGAAGTGACTTGATCTCATTGCTCGATTCGCTGAAAGCCGAAGGAAAGCGAATCGCCGTTTACGGGGCATCCGCCAAAGGAAGTACGCTGCTCAACTACTTTGGAATCGGCCAGAAACAGCTCGATTTCGTGGTCGATCGAAGCACTGTCAAGCAAGGGCTATATACGCCTGGTACTCGGCTGAAGATTTGCGATCCGTCACGACTCGTAACGGATCAACCGGATTATTGCCTGCTTCTGACCTGGAACTTCGCTGAAGAAATCCTGAAGCAGCAGACTCAATACCGCCAGCAAGGCGGGAAGTTCATTATCCCGATCCCCGAAGTCCGGGTGGCCTGAGAGAGATCGTGAAAATCGTCGAGACATCTTTGCGCGGTGCCTTCGTGATTGAGCCGGAAAGGCTCGAAGACGAACGGGGCTTTTTTGCGCGCAGCTGGTGTCAAAACGAATTTGCGACACATGGCCTGAACCCTGATCTGGTGCAATGCAACATTTCGTTCAATCGCCGAAAAGGGACGTTGCGCGGAATGCACTTTCAACGTCATCCGGACGGCGAAACGAAAGTTGTCCGCTGTACGATGGGTGCGATCTACGATGTCATCGTCGACTTGAGACAAGACTCGCCGACGTATCTTCGCTGGCTGAGTGTTGAACTGTCTGCCGAGAATCGACGGATGCTGTACATCCCCGAAGACTTTGCACATGGATTCATCACACTGACGGATTCGACCGAAGTCTTTTATCAGATGTCGAATCAGTATGTCCCACGCAGTGCCGCTGGGTTCCGCTGGAATGATCCGGCATTCGGAATTGAATGGCCAGATCTTCCTCAGGTCATTTCCGATCGAGATAATTCCTATCCCAGTTTTGAGCACGAAAGTGATCATCACCTTCTACGGAGTACGACTCCATGAAGCGAGTACTGGTCACTGGCGGCAGTGGGTTCGTCGGACGCCACTGTTTGCCGCAACTTCTGGAACGCGGCTACGAAGTCCATGTGATTTCGTCGAAGCGTCAAACGGGTGAGCACGTGATCTGGCATACGGTCGACCTGATGGATCAGGCCACTGTGGCATCGTTGATGAAGTCGGTTCAGCCGACGCATTTGCTTCACCTGGCTTGGATCACTGAACCGAGGCGGTATTCAACAGCACCCGAAAACGTGGACTGGTTGACTTCAAGTCTACAGTTGCTGAGGTCGTTTCATCAGCATGGCGGGCAGCGAGTCGTCATGACCGGAACCTGTGCCGAATACGATTGGAATTATGGATGGTGTCGGGAAGATTTGACGCCATTGAAACCCGCGACGCTTTACGGGCAATGCAAAGCCGCGCTGTTGGCGACTCTTGAAGGATATGCACGGCAAGTTGGATTGAGTTGGGCCTGGGGTCGGCTATTTTTTATGTATGGCCCCCATGCACATCCATCGCGAATTCCAGGAGTGGTGATTGAATCATTACTGCGGGACGAGCCAGCCCGCTGTTCGCACGGGAATCAGATTCGCGATTTTCTGCATATTGCCGACGTAGCAGCGAGTCTCGTCTCACTGATCGACAGCGAGGTTCAAGGACCAGTGAACGTCGCATCGGGCGAACCAGTTACGATTCGCGAAATCGTATTACATATCGCCGATCATTTTGGTCGTCGTGATCTGGTCGAGTTCGGGGCGATTCCGACGGCAGCCAACGACCCGCCGCTGCTAATAGCCGACGTGCGTCGACTTAAGATGGAGCTCGGTTGGAAACCCGCTCATTCCCTGGCCTCGGGATTGGATGCGACGATTGAATGGCATACAGGAGGCTCGCGTGACAAAGCAATCTGAAGAATGTCCCGTTTGCGGTTCGTCGTCCATCGAACTGTTTCTGGATCGCAAGAACGTCCCGGTACACCAGAACCTGCTGATGCGTAGTGCAGAAGAAGCGGGCAAAATCCGACGCGGTCGGCTGGCCATGCACGTTTGCAATGCTTGCGGTTTTGTATTCAATGCAGCCTTCGATGGCTCACTGATGAGTTATAATCAGGATTATGAAAATACACAGGTTCATTCCCCTGCATTCAATGCCTACGTTGATGGACTGGTCGAGACGACGCTGAGTGAATCGGGCGTTAGCGGTGGAACGATCGTGGAAGTCGGTTGCGGAAAAGGGGATTTTATCAAGCGTCTTTTGACGCGTGATCGACAGGCTCGCGGTTACGGGTTCGATCCCAGTTATCTTGGATCAGAAGTTGTCCTCGACGGACGATTAAATTTCGAAAAGCGTTTCTACGATGCGACGTGCGCAAATCTCAAAGCGGACATTGTCGTTTGTCGGCACGTGATCGAGCATATTCCGCAACCTCAGGAAATCGTTCAAGCAGTCGGAAGTGCAGTTTCAACAAACCCTGAAGCCCACGTTTTTTTCGAGACTCCCTGTGTGGACTGGATCCTGAAAAACCGAGTCACCTGGGATTTCTTCTATGAGCATTGTTCGGTCTTTACCGAAGCGTCATTAACCACACTCTTCGAACAATGTGGATTTCGTGTTCAATCAGTAAAGCACGTATTCGGCGGGCAATACCTTTGGTTACACGCTCGTCCAGCGAAAACGGCACCGGTTGTCACGATGACACCTGGTGTTACTCCGCAAAAAGCGCGCAAGTTTACGACGATCGAAGCACAACGAAATCGGGGCTGGACGGATTTCGTCTGCAGTCAATCAGAGCGTGGTCGACTGGTGTTATGGGGTGCGGGTGCTAAGGCGGTGACGTTTGCAAATCTTATCGATCCTGATTGCAACTGGATCAAAGCGATCGTCGATGTGAATCCCAGCAAACAGGGGAAGTATCTCGCCGGAAGTCGTCATCCGATTGTGGCTCCGGAATCGTTACCCGAGATCGCACCGACGGCGGTGATGGTCCTTAACCCGAACTATCACGACGAGATTGCTCGACGATTGGCAAGTGTAGGAGTGACTGCGGAAATCGTCGACATGATGCATGGCGAGGTGATGGCATGAGGCAATAAAGTTAATCGAAACAACGGAACGATTGAGATCATCACAGTTTCACCGAACCGAAACCTTTGCAGCGAATGCGAGATCAAAAACCTTTAATTCGAATGGTATCGAATGTCCACAAATCCGAAAGATCCAAAACGCATAGAAGCAATGGGCGCTGATCCGGAAATGCGTAAGCTGACCCGCGACTGGTTTAATAAGACCTTTGAATATCGATACCCCTATAACTTTTCATGGCTTGGCGTTCCGATCATTCAATATCCCCAGGATATCGTAGCCTTGCAGGAAATCATCTGGAAAGTGAAACCGAAGGCCATCGTGGAAACGGGGATCGCTCATGGCGGTTCGCTGATTCTATCGGCATCACTGCTGGAGTTGCTAGGTGGCGATGGGATCGTGGTTGGTGTCGATATTGATATCCGTTCACATAATCGGGAGGTCATTGAGGCTCATCCGCTTTCGCGGCGAATTCGAATGATTCAAGGTTCGTCGATCGACGAAGCGATTGCAAAGCAAGTGCGTGACCTGGTTGGTGAAAAGTCTTCTGTCGTTGTGATTCTTGATTCAAACCACACGCATGATCATGTACGTGACGAGCTAAAGCTTTATTCGCCGCTGGTTCAGTCGGGCAGCTATCTTGTCGTGTTCGATACGGTAGTTGAATTCATGAAGGAGGACGCTTTTCCAGACCGGCCGTGGGGAATCGGAGATAATCCCTATTCGGCCGTGCAAGAGTTTCTCAAGACGAATTCTCGATTCCAGATTGATCAGGAAATCGAAGACAAGCTGCAAGTGACCGTGGCGCCCGGTGGTTGGCTCAAATGTGTTGCCGATGCATGAAGGCAGAAGATCGGAAGACCGCGAGCTGGACAATTCGCGGGTCGGACGGCCGAGACAAGGGTAGCGTACTGAAAAGGTTTCCGAGATGTCAGACAAATTCATTTCGATCGGAATGCCGGTCTATAACGGCGGAGAATCCCTGCGGCGGGCGCTGGATTGTCTGCTGGCACAGACTCATTCCGATTTCGAATTGATCATCTCAGACAATGCGTCAACCGACACGTTGACGAAAGCGATTACAGAAGAATACGCCAGGCGCGATTCTCGCATTCGCTTAACGCGACAGCCGTTCAATCAAGGGGCGGTTCCCAATTTCATCTGGGTTCTGCAACAGGCTTCGGGCGAGTACTTCATGTGGGCCGCTCATGATGACTTCTGGTCGAGCAATTATGTTGAAGCACTCGCGAATCGTTTGGATAGGGCCCCCGAAGCGGTTCTTGCGACTCCGTCAATTCAGGTGGCAACGACCCGTCGAAACGGAACTACAGAACAGGAAATCATCCCTTCGGCACCGAACGGCGATCGCGACGCAACTCTTGCTGTTTACATCGAGCATTTTAAGTCGGTTGTGTGGGTCTATGGCTTGTATCGACGTGAGTGGGTCGCAAAAGCGGCTCCGGAATGGAAGCAATATCCACTGCTTTCAGGTGATGTGATCTGGCTGTGGGGTGTCCTGTTACGGGAGCGAATCGTTGGCGATCCCGCTGCAACGTTCTACTATACCGCAGATCACAGGGTTCGGAAAAAACTCACGTATCGCCAAACCGTGGTCATGTGGGGAGTCGTGTGGTTTCACATCACCAGACTGAGCTGGCAGCGACTTCCGGCAAATGATCGCGTGAACGGGGTCTTGAAAGCGTGGTACTACGTCTACCTGCATCATCTCGAGCGACACAATTCAGTTGTCACAGCGGTCCGCATGGCCAAGCTGGCGGTGCTCTGGTGTTGGATTGGTATCGAGACGGCGTTCCTGCGACTGACGAAAAACGGTCGGTTGATTGATCAAGAGCAAGAACAACCCAAAGAGGCACCTGTTTCATCCGTTGGTTCTCAAAGTGATCCCTTGAATCGGGGGAAGCGACATGCCGCCTGATCTCGAAATAAGAACACCGGACTCGGCCCTCCTAGGTGATGGCTCGGTTTCGATTGCGCTTTGTACCTTTAATGGTGCTCGGTACTTGCCGACTCAGTTGGCAAGTTATCTCAGCCAAGATCGGCTGCCGGGTGAGCTCGTCGTTGGTGACGACGGATCAACTGACGAAACGCGATCATTGGTCGAGCAATTTGCGAAGTCGGCTCCTTTCCCTGTTTATTTCCGACAAAACACCGAACGGCTGGGTGTTGGCCGAAATTTCGATGAAACGATCAAGCGTTGTCGGGGTGAATTCATCGCGCTGTCTGATCAGGACGATGAATGGCGACCAGACAAACTACGGCGATTAGTCGACTTGATGCAGCAGCATCCGCACGCCGGCTACGCTTGTTCCGATGCGGAAATGATCGGCGAAGATGGTCAATCATTGAACCATCGCTTATGGGAACAGTATCGGTGCCCGCCTGGTTCCTTTCTTCAAAATGACCACATCGCTGCCGCTCGACATTTGTTGTTACAGTCGGATCGCGTTCTGGGTGCGACGATGCTTTTGCGATCATCCAGCCTGAAAGCACTTAGTCCAATTCCTGCAACCTGGTTACACGACCATTGGATTTCGGTCATGTGCGAATTAGTCGGAGCACATGGCGTTGCGACATCTGAACTAGTCACGCGTTACCGGCTTCACGAGCAGCAGACCTGCGGGATTCGGAGGCCTGTTGGACGGTATCGACAGAAGCGAGTCGACTTCGCGACCCGACGGGTTCAGCGCGAGCGCCGCCGCGAACGACTGGTCGATCTCCGGAAGCATCTGGTCAGCGAACTGATTCCACAGAAGCCGGAGTTGGCTCAGTGGCTTCCACTTTTTGATGAGGCAGATCAGATCGCCGAACAAGCAATGTTGCGAGATGGTCTTTCATGGTGGCGACGCAAGTTATCAAGACTGCAGCAATGGTTGTGGACACTGAAAAATTGAACAGATTCGTATTCAATGAGCCACCCCCGAATATGCCAGACCTATCGCGACTTCATTGTGCTGCACGCAGATTGGACGGAATATGAACCCAGTCGTTTCAATAATTGTTCCACACTTTCAAACGCCGGAACTGGCGAAGTTGTGCCTTCGCAGCATTCGTAAATACACGACCGATATCGATTACGAAGTGATTGTTGTGGACAATGCATCAAAGGACATCGCTTCCAAGCAATACCTGCGTAGCGTCAAGTGGATTCGACTGATCGAGCGGACGGGTGAGATCGCCACGGGAAGTATTGCACATCGAGAAGCCGTCACAATCGGATTTGAGGCGGCACGCGCTCCGTTCGTTCTGACCGTGCATACCGATACAATTCCAGTCCGATCGGATTGGTTGCAATTTCACTTAAGCCCAATGCTGGCTGATCCCAATCTTGCCGCGATCGGGACTGACAAACTCGTCCTTCGTTCGACGTTTCAAGAATGGCTCAGAACTGCCGAGGACGCCGTCATGTGGTGGAAGAGATTTCGTCCCGTCCGAGTTCACAACAAGTTGCCTTATATTCGCAGCCATTGCGCGTTGTACCGACGAAGTATTATGGATCGGCACGCGATCACTTATAACGACAAACCGCTGTTGACCGCAGGCCAGGGACTTCACCTGGACTTGATGCAACTTGGTTATGAGTGCCGTCTGCTCGACCCGCGTGACGTCGCAAATCGCGTGGTCCACCTCAATCACGCGACGGAATTGCTGTTGCCCGAGCTTCAGACTCAAAGCCGGTTCCTGCACCTTTGGCGAGGGCAATCGCGGATTCGTCGTTTCTTTCAGAAACCGGAAATTCGGTCCATTTTTGACGACACTTCACTCGACGGTCAATCTGAACAGCCTCATCGAATTGCTTGCTAGGAAACGAGTTGGAAGATGCTTTCGGTTGCGCATCGTTCTGTCATTGTCCGATCACTTGCGATCTATGCTGTGATTGCAGGTCTGTTGTCGCTCTGCCAGATCGACTATGTCAGCGCGGATTTCGTAGCCTATGCCACCATTGCCCATCGGACGATTGAACAGCCTTCGAGTGGAATCACGACTTACTGGTCGTCCCTTTTTGCCTGGATCATGATACCACTGCTTTACGTCGGAATGGATGATTTGATTGCCGGTCGAAGTGTGCTTTTAGTGAGCGGCCTTTTTTATTTGATCGCAATTTATCAATTCACGATGGTCCATTCTCAAGGTAAGGACGAGGCAGACAGGTTAATACAGATTGGAACGATGACGTGTTCTGTCATTCATGCAGCAATCTGGGCGAATTACTTACTTGCTCCCGATTTATTGGCGAATGCATTTCTCTACTTTTACTTTTGCCTGGTGTCGAATCCGCAATTCTGCGAATACCGGCCGAAGTGGGCATTCGGTGCGGGACTGTGTGCAGGAATGGCTTATTTGGCGAAAGCTTATATGCTGCCGTTTTGCCTTACGCATATTTTGCTGACGCTAGGTTTGGACTGGATTGCACGAAACAGACATCGGGTTGCCGTGAATCGTATTAAGACGGCTATATCCCTGCTCTGCGCCTTTGGTTTGGGGATGAGTCTACTGGCCGGACCGTGGATTGCGTGTCTTTCATGGAAGAGCGGTGGACCGACATTTTCGACGGCAGGGTCCGCAAATCATGCCAATATGAGTCCCGAAAACTTTCGTCAGGATGTGCTATGGAACCCCGGGCTGACCCCTGATTTTATCTTTGAGCCACATCTGACCCCGGATTGGTCCGCCATTGATAACGTCGCCCATTTTCAACATCAGATGTCAATCGTGACCTACAACGTCTTAAATTGTATTGGATTGATACCAATCTGGTTGGGTGTGTTTGTTATTGGCGTGCTTGCCCTCATGCTATCGAAGAACAAGGCGGATCTAAGGGATCGGTCCTATCTTTGTTGGGTGGCAATGACAGTCTTGGTTTACTGCGGTGGGTATACTGTGGTCAATCTCGAAGCCCGGTATATTATTCCAACCGTCGTTCCACTGCTTTGTCATGCGTCTCTGACGATGTGCCGTTGGTGGCTGTCCAATGAGGGGTCAGTCCTTGACGGTGATGAGGGCGTTTGTCGGCGAGTAAAGGGCCTGGTCACAGTTGGTCGGTGTGGTTCGATGTTGTCTTTGATTCGTGATTGGTTTTGTTTGCGACCGCGTGCATTTGTCGTCGTGTTCGTTTTACTGCTGAGCGCGGTTGATCTTCATAATTTAATTCGTGTGGCGACGGTTCATCCACAATCGACGAAAATGGAAAAGTTTCGGAAAGTTGCCGATCAATTGTACTCCTTGGGGATCGCAGACCTTCCTTGCGCATGCAGCGATTGGCATTTCGGACTTTATAGTGCGTACGCAGCGAATCGATTAGTGAACTATTGGGGATCACCACTGTCGCGATCTGAGAGTCAGACAATCAACGAACTGGAGTCGAGGGACGTCAAGGTCTATCTTCGTTTTGTGGTAGAATCAGAGGGGTCCAGCAAAACAGAGCGTGATAATCCCTTCGAGGAAAGTCGTTCGTGGACGCGAAGAATAACGTTTCACGACGCGGAATTCGCTCCAAAATATTTAGAGGTCTACGAGCGTCGTTGACGGAATTAGAAAAGAAAGTGGTCAATTCATGCTGAAATTGCGGCATCGACTGGAATTTCTCGTCTTTCAGGCATTTGTCTGCATCATCGATAGTCTTTCGATCAGAACGACGGCACGGTTGTCTCACATGTTGGCGGCACTGATTCATTACGGTTTGCCAAGAAAATGGACACGCTATGCGGTCGCTCGAGAGAACCTCATTCGCGCATTTGGGGGCCTGTATTCCGAAGCAGAAATCGAACGAGTCGTGTATGAGATGTGGGTCCATCTCTTTCGGACGGTTGCCGAAACGGTTCAAGCGTCTCGTAAACTGCATATTCATTCCTACCGGGAAATCGTCGATTTTGCCGAGTTTACTCGAACAAACGAAGCGATCTGTTCAGGCCGGCGCGTTCTCATGTTAGGTGGTCACTTTGGTAACTGGGAAATCGGCACAGGGTTATTCGGCCTATGGGGTTTTCCGATGGGGATTGTTGCTCGTGAAATGGATAACCCCTATTTACACGAGTGGTTTCGCAAGCAGCGAGAAAACACCGGACATCGGATGCTGCTGAAGTCTGGCGATTTTGACGAGATGGTGGCCCTGCTTGAAAAAGGGGGGAACCTCGGATTGCTTTGCGATCAGGATGCCGGACCGCGCGGTGTTTTTGTTGATTTCTTTGGATCACCCGCATCGACCTTCAAATCGATTGCGCTATTGGCACTGGAATATGATGCTTTGATCATGGTTGGTTATTCGATTCGATTGCCTGATGAATTCGGGCATCAGTCGTGGTCTCGATTTGAAGTCGGGTGTGAGTTGGTGATTGATCCGCGAGAGATTCAAAGTGACGATCCGGTTGGTGAGATTACGCGAAAGTATACCGCCGCGTTAGAACATGCCATTCGGCGTGCGCCCGAGCAATACTTTTGGATTCACCGTCGCTGGAAGAGCGAACCACGGTCAAGGAAAAAGCCGGAGAATAAAGAACAACGACTTGCGGGATAACTTAGACATTATTGAAGTCGGCAGATGCCGCTTCGCGAGTTTCAAATAGAGGCCAAAGTTTGTCGAGATGAGTCACTTCGATGACTTCGCGGCAATAGGGTTGTAAACCTGCAAGACCAAATTTGGCCGAAGGTTTTGTGTTCAGCTTTTTCCAGACTCGAAACAATGATTCGATAAATGATGAACCAAAGAACTCGGTCGCCTGCATGTCGAGAACCAAAAGAGGATGGGGAAGATCCTCGGCGAGCTGAAGTAGTTTTCCGCCAATTTCAGCAACGTTGGTTTCATCAAGATGCTTGAATTCTTCCCCGAATACAATGATCGTGACATTGCCATCTCGAAGTTCCGTCAGTGGACCGCTCGTTTGCATGATGTGTCTTTCTGGTCACTCCTGTCTCGGTTCATATCTGCGTACATCGAATCTTTCGCGATATACTATCAAATAGACGGAAGAACTTCTCGCTGCCAGTTGTGTCTGGAGAAAGTTTGGATGCCTTAGAACAAAACCTGTGCCGAACGAGAATATTTTGCGATCGATTCAATTTTTACGTTTTGACGACCGATATTCTTAGTGTCGGACAGTTTCGGGCCGACAATGATGATCCAAATGACGGATCCCGAGTGCAAAAACCTATCGCGTACAGCGTCGATTGTATCGAATTTGACGCTTTGTACCGGGAAACATGACGTTCCCCAATCAGCCCGCTCGTCCGGATATTCCTGTCCGAACACGATCATTTAGGGGAACGTTATGTGTCGTCGTACTCAGTCCCGGTTGAATCGCCAGGCATTCGTAAGCTATGATCTCTCAGGCTTGGTTACTGAGCTTCCGGTCTCAAGGAATCGCTTTGACCGCCATATCAAGGAGGGGCAAACGAACATGGACGTTTCAGGTATTGGATCGGTTTCCGGAGCGACACCAGCTCGTGCGGTGTCTCCAACAACTTCTGTTTCGCAGCCACCAACGGCTTCCACCGTTGTATCTCCGCGAGACCAACTTGAAATTTCATCGGCTGGCAAAATGCTTGATCGACTTAGCGAAACACCTGAAGTTCGAGCAGAACGGTTGGCTCAGATCAAAGAAGCGATTGAAAACGGTGCCTACGACACCGACGAAAAGCTGGAAGCAGCATTATCAAAAATGATCGACTCGATGGGATTCGATCTTGGGGACGAATAATTGCCATCGATCCGATGAAATTCGGTTTTTGGTTTGATTTTTGAATCGCATAGAATGGAAGGCAAGCATTGCCTGCGTGTTTTGATTCGTTACAAGTTTATGCCCATGAACGAGGGGAGAGTGCGTGGTGTCGCAGCTGGGCACGATGAACGTGACTGTTGCACCGGTCGACAAATTTCGTGAGTTTTTGCTGACGAAAAAAATGCGATTAACTCCAGAACGGGAAGCGGTTGTTACCGCGATCTACTCGTCGCACGATCATTTCGATGCCGATCAATGGATCGATAGTTTGGCTGGCCGCAAGGGATCGATGCTTGCCAGCCGAAGTACCGTCTATCGTACCTTACATCTTTTGCAAGAAGCGGGTCTGATTCGAAAAGTTGCCCGAGCGAACGACCGTGAAGTCTACGAGCACGATTATGGATATCCTCAACATGATCATCTTATCTGCAAGAAATGCGGAGACATGATTGAGTTTCCCAATGAGATGATCTCAAGCGTGCTCGAAACAGTCGCAAAAGAGCACGGATTTCGGATGTCAGGACACCGACTCGAAGTCGAAGGGATTTGCGCAAATTGCTCAAGACCGCCGCAGCGAACACATCGCAAACTGGATATGATCTGAACGATTTAACAAAGCACTAGAGGCACATCGGCCGGTCAAAGCGAAGGTGAAGTCGCTGCGACGGAACGGAGTTTATACGGACCGTCTGACACCTGAATTCTTACACAGTCTGGCTGTCAGCGCGGAAAGTTGGCCTCGACAGGAACTGAATCAAGTTCTATACACCTCCCGAATCGATTTGATCAGCCTGCCAAAACTTCATTTCTTTATTCGCATACTCCGTTTCCCGTGCAAATCCAGGTGACGTTTCGCGCCTTTACCGTTCTTGAGCGGTGATGGTGGGGACCATCCCTTGAAAGAATTCCGGCCAGTCGATTGGTCTAACAATTCGATTGCGCGAGAAGGAACTGTCACTATGTCGACGAGAATTCCTGACGCATCCAGATTAAAGCACTACCTTAAAAGTACTTGGATTGTTGCGCTCATATTCTCACTGATCGGCATGGGATCACTCGTACCCCGAATCCTTCGAGCAGACTTGTCGCCACCGGTGCGTGTCATGCCAAGAGAACCGGATGTCGACGAAGAATCGCCTGATCCCGAAGAGCCAGCAAAGCCGAAGCAAGTGGCTCAAAACGTCGATTTTTCGGAAGCCGAACAAATACTCGTGCCGCAGACGGGAAACAGTATCGGCGTCTTTGGTCGAGCCAGCCATCTTGCGGCCAAGACATTCGGACGCAATTATTCGATCACACCGATCGAAGCGATGCCATATCTGTTAACCGATGAACATTTTGTTTTTGCGGATCTCCGGGGATTTGTAACAAATCAATCCAGGGGTGGCGGAAATTTTGGTTTTGGATACCGCCGATTGATTGATGACTGGAATGCCTGGGGTGGTGCCAGTGTCTGGTATGACGCTGACCAGTCAACAGGAAAAATGTTTCAACAAGTGGGACTCAGCTTCGAAGGTCTCATCCAGCAGTTTGAAGTTCGTTCAAACGTTTACCTTCCCTTTTCGACTTCGCAATCGGTCTCGAGTTCGGTCAGTAATTCGACGATCGTCGGCAATCAGCTGCTCTACTCCCGCACGATCGACGTTGGGACGGCCTTGCGAGGTGTCGATGCGGAAATCGGTTATAGCGTGCCAATCCGCGATCGACACGTCGTTCGTGGCTTTGTCGGCGGATACCACTTTGATGGAGGGTCGACAAGCGGTGTGAACGGGTTCAAGGCGCGTGTCGAAGGTGTCATTAATAACACGATTACGGCACAGGTGCTTTACACCCATGATAAACTGTACGGAGACAATTTCATGGTCGGATTGTCTCTACAGTTTCCTTTCGCCAACAATCATCCGGCAGCGAGTTGGACAAGAAATACTCCGTCGCCATTTCGATTTGTTGAACGTAACTACAACGTGATCATCGCTCAATCACAAACCAACGAAAGCAATCAAGTCGCCGCCGATCCGACAACTGGAAAGGCGTATGTGATCGACCAGATATTTGCAAATCCGAATAATGCAGGTGGTGGATCAGGTATGTCAGATGGGACAAGCGCTAACCCGTTTCCGTCTGTTTCGGCAGCGCAGGCTGCTGGCGGTAATGTCTTTCTGGTCCAAAGTGGATCGGTGTTGACGCAAGCAATTACATTGAACACAGGCCAGCATTTGTTTGGTCAGGGAAGTTTTACGGAAACATTGCCGACCACCGGTGGCGGTAACGTGCAGATCCCTAATCTATTGCAGGCGGCAGCCCAGCAATCTGGTGCCGGTTCGACACCGACGATCCAAAGCGTTAATGGTACAGCCGTAACATTGGCATCGAATTCTGAGGTCGGAGGTTTCATTATCAATGGAGCCAGTGGAAACGGAATCATCGGCAATGGTGTCTCAGGAGTGTCATTACACGACCTGGTCTTTTCTTCAATCGGTGGCGATGCAATCAACCTGACGAACTCGTCTGGCAACGTGACCATGAGCAACATTCAGGTCACATCCGCGTCAGGAAACGGGATCGTGTTTAATGGAGGCAATCCCAACATCACGTATCACGGTGCAGGCGATTCAATTACTGCAGCGGGAAATGGTTTTGTACTTGAAAACCTGACGGGTGGCTCAATTGCGATCGATAATCTCTCGCTGACAAATGTTGGTGGAACGGGACTTTTGTTGAATAGTGTCGCAAGCAATGCGACGATCGATTCTCTCACCGTCAATCAATCAGGGACCGGTAATTCAGGCGGTTCTGCAGTTGCAATCTCAGGAATGACTGGTATCACCAAAGCTGTAAATGGCGTGTCAACAAGCACTTACAATACCTATAACTTTACCGGCAACACGAAGATCACATCGCCCAATGGTGTCGGATTCTCCGTTAGCGGTACTGACGCAAACATCTATATTGCAAATCTCAATGTCACCTCAACGTCGACACAGGCCGCTGTTTCGCTGGCAAATGCGACGAATCCAATCACGGTTGGAAATCTGAACGTGAATTCCCAGGATGGAATCGGACTATACACAAACAAAGCGAGCTCATTGCAGATTAACGGTGGGTCACTCACAACGGTCAATGCCCCGGCAATCGATGTCCAGTCGTCGGGTTTCAATGCGAAACTCGGAGCAGTCTCTGTGAATGGTGGTCCCTACGGTATCCAGATTGAAGGCAGCACTGGCAATTTTGTGATTCAGGGTAATGGGAATTATGCAACGGGTGGAACAATCCAAAATACGACGGTCGGTGGAGTTTTAATTAACGGATACGGAAACACAAATTTCAGTTACGTCGATTTCACCAATAATGCGGACGGCATTCAGTCAGCCAACACCACATCACTATCGCTGTCACATATGCGTATGACGGGTACTGCAGGATATGCAATCGACTCTTTGAACGACGGTACGGTTTCGTTAGGTAACTCGATTCTGACGGGTAATGGTGCGGTCGGAGGTGGAACGATACGGCTGCAGGTGAATACTGTAGGAACATATGCATCATATGTAGAAACCAACACGATCACTGACCCGAACGGAGCTGCAATACAAATCGCAACTCTGTCTGGAGGGGCCGGTTCGACACTGACAACACAAGTTTCCGGCAACGTACTCACCGGCTACGGCAATGGCTCTCCGATTGTAGGCATGAATTGGAACGGGCCGGTAATCGCTACGGTTTCTGGAAACGTTTTTTACGCCTACGGCTCTAATATGACGGCCATATCGCTCCAGGATTCATCGTTGTTGCCGACCGCCGTAACCACGACGAATACCACGGGAGCAAATCTACTGGCAACGGTCAGTGGCAATTCGATTTTCTTCCAAAATGCTGGGGCAACATCGGGTACGGCCGTCTACATTGGCGATGGTCAATCAGGCCAAACATCGACAGGGACTTCGACATTGACGGTGACAAGTAATGGGCTGAAATTCCAAGGGACGGGTGGAACCGGATTCCGCTTCGGGTTATACGAAAAAACGACAGCCACGATTACTGGAAACAACATGGCGGACCTTGCAGGGGGTGCCACCGGAATGCTGTTCGACTATGCCGCTTCGAGTTCCTATTTCACGATCAATGCAAACACCATCAATCTGCTGGCTGGCGACACGTTGACTCATCGGGGCATCATATTCAGCCAGGTTGCTCCAACGATTTCGCTGTATGCACCATCGGGATCGCCAACGAACTGGATTCGTAATACTGCGTCGCTTTCAGATGGATTCTCAATGCCAAAGGGAACGGGAATCGGCGGGGTGATTATCGACAATGTCTTAGTATTGGCCCCGTAACCTGCCGTTCGTTGGTGACACAGTGAATGTCCCACACGATTATTCGCCATTTTGTTCAATTGCTTAGACAATCAGCATCGCATCACCATAGCTGTAAAAGCGGTAGCGTTCTGTGATTGCGGATTGATAGGCACTGAGCATGAATTCGAGTCCACCAAACGCGCAAACAAGCATTAACAACGTCGATTTCGGCAGATGAAAGTTCGTCAGTAATACGTCCGTCGACTTAAACTCATACGGGGGACGAATGAAAATATTTGTCTCACCTTGCCACTCTCGAAATGTGGTCGTTTCGCCCGCGCCATCGATTTTCTGGCAGGCTGATTCCAGTGTACGCAAACTCGTGGTTCCGACGGTGACAATGCGACCGCCGTGACTGCGAGTGTCAGCCAGTGTGTCGGCGGCGATTTTGGAAATGTCGCACCATTCGGAATGCATTCGATGGTCTGACAGGTTTTCTACCGCGACTGGGCGGAAAGTTCCAATGCCGACATGCAGCGTGACTTCGGCTCGCTGAACTCCCCGTTGACAACATGTGTCGAGCAGTTCAGGCGTGAAATGGAGTCCAGCGGTCGGGGCTGCGACTGATCCCAGGTGACGGGCAAAAGTCGTCTGGTAACGTTCACGATCCAGGCTGTTTGCATGTTTGCGGTCCATGTATGGGGGCAACGGAACGTCCCCGAACCGTTGCAAAAGATCCAGGGTACTTTCCGTTGAGGACGGTTCGAATAACGAAACGCCGTCTGTTTCTTTTGCGATGAGTTTGAGTTGTAACGCGTCACCGGCATCATTCTTCACTGTGATGGATTCGTTCGGACGCAGGTAGCCCCGGGTCTGTCCAATCAACCGCCAAAGACCATTTGGAGCTGAACCCAAATAGAGTCCTTCCCACTTTCCTCCGGTTGCGGTGCGAACGCCAAATAATCTTGCGGGGAGAACCCTGCTATTATTCAGCACGAGGCAATCACCTGTTCGTAATAATTCTGGCAAGTCGCGAATCTGTCGATGAGTGATCGTTTTCGAACGTCGGTCGAGCACCATAAGCCGCGCGGCATCTCTCGTCGAAAGCGGTTCTTTCGCGATCAGGTCTTCCGGTAGATCGTAGTCGTAGGTTGAGAGCAGATCCTCGCGGGACATCATACTTTTGCTTAGGAAGAGAAAACGGTTGAGAATTGTCCCGAAAGGCCCGATGACACGATACCGGAATTTCAAACACGCTTCGACCGGGCTGAAAGCGATATCGATTCAAGTTTTGACTAAGCAGCCGATCGGTTCGAGGGATTTGCACAGCGCGGTAGATGGACTCGAAACGTACTTCCGTGGCCGACCCCATCGCTGGTCGCCTCAATACGTCCACCGTGATCGCGGACGATGCGATGAGTGATGGACAGGCCTAAGCCCGTTCCCTTTCCATTTAACTTCTCAGTAAAAAACGGCTCATAAAGATTTGCAATGACGTCTGCCGTCATTCCACATCCGTTGTCTTGCACGCTGAGCACAACTTCGTCAACAAGTTCAACGATCTGGATCGATAACGTCCCCGATCCATTCATCGCTTCCAGACCATTTGCGACGAGATTCAAGATGACCTGTTTCATTTCGGCAGCGCTGACATCGAGCAAATGTGGCTTACTTCGATCGAACTCGATTTTATAGTTATCGAATTTGCTCATGTGCGACACCATGTCAAGCACTTCGGTGACAATCTTCGTCAGATCTTGTCTGGCTTTCGGACCATTTGTCCCACGTGCAAAGTCGAGGACTCGCGACGTGATCTGCTGACAGCGAGTCGATTCCCGTTCAATCATCCCAAGATACGTTGATAACAGCTCCCGATCGTCGTTGGGAAGTTCCGTACCCAATGATCCGTCGCTGATCCGCTCGATCAGTGATTCTGCGGCGGCCCCAATCGCTTGCAACGGATTGTTGATCTCGTGCGAAATCCCCGATGCGAAAAAGCCAATCCCTGCCAGTCGTTCGTTCCGCAGAATTTGACGACTGCGTTCTTCTACTTCCCGTGCCAACTTGGCCTTGTCTGTCTGAAACCGAGCCGTCATCTTGTTAAACATCTCGGCCAGTTCCACCATTTCGTCTTTACCTCGAAGTTTCAGTCGATACGTATAATCTCCGTTTGCAACCCGAGATGCCGCTTCGTGTAACTGTCGGATCGGTGTCAAAATCCAGTGGTATCCAAAATAGATCAAGCTGAAAAACAGTGCGACGACGATTGCTGTCGGGCACCCGATCAACCATAGCCGCCACTCGATTTCATCGTCTGAACCGCGTAAGGTCGATTCGAACCCACTTTCCAGATTCGGAATTTGCTGGCAAAGTGTCTGCAAATCCGCGATCGTAAGCAACATGGATGCGAGCAGACGTTTGTCAGGATTTTCCGTTGATGGACGGTTTCTTGCGAGTGAATTGAGTCGATATTGGATTTGATAAAGGGTTGGTTGTTCACTCAAGAAGTGCCGAATTCCCGCATTGGATTTCTCCAGATCTAAACATCGCCGATGAAATTCTTTAAATTCGTCGCGAGCCTTTTGTTGTCGCTCAATCCACATCTGCTCATCAATATACGTGAGTTCGACCGAGTAATCCCCCGGTCGCATCGGAATCTGTAGCGGGCTGACTGGTTCCGGAATCCGTAGGACTAGCGGTTCAGCGAGACCCTGAATTGCCGCTGCGAGATTGGCCCGGTGCGGTTCTTTATCCCGGCTGAAACGCAAGTCATCAACAACGTTCCAATAGGCGTAAATCGCCGACAGCCCAGCGACCGACAATAAGAGCAACATGGCAAATACGAGTGCCAGGCCGATCACCAGCTTGCGTCGAATCGAACGCGTTAGCAACACTTAGACTTCCTTGTCTTTCTGTGATCGATTTTTAATGCGGTATGCCATTCTCAATCAAATCGGCACGATCCGCTGCTCGTTTGGCTCCCAAGATTACAACGATTTCAAAAATCGCTCAACATCGAATGGTTTTTGCATCACCGCTCGAATCTGGCTGTTATTCTTCGGCACCGCTTTGTCAGTCCCCTTTCCGAATTTCTTTCTGCGAATCGCGGTCGATTCACGAATGAACACTTACGGAATCATTGTCTCCAGTTCGGTTCTCTGGAGGAATTGTCATCGCCCGTGTAGCCTCTGTCTAACGGATGGTTTGAATCACGAAAAATCGCTGACAAAAAAGGAGTGTCGTTTATGCGGATTCAACGGATGATTTTTGGTCTGATTATTCTGGCATACGGCCTGAATCTGGTCGCGGCTGGCGAGCCGAAAAAGCTGGGTTCGATCGAAGGGCTGACCGAATATCAACTCGATAACGGGTTGAAAGTGGTGATTTTCCCCGAGCCTTCGAAGGACAAAATCACCGTCAATATGACCATTCTTGTCGGGTCGCGCCATGAGGGATATGGCGAGGCCGGAATGGCTCACTTGCTTGAACATATGCTGTTTAAGCCCACGGCCGGCCATCCTCGACCCGACCAGGAATTGCAGGCACGAGGTGCCGATTATAACGGAACAACCTGGGTCGATCGGACGAACTATTACGAGACTCTACCAGCGGGTGACGATAATCTGGAATGGGCTATCGGCTACGAAGCGGACCGATTGGTGAACTGTCCAATCAAAGCAGAAGAGTTGGCCAGTGAGATGACCGTCGTTCGCAACGAGTTCGAAATGGGCGAAAACAACGCCAAGGGGGTTCTCGAACAACGAATGTTTGCAACCGCCTACGAGTGGCACAACTATGGCAAGTCGACCATCGGCAATCGAGCCGATATTGAGCGGGTTCCGGTCGATAACCTGCGAGCCTTTTACAAGAAATTCTATCGGCCAGATAACGCCGTGTTGTTTATTGGCGGTCGTTTGGACGAAGCCAAGACGCTGGCCATGGTCGAAAAGTATTTTGGACCGATTCCTCGTCCTGCGGAAAAGATTCGAGCTACGTATACAGAAGAACCTGCACAGGATGGCGAGCGCCTCGTCACATTACGTCGGGTTGGAAACGTGGCTGTTGCGGGCGTTGTCTACCATATTCCTGCCGCATCAGACGAAGAGTTTCCTGCAACTGCAATTCTGGAAGCGATTCTGACTGCTGACAAAACCGGTCGTCTTTATAAGTCACTGGTTGAAACCCGACGTGCGTCCAAGGTCGAAGGAATGGCCTATGCCTGGCACGATCCGGGTGCGATCTTCATTACAGCCGAGGTCGCTCAGGGAAATGAACCGAATAGTATCGTGGAAACAATGCTGGATACGATCGAACAGGTCCCCAACAAGGGAATTACCGAAGTCGAACTTGTACGAGCGAAGCGGCAGTTCCGTAAATATATCGACCAGCTTTCCGCCGACACTCAGAAGCTGTTGATCGAACTTGCAGAATCGGCCGCAGCTGGGGACTGGCGATTGTTCTTTCTCAATCGAGATCGGTTAGAGAAAGTGACAGTCGACGACGTGAATCGAGTTGCCAAGAAGTACCTGCAAACCAACAATCGCACGGTCGGCGTTTATGTTCCGGTTCAACAACCACAAAGGACGCCTGTTGCTGCGGCACCTGATGTGGCAAAGCTCGTCAAAGACTACAAGGGGCGACCCGAATTCTCGAT
This sequence comes from uncultured Schlesneria sp., assembly GCA_903834925.1. GTDB lineage: Bacteria > Planctomycetota > Planctomycetia > Planctomycetales > Planctomycetaceae > Schlesneria. The sequence continues at coordinate 90,090 of CAILLA010000285.1, forward strand.
CGGAGAAGAGTTTGACGTATCTCCAGCGGCGATCGAATCTCGTGTGAAACGTTCGACAATCGAAGGAATCAAGGTGGCTCTGCTACCCAAGAAGAACCGAGGCGGCACGGTCTCATTGCAGCTTCGCCTGCGATATGGGTCTGCCGCATCGTTGTTTGGAAAGTCGCAAGCATGTGAGTTCCTTCCGGGACTCATGGCACGTGCCACTCGACAACTGAACCCGGAACAGCTTGCAGATAAACTTGACGAGTTGCAAAGCACGCTGAGTGCCAGTGGTTCGGCGGGTGAAGCCACGTTCTTTATCCAGTCGAAACGAGAAAATCTGACTGCTGTGATCGACGTGCTGAGACAAATCCTTCGCGAACCAGCGCTGTCCGTAGAGGAACTCGACATCCTGAAACAACGTCGTGTGTCAGCACTGGAAGAACAAACGACGGATCCCCAAGCGCTCGCAATGCGGTTAGTTTCCCAGAAGTTAAATCCCTATCCATCGGGCGATGTTCGTTCACAGCCAAACCTGGTCGACGAACTGAAACTCGTTCGAGAACTCAATCTTGCCAGCATCAAGGCAATTTATGACGAATTTCTTTCGGCCCAGGTGGGAGAACTGGTCATCGTCGGAGACTTTGATGAAGCCGCTTCGATCAAGGGTTTTGCAGCGGCACTCAGTGGTTGGAAGTCGAAGAAACCGTTTGAACGGATTGCTCGGTCGGCAGAAAAACCTCCAAAGCCGGAAACGGTTAGAATCGAAACTCCGGACAAGGCCAACGCGACGTACTTTGCCGGTCTGCTTCTACCACTGAAGGATGATCACCCTGACTATCCAGCTCTCGTCATTGGTAACGAAGTCTTAGGAGGAAGCGGTTTCGCGTCTCGGTTAATGAGCCGCATTCGTGAGAAGGAAGGTTTGTCCTATGGCGTGATGTCGTCGTTCAGGTCCAGTGCCTTAGACCCACGTTCGACATTCAATGTTATGGCAATCTGCAATCCCGAAAATGCTGAAAAGGTACTTCAATTGGCTCGAGAAGAAATTGAATTGCTGCTCAAGTCAGGCGTGACTGACGACGAATTGTCCGATTCACAGCAAGGGTGGATTAAAGGAAATGAAGCGGATCGAGGTGACGATGCAAAGCTAGCCTCGATTCTCGCCTCTGGTCTTTTCACCGGGCGAACACTCGAACATGAAGCCAAGCTCGAATCGAAAGTCCGCAACTTGAAGGCTGACGACGTTGTTGCGGCACTTCGCAAACACATCGTTTCCTCGGAACTGGTGAATGTGATTGCCGGTGATTTGAAGAAGTAATTCAACAGGTGTACTCAGTTACCTGAAGTCGAATCCTGTCTGCGAAAACGTCAAATCGCTGCGTTCGTCGGTTTCTCGGCGAACGCAGCGAAGGGGGGGGGGAGTTGATCGACTCAATTTCGTTGAGAGCCGCCGTAAGCAGTTCGCAAGCAGCTTCCGCTCCATGAACCCAAGGAACTTAGGCGACACTTAAAAAGTCAAGTTCCTCATGAGAGATTGCTCGCTTCGATCATTGTCTTAAACCGACAACACGATCATTCAACAGGCATTGGTGCCGGAGCTGGAACTGGAGTCGTTGTCGTCGGCGCAGTTCCTGTTGCCACTGGCGTACCCGGTTGATCCTGCGTGGAAAACAATCCCATCCCAGTATCCGACTGCTTGAACTTGTAGCGCCCCGTTGACAGCGTGTATTTCGTGGTTTGACCGTTACCGAGATTCACGTCGATCGTCCACGTGCGATCGTTGGTAAATTTCTGAACCGTACCTGGCTTCATCGAATAAACGTTGCCGTTTAATGTGTACTGGGCATCCTGAGTGTTCGTCGGTGGACTGAACAGCAGAATTTCTCCGTTGTCGTACGTGACTTGTGCGGCCGACGTCACCACGCCGGATGTCGTCACAATAGGAGAACTGCCGGTATAAACCGTGTTCGAATAAACCGGCTGGGTATAGACCGGTTGACTGTAAACTGGTGTCGAATAAACCGGTCGAGCGTAACCATAACTTGGATATCCACCGTATCCATATCCTGGGTAACCGAACCCGCTCCCGTAGAATAGGCCAATTCCACCGACGCCACCTCCGTAGTAGCCTCCGCCTCCGTGGTGATATGTACCCCCTCCGCTGTGGTGGTAACCAGTTCCGCCAACATGGTGTCCACCACCACCGATGTGTCCACCACCTCCCATATGTCCGCCCCCGCTGTGTCCTCCGCCTCCACCATGTCCACCGCCACCATGAGCCATTGCAACACCGCTTGTCGCAACGCCAGCGATGCATGCGAACGTCAAGACCCATTTTGCCGACATCAAATGAAACATCGTTGTACCTCTTTCGCTGCCTGTCATTGAGGACGTCACTGACCTGCCGTCGCGTCTGGTTCAATCCGCCTGATGATCAAAGCGGGGCCATCACAATTCCGGCACCTGATTCTTTCGCCCACATATTCACTCTAGGGCTGTCCAATGGCGGGTCAAGAAGTCTCTTTGAATCCTGTCGAGACCGTAATCAGTTTGCAGGGATTCCACCGAATTGCCGAACCGCCTCGTAAACAACGGCACAAACGGTATTGGCAAGATTCAGGCTGCGCACTTCCGGGTACATCGGAAACTGCAGGGTATGGCTGCGGTATTGATCGACGATGCTGGCTGGCAGCCCGTTGGTCTCGCGTCCGAATAGCAGGATATCTCCCGGTGAAAAACTGGCTTCCCAGACAGTTCGAGCCGCTGGGTTTTCGATGCACCAGACTGTCCGACCGGGTAATCGGCTGAGCAGATCGTGCCAGCTTTCGACCACTTCGTAATCGAGAAACGGCCAGTAATCGAGGCCCGCCCGGCGAAGCTGGCTCTCGTCCAGGCTGAAACCAAGCGGTCGAATCAACCACAGTTTTGCCCCGACCGCCACGCACGTCCGACCGATGTTACCAGTATTCGGCGGGATTTCCGGCTGAAAAAGCACAATATGCAGCAGTGGCTCGCGCGACATCAGGAACTCAAAACTGGCAGTTGGACCTTGCGAATTCGTTCATCGTCAGTGACCGGTTCGTGACTCGGACCGCTCTCTGAAGATCCTGGTTCCTGTGGCGGAAGCTTTTCACGTCCCGCACCAAACAGCGTCAATTTTACCACCTGGGAAAACGCTTTGAGCGACCCGAACGTATCGGCGACGGCGGTCGCTTCGTATCCGCAATGGACCATACAGTCAGCACACTTGGAGTTGCCGCTGGATCGTCCGTATTGAGACCAGTCTGTTGTGTCGAGTAATTCCTGGAACGTTTCGCAATAGCCTTCATTCAGCAGATAGCACGGTTTTTGCCAGCCAAACAGGTTGTAGGCGGGCATTCCCCACGGCGTGCATTCCAGATCCCAGTTTCCTTTGAGAAATTCGACAAACAATGGCGAAAGGTTGAACTTCCAGCTTCGTTTCGCGTTCCCGACGATCCGCTTGAAAAGATTCGTGGTCTCGTTGCGTCGCAGGAACAATTCCTGGAGCGGCGCCTTTTCGTATTGGTAACCGGGCGAGATCATCATTCCTTCGACACCCAGGCCCATCATGTTGTCGAACATTTCCCGCATCGATGCAGGATCGGCGTTGTTGTAAACCGTCGTATTTGTCGTGACGCGAAAACCTTTGGCGACGGCGGTCTTGATCGCGCTGATGGCGACGTCATAAACACCTTCGCGGCAGACCGCAAAATCATGTTCTTCCTTAGGTCCATCGAGATGGATCGAGAATGACAGGTATTTGGACGGTTTGAACTGATCGATATGTTTTTCGAGCAGGATGGCGTTCGTGCAAAGATAGACGTATTTCTTGCGCGCGACTAACCCTTCCACGATTTCACCGATTTGCGGATGCAGTAGCGGCTCACCACCAGGAATGGAAACCATTGGTGCACCGCATTCGTCAACCGCTTTGAAACACTGTTCGGGTGTCAGGTGACGACGAAGAATGTCTGCAGGATACTGAATCTTCCCGCAACCGGCACAAGCCAGATTACAGCGAAACAGTGGTTCGAGCATCAACACCAGCGGATAGCGTTTCACGCCGCGAAGTTTCTTGCCAATTACGTAACTCGCCACTGTCCACATCTGCGAAACAGGAACACCCATCCGAAATAACTCCGTTAAACGGTCCCGCTGAACCGTCGACGATCTGGATAACAAGCAAGCGGAATGACGATCTTGAGAACGTGTATCAGCCCCGGGCTGTCCACGCTACAGCGCCGTACAGTCAATTCGTTACCACATGCCGACCAAAGGTTTAGCAGTTTCCCCCGACTCTGTCAGCAGAGAATCGTTAAACTCCTCAATTGAACAATACAAACGGATTCTGAATTGGTATTGTCATGCAATACCATCAATCGAACAATCAGCGAAAATTTGCAGACTTTCTCAAAATGGATGACACGCCAGGCATACCTGTTCCGCTCGCACAACTTCCCTCGCACGGAGCGTTGCTGGGACTGGACTTTGGCACCAAACGAATGGGTGTCGCTGTTTCCAATTCGGACCAGACAGTGGCCGTTCCCGTTGAGACTTGGGTCGTTCGAGAGCCGGCTCAAAACGTGAAGCATTTACGTGAGTTGATCGAAGACTACCGGGCTGTTGGATTCGTCCTGGGGCTTCCGATTCGAACGAACGGTGAGGAAGGAACAGCGGCAGCTGTCGTACGCGAGTTTGGAACCTTGGTCGCATCGAAAACGGGATTGCCGCTCGTCTATGTCGATGAGCGATATTCGTCCGCAGAAGCCGAATTGTTGATCTGGCGTCGCGGTGAATCTCCATCCAATCGGAAACAGCCACTGGATAGCCTCGCCGCGCAAATCATTCTGCAGTCTTACCTCGATTTTCCTGATCGGATCGTCCCACTGACGGTTTTGAAATCTGGGATGGCGACACCCGACAAAAGTGAATCAGGGAATCCATAGCTGGGTTGGTCGATCGTTTGGACTCGCGGTTCTTGCCAGACGCCTCGCTTTCAAGCGGACGTATGGAGGGACGAATCGGCCTCGATATCCAAAATGTTCTACGGGTGCTTTTTCGTCAGCACGCCGTGGTTCGCGAAGATCTTCGATCACAAACCCGGTTCGGCAAAGGCCGCCAATGAGATCATCCCAACGATGCAGGTACTCAACCGCTCCTCGCTCACGATAAGAAGTATCTTCCACTCGTGGTAGCGGGCCTGCGTGATAGTATTCGATCCCAACCACGAACTGGTTTCGTTCGTCACGTCGTGAGATCTGTGCGCTGGTCGGTTGCTTGTGCTGACTGATGTAAAGACCGCCATCTCTTAGCACCCGAGCTATCTCTCCATAGACGCGAACAATGTCCGGGACGTAGCACGTGCTGACCGGTTGGTGAACGATGTCGAATGATTGATCGTTCAACATCGACAGGTCGTCCATGGAGGCACGGATCGTTCGAACGGAAAGGCGACGACGAGCGGCCTCTTTATCATCCAGCTCGAGCATCCCCTGGCTGATATCAACGACCGTCACGCGTGCTCCCGCAGAAGCGTACAGAATCGATTGCCAGCCACCTCCCGATGCGATACACAGCACATCCTTTCCAACGACGCTATTGGGTAGCCAGCCACGCCCGTCAAGGGTTTTCAATGGTTCAAAGCACTCTTCGTCGGTGGCGAGGCGGGCGAACTGGCTTCCGTCCGACAATCGATCCCACGCCGCCCGGTTTTGTCGACGATATTCCTCGTCTAACATGTTATTGCTTATATCCGCCAAAAGAAAAATTCTCGAACGTCGTTTCCAGAGGCTAGATCGTACAGAATTCGACACCGCTTGACGCTATGGCTGAGCGCGAAATGCTCGAAACTCAAAGCAAGGTTCGTCGGAATTTTCGAGTGGGAATTCGCTAAGAATCCGGCCGCGAGCCAAATCTCCGCGAAGATCGCGAAAAATCCCCTGAATTGCGGCTTCGCCAAAATGCTCACTCGGATATCGTTGCATCAAGCAGGTCAGCAAAAGGACTTCTTCCGAGGGACGAGGGGGAACGGCAGGCGCTTCTTTGGCTTCTTCGGCAGGTTTGTCGTCGGCATTCAGGCTTAACGAAGAACCAATCAGTGCTGCGATGGCACCCGAGCCAATGGCAAGGCTTTCTGCAAATTGGCGACGGTCAATTCGATTTTCGTCTGGCATATTGGAAATGACCGATCAAGAATTCAAAACCGAAAATTCAAAGCGCCGGCTTTAGACAAACTCAGCGTCTGCCTCTCGTCTGGATGCTGTTCGCAAAGAAACCGAAGGATCGTACTACGTTTCAGGATGATTAATGGAGTGAAGATAATCTGCCAGATTCGAATGCAGCGAGATCAGTTGAGACCAGGTTTCCCAGTCACATTGAAAAGTTCGTCCATTGGCCGCATCAAGGTCTTCAACGGCGTTCTTCACGACATGGCCGACTTGTTCGGAGATGTGCGATAAAACGTCTGAAAGTTGAACTTGCTGCAGAGCATTGAGTCCAATCGGTAATTCGGGAGGCCCGTTTGGAAAAAGTTTGGCCTGTTCTTCGACCCATCCTCCAGGCAAGGGGTCAAGGATATCCTCGTCATCAACGTCGATGTCATCTTCATCGACGGTCTTTCCCTCCTTGAAATAGGTCGTTTGCGGCGAGTTTTCAGAACCGCTGGGTGTTGCGCGTGGATCGCTGACATGTTGCTCGGATAGAAGCAGAACACACCGTCCGACCGAAATGACATCACCAGGCTGAAGGACTCGCATCTGCACGGAATGGCCGTTCACACGGGTTCCATTCGTACTATCCAAATCCGTCAGGATCACGCGACCGGAGTGGTCCTGCAACTTTGCATGGAAGCGACTGATGCGATCATCGTTCAGTTGGATACTGTTTTCATCCTCACGCCCAACGGTCACAGGGAGTTGAACGCGAGAAAAAACTCGACCCTGCTCCATACCTTCAAGCACTCGAATTGTTACCGAGGTCATAACAGAATCCAAACGGTAAGAATCATAGAATTGGAAGCCGATTGCGAAATTGCAACGATATGTTTTGAGGCCCAAATTCCGCGAAAAACTTTGTAACAAGCTGATTCAATGGACGTCAAGCGGTAATCGTGCAAAGTGTTACTTTCAGATCAAAGCGGAACTGAACAGTCTTACGTTCGTCGAACTCGTTAGAAACTACTGTACTAAAAACGAGCGGTCATTTTGATGCAGTTCGACCGATGGCCCCATTCCTAATTGGGAATTGAAAATCCATTGACGCAGGTCAAACACAAATTTGGTTGGTAGAATTTGACGGAATGATCGCCTAGAGTTTCCGACCCGCTGGTGGAAACCTGTGTTTGGAATCGAATTCGATTAATTTGCGTGATCTGCCGGTATGTTGAAACGGCCATTTGTCTCGATGTTTACATCGCGAAAAATGGACACAACCTCAAGACCTGACGATAGTTCCACTTCGATCAGTCTTCTGCAAGGATTCGTCTGATGTCCGAGACATTATCGTTGGTCGAGCAGTTGCGATGGAAAAAGTTCTCGGTGCTGGATGACGGTTTCGTCTGTCTGGTTGACGTCATGGGAAATGATTCGGCTGTCGTACAGGCGGCTCGGGTCAGCTACGGTGCGGGAACGAAACGAGTTTCCGATGATCGGTCGTTGATTCGATATTTGTTGCGACATCGCCATACCACCCCTTTCGAAATGGCTGAGATCAAGTTTCTGGTTCGAGTTCCGATGGATTGCTGGCGACAATGGATTCGTCACCGGACGGCGAATGTCAACGAGTACAGTACTCGATATTCGGAAGCCATCGATTCCACACAGTCGACATTGCCGTCGGCGTGGCGATCGCAAGCGTCGATAAACCGACAGGGGAGCGACGTTCCGCTGCCAACGGATGTCGGGCAACAACTGTCCGATGAAGAGCATCAGCTTCAGCAGCAATCGCGACGAGTTTATGAAGCTCGACTTACAGCGGGAGTCGCTCGTGAGCAAGCAAGAAAGGATTTGCCACTTTCGACATATACCGAAGCGTACTGGAAAGTGGATTTGCACAACCTGTTACATTTTCTTGCGTTGCGGATGGATTCCCATGCTCAAGAGGAAATTCGATTGTACGCAACGGCGATCGGTCACGAGATTATTCGTCCTCTGTTCCCCGTCGTCTGGGAAGCATTCGAGGACTATCGTCTTGGTGGATCGTCGCTCAGTCGCCTCGAAATTGAAGTCATTAAGAAATTAACGGAACACGGGGCCAGAACGAAATCGGCCCCACCCTATAGCGAAGCCGATTTCCTTTCGGTTCAAGACCCGACATGGCAAGATTTGACACGCTGCCGTGAACGCGATGAATGTCGAGACAAACTGATTGGTTTAGGCCTGTTGCAGCGAGTCGAATTGTCGGCGAATCCGATCAGCGTTCAAAAAGAAAGTGCCGAACAATGAGCCTGATTTCGCTCGAGTATGGAGCCACCGGACGTTGGGAAGGCGATCTGTCGAGCGAACGTTTACTCTTTTCGCATCTTGGTCCGGCACCGATTGCCAATCCATTAACAGCGGTGATGGAAGGGGTGAATCATCCGATTGAATTTCCAGCACTCGAACTGGCGATGGTTCCCGGTGATCGCGTCGTCATCGTGCTCGATCGTGGTGTCCCGTCCGCTGCGGAAATTATCAACGGTATCTGGTCGGCATTTGTTTCGGCAGGAATTGAACCGGGAAACGTCCTCATCCTTCAGCCTGCGTCGATGACCCCGATGAAGCTCGCTGATCCTCGACGTCTGTTGCCAGAAGGAATCCGCGAACAGGTCGCGTGGAAAATTCATGATCCGACACTCGTTGATGGCACGGGCTATCTGGCGTCGAGCGCAGCCGGGGAACGGCTATATTTGTCTCGCGAAGTCCTCGACGCCGACTTTGTGTTACCGATCGGACGATTTGGGTTTGATGCGATGCTCGGTCGACGCGAATTGACAAGTGCATTCTACCCAGGATTATCAAACCCCGAAGCCTTCGCCAAAGCACTAGGTCAGGGACACCAGGAACTCGGACCCGACGATGAACGACCACTCAGGCAACTGGTTAATGAAGTCGCATGGTTACTGGGAATCCAATTTGCCATTCAGGTCCTTCCTTCGCGAAGTCACTCGGGAATGGCTGGGGTATTAATGGGGAATACCGATCAAGTAGCCCAGCGCGGCCGAAAGCTGCTCGACGAAAACTGGCGAGTGCAGCTCGACCAGCGTGGTGAAACGGCACTGGTCGCGATCCCCGGCAGTGGTGACGAAACAACATGGGCAGACCTGGGTGCTGCGGTCGATACGGCGCGAAAATTGATCGTCCAAGGTGGCAGGATTATTGTCCTTTCGGACCTGGCTGCAGAGCCTGGTGCAGGGGTCGACATGATTGGTAACTGTCGCTCGGCGAAAGCGGCCTTGCAACCGTTGCGGAAGGCCGCCCCTCCCGATGTTCTTGCAGCATCACAAATTGCCGCAGCCGCCGATTGGGCGTCAATTTATCTGCTCAGCCAGCTTGATAGTCAGTTCGTCGAACGAACGTTTATGACCCCGATCGAAAATGACAGAGAGGTCACTCGATTGCTTGAGACCTGCGACGGTTGCGTGGTGCTGGCGGGTGCTCAGCACGTTTACGGCGAAATCCAGGAATAGCGAACCATGACTCGAGGGTAAGATGCTTCGTAACCCAAAAGATGACTTGTTTGGAAAATCAGCCGTCGGCAGTCGAACGACGTGCCACGAATCGCTCAATTCAGACAGCCACATCCATCATCGTCGTCTGGCACGATTCAAAAAGTGGTTGATGCAACCTCTACGCGTCGTCGCGCTGATCATTTTCGTATTCGCCGCATCCAATTGTCTGGCTGAAGAAGACTTTCCGCCAGAATTGACTCAATTTGTTCCCAGCGGAAAAAATCCCATTTTTACGGCTTCAGGTCCAGGCCACTGGGATGTCAAGATTCGCGAGCGAGGCTGGATTATTCGCGAAGGGGACCAGTGGAAGATGTGGTACACAGGATACGACGGAACCCGTCCCGGCCAGAAAATGCTCGGCTATGCCACTTCGACTGATGGATTTGTCTGGCAGCGTTTTCCCAACAATCCCGTTTATCAAGAGCATTGGGTTGAGGACGTCTGTGTCATTCCTCATGACGGACTGTATTACATGTTCGCGGAAGGAGCCGAGGATCGAGCACAACTACTCACATCACGTGATGGCATCACATGGAACCGGATTGGGCGTCTCGACGTCCGGCTCGCTAATGGCGATCCAATTCCTGATGGACCGTACGGAACGCCGACCGCCTGGTTTGAGAATGGCCAATGGAATCTGTTTTATGAACTAGGTGATCGCGGAATCTGGCTTGCCCGGTCTTCTGATACGAAGATCTTCACCAACGTTCAGGACGAACCTGTCATCCAACCTGGACCGGAAAATTATGATTATAATCAGATCGCAATGAATCAGATTATTCGGCACAAAGGCCGCTATTACGCAGTCTATCATGGAGCCAGAAAACCCGAAGACCCCCAGAAGTCCAGTCTCTGGTCCACAGGTCTGGCCACATCCACGGACCTGATTCATTGGAAAAAATTCGCAGGAAACCCGCTACGGCCGATTGCCGAAAACAAGTCCAGCGGCCTGTTGATCTATGATGGGGACCGTTTTCGCCTCTACACGATGCATAACGAAGTGAATGTGCATCTGCCGAAAGTTGTCAAAGCCCCCTGACACCAAAGTCATTGACCAGGATCACAGGATGAGTCGTCCCCTCATTGAAAAGTCCGAACAGGAAATCACAGGGCTGTCGGTACCGCTGCGAGCGTTATGGTACGCCGCACACGGTCATTGGGATCAGGCGCACCGCCTGGTCCAGGACGATCCCTCGTCCGATTGTGCCTGGATCCACGCCTACCTTCACCGAGTTGAAGGTGATATCAGCAACGCCCATTATTGGTATCGACAGGCAGGAAAAACTCCCGCGACGGGTATCTCGCTTGAACAAGAGCTTGGTGAGTTGATCATTGCCATGAGCAAATAGGCCTTCCTCTTCCGCGAATCCTTGCTCAGGCGAGCCGGCTCTGCCAGAATCCCATTTGCCGCGTGATCTTTGATGACTGCGGTCCGTCAGCCAGCTTGTACGTCGGGAAGGATGCCTCGTTATGGTTCGGTCTTGCTTGATGATTGCGGCGTTGTCGTTGTGTGGTTTTGGGCTCAGTGGTTGCATCAAATCAAGCCCACCCGCTGGTGCGAATTCGACAAAGTCTGGAACCGATTCATCCGCAGAATCGACAGTAACCTCTAACGACAAAGCTCCGACCAAAGCGGAGACCAAACAGGCCTCCAATCCAGAGACCAAGGCTGAGACGAAAGCAGCGACCAAAGAAGGCTTCTGGGAAGACTATCCCGATGTTCCCAAAGTCGAAATCATGACTGAGGTCAACGGGATCAAGATTCCACGGATGGCGGCAAAAGGCCTGACGAACTCGATGACAGGCGCGATTCCTTTTGATGTCGACAACGAACATGCGAAGCGAAAACCGAGCGAACCGGTCACGGGTGATACACTGACCGTCCGGTTCAGCGCAGAACCAAAGGTGTTGAATTCAATCACAGAATCGTCCGCCGTTCAGACGTATATCATGCAATACGTTAAAGAAGGGTTAGCCCGCCAGAATTACGAGAATTTTGAGTTTGAGCCCGGCCTGGCCAAGAAATGGATTGTCGAAGACTCGATCAAGCTATCACCCGACTATCCTGGTCGGGAACGTCGGATCTCGCTGAAAGAGGGAACCCCGCAGACGTCATTAGAAATCGATTACGAAGTTGCTCCAACCGTGGATGGAAAGCCGGCGGAACCAAAGAAGATCGCTTTGGTGACTTCGGATAAGGATGGCAAACCGTTGGGGCACGTATGGGTTGGTGTCTACCCCGTCGGTCGGATTTCAGGGGCATCTACGACCGGTTATCACGAATGGAGCAACGATCAAGGGCAGCTTGAAGTCAGCGGTTTTCCCGCAGGGAAATATACGATTAAGACCGGCGACGAACTGTTCGGCCAGGCCGAGAAAAAAGACGATGGTTCGTTGATCGTCAGCCCGGCCACGGCTGAGAATCCACTCAAAGAACCACTGACCTTGAAAGCTGGCGAATGGCAGGATGTTCAAGAGAAAACCTATACAACGTTTTATCTCAATGAAAATGCCAAATGGTCGGATGGCGCCCCGTTTACAACGAAGGATGTCGAATTCGGTTATGCCTTGCTGAACAGCCCCTACGTCGATGGGGATGCGATCCGAACGTATTACAGCGATCTGGTCGAATGTACTTCGTTAGGAACACATGCGATTCGATTGCGATACCGTCAGCAGTATTTCAAAGCTCCAGAATTCTCTTACGGAATCTCGCTTTATACTCCCCCTTATCACTTCTTTGAGGCCATCTTTCGCGAACAGGGCCGTGAACTGACATTGGATTCGCTGACCTCGGAACAGGAAGCAGCCAAGAAAGCGATCAGTGCTCGCGGCCAGGAATTTGGGAAATTCTTCAATACCGATGAACGCTATAACCGTCACCCACTGGGAACCGGTCCCTATATTGTTGATAAGTGGGAACGGGGTGATCGTGTCGAACTGGTCCGCAATCCGAATTACTGGGAACCTCCAAAAGCAGGCCATGTTGACCGAATCATCGTGAAATTCATCATCGACCAGGTCTCGGCTCTTGCTGCATTGAAGGCCGGCGAGATCGATTTCTTCTACGACATGTCGGCCGAACAATATTTCGAGGATTGGCCGACGCTGGAAAAAGAAACTCAAGAAACGTACGTCCGTGGCTCCTGGTTCTCACCACGCTACAGCTATGTCGGCTGGAACCAACTCTCAACGCCGTTCAAGGATCGACGGGTTCGCATGGCGTTGACAATGTTGTTTGATCGGCAGGAATTTGTTGATAAGAAACTCCACGGCGCTGCTGCTGTTGTTTCAGGCACGCAGTACATGTTTGGACCTGGATACGATCGTGAAGTGTTGCCAATCGCTTACGACCCGGAAACGGCTCGTGAGCTGTTAACGGATGCGGGTTGGATCGATTCAGACAACGACGGAATTCTGGATAAGAACGGCGAAAAGTTTCAGGTGACCTTGCGGCTTCCCAAGGGGAAACCGATGGCCGATCAAATGTGCGAGATCTTGCAGAAGAATTTCAAAAACGTTGGGGTCGACCTGCAGATTCAAACGATGGAATGGGCGTCGTTCATCGAAAAGTTGCGAGCAAAAGAATGTGATGCGGTCACACTCAGCTGGGCCATGCCCGTCGAAAGCGACCCCTTCCAGATCTGGCACAGTTCGGAAGCGGCACGAGAAAAACGGGGCAGTAACACCATTTCATTCAGAAGCCCTCAAGCCGATGAACTGATGGAAATGTTGCGAGTCACACTCGATGAAAACAAGCGGAAACGGATTCACCAGTCGTTCCATCGACTGATCGACAGCGAGCAACCGTATACATTCTTGTGGATACCCAAGGAATTTGGCGCATACCATAAGCGGTTCCGTAACGTGAAATGGTATCGGTTAAGACCCGGATTCGACCTGTCCGAATGGTATGTCCCCAAAGACGAACAGCTTCATAAATAGTCTCAATCCCAAACTAAAATTCGAGTGCTTCATTGGCCACGTACCTTATCAAGCGAATTCTGCTGATGATTCCGACGTTGTTCGGAATCCTGATGGTCTCGTTCCTGGTAATCCGGCTCGCGCCTGGCGACCCGGCCGCAGAAAAATTCGGCGGTGCAGGGCAGGCGGCCGCAGGTGTGAACGCAGAACGAGGTACCGAGGCGGCGGAAAAACGATTTCGTGAAAGGCATGGCTTCGACAAGCCCCTGCCAATGCAGTTTCTCCTGTTTCTCAATCGGTTGAGGCATGGGGATATGATCTTCTTCCAGACCGAACAGCGGATCTGGACCGAGTTGTGGGAAGCACTCAAGATCACGATGTTGATGAATCTGATCGTCTTCACGTTGATCTACGTAGCCGCCGTACCGTTGGGGATCATGAGTGCGGCATATCCCCGATCGACGTTTGACCGTTTCTCCACAATGTTCTTATTCATTCTGTATAGCCTTCCTTCCTTCTGGGTCGCAGAACTGTTGCGCGAACTCTTCATGCAAAAATGGCTCTGGTCGTATTTCGGATTTGAATCGTCGCCGTTACCCATCCTCGGTCTGAAGTCGCAAAACTTTGACTCGATGACACGGTTTGAACAATTTGTTGATTACGGAAAGCACATCGTGCTACCGGTGCTATGCCTGACTTACGGAGGTCTGGCTTATGTCAGTCGTCAAATGCGAGCAGGGATGCTCGAAGTCATTCGACAGGATTACATCCGTACGGCCGAGGCCAAAGGGTGCAGCAAGAGTCGAGTCATCCTGGTCCATGCACTGCGGAACAGCCTGTTTCCAATCATCACCCTGCTGGCATCATTGTTACCATTCCTGGTCGGTGGAAGCGTCATTATCGAAGTCATTTTCAATATTCATGGGATGGGACTTTTGTCGTACGAAGGAGTCTTACGTCGCGAATACGACCTTGTCATGACGACATTGATGCTTTCCGCCATCCTGACGCTGGTCGGTATTTTAGTCTCTGACATCCTGTACGTTGTCGTGAATCCAAGAGTTAGTTTTGACGACAAATAGAACGCAGCCTGTCGATGAATCATCCCGATCAGCTTCCATTGGCCAACGGGCAAACAGAACCCAGATCTGGCGGTTCTTCCGTTCTGATCTGGCTTTCTGCTTGTCTCATTGCCGTGACGGCATTGTCGATCGCTGCCGCACATGCACCTTCTCGCATCCGCTTGATCGGACTGTTTTCGATGGCGTTCGGTCTCGTGGTCGGATGGGTTGTCGTTCGCATGGCATCGCAACTTGAGGCCGAACCAGGCCGTCGCTTCATCGTCGTTACAGCGATGCTGCTTTCATTAGGCGGATTAATTGGGTCAACCTGGCAGACATCACGGCTCGCCGAATCGAGTACTGGGCTATCAGGCAAAGACGCTCTCGCCGCACGTTTGATTAAAGAACTTGAACAGCAATCGAATGCACCTGGCAGCGAAAACCAGCGTCGGTCAGAAGTGACAGGATTTCAAAAGTATCTTTTGCGTCGGCTTCAAAAGCTGGGAAATTGGACCAGCCCCTGGCCCGAATGTTTCTGGGTTACCGAATTGGTTGCAGCAACGATTGCAGCAGGTTGGATGTCGTCTAGAAGCTTGTCTGCCGGCGTGAGTAATGTCGGCGCAGGAAAAATCGCGGAAGGATCGGAAGGATGATCATTGGGCTGGGAACGGATATCGTCGAAGTCGAACGAATCGCCAAAATGATCGCTGATCACGGGGATCATTTTCTCGCTCGCGTCTTCACGAACGCCGAGGTCGCTCATTGTCAGCCACGCCGTGAACCCGCGCCACACTACGCCGGTCGCTGGGCGGCCAAAGAAGCAGTGATGAAGGTACTGGGGACTGGTTTCACAAACGAAGTCGGATGGACGGATATCGAAGTCCTGGTGAAGCCCAGCGGTCAACCCTATATCCAACTGCACGGAACGACGCTCGACGTCGCAACCCGGCTCGGTATCAACGAAATCCTGGTCAGCATTTCCCACACCAAAAACTACGCTACAGCGACAGCAATCGGGGTCGGGACTTATTAATGATTAATGACCTCCGATTTCTCCACATGGTTGCCTTAGTGCTCTGATGAACCTTTTTTGAAACGCGTTGCGCGACGATGGGACTCTTGCGCGACATTGGCAGAAACCAGGCCATTTCCGATCTTTCAGAGGTCTACTTTCGACTCATTCGTAACCACTCTTTGCCACTTTGACCGGCCCACCAAGTCCTCGAAAAGAAGTTGGCCAACTTGGCAAAGTTGACCAACTTCCCTGTTTCATAGGCTTTTTATGAACTTGAACTTGGTCAACTTGATCATTCTCTTCCCTTCGTTAACTTCGTTTCCTTCTGTTCAAAAATCTTCTCTTCCTGTCTTCCGTCATCACGTCGCCGAGAAATTTGGTGTCAAAGTTCGATCAAGTTCGATCGACTTCGACCATTCCTCGTAATTCATAGGCTTTTGGCAATTATTTATTTGTTTTTTGGGGTGTTCGAGTTCGATCGAGTTCGACGCAGTTCGAAACTCATCATTCTTCCCAGGCGAGCCGGGGATGTGAATCCCCGGATTCTTCTTGAATTTTCCACGTTCCACGCACCACCGGCCACGCTGAACCCGTCGCGCCGAAACCACAAGCCAAACAACGAACCGCCACGGATCGTCCGCCAAAAACGATGGCGGCTCGGTCCGTATGAAATTTGATTTCCAAATTGTCAAAGATCAATTGTCGTCGTCAGGTTTTGGTTTCCGTAGATCAAGGCGAGCCGGGCCGAAACGGCCAGAAAGTGGATGAGGAGAAAGTGGTAAGTAGACCAGACCAAGAAAAGAATTCGATGTCCCGATCTTTCTACTCTCTAAACACTCGTAACTACTTTCTAGCCGCTTCGGCTCGCCGCGCCTCAAAGAGAAGCGAGTCAATCAGAGCAATGAACGAAGCCCCAATCGACATTCACATACGTAACGTCGAAATCCCATCCCAGCGGCGTCTGCAAGAGCTCGGGCTGAACACCGATCCGCCTGCGCCGCTGGCTTCGGGTTCAACAACGAGGAAACCACTGTCGGCATGAAACTACAAGTACCGACATAACAATACAACGATAAATATCGCCCGTCAATAGACAAATTGAGATCATTTCTTAACGTTTGGAAGGTGCTCATGAAATGGGTTTTCCAGCAGCGATCCACTCTTTTAGCCGCGTTAGCGGCGACCGAATACAGCCTGGGGCGGTTTCCGCCCCAGGAACCCACACCTAACAAAGAAGAAAAGCCCCATTCGGCAACGCCGTGAAGGAATTTTCTTCGAGAAAACAGGGGCTCGAACGAGATCTTGTGCCACTGAATGACCGTCTTCGGTCACTCAGTGTCTTACAATTGCGAGTTTACAGGTCGAAGACACTGCGTCGGAGAAGACTCCGATGCAGTGGCACAAAACCCGAACTTTAGGTCTTGACGACGCACTACCATGGGCCATGGACCATGGGGACACTGCACTTCGATCAAAACTCGACCATTCGTCGCAGGCGAAACTCGATCGTAAGCCGTTAAATATGAATGTATTGCGGCCAATAATGATCGTCCCCGGGGACACATCACGTTCGATCTCGCGAGGACTTTCGGTTGAAGAAAAACGTTTTCTAACTGTTTACTGGCTCGACAGTTAAGACTGCGGTTTGCGTTAAGCTAACGAAGTCGGCGCAGCGATCGAAATATGCGGAACGCCCACCGTGCTGTGTCCCCACGGTCATTCTCTTTTGATGGCCAACGGGGGACGAATCAAGCCACGTCCAGCGGGCTTTGTCGCTTAAGTCCTGAGCGTCCCGCGAGATGGCGTCGGTACGACAAAACCGAATCGCCCGGCGGCCGATTGAGGCGCGTCGGGCGATGGTGCGGATGCGAACGGGATTCGGTCAAGACCTTTGCTGTTCGGCCGATCAAGGCTCGAACTTACCGCTTGTCGCCATGTCATCCAAACTCAAACTAGGGACAAATTTGCGATCTTTTCGAACGAGTGCATCCAACGCATCCTGGTCCTGTTCTACAAGCGAGGTTTTCGCAATCGAATTGCCTTTGCCCTGCTTCCATGCCGCCGACCAGAGAGCCGCCAATGTTAAAACGCTATCTGCCAACGATTCGATTGTGGCATTACGAATGTTCTTGTCCGACCATAGTTGACTGGCCCGAGCTTTGGGACCGAGCGAAGGGTCGTCAGCGTGAATAATATCGAGCGGCGCGAGCCGCTTCTGTGACCTGTGCATCAGTTGGATCACTGCGACGCCTGCTTCGTGGCCGGACGCAATTGCCGGGCCTGAGTAGTTCATCGAAGAGAGCGACTTGTCAACACTTGCAAGCAATGTCGCGGTGTCAATTTCCAGCATCGTTTCTTCGTAAATGGAATGAATCTGCGCCTCACGCGTCGTCTTGAAATCCTTAAATTCGTCGCTGTCACGAGGAACTGGATATTGCCGCCCTTTATAGGTTTTCATCGGCGGAATTCCGTGATGCATGAACGAGCAGTGCAGTGGTTGAGATGCGTCACCCACATAATGAGCCATCACTCCTCCCGCTGCCACAAATCGCAGAAGATCTCCAGCTTTCAAGTAATCGACCATTGCATCGTAGAGCTGCCAGACGCGAAAAGGGAGAGCTCCTTCCTCGGGACCAAGTCCCTGAGCAGCAAATCCATCGAAGTAGGCTTTCCAGACGCTCGCTGCGACCGATTTCGGATCAGCAGCACACTGCTCCAGCAATGATTTGCCTCCATCGATATCCTCGATGTCAATGTCTGCAAAATGCTGAATGGCTTCGTTCGGATGAGTTCCTCTCGCAACGACCCAGATGTAGTCCGGCACATCAGCAAGAGGGACGAACTTGTCTCGGTCGACAGTGAACGTTGAACCCTTTGCAACTTCGTCGTCGCCGAAGCCAATATTCTTTTGATTGGCCTTCATGAGCGTCTTCAGATTTCCGGAGACATTATCGCACGCTTTCCAGCCGATGGAGAAATGGCCGACTTTTCCCCACGTCTCGTCGAAACCAACGCTCCAATCGCGGACGACTTCAACGTCCAGCGAACGACAAACCGTCGAGAAGAATGTTCCCATCGCGTATGAGCTTTTGCTGCCATCGGGCAGTACGATCCGGTGCCCTCCCCATTGCATTGCAACCGGTCTGAGCCGAGGAGCGTTTTCTCCGTGTTCCGACTTCACATGCGTATGATCGAAGTCCTGATTGGGTTGATCCGCAGACTGTGCAGCGGGATCGTAAAACCACAGTGTGCCAGAATCTCCCGGTAGCGTGATCGGTGGCTTCATCTTATCGTTGCCAGGTCGAGGGCCAATCAGCAGGTCGGTCACGTACTCATACCCGTTGAGTGACGCATAACGGAAAAACAGGGCACAAATTTGACCCTCCGCCGGTCCGCCGATGGCGCCGAACGCTCGCAACGGGCAACCGATCAGATCGAGAGTGATCGTGTAATCTGTGGCATCGAACACATCTCCGATTTCGCCGATACCGTATACTTGAGCTGTCCAATCGTTGATGTTGTCAATTTTGATCAAACCCGCATCGAGAGTCAGCAGTACGTTCGATTCTGGCCAGCGCGGAAAGACATCCGACATCACACGGCGATCGACCGCCAAGTTGGAAGTTTTTCCCACACTCTTGTATTCACCATCAATGTGAGCGCGAACTTCTTCATCGTCGCCGCCGGCAACGTGCCGATTGGTCAGGGCGAAGTACGAACCCTGTTTCTTAACCAAACAGGAGATTGTACCCAGACTTTGCATACCTTGGTGGTCTCGCAGGCAAGCATAACCGCCGCCAAGCGTCGTGCTCGTATTGAACGGTCCCATGGCAGCCGGAGGCAAGGATTCGTCTGGCGACGCTTCGATAATACACGTGGGAACCACTCGGCCATCTGGCAGATACAATGTCCGTGGAACCGCATCGGCGCCGAGAGATTTCGCGCTGGCCCACTTCTTCACAAACACTATTACCGCCGGCCAGGACCACGGCCGGATGACCGTATTGGCAAGACTTTTCGCTTCCTTGACAAGGGGAAAGTCCGTTGGCCGTGGATGATCAGGATCAGGTGCGTGCTTGGCATACCAGTCGTCTTTGTGAATGAAATAGCGACCGACCGCAGTGGCAACAACGTTCTCCAGACTTGAAAGGTACACATGATACGCATCACGCGCGTCAAGTAGATCTTTAATCGATAGAGAAGTGTAGTCTCGGCGTGGCGGAAAGACTTCGACCTGAGAATGCGGAACGGCGCCTGTCACTGGCTTGTGCGATGGTTTCATTTGTGGCCCCTTGTATGCGAATGCACTTTGAGCGAATTGCACCACTACTTTGACAACATGCCTCAATTTCTGCAAGGATTCTCACTGGGGTTTTTAAAATACCAAGTCAAATCGATACGCTATCAGTGCGGGATAGCACTTATTGTGCCTGAGCAGTGTTAATAAATTATTAAGCTGGTGTCAGAAAAGCTGTCAGTAGCATAATCAATCGTTTGTTGGGTCATTATTTGCAGTTTCATGCGAATTCGTGGTTTCTCGTTGTCCAAGAGCGTGCTATTCCCCACGCCGACGAAACAAAGGGGACCTTCTACTTTTCTGTTTTGCAATGAGATGTAAGAAGCAAAAACCAGCAATAAACTGGCCGACCAATTCGGTCAACGCAAGGCGAGTACGCCCGCTTTACATTTAACGTCGATCGAAGGATTGATCTCTCACAGTGCCACGGAGCCACGGAGATGCATGAGAACGAGATTGACCACTCCTCCGTGTCTTAGTGCCTCTGTGAGAAACCGAAATGACCAATTCAATTCGGTGAACGTCAGGTGTAGATGGGTCCGCTGAGCTTGGATGCTAATTCGTATTGCATCCTCCGTGTTTTCTACATCCATTTTAGAACTCGTACGACCGGAGGCCTTGCGTACCTATACACGGCACCAACTGCGGCGATTAAAATTTAACGACCCGCGTGGATTTCTTGACAAGTGCTTTCTTCCCCGCCACCTTCGCCTTCAGAAACAACCATTTCCGTACGTGCTCATCCTTGAATGATCTTTTGTTATTCGCGCGTTAATTTGGCGCGACCGGAAAGTATTATGACTTTGCATTCTTTCAGGCAACCACTTATTCCTTGACCAAGCTCCATTTCGGAGGCGGTGTCAATCAGTTTGGGCTTAGTTCTAAAGAAATTAGTGACCATGGTCCAGAACGTTTGATTTGGTTGAGGCGTTGAAGAAGCCTCCATGACAAGAGTATCGAGCCAGATCGATTCTCGATGTTGTACCAGTCTCGCGAACGGCATGCCAAACCCTCCGTATGGCTTTTGATGTCCGCGATGATGCCGCCGCCGACTGCACACGATTGGTCCGTTGGAAACCTCAGGGGAAGCGATCTGGTTGATCACCTCGCCAAGTTGTCGAGCATGAAATGCCGGCGATTCTTTTGGAATCACATCAATCTCAATCAGCTTTTTTCCTCCTGGAAGTAGAGCACAACCGATTTGGAAACTGACCGTGTCATCCGGGTCATCGTTTCGGCAATGCGCAGAGATTGCGTCCTCCATAGCACCGACGAAGGCAATGTAGTCTTTCACGTTGACCCGACAGTTGATGTCGCTAAGAGGTGTGAAGAGGTAAAAATAATCCCGTTCAGGGTCCTGTCCGTTGGGCGGATCAAACTGCTCTCCATTCACGTCGCCCATCAGATCACCTCTGTTCCCTGTGACAAGCTCGAACAACTGTGGTTGCCGAAGAGTCAATTTCTTGACAGAACCGGGCCACAAATAATATTCCG